>CAZWSI010000016.1:0-52306 GCA_964636405.1 uncultured Oscillospiraceae bacterium
CACCCATGATAGGTGACTTTCATTGTATCAAAGTTTGTCCTTTGATATGGTGGAGGCGGGGAGAGTCGAACTCCCGTCCGAAAATCTGTTAACAAGACTTTCTACGAGCGTAGCCATCGATTTGGAATTCCCATTCCCGAGCCCCCGATGGCGGGGTCAAGGTTCCGGTAGCTTCATAAATCCGGCCTGCCGCAAAGCTTAGGCAGGTTCGTTCCCTATCCTAAATGACGCCCGTATCCGCAGCGATAGGTTTCCGCGGGCGAACGGTCACCGCGATTTACGCAGCGACGGGTAAAGTATTTCTGTTGCCAGTTACTTTTCTTTTTCCCGTTTTTAACGAAGCACGGGGCTTCGGCTCGCTTATCCGGCCTCCACGATCCCCGTCGAAACCAGTTCGCCCCCATAATGGGTACGTTCAGTATATGCTTTGCGCGGAGCTTTTGCAACCGCTTTGCGCATTTTTCGCAATCTGTTTTCTATCTATCCAAAATTGCAGCGGCGGCAAAGGATGCAAGTCGATGTGTCTTTCGTGTGTGCGGGCCAGTTTTTGCCGAATGGTCGCGCCAAGCGTCTCTATCGAAAACAGTCGCACGTTTCTCCGTTCGTCACCCAAGCAGCGCCGGCAGGCGCGTGACGGACAGGCGCAGCGCGTCCGCCGTTTTGGTTTCCGGCACCACGCGGCAGCCCTGCGCGCGGGCGAGCGCGAGGCGGGCGCGCAGATCGATTTCGCCATCGCACAACGCGAGGTGATTTGCCTTGGCAAACGCGTCGTGGGCGTGCATATGGCAAATGGAAGGTGAATAAACAAGCCGTGGCGCTCCGCCAGCGGCCGAAGCGTTTGTGCGTCAAGCGCTTCGGGCTGACAGTGCGGCAGATTCACGTTCGGCTCCAAAAATCCAGCCCCAGCTCCGCGCACAGCGCCGCAGTTTGCTCCAGCGCTTCCAGTTCAAGGAGGGTCGGCATGCCAAGGGCCATTCTTCCAGGGTTGGCCCGCTTTACGGCGCTGCTTCCGTCAATAGGGCTAAAACAGCTTGAGCACATCCAGCGTGGCAAAGTAATCCGCCGGGGTCTCCGCGCGGCGGATGAGGCGCACGGAGCCGTCCTCCCTGTACAAAAGCTCTGCCGAGCGCAGCTTGCCGTTATAGTTGTAGCCCATGGCGTGGCCGTGCGCGCCCGTATCATGGATCACCAGCAAATCGCCCATTTCCACCTTGGGCAGCGGACGGTCGATAGCAAATTTATCGTTGTTTTCGCACAGCGCGCCCACCACGTCGTAAAGCTGGGTGAGCGGCTCCGCTTCGCGGCCCATAACCGTGATATGATGATACGCGCCGTACATGGCCGGGCGCATGAGGTTGCAGGCGCACGCGTCCACCCCGATATATTTTTTGTAGGTGTTCTTCTGGTGGATGGCGCGCGTGACGAGGCAACCGTAGGGGCCCGTGATATAGCGGCCCAGCTCCGTAAAGAGAGAAAGCTCCATGTCCGCCGGACGCACGACCTCGTTATAGATACGCTCCACCTCCGCGCCGATATAGGCGATATCCGTCTCCTTCTCGTACGGCCGGTACGGGATGCCGATGCCGCCGGAGAGATTGACAAAGCGAACGTCCGCGCCTGTTTCGTCGCGCAGCTCGACGGCCGTTTTAAACAGCTTGCGGGCCAAAGTGGGATAATAATCATCGTCGGTGGTGTTGCTGGCAAGGAAGGCGTGGAGCCCAAAATGCTTTGCGCCCAGCGCCATGAGGCGCTTGACGCCCTCGGTGAGCTGCTCGCGCGTAAAGCCGTATTTCGCGTCGCCCGGGTTGCCCATGATGGTATTGCCCAGCATAAACGCGCCGCCGGGATTGAAGCGGCAGCAGACGGTTTCCGGGATGCCGCCGTTTCGCGCGAGAAAATCGATGTGCGTGATATCGTCCAGATTCACAAGCGCGTTCAGGCGGCGGGCAAAGCGGAATTCCTCGGCGGGCGTATCGTTGGAAGAAAACATGATATCCGTGCCGGAAAGGCCCAACGCCTCGGAAATCATGAGTTCCGTAAGCGACGAGCAGTCCGCGCCGCAACCCTCCTCATGCAAAAGCTGCAAAATGGCGGGATTGGGCAGCGCCTTGACCGCGAAATATTCCCGGAAGCCCGGATTCCACGAGAACGCCTCGTACAGGCGGCGGACGTTTTCCCGGATTCCCTTTTCATCGTAGATATGGAAGGGCGTGGGGTATTCCTTCGCGATCCCCTCCAATATGTCCTTTGTGTACGGCAGCGTTCTCATTTAATCGCGCACCCCCTTCAATCTTCGTTCCATATCCCGATCCGCGTCGCGCTCCTTGATGGAGGCGCGCTTATCGTATAGCTTTTTGCCCTTGGCCACCCCGACCTCGACCTTGACCCGACCGTTTTTAAGGTATACCGCCAACGGCACAAGGCTCATGCCGTCCTGCTGCTGCTTTGCGCCCATGCGCAATATCTCCCGCTTGTGCGCGAGGAGCTTGCGTGTGCGGAAGGGCTCGTGATTATAAATGTTGCCCTGCGCGTAGGGGCTGATGTGCATGCCCACGACATACAGCTCCCCGTCCTTTACCTGCGCGTAGCAATCCTTCAGGTTGAGCTGCCCGTTGCGCACGGATTTTACCTCGGTGCCCGTGAGCGCGACGCCGCACTCGAGGCTGTCCTCAATAAAGTAATCGTGCCGCGCTTTTTTGTTTTGCGCCAGCATTTTGACGCCCTGATGCTGAGGCATGCCTTTTCTCCCCTCTCCCTCGTTGCTATGAAAAGAGCGGCCCACATGCTTTGTGCGCCGCTCCGTTGCTTTGCCCTTCCTGCTTAGTTGAGAATGGTCAGCACCACCGCGAGCACACCCATCGTGATCCCGAGGATAATCGTGATCTTCTGAAGTTTCGCTTCACGGCTCGCCGCCTTGCCCCTTGCGGTAAAGGATTGTGTGTCCGCGCCGAAGGCCGCGCCCATGCCGGCGCTCTTGGTCTTCTGTAGCAGCACTGTGATGACCAACAATACGGAAACGACCAACAAGATGATCGTAACGATGTTCGCTGCAAGTTCCATTTATGGTTTCCTCCCGTTACAACTGCATGGGCGATTATATCACGCCCATAGTCTCGATGCAAGCAAAATACGCGCGCTTTTCCCCCGAATCAGGAAACAATGAGAGATTTCCCCTTCATTTCCGGCGGAACGGGGAGCTTCATGAGCGCAAGGAGCGTGGGCGCAAGGTCGCAAAGGCGCCCGTCCGCGCGGAGCTTCGCGTCCTTTTTGCTGTCGTCCACCAGAATGCAGGGCACGCGGTTGGTCGTGTGCGCCGTAAAGGGCACGTTTTCCGCTTCGTCCCACATCTTTTCACAATTGCCGTGATCCGCCGTGATGACGCAGCGCCCGCCGCAAGCCAAAATGGCTTCGACCACCCGCTTTACGCACGCGTCCACCGTGTGCACGGCCGCCGCGGCCGCCTCCATCACGCCCGTATGGCCGACCATATCGGGGTTGGCAAAATTGAGGATCATCACGTCATACTTGCCGCTTTCCACGCGCTTGACGGCCTCCTCCGCGACCTCATAGGCGCTCATTTCGGGCTTGAGATCGTAGGTCGCGACCTTGGGCGAGGGAATGAGGCAACGCTCCTCCCCCGCGTTGGGAGCTTCCACGCCGCCGTTGAAAAAGAAGGTCACATGCGCATACTTCTCGGTTTCCGCGATGCGGAGCTGCGTTTTGCCCTGCGCGGCCAGATACGCGCCGAGCGTGTTATCAAGCCCGTCCGGCGCAAACGCCACGTGCAGCAGCCGATCAAAGCTCTTGTCATACTGCGTCATGGACGCGTAATAGAGCGGGAAAAAACCTTTTTTGCGCGGAAAGCCGGTGAAATCCTCAAACAGGAACGCACGCGTAATCTCCCGCGCCCGGTCTGGTCGGAAGTTATAGAAGATCACGCTGTCGTTTGCGGCGATCGTCGCAGTGGGCTTCCCGTTTTCGAGCACCACCGTGGGCAGCACGAATTCATCCGTCACGCCCGCGTCGTAGCTTTTCTGCATGGCCGTCTCCGCGCTCGCGGCCGTTTCGCCCTCGCCGCACACAAGCGCGTTGTACGCCTTTTCCACACGTTCAAAGCGATTGTCACGGTCCATGGCGTAGTAACGGCCCATAACCGTGGCGATTTTTCCGCAGCCCAGCGCGCACAGCTCCGCGTTGAGCGCCTCGATATAATGCTTGCCGCTTGAGGGCGGCACGTCGCGGCCGTCCATGAAGCAATGCACATATACGCGGCTTAGCCCTTTATCGCGCGCAAGCTTGACGAGCGCGAGCAGGTGCGAATTGTGCGAATGCACGCCGCCGTCCGAGCATAGCCCCATCAGGTGCAGCGCGGAAGCATGCGTCTTGCAGTTTTCAATCGCGCCGAGGAACGCGGGGTTTTCAAAGAAATCTCCGTCCGCGATGCTCTTGGAAATGCGCGTAAATTCCTGATACACCACGCGCCCCGCGCCAATATTGAGATGCCCCACCTCGGAATTGCCCATTTGCCCGTCGGGCAGGCCCACATCCATGCCGCTTGCGCCGATGGTGGTGTGGGGATAGGCGTTCCAGAGCGCGGTTACGTGCTTGGCACCGTCCGCGCGGATGGCGTTAAAATCCTGCTCCTCCGAGCAGCCGAAGCCGTCGAGGATGATTAATGCGGTTACAGGCTTCATCAGTAGTCGACCACCCTGGAGAAATCCTCCGCCTTCAGGCTCGCGCCGCCGATGAGGCCGCCGTCGATTTCAGGCATGGCCATCAGCTCCGCCGCGTTCTTGGGGTTCATGCTGCCGCCGTACTGGATGCGCACGGCATCCGCCGTTTCCTGCCCGTAAACGCCCGCGATGGCGCTGCGGATAACGGCGATGGTGGCGTTCGCGTCCGCTGCGGTGGCCGTCTTGCCCGTGCCGATGGCCCAGATGGGCTCATAGGCGACGATCAGCTTTTGCACCTCCGCGCCTTCGATACCCGCAAGCGCGGCCACGGTCTGCTTGGACACGATCATGTCCGTCGTCCCGTTTTCGCGCTGCTCCAGGGTTTCGCCCACGCAGACGATGGGCGTAATGCCCGCGGCCAGAGCGGCCTTTGCGCGCTTGTTGACCGTCTCGTCCGTTTCGCCAAAGAACTGGCGGCGTTCGCTGTGGCCCACGATGGCGTAGGCGCAGCCCATGGCGCAGAGCATGTCCGCCGAGATCTCGCCCGTAAACGCGCCCTTGGGCGCCCAATGCACATTCTGCGCGCCCAGCTTGATGTTCGTGCCCGTGAGGAGCTTGCCGACGCAAGCCAAATCCACATACGGCGGGCAGACGACCACCTCGCACTTGGCTTCCCTGACTAGGGGAATGAGAGAAACGACGAGCTGTTCGGCCTCGTCGGGGGTCATGTTCATCTTCCAGTTTCCGGCAATGATGGGCTTTCTCATGTATTTTTCCATGGCTTTTGCGGGGCAAAAACCTTCCCTTTCTTTTGAATGTGCGCTTTTCAGCGCGTAACGGACGATTGTCGACCGGCGATTACTTATCGTTGAGCACCGCCACGCCCGGCAGCGTCTTGCCCTCGAGGAACTCCAGCGACGCGCCGCCGCCGGTGGAGATATGGGTCATCCTGTCGGCAAAGCCAAGCTTTTTGACCGCCGAGGCCGAATCGCCGCCACCGATGATCGTCGTGCCCTCGCAGGCCGCGCACGCACGGGCAACGCCCTTGGTGCCCTCGGCAAAGGCCGGAAACTCAAACACGCCCATGGGGCCGTTCCAAATCACGGTTTTCGCCTTTACGATTACGTCCGTAAACAAAGCGACGGTCTTTTCGCCGATGTCCATGCCCATCCAGCCTGCGGGAATCTGATCGGACGCCACGGTTTTGTGCGCCGCGTCCGCGTCGAATTTGTCCGCAATCACGGTGTCCACAGGCAGCAGCAGCTCCACGCCCTTCTCCGAGGCCTGCCGCATGAGGCTGCTGGCCAGCTCGACGCTGTCTTCGTCTACCACGCTCGTGCCCGTTTCCCAGCCCTTGGCCTTGAAGAAGGTGTAGGCCATGGCCCCGCCGACAATGAGCTGGTCGCACTTGTTGAGAAGGTTTGTAATCACGCCGATCTTGTCGGACACCTTTACGCCGCCGAGGATGGCGACAAAGGGCCGCTGCGGATTTTCAAGCGCCTCGCCCATCACGCCCAGCTCCTTGCCGATGAGGAAGCCCGCAACCGCCGGAAGATAGCTCGCCACGCCCGCCGTGGAGGCGTGCGCGCGGTGCACCGTGCCGAAAGCGTCGGACACATACAGCTCCGCAAGCGAGGCCAGCTCCTTTGCAAAGGCAGGATCGTTGGCCTCCTCCTCCTTGTGGAAGCGGAGGTTTTCCAGCAGGACGATTTCGCCGTCCTTCATGTCGGAAATGGCCGCCCTGGCCGATTCGCCAATGACGTCGTCCGCCATCCACACGCGCGTATCGGGCAGGAGCGCGGCAAGGCGCGCGCCCACCGGCGCGAGCGAATATTTGGGATTGACCTTTCCCTTGGGACGCCCCAGGTGCGAGCAAAGGATGACCTTTGCGTGATGCTCGAGCAGATAGCGGATGGTCGGCAGCGCCGCGACGATACGCTTATCGTCCGCCACCGCGCCGTCCTCCGTGAGGGGCACGTTAAAATCCACGCGCACAAGCACGCGCTTGCCCTGCAGGTTGACATCTTCAATCGTTTTCTTTGCCATGTTTCTTCACTCCTTGGTTTGATAAATGCTATTCTACGCGCCTGCGCTTGATCTTCGGCATTGCGTCCGGCCGCCGCGCGGGCAGGTATTTCAAAATGAGCATGCCCACGGCTCCGCAGACGATGCCCTGGGCCAAATCAAGCGGCAGCTCGAGCGCCGCCACGCTGTATTGGGCGCGGATGAGCAGATTATACAGGAAGTAGCCCAGCGCCATGATGGTCTCCGTAAGCGCCGCGATCACGAGGCAGCGCTTCCAGCTATCGCACTTGAGGCAAAAGGCCGACACGAAAAACGCCATGCCGCCCTTGATGAGGATGCTGCCGATGATATAGTCGTAGCTGCCTACGACGATATCCGCCACGGCCGACCCCACGGCCGATACCAGCGCGCCCCACGGCCCGCCGAGCAGCAGCACCGACGCATACACGCACACGTCGCCAAGGCTGACATACACCCCGGCGTCCGCGTTCGTGCCCGCCTCCGTGATCGAATGGATGTCGATGCGAACAAGCGCCGTGATCCCGAACGTGAGCACCAGCATCACGGCCGTTAAAATCGCTTGCCGCTTTTGCTTTTCATCCCACTGCATTGCGATCCCTCCTGCCTGTATTTTCAGCCCGCGCGCGGGGCGCGGAGCCGCTTTGCCCGTTTTCGCGCGTTAATACGCCTTGGCAAAATACATGCGCGCCTTTGCCTTGCGCCCACAATGCACGCAGACCGCGCCCTCTGGCATTTCCTCGGGCCGCACGGGCATGTTGCGCGTGGTCGCGCCGGTTTTTTGCTTGATTTCGTCCTCGCACGCGCGCTCGCAGCACCAGTAGGCGCGCACAAAGCCGCTTTGCACGCCCTCGGCGAGCGCGTCGAAGCTTTCCGCGTCCGCCGTGCGCGCCTCACGGAAGACGAGGGCTTTTTTAAACATGACCGCGTGCACGTCGTCCAGCAGCGCCTTCAGGGCGTCCGCAAGGCCGGCCATGGGCAGCGTGCTCTTTTCCAGCGTGTCGCGGCGCACGGCCACGACCTGCCCCGCCTCGATATCGCGCGGGCCAACCTCGATGCGCACCGGCACGCCCTTCATTTCCCATTCGTTGAACTTCCAGCCCGCGCTCTGCTCGCGATCGTCCACCTTTACGCGCAAGCCCGCGCTTGTGAGCGACGCAAACAGCTCGTTTGCTTTCTCCAGCACGCCCGGCTTATGCAGGGCGATGGGCAGAATGACCACCTGTATGGGCGCGACGCGCGGCGGCATGACAAGGCCGCGATCATCGCCGTGCACCATGATCAAGCCGCCGATCATGCGGGTGGATACGCCCCAGGAGGTGGTAAAGCAATCGGTCAGGCGCCCCTCCTTGCTGAGGTATTGAATGCCGTACGCCTTGGCGAAGTGATCCGCCAGATTGTGCGACGTGCCCATTTGCAATGCTTTCCCGTCCTGCATCATGGCCTCGAGCGAATAGGTGGCGTACGCGCCCGCGAACTTCTCCTTCTCGCTCTTGCGGCCCGAAATGACCGGAACCGCGAGCACGTTCTCCATGAATTCGCGGTAGGTTTCGAGCTGCTGCATGGTTTCCGTTTGCGCCTCCTCGAAGGTAGCGTGCGCGGTATGGCCCTCCTGCCACAAAAACTCGCTTGTGCGCAGGAAGGGGCGGGTGTTCTTTTCCCAGCGAACCACGTTGCACCACTGATTCAGCAGCATCGGCAAATCGCGCCAGCTCTGAATCCAGCGGCTCATCATGGAGCAAATGATCGTTTCGGAGGTCGGGCGCACGCAAAGGCGCTCCGCCAATTCCTCGCTCCCGCCGTGCGTGACCCACGCGACCTCGGGCGCGAAGCCCTCCACATGCTCGGCTTCCTTCTTAAGGAGGCTTTCCGGGATAAACAGCGGGAAATAGGCGTTCTCATGCCCCGTAGCTTTAAAACGCGCGTCCAGCTGCTGCTGAATCAGCTCCCACACGCGATAGCCGTAGGGCTTGATGACCATGCAGCCGCGCACGTCGGAATAGTCCACCATGTCGGTTTTGCGGATCACGTCCGTGTACCACTGGGGAAAATCCTCGCCACGGGACGCAATCTGGGTTACGAAGCCTTCCGCTTCTTTGTTTTTGTTGCTCATTCTCTCTTCTTCTCTCCTGCACGGATAATTTCATCCAGCAACGCGTCGAGGGAGATCTCCTCCTCGCGCGGGTCTGTCGCTACAAATTGCCGCACCGTAGGCACGGGTTCGGCCGCGTCGGCCGAAAGCCTTTCGCGCGGCGGCATGGGCGCGTCCAGATCGGGCATGATCTCGCCCCACGAAATCCCAACCGACGGCCCCTTTTCGGGCTGCGGCCGATATGCGGGCGCGGACTGCTCGAGACGCGGCTCCTCCTGCGCGGCGTGGCGCGGTATGTGCTGAATCTGCACGTCCCGCTGCACGTCCGGCGCGGGTTGCGCGGAAGCATAGCGCCCGGCGCCCGGCGCCCGCGCGGGCGGCTCCGTCCAGCCGCATTCGGGCGCGGTCTGCGGCTCCGGCTCCGGCTGCCGCGGCGCTGGCTCGGCGGGCGGCTGCTCCGGCTGCTGCCGGGCTGGCTCCGAGGCCGCATACGCGCCGCTGTCCAAATCGCGCAGCGCCGCGTCCCAATCAAAATCGGGCACGGACTCGCTTCCGTTCGATGCGGGCCGCGGCTGCGCGCCATAACGCTGTTTAACCGCCTCCCAGTCGAACCCCACCACAGGCTCTGCTTGCGGCTCCGGCTCGGACGCTTTATTTACTGCCGGTTCGTCCTCCGGCTTCGGCTCCGGCGCGGACGCTTCAGGCGCGGCAGCCGGCGCGTAAAACACAACGGACGCCTCGGGCGCGGGGGCCGCCTCCTGCGCGGGGGCGGGCTGCTGCTCTGGTTCCGCGCGGGGCGTAAAGCTGGCCCAGAATTCCGCCGAGCCGCCCGGCTCCGCTTGGGGCGCGTCGTCCTTGCTCCGGGCAGGCGTATAGGGCTGCGCGGGCTGCCGCCTGGGCTGCGGTATATCCCGGTTTTGAAGCTTGTATATGTTGCGCATGAGCTGCACGGGATCGTCCGCCGGGTTGGGCAAGCGCACCTCCTGCGCGTAGGGCAGGCTGGACAGGCCCGAAACCTCCTCGCCAAGGGTGGATTTTGGCATTTTCCTGCCGCGCATATACTGCGCGAAGCGTTCCGCGCTTTCAGCCGCCTCGGAGGCGTTCTTTTCGAGCGTTTCGTTATAGGCGGCCAGCAGCGTTTCATACTCCGCCACGCTCGCCTCGGCCTGCGTCAGCAGGCGCGCGCTGCGCTCCCGCGCGGATTTCAGCAGCCCGGAGGCCTTCTCCTCCGCCTCCTCCACCATGGTGCGCGCGCGAAGCTGCGCGTCGGAAAGCACCGTGCGCGCGCGCTCCTGCGCGGTGGAAATAAGCTCGCGGGCCTTTTCCTCGTTCTCCTGTTTATAGCGGTCGGCGCTTTCGCGCAGGCTGCTCATGGCGTCCACAACGGACTGCTCGCGCTTTTTGTAGCTGTCTACAAGCTGCTCCATGGCCTCGATCCGCCGGTCGAGCAGGTCGATGCGCTCCGCCCGTTCGTCGAGAAGCTTTTGCATTTCCTTCCGTCTCATCGGCCTTATACCTCCAATTTTAGCTGCTGCATGTCCGCCGAGTAACCAAGATGCGCGTAGCCCGCCGGTAAAACGACGCGGCCTCTCGGTGTTCTGGCCAAAAAGCCGAGGCGCAGCAAATACGGCTCGTATACGTCCTCAATGGTCGTAGCGTCCTCGCCGGTCGCCGCCGCGATGGTATCGAGCCCGACGGGCCGCCCGAGAAACTTGACGATCATCGTCTCCAGCATGCGGCGGTCCACCGCGTCGAGGCCCAGCTCGTCGATTTCGAGCATGGAAAGGCCTTCTCGCGCCGCGGCAAGATTGATCGCGCCCGTGCCCCGCACCTCCGCAAAATCGCGCACACGGCGCAAAAGCCGGTTCGCAATGCGCGGCGTTCCGCGCGAGCGGGAGGCGATTTCCATCGCGCCCTCGTCCGCAACGGGAATGCACAAAATGCCCGCGCTGCGCGTAATGATTTCGCAAAGCGCCTCGGGCGTATACATATCAAGCTGCTCCTTGATGCCGAAGCGGTCGCGCAAGGGCGAGGTCAGCATGCCCATGCGGGTCGTCGCGCCAATGAGCGTAAAATACGGCAGATCGAGCCGGATGCTCCGCGCGGAGGGGCCTTTGCCGATGATGATATCGAGCGCAAAGTCCTCCATGGCGGGATAGAGAATCTCCTCCACGCTGGCATTGAGCCGGTGAATCTCATCGATAAAGAGCACATCGCCGGGCGCGAGGTTGGTTAAAAGCGCCGCAAGGTCGCCCGCGTGGGAGATGGCCGGGCCGCTGGTCACGCGCAGCGACACGCCCATTTCGTTTGCGATGATGCCCGCGAGCGTGGTTTTGCCAAGGCCCGGCGGGCCGTACAGGAGCGTATGATCCAGGGATTCGCCGCGTTTTTTGGCCGCGTCGATATAGATGCGGATGTGCTCCTTGACCGCGTCCTGGCCGATGTACTCGCCCAGAAATTTGGGCCGCAGGCTGTATTCGGCTTTTGCGTCCTCCTCGCGCATGGAGGAGGTGATCAGGCGTTCTTCCAACGTTCCCCTCTCGGCGCTGTCCGCGCGTTTAAAATCGTTATTTGGCAAGGCCCTTGAGCGCCATGGTTATCAATTGCTCCACGCTCTCGGCAGCGGGCGCTGCGGTGACGGCCCGCGAGGCGGAAAGCCCGTCATAGCCGAGCGAAACGAGCGCCGCGACAGCCTCCGCGCGCATGTCCGCGTCGGCCGGCGCACTGCCGCCGAGCATCTCCTCCGTGCGAACGTGCTCCTTGAGCTCGAGCAACACCCGCTGCGCGGTTTTTCGGCCCATGCCCGGCACGCGGTCGAAGGCGGCCGCGTTGTCCGTTACGATAGCCGCCGCCACATCCTGCACGCTCATGCTCGAGAGCACGGAGAGCGCGAGCTTGGGCCCGACCCTCGTTACGGCCAGCAGCCTGCGGAACATATCGCGCTCGGCCGTATCAAAAAAACCGTAGAGCGCCATCACGTCCTCGGCAAGGTGCAGGTGCGTATAAAGCCGCGCTTCCCGGCCAGGCGCAAGGCGTTTGAGGGTCGCAGCGCTGCAAAGCAATTCGTAGCCCACCCCGGCGGCCTCCACGACCGCGCGGTTCGGCAGCACCTCGAAAACCTGCCCGCGAATATAAGCGTACAAGGGCGACCCTCCTTACCGAATCAAATAATCCCCGCGCGCGGGGAACATGGTGCTTGCAAAGCTGATGGCCGCCGCGAGCGCGTCCGCCGCGTCGTCGGGCTTGGGCACGCGCTTAAGGGCCAGCAGCACGCGCACCATATCCTGCACGGCCGTTTTGTCCGCGTGGCCGTCGCCCGTGACGGCAAGCTTAATCTGCATGGGCGTATACTCATACAGCGGAAGCCCGGCCTTTTGGGCCGCAAGAAGCGCTACGCCCCTGCCGGCGCCCACGGAGATGGCCGTGGTGGTGTTGCGGTAGAAGAACAGCTCCTCGAACACAGCCACCTCGGGCCGGTGCAGCTTGATGAGCGCCTGTACGCCCTCGTAGAGCCTGTCCAGCCGCTGCGGGAAGGGCGTGCCCGCCGCCGTTTCCACAACTCCGTAATCCACGGCCGCAAGGCGCGTGCCCGACGAATCGATCACGCCGTAGCCGAGGATCGCGTACCCGGGATCAATCCCTAAAATCCGCATTCTACCACCTATATATAACTTTAAGTCATTGTATCACGACTTTGAAAAACTGTAAACAAAATCCACCAGCACAGAGGCGGGCGCGGACAGGAGGAGCCACAGCGCGGAAAAACGCAGGCAGATCTGCCCATAGAGATTATACGGGAGCGCGGAATAATCCCATACCTTGAGCTGGAGCCGCACGTTAACCACCGCGCCCGTGATAAATTCCACCGCCGTAATAAGCACCGCGCCGAGCACGCACTTGACCGGCAGCGAAAGCGCCGGAAAATAGGTGAATACGCCGTAAAAAAGCACGAGCACAGCCCCGCCCGCCACGAACATGGACGGATGGCTGCGCCCGCGCCAGAAAAGCTCCAGCGTTACATAGAGCGCGCCGCCCGCCAGAAAGAGCAATACATACAGCATGCCAGTAGTGTGGCGCGTTTGGGGGCGTTCTATTTATTTAAGGAAGAAAACGGCCGGAAACGCGGCGCGCGGGGCCCTCCCCCCGGCATGAAAGTCTATACCGGCGCGTCCGCCCCATGCGCGCGCTCAAAGCCGCCCATGGACACCTCGTAGGCCGTGCGCACCACCACCGTGCCGTTGGGCAGAAGCTTGTCGTAATCGCGGCTTTGGAGCCGGCCGGTCAGGCACAGCGTTTCGCCCGGAACCAGCTCGGCGGCGCGGCGGGCGTTCCTGCCCCACGCGATGACGGGAAGCGCGTCCGCCTTGCCGTAGGCGCGCTCGCAGACAAGCAGCAAATCGGTGATTTCGCGCCGAAGCGGCGTAGTTCTGTACACAGGCGGGCGGCACACGCGGCCGGAAAGCGCGAGCTCGTTGCGCATGCAGGGGCCTTCGCAAAGCTGCACCGAGCGTGCAAAGGCCGTGAGGACAAGGCGCGGCGCGCGCGGCTCCCCCTCCGGCGCGAGGCGGCCCGCATAGCTGCGGAGCTGCCCCGCGACGCACACGAACGCGCCCGCCGCAAGCCCCTGCGGCAAAAAGCGGCCCGCGGCCGTGACGGGAAGCAGGTCGCTTGCGCCGCTCGCACGCTCGACGCGGAGCATAAAGCGGTAAAAGCGCTCGCCCATGAGCGTATGATCGCATACGGGCGGCGTATCCACGCACCCGCAAAGCAACAGTTTGTTTTCATGGCAGCTTGTTTCCATACATCAGGATATGTGTGGAAATCACGGAGCATGCCTTCCGGGCGCGCTTTCGCGGCGTTCTCGCGCTATTCGCGCCACACGGCGGGGGACGCGTCGCTCGGCATGCGCCAATCCCCCCTTGGCGAAAGCGCAACGCTGCCCACGCGCGGGCCGTCCGGCATGCAGGAGCGCTTGAATTGCTGGGAGAAGAAGCGGCTGTAGAAGCGGTCGAGCCAGCGCTCGAGCGTCGCGTCGTCATATTCGCCGCCGAAGGCATAGCGCGCAAGATGCAGGATCTTTTCCCTCGGCGCGCCGCGGCGCAGCATATGATACAGGAAAAAGTCGTGCAGCTCGTACGGGCCAACCAGCTCCTCCGTAATCTGCCGTATCGCGCCGTCCGCCGGAGGCAGCAGCTCGGGGCTCACGGGGGTCGCCACGATATCCTCGAGCACGGGCGCCAGCGCGCCGCCCTCCGTGCGCGCCACATAGCGCAGTATGGCGCGGATGAGCGTTTTTGGCACATCCGCGTTCACCCCGTACATGGACAGATGATCGCCCCCAAAGGTCGCAAAGCCCAGCGCCAGCTCGGAAAGATCCCCCGTCCCCACCACGAGGCCGTTTACCATATTGGCCGTGTCCATCAGCACCTGCGTGCGCTCGCGCGCCTGCGCGTTTTCATAGGCGGTGTCGGTTTTGTCCGTCGGATGCCCCAAATCGGACAGATGCCGCCGCACGGCTTCGGACAGGTCGATTTCACGGCAGGGCGCGCCCAGCGCGTCGCAAAGCTTTTCCGCATTGCCGCGCGTGCGCCGCGTGGTGCCAAAGCACGGCATGGTGACGGCCTCTATATCGGTGGCCGGACGGCCCAGCAGCGCGAGCGCATCGCGGCATACAAGCAGCGCCAGCGCCGAATCTACGCCGCCGGAAATGCCGAGCACAAGCTTGTCCGCTCCAACGTGCTCGATGCGCTTCTTCAGGCCCTGCGATTGGATTTGCAGTGTCTCGCGGCAGCGCGCGTCCGCCTCGGCCAAATCATCCGGCACGAAGGGCATGCGCCAATAGCAGCGGGTCAGCTTCGCTTCCGAAGGCTCTTGCGAAAAGGGCACGCGCGCCGGGGTGCAAACCACGTCGAGCCCGCGCGCGAGGCGGCGCTTTTCCCGGGAAAGGAACGCCACGTCCACCTCGGAAACGGCATAGCCCGGCCCGAAGGGGATGGATTCGGCCAGAATGGAGCCGTTCTCCAAAATCATATCGTGGCCCGAAAACACAAGATCCGTCGTGCTCTCCCCATCGCCCGCGCTCGCGAAAAGATACGCGCAGTTGAGCTTGGCGCTGTGCACCTGCACAAGCTGGCGGCGGTACGCGCTCTTGGACACGGCCTCGTCGCTTGCGCTGCTATTGACAATCACCGTCGCGCCGCGCCCCGCAAGGCCCACCGACGGCGGGCGGGGCGACCAGAGATCCTCGCAGATTTCAATGCCGAAGACAAATTCGGGCAGCTCCCGACAGCAGAAAAGTTGCGCGTCGGCAAAGGGCACGGTGCTGCCTAAAAGCTCAATGGTATCCGGCGCGGCGGGCGCGGACACAAAGTGCCGTTTTTCGTAATACTCGCCGTAGTTGGGCAGCGCCGTTTTGGGCACGACCCCGAGCACCCGGCCCTTTTGCAGCACAGCCGCGCAATTGTACAGCGCGTTATGGAGCGCGAGCGGCAAGCCGAGCACAAGGAGCATATCGCTCCCCCGCGTCCCCTCTGCAACGCGCGCAAGGGCGCGTTTTGCCCCCTCCAAGAGCGCGTCCTGCAAAAACAAATCCCCGCAGGTGTAGCCCGTGACGCACAATTCTGGCAGCGCCAAAAGCCGCGCCCCGTCCGCCTCCGCGCGGTGAAAGAGCGCGAGAATGGCCTCCGCATTGGCCATGCAGTCCGCCACGCGGATCTTGGGCGTCGCCACGGCGACCTTTACGAATCCGTATTTCATGCTCTCCTCCAAATTAAAGCTGTCTTGCGGAGCGGACGGCCATGCGTTTATTGTGCGCGGCGCGCCCACGCCCCGGCCTGTCCGTACGTCGCGTATTCTGTCCGCCTCGGCCCGAATTCTTTACGGGAGCTTTTTCCCGCATTTGCGGCAAAACGCGTAATCTCCCTCCGCTTGCGCGCCGCAATAGGGGCAAAAGGCGCTTTCGCCCTGCGCTTCCCCGCTCGCGGCGTTCTCACGCCCCGGCCCGAAGCGATCGTTTAGGGGGTCGCTTTCCTCGGACGAGTCGGTCACGTCGAAGGCCGAATAGCGGTTTTTGCCCGTGGCGTTACGGAAATGGTAAATCGCCTGCACGGCGGCCACCAGCACGAAAACCACGCCAAAGAGCGCGAACAGCCCGCCGCCCATAGAGGACACGAACACAATTCAAAGCACGCCGAACAACCCGATGAGCGCGCTTACAACGCCGCCCAGCATGGAGGGCCCCCGGCCCGGCTTTGCACTTTTCAAACCAATCACCCCTCCAGCCGTTTTCACAGCCGCATGATACGGTTCCATTCTAATGAATTTGCCGCGAATTTGTCAATGCTACTGGCCGTGCGCTCCAGGATATGTTATAGTATATTGTGTAAAATTAGGAGGTAAGCAATCATGCTGCAAATCGAGCACCTGACCAAGACCTACGGAAAAGAGTTTCGGGCTGTGGACGATCTGTCCCTTACCGTAGAAAGCGGCGATATATTCGGCTTTATCGGGCACAACGGCGCGGGCAAAACGACCACGCTGCGCTCCGTGGCCGGTATTCTGGATTTTGACGGCGGGCGCATCGCCATCGACGGGCATTCCGTCAAGGCTGATCCCATCGCGGCCAAGCGCGTCATGGCCTACATTCCCGACAACCCCGACCTGTACGATCATCTCACGGGCATTCAATATCTGCGCTTTGTCGCCGATATCTTCGAGCTGGACGAAAAAACGCGCACGGAGCGCATCCGGCGCTATGGAGACGCGTTCGAAATGACCGGGCGCCTCGGGGACCTCATCGGCTCCTGCTCGCACGGCATGAAGCAGAAAATTGCGCTCATATCGGCGCTCATCCACGCGCCGAGGCTGCTTTTGCTCGACGAGCCCTTTGTGGGGCTCGATCCCAAGGCGGCCCATACGCTCAAGGGCATTATGCACGATATGTGCGCCGAGGGCGCGGCCATCTTCTTTTCCACGCACGTTCTGGAGGTGGCTGAAAAGCTCTGCAACAAGATTGCCATCATCAAAAACGGCAGGCTGATTGCGGCGGGTCCCATGCAGGAGGTCAAGGGCATGGGTTCGCTGGAGGATCTCTTCCTCGAACTGACCGAAACGGAGCGCGAAGCCGATGCGTAATTACTGGACGCTCGCCAAATTGCAGCTCAGCTCGCTTTTTGGCATCAACCGCATGCGCCACAGCACGGACGAGGCGGCCGTTAAAAAGAACCGACGGGGGATACTGCTGCTGGTCGTACTGGTGGTGTGCTTTGGCAACATATCCGTGACCTACGGCTCCGCCATGCTTTCCATCATGGACGCGGCGGGTGCGCCCACCGCGACGCTGGGGCTCATGGCCATCGGCGCAAGCGCGCTTACGCTCATGATGACGCTTTTCCAGGTGCGCGGCGTGCTCTTTTCCTTCGGCGATTACGATACGCTCATGTCGTGGCCCGTATCCGTGCGCGCGGTAGCCGCCGCACGCATGACCACGCTTTATGTCTATAACCTGTTTTATTCGGTGCTGCTGCTTGTGCCCGCGCTCGTGCTCATTTCCATCCGGGCGGCCGCAAGCGGCACGCCCTACCCGCTCTATGCCTACCCCATGATGCTGCTGCTCACGCTCGCCGTGCCGGTGCTCCCCATGGCGGCCGGCTGCGTGCTGGGAACCGCTGTGACGGCGGTTACCGTCCGCATGAAGCACCGTAATTTCGCGAATATTCTCGCGCAGTTTGTTCTCTTTGGCGGCATCATGGCCGCGTCCTTCTCCACAAGCGGGCTGATGACCAAGCTGGCCTCCATCCCGGGCACGGAGATACGCGCCTCCATCGAGCGTCTCTACGCGCCCGCCGCGCTTTACTATCAGGGCGCAAGCGGCGACGCCTGGTGCAGTCTCGTATTCCTGATGGTAAACGTGCTGGTCGCCGCGGCGCTGATTGTGGGCTTCGCCATGCTCTTTAAGCCGCTGAGCACCGCCTTGGCCGCAAACCGCCGTCCCAAGGCGGATTTCCGCCTCCGCGCAAGCGGCCGTCAAAGCCGCCTTTCCGCGCTCTACGGCAAGGAGCTGAAGCGCTACTTTGCCTCCAGCGCCTATGTGCTCAACACCGCCATGGGAACCGTGCTGCTCCTTGCGGCCGCCGTGGCGCTCCTGATTAAGAAGGATCTGGTTTCCTCCTTCCTGGCCGACAGCGGCATTGCCGGCCTGCGGGGCGCGCTGCCGCTCGCGCTCGGCTTCTTTGTGGTGCTCTCCGGCACCACCTCGAGCTCCGTTTCCATGGAGGGAAAATCGCTCTGGATCGTCAAAAGCCTACCGCTCCCCGCGCGAGAGGTGTTTTTGTCCAAGATTCTCGTCAGCCTCACGGTTATATTGCCCGGGCTCCTGCTCTTCTGCCCCATATGCGCCCTGAGCCTCGGCCTTGCCGGATGGGATCTGTTTTTCCTCTTTGTCACCCCGCTTTGCTATGCGTTCTTTACCGCCGTGCTGGGGCTCGCGGTGAATCTGCGCTTTCCCAAGCTGGACTGGAAAAACGATGTGGAGGTCGTCAAGCAAAGCACCGCGACCATGATCATGACCTTTGGCGGCATGCTGCTCACCTTCGCGCCGGTGGGCGTTATGCTCGCCACGGGCTGGTATGGCGTTTTGCCCGTGTTTACCGCGCTGCTCGCGCTTGGCGCGTTTTTAAGCTGGCGCGCGCTTTCCCGCAAGGGTGGGGCGCTCCTGCTTGGGCTATAGGCGCGTTGAGACGCGCAGCCCTATGAATTGACTCTTTTTTGGCACAAAAAGTTCCTTTTTTCCTATATGCGGCATAGGAATTTGTGCTATAATACCAAATGTAGTCTGCATCGGCAGACGCTGGAGGAGAAAGGCCATGCCCACGCAGCTTCGTTACGTCGGCGATATGCCCGTTGAGGAACGCCAGCTTGACGGCGCGGGCGAGGAGGCGCGCGCCGAACTGAACGCACGCGTGCTGCAATCGTACGAAGCTTCGGGCGCGATGGGCGGTGCAAAGCTTCGCGAGGCGGTTTTCGAATTTGAAACCTACGCGGCCGGGCATGTCTTGCCCGACTGATTTCGCTTTGCCCGGCCGGGCGGCCCCGGTATTTGAACCATTTCCGGCGGAGAAAGGAGGAGCGGCGCATGTCCTACGATGAGATTATCATGGCCATCACCAGCGGTTTTTCCCTGTTCACCTGGCTCGATCTCCTGGATATTCTCATCATTGGGGTGCTGCTCTACAAGCTCATCGTCTGGACCAAGGAAACCCGCGCCTACGAGGTGCTCAAGGGCATCGGGCTGCTGTTTCTGATTTCCGTGGTGAGCCAGCTCCTCTCCCTCAACACGTTAAGCTGGGTGCTGGACTCCGTTTTGAAATCCGGCTCCATTATCATTGTGCTGGTCATCCTCTTTCAGCCCGAGATCCGGCGGGTGCTTGAGCGCATCGGCCGCAGCGGCAAGCGGCTCAGCAACATTCTCGAGGCGAGCACCCTGTCCGCAGGCGAGGTCGTGCGCGACGTGCAGCAGACCATCCTCTCCCTCAGCCGCAGGCGCGTGGGCGCGCTCGTCGTGTTTGAACGCAAAACGGGTCTGGGGGATATCATCGGCACAGGCACGCGCATCGAGGGCGTGCTCTCCGGCGCGCTGCTGGAAAACATCTTTGAGCCCAATACGCCCCTGCACGACGGCGCGGTCATTGTGCGCGGCACAACGCTGCTTGCAGCCGGGTGCTTTTTGCCCCTCTCCGACGATCTGACCGTTTCCCGCGAGCTGGGCACGCGCCACCGCGCGGCGCTTGGCGTCTCCACCGTTTCCGACAGCGTTACGCTGGTGGTTTCCGAGGAGACCGGCGCCATCTCCGTGGCGCGGGACGGCAAGCTCGTGCGCTACATCGATTCCAAGGCGCTGCACGATATTCTCGAGGGACTGTTCGTGCCGCAGAACGCGCCCGCCTTTATCTGGCCGAAGCGGAGGGAAAAGCATGACAAGTCATGAGCACGGAAAAACAGCGCTGCTTTCCGCGCTGAAGAATTTTTTTACCAAAAACCTGGCGGTTAAGATCATCGCGCTGGTGTTTGCCATACTCCTGTGGGGCTATGTGCTCACCGATCAAAAGCCCGTGCGCACCAAGAGCGTGCCGAACGTGACGCTCAGCTTCGACGGCGAGGCCGAGCTGCTCGCGCAAGGCTTCTGCGTACGGGGCGACCGCGAGGAGCTGCTGCAAAACGTGCTGGTTTCCATCCGCACGCAGATTACCAACTATGCCTATATCAACGCCGGCGCCATTACGGCGACGGTGAGCCTGAAGAACATCAGCGAGGCGCGCGCGTACGAGCTGCCCGTTACCGCTGGCATATCCTCCTCCCTGGGCGTCGTGCAGAGCGTTACGCCCGCGACGGTGAGGGTCGAGATCGATTCGCTTCGCAACAAGAGCGTGCCCGTCACCACGACCTTTACCGGCAGCGTGCCCGCCGGCTACTGGGCCGACATGGACGCGCTCTCCGCCACCACCAGGCTGGATATTTCCGGCGCGCTCACCGATATCGCGCCCATTACCCGCGCGGAGTGCATCGTTTCGCTCGACGGACGCACCTCCACCATTTACAGCACCTTCGACGTGCTTTTGTACGCGGACGGCGAGCTTGTCGATATGGACGTGATCGTAGGCACGCTCCCCTCCTCGACCGTGCGGCTCCCCATCTATGCCATGAAGGAGGTCCCCGTCAATGTGGAGGACTCCCTCACGGGCACGGACGATCTGGCGGCAAACCATGAGCTGGTGGCCGCGACCGCCACGCCCGACCGCGTGCGCATCGTAGGCGCGCAGGCCGTGCTCGACACCGTATCCTCCATTTTGCTCGAGCCGATCTCGGTCAACGGGCTCAGCACCGGCGCCACCGTGGAGTCGGAGCTGATCATACCCGAGGGCGTGCGCGTGCTGGACAGCGCCCCGGTATCCGTGCTGCTCGATATTCGCGAGAGCACGAGCAATCAGGAATTCACGCTCCTGCCCATCGAGGTGGAGGGTCTTGCCGATGGCTGCTCCGCGACCGTTCTGCCGGAGACCGTGGATATGACGATCACGGGCCGCTACAGCCTTGTGAGCATGCTCAAGCGCAGCGACGTACGGGTGTTTGTGGACGTAACGGGCCTCGCGCCCGGCACCTACACACTGCCGCTTTCCCAGCTCATCGACGACGAGCCGACTACCATCGAGGTCACGAGCCAGTTTTCGCAAACCACCGTTACGGTGGTCATCCGGCAGGGCACATAGCAGCCCGCCTGCGTGGGCAGAGCGCGCCGCTTTGTTCCTCGGCTTTGTTCTCGCTGGAGGGCTTCGGCCCTCCATTTTTTAAGCTGTAGCAGAAGGGAGACCCTCATGTCCCTCATTCTTACGGAGCTGAAATATCCGCTCGGCGGCGATGACGCGGATCTTCGGAGGCTGACTGCAAGAGCGCTCGGCGTTGACGAGCGCGCCCTTTTGCGCGCGGAGGTGCTGCGCCGTTCCGTGGACGCGCGCAAGAAAAACGACGTGCATCTTTTGCTGCGCGTGCGCGCGGAATGCGACCCGGCAACGGAAAAAAGGCTGCTTGCGCGCGACGATTCGCACATCCGCCCCTACGCGCCCGCGCGCATGGAAACGCCCGTTTTCGGCGCGGAGCCCCTTCGCGGCCGGATCGTCGTCGCGGGGAGCGGCCCGGCGGGGTTGTTTTGCGCCCTGCTGCTCGCGCAATACGGCTACGCGCCGCTTGTGCTGGAGCGGGGCAAACCCGTCGCGGAGCGCGTTGCGGACGTGGAGCGCTATTGGGCGGGCGGCGCGCTCGACACGGAGAGCAACGTGATGTTTGGCTGCGGCGGCGCGGGCACCTTTTCCGACGGTAAGCTGACCGCCCGAAGCGTGAACGACGCGTACGCGAGCTTCGTGCTGGAAACCTTTGTGCAATGCGGCGCGGACGGAGATATCCTTACCGACGCGCGGCCGCATATCGGCACCGACCGGCTCAGGCGGCTTGTGCCCGCGCTCGTGAGCCGAATCGAAGCGCTTGGCGGCGAATTCCGCTTTTCTTCGCGTCTTTCGGGCATTGAAAGGCACGACGGGCGCCTGACGGCCGTGCGCGTTGCGTGCGGCGGGTTGGAAACGCGCGAGGCCGCGTCCGCGCTGGTGCTTTCTACCGGCCAGGGCGCGCGGGACGTCTACCGTACGCTGCTTGAAAGCGGCGTGCCGATGCTGCCCAAGCCCTTTGCGGCGGGGGTTCGCATCGAGCATCCGCAAGCTGTGATCGACGCGACGCAATACGGCCCCTTTGCAGGCCATCCTGCACTTGGAAGCGCCGAATATCACCTGACGGCCAAAAGCGGCGCGCGCGGCGTATATACCTTCTGCATGTGCCCGGGCGGGCGCGTAGTGGCAAGCGCGTCCGGGCCGGAGCAGACAGTGGTCAACGGCATGTCGGACCGCGCGCGCGACGGGCTGCTTGCAAACGCGGCCGTCGTGGTGCAGGTTGGGCCGGAGGATTATCCCCCGGGCGCGCTCGGCGGGGTCGCCTTTGCCGAAAAGCTGGAGCGCGACGCGTTCTTCGCTGCGGGCGGCGAGGGCGCGGCCCCGGCCGAGCGCGCGGCGGATTTTCTCGCGGGCGGCAAGCCACGGGCCTTTGGCTCGGTTTTACCCAGCTACCGACCCGCCGCCGCCCCCACCGATCTGCGCCGCTGCCTGCCGGCTTTTATGGCCGCCGGCGTTGCGGACGCGATTACGGCCTTTGCGCGGCAATTGAAGGGCTTTGATCTTGGCGACGCGGTGCTCACCGCCGTGGAAAGCCGCACGAGCGCGCCGGTGCGGGTGCTGCGCAACGCGCGCCTTGCCTCCCCCGCCTGCGCCGGGCTCTACCCCGTGGGTGAGGGCGCAGGGTACGCGGGCGGCATTGTTTCGAGCGCGGTGGACGGATTAAAGGCGGCGCTTTGCATCATGGGACAATACTCGTGCAAATAATTCACAATTCGTAAACTGACAAACGGCGCCGTCGGTGCTATACTTTTCCTATTATTAACCACTTGTGTGAGGCGGAAAGCATTGACAGAACAACACAAAAAGAAAAAGAAAAAAAGAAGACTCCGCATACAGCCGCGTTTCTATTTCCTGCTGCTTGCGCTCGTCGTCGTCATCGCGCTCATCGCGGTGCTGCTTTCGATGCTTTTGGGCGACGGATCGCAGCAGCCGCAAGCGGGGCTTTCGCAAACGCCCAAGCCAAACGTCTTTCAGCAGATCTTCGCGACCCCAACCCCCACCCCGACCCCGACCCCATCGCCCACGCCAACGCCCACGCCGACGCCCATGTTGGACACCCCGACGGCAAGCGACGATACGCTGCCTGCCAAATGGGGCTTTGAAACGCAGGTTGAGGTGAACGGCGTGCAGGTGGACGCTTATACGCGCGAAACGCCCATCGACTTCGGCATGGGCGAGAATTATACCGATATGCTCGGCGTGGTGACCTTCCGGGGCGATTCCTTCCGCAGCGGCGCCGCTTACGGCACGGCCGCCGTTACGGCAAAATCGCTCTCCAAGGCCTGGTCCATCGACACGGGCGAAATGTTGCGCGGCGACTACGGCGGCGCGACCGACAAGACCTGGTCCGGCAGCGGCTGGGTCGGCCAGCCCCTGCTGGTGCAATGGCCCGAAAAGACCAAGCAGAACATGAATATGTACGACTGGGCCAAAAATAAAGCGGGCCTTGTCGAGGTCATTTACGCCACCTTGCAGGGCCATGTGTATTTTATCGATCTGGAAACGGGCGAGAAGACCCGCGATAATCTCGTGATCAACATGCCCTTTAAGGGCGCGGGCGCGCTCGACCCGCGCGGCTACCCCATCCTCTACCTCGGCTCGGGCGATATGTACGCCTCCGAAAGCCAGCAGACCCGCATACTGGCCTACAGCCTCCTTGATTTTACAAGGCTGTACGAGGTCGGCAAGCAGCTTGATCCCTTCGCGCTGCGCCAGTGGCACGCCTACGACTCCTCTCCGCTCGTGGACGCGGAAACCGACACGCTCATTTATCCCGGCGAAAACGGCATTTTGTACACGGTCAAGCTCAATACCGTGTACGATGAAAACACCGGCGCGCTCACCATGAACCCCTCTGAGGTCGTCAAAATGCGCTATAAGGCCAGCCGCAGCGGCTCGACCACGCAGGGCGACGTTGGCAACTTCTGGCTGGGCTACGAATCCAGCATCGCCTGCTGGGGCGGCTACGGCTACCTTTCCACAAACGACGGCTTTATGCAGTGCATCGACCTCAACGCCATGCGCATCGTATGGGCGCAGGATATCAAGGACGACGCGAACGGCTCGCCCGTGCTCGAGCCGGATCTGCCTAACCGCACGGCCTACCTCTACGCGGGCGTTTCCTCGCACTTTACAAAAAACCGCGAAATGAGCGGCGAGGTTGGCTTCTATAAAATCGACGCGGTCAGCGGGCAGATCCTTTGGGTCTACAAAAAAACCGTGACCAGCATGAACAGCGTGTCCGGCGGCGTGCAGGCAACCGCCGTGCTCGGCAAAAACAGCATATCCGACCTTGTGATCGTGCCCTTTTCCAACACCTACGGCGACACGAAGGACGGCTGGCTTGTGGCGCTCGACAAAAACACGGGCAGCGAGCGCTGGGCCTACCACATGGACAACTATGGCTGGAGCTCGCCGGTGGCGGTGTACGACGCGGCCGGCAACGCCTACATCGTGCAGGCGGACAACGCTGGCCTCGTGCACCTCATCGACGGCCAAACGGGCGCGCACCTTGCCAGCTTCAACGCGGAGCACAACTGCGAGGCCTCGCCCGCCGTATACGGCAACTATATCGTCATCGGCACCCGGGGCATGAAGATATTCGGCATTAAAATTTCGTAACAAGCCAAGCAAAAGGGGGATTCCCGTTGCCCAGACGCAGAAAACGCAGGTATCAGCCAAAATTCTTTCTGTTCATCGCAATCGTAATCGCGGTTGCGCTGGGCAGCGTCTGGATTGTCAAAAAGATTCAGGAAAACAACAGCGAGGCGGACCCAGACGCCACGCCTTCGCCCGCGCCCACCGCTACGCCAGCGCCCACCGCCACGCCCAAGCCCTCGCTTCCGCCGGACGTATCCGTTGTGCGCAGCGAGGAGGCGAACCCCTCCGCCCTCGGCTTTTCCACCGATATCGCCATTGGGCGCTCGGAGAAATCCAGCTATTCGCGCGACGAGCGCATTTCCTTTGGGCGCGATGTAGAGTATTCGCTTGTGCCGGGCGTGCTCACCTTCGGCGGCAACAATTACCGCAACGCCTTTGCCTACGGAACGGCCTCCATTTCCGATAAGCGATTGCGCAAGGCCTGGGACGCGTCCATCGGCGGCATCGGCAACTGGACCGGCACCGGCTGGACGGGCCAGCCCATCATCGTGCAGTGGCCCGCCGAGGTGCGCGCCGTATTGGGCGTAGACGAGGCGTTTAAGAGCAAGGAGGGCTTTACCGAGGTCATCTACCCCGCCATGGACGGGAATATCTACTTTTTCGATCTGGATACGGGCAACAAGACCCGCAAGGCTATCGTCACGGGCGTGGTCAACAAGGGCACGGCCTGCCTCGATCCGAACGGCTATCCCCTGCTTTACGTGGGGCAGGGCATCCCCGTGGAGAACACGGCGGGCAACAAGCAGGCCTACGTGCGGGTGATCAACCTCATTACCAACGAGGAGGTGCACAAGTTCGGCGGCTACGACTACTTTGCCGACCGCGACTGGCAGGCGTATGATTCCAGCCCCATGATCACGGACGATACGATCGTCTACGGCGGCGAAAACGGCGTGCTTTATTCAGCAAAGCTCAACACCACCTTCGACGCGGCGGCGGGCACCGTGGGAATCAACCCGGGCGATTTGGTTAAGTACAAGTATTCCGGCTCGGGCTACTCGAAAAAGGACGCCGCCGGAAGCCGCTGGTACGGCATTGAAAGCTCCGTGGCAGCCTTCCGCGGCTATGCCTTCTTTACGGACAACGGCGGCAGGCTCCAATGCGTGGATCTCAACACCTATAAGCTGAAATATGTGACGGACCTCACCGACGAATCCGATTCGACGGTGGTCATCGAGGAGGGCTACGACGCCAACACCATCTATCTATATACGGGCAGCATGGTCAAAACGGGCGCGGCGGAGCTCGGCACGGGCTACGGCTACGCGTATCACCGCAAGATCAACGGGCTTACCGGCGCGATTATTTGGGAAAAGTCCGTGCTCTGCTCCACCGGCGCAGAAAACATCAGCGGCGGCACGGTGGCAACGCCCGCCGTGGGCAAGGGCAACATCTCGTCGCTCGTCATCTTCTCCACAAGCTGCACGGCGCTAAAAAACGCGTCCGGCGAAATCGCCCCGGACGACGCGGGCGCGTATGCGCTCGGCGGCCGCATTACGGCCTACAACAACGTGACGGGCGAAATTGCCTGGAGCATTGAGCAATCGAGCGACTATTGGGCCTCCCCCGTGCTGGTGTACGATGAAAACATGAAGGGCTACCTCATCCAGTGCGACCGCAGCGGGCACATGAAGCTTTACGACGCGGCGGACGGAACCATGCTCTACGACCTCGACCTCGGCTCGCGCATCGACTCCACCCCGGCGGTGTTCAACAACATGCTCGTGGTGGGCACGCGCGGCAAGGGCGGCAGCGGGCAGGCGGCCAAGATTATGTGCGTACGAATCAGTTAGGGTGCGTTTGCCCGCAAAAAGGCAAGAATGGCATGCTTATCTGCGAGCGCGGGGATGGCCCCGCGCTTTTGCGTGCAAAGCGCGCCCGCCGCGTTTGCAAAGCGGAGCGCGCGCATAAGCGCATCCGCAGGACAGGCCGAAAGCAGCGAATGCTCCAGCAAAAACCCAAGCAGCGCGCCGAAAAACGCGTCGCCCGCGCCGGTGGTATCCACGGCGCGCACGGAAAAGCCCGGCGAAAACACCTCCGCGCCGCCGGCCGCAACGGCCAGCGCGCCCCTTGCGCCGAGCGTGACCACGGCAAGCCGCACGCCGGCGGAAACGAGCGTTTTTGCGGCCAGGAGCGGATCGCGCACGCCCGCGGCAAGCTCCGTTTCCTCCTCGGAAAGCTTGACGATATCGGCATATGGGAGCATGGCGCGTATCTCCCGCGCCGCCTGCCGCGCGCCCTTCCACAGCGCGGGGCGATAATTGGGATCAAAGCTTACGGTCGCGCCCGCTTCCCTCGCCATGCGCACAGCGGCGTAGGTTGCGCCGCGCGCGGGCTCGTTTGTCAGCGAAAGGGAGCCCACATGCAGCACGCGCGTGCCGGAAAGAAGCGCCGCATCCAGCTCGCCTGTGCGCAGACGGGTATCCGCGCCGGGGCGGCGGGCAAAATCGAAGGCACGCTCCCCGTTCTGCGCGATCGATACAAACGCGAGCGTCGTAAAGGCGGAAGCATCGTAACGCACGCCGCGCGTATCCACGCCCGCGCGCGCAAGCGTTTCGGCAAGAAACCGCCCCTGCCCGTCGCTCCCCACCTTGCCGATGAAGGCCGCGCGCAGGTTGAGCTTGGCGCATGCGCAGGCCACGTTTGCGGGCGCGCCGCCCGCGTTCCGCTCGAAAAGCGCGCCGCCCGCATCGGAAGCGCCGCAAGGTTCCGTTTGCGAAAAATCGATCAGCAGCTCGCCCAGCGCGGTTAGATCAAACATATCGCGCTCCTATTCTTCGCTGAGCCGCAGCGAAACAAGCTCGAAGGGCGCAAGCGTGAGACGGTTCAGGGTGACAAGCGCGCCGTCCTCCTCCAGAAGCGTGCAGGAAACGGCCCGCTTGTGCGGAAAGCGCGTAGAAAGGCTGCACACGGCAGCCTTGCCCTGGCTCTCATAGAGACGCACGATTATGCCGCGCCCGTCGTAGGCGCGCTTGACCGTTTCCACCACGACGGCGGGATTATCCGTTTCGGCAAGGCTGCTTTCGTTTTGCGGCGCGCCGGAAAACACCACGGGCGGCTTGTTGAGCAAATAGGCCTCGCGGAGCGTATCCGGCCCGCAAGCCCCCGCGTGCGGATAGAGCGCGTAGGTAAACGCGTGCGCATGCCGGTCGGCCGTCCTGTCCGGGAATACGGGCGCGCGCAGGAGATTGAGCGAAAGAAAATTCTCCTTGGCGCGGTGGCCGTATTTGCAGTCGTTGAGGAGCGACAGGCCAAAGCCCCGGGCGCTAATATCCACATATTTATGCGCGCAAATCTCAAACTGCGCCTTCTCCTGCGGCGTAGCATCGTGCGCGCTGCGGCGGATCGAACCGAATTGAATATCGCACAGGACCTCGTCTGGAAACACGGTCGTATCAAAATCCGCGCGGAGCATGCGAAGGCACTCGCGATAATCGCATTCCGTTTGAAAATACAGCACCGGGCTGCCCGGCAGCAAATAGACCTCCTGCGTCACGCGCGTGCGGCCGTGGCGAAAGAAATGGCGGTATACGGCGCGCGGGCCGTCGGCAAAGCTTTCGCGGCGGTACGCGCGCAGGGTAACGGCGGGCTTTTCCATATACTTCCAATCAATATCCCACGCATTGTAATGCAAAAACGGGTCCTGATACAGCCGGAGCACGTTGAGCGCGCCGCGCGCGTATTCGCGGCCCGTGCGCTTATCCACAAGGGAGCTAATCTCCCCCGTTTCGTTAAACACGACGCGCAAAAATGCGTTTTCAAGAAAATCCGCCCCGCGCGCAGGTGCTTCGGCATTTGCCTCCGCAAGGCGCGCAAAGCCGTGCGCGGGTGCGGAATAGCGCTGCCAGCGGCCTTCCTCGCAAAGGAAGCCTTCGCGCGCATACGGTGCGGGATTGAACACGCTTTTGCCGTCCCCTTTCGAAACGGCCGCAAGCGCCCTTTGCGTTTCCGCCCCGATTTCGGCGAGGAGGGCTTTGTAGCGGCTCCGCGTTTCTTCGTAGACGCGGGCGATGCTGCTGCCGGGGATGATATCGTGGAACTGATAGAGCAAAAGCTCCTTCCACCACGCGTCGATGCGGCCGGCGGGATACGCGGCAAAATCGGGATAGGCCAGCGCACAGAGCGCCTCCAGGGTTTGCATGGCGTATTCCGCAAGGCGGTTTGCGCGCTTGTTCGCGCCCTGCGTGGTATAGGTTCCCTGATGCTTTTCAAGGTACAGCTCGCCGCAATAGCTTGGAAGCAGCGCGCGGCGCTCGTTGAGCCTCGCAAAGAAATCCGCCGCCGTGCCGAAGGAAACGGAGGGGCTGCCGTCAAGCCGCGTCTGGCGGCGCAGCATTTCGATATGCGCCTCGCCCGGCCCGCCGCCGCCGTCGCCTATGCCGCACAAAAGCAGCGCTTCGGGCGCGTCGCCGCGCTCTGGATAATGATCCCGCGCAAAAGCCGTGCAGGCCGGGCTGCCTGGGCTGTTGTAGGTTTCCGCGGGCGGCATGTGCACAAGCACCTCGCTGCCGTCGATACCTTTCCACACGAAGCTGCGGTGCGGAAATTTGTTGTGCTCGTTCCACGAAAGCTTAATGGTAAGGAAATACGGCACGCCGCTCTTTTTCAAAATCTGCGGCAGGTTGCCGTTATAGCCGAACACGTCCGGGAGCCAGCAAATTTGCATATCCTTCCCGAATTCGCGCTTGAAAAACTGCTTGCCATACCAAAGCTGGCGCACCAGCGCCTCGCCGGAAACCAGATTTGTGTCGCTTTCCACCCACATGGCACCCTGCGCCTCCATTTGACCCGCCGCAAAGCGCGCGCGCATCGCCTCGTACTGCGCGGGGCAGCGCTCCTTGATCCACTCAAATTGCTGGGGCTGGCTCGCGCCGTATACATAATCCGGCCAGCGCGCCATGTTGGCAAGCTGGTGCGCAAAGGTGCGCGCCGCCTTGCGCCTTGTTTCGCGCAGGGGCCAGAGCCAGGCCAAATCAAGGTGCGAATGGCCCATGGCGGTAAAGCGCGCGCGCGCGTCCGGCTCGCCGCAAAACAGCGGCGCAAGCACGGCGCGCGCGGCCTTGCTCGAGCCTTGCAGCGCCGCATAGCTTTGCTCAAGCGCCCCGGAAAGCGCGACGCGGCGCGCGGGCTCCTCCGTCACGGACAAAAGGGAAGCAACGGTAAGATAATCGTAAAAATAAGCCTTGAGCGCATCGTCGCACACGCAAAGCTCCGCGCGGCGGAACGCGCCCACGCCCTGCAACGCGGGGCGAAAGTGGTTGAAGCCCGCGTCCAGCTCGAAAAGGACGCGCTCGCCGCCCTGGGCGCAGGAGGCCACCTCGACGATGCTCTTGGCCCGGCCAGGCGTCATTTCGTCGATAAAATCCTGCGTGGCGCTTATGGCCGCCACGGGCTCCGGGCCTTTATACAGCAGCGCTTCGCCGCCCAATTCGATGTGCGCCACCACGTGCGCGCCCCTTGCGCTTGCCGGCACCTCGCCCCGCAGCCGGAACCACGCGCAGCCGTATAAACGAGCCCACACGCCGCCGGGCCATATGGGCCGGTAGCGCAGCGCGTCCCGCTCTGCGGCGGGCACGGGCTCCCTTGAGGGCGCATATTCCGCCGACAGGCCGCAAACGCGCCTGTAAACGCGTTTTTCCAGCGTCAGCAGGCGCGCGTAGTGTTTCTTTTCACGCTTCAGGCGCTCAAACGCGTCCATGGTCGATCCTCAGCTTTCAAAATAGATTGGATTGGATACCGCGCGAAAGCGACCGTTTCTTCCCGGTCCAATGACCGCAAGGTACGCAAAGCGGCACGCGGGAAGCGGCGCTTCCCCCTCCGCGCGCCCGCCCTTACAGGGGAAAACGAGCGTGCCCGCGTCAGTCACGATGCGCAAGCGGGCAAATCGCCCCGCCTGCTCTACCCGATAGGAAAGGCTGTGCGCGCCCCCGCCGCGCACCGTGCCGCCAAAGGTCTCGCCCTCGCAGCGCACGCTCAGCCTTGGCCCGCGCATGGAGCTGGTTACATAGCTTTTGCCCGCCGCCACCGCCGCAAGAATATCGCAAGCGCTCCTGGAAGCGGCGTACACCGCGTTAACCGGGCGGCCGAGGCGGAACACGTCGTGGCTGCGGTGAAAATCGCTCCCGCCCACGGCCGGCACGCGGCGGCCCCGGCACAGCAGCGCCGTCCACCAGGCAATGGCACGGCTATTGGCCGGGCGCATGAGGCCGTTCCATATCTCCAGCATATCAAACGCATCGTCGCTTTGCCAGAGGTAAGGACAATTTCCGTCCTTGGGGTGATTGACCGAAATGAGCGCGCCGCGCGCCTTGGCATCCGCCACGATTCGCAGCATCTCCCGCTCGCTGTTTGCGACAAAGGTTGTCCCAAAGGGCTGTTTTGCGCCCAAAAAATTGATATGCCCCTTGTAATGCGTCCACTCCACGCCCGGAATGAGCGTGAGGCCGGCAGCCGAGGGCAGACGGAGATTTTCGGCATAATTATTGTGGTTTGTGACGGCAAGAAAATCCAGCCCGCGCTTGCTGGCCATGCCGCAAAGCGTGGGGATATCGTACTGTCCGTCGGACGCGTCGGAATGACAGTGCAGCTCGCCAAAAAGCAGCGCGGGCGCCTTGGGGGTAAAGTCAATTTCGTAGGTCACCTCTACCCCGGCCCGCTCCACCTTGTACGCGCCAACCAGAATCTTCCAATTTCCGGGCGCGACGGGCACGCACAAATATCCGCGCGTGGACTCGTATTCGCCCACAAACACGCTCTTTTTATCGCTCCCCGACCAGCCGAGCACCGTGCCGTCCGGCCCTGCGAGCCCCAAATCGACGATGTTGACCGGGCAAGCGCCCCTTTTGCCCGCGCTGCCGGAGAGGCGTTTATAGCGATAGCGAACCGTTACGCGCGCCATCTCCGCCGGCACGGGGAAGTCGATGGTATAGTAAAGCCCCTCGGAGGCCTTTTCCACCCTGTGGCGAATTGTGATCGGCTCCGGCATCCCCGTTTACGCCTCCGTATCGTCCGTCTGCGCTTCCGCCGGAGCCACGGCGCGCGCAGGAGCAGCCTTAAACTTAAGGAAGAAGGACAGCACGCAGCAAATCAGCATGACGGCAAAGGGAAAGATAATCATGAGGAAGCGGGCCGCCTCACCCGGCGCGGGGCCGGGATTCTCGCCGCTTTCAAAGCCAAAGAGGGCGTACACCAGATAAAACGCCAGCGAGGAAAACAGGCCGCTTGTTTTGTTGAGAATGCCCGTAAGGCTCGAGAAGGTGCCCTCGCGCTGCACGCCGTAGCGCGCGGAATCCTCGTCGAGTATGCGCGCCGCCACGATATCCATCGTTACGCAGGTGCCGCCCAGGCCAAAGCCGAAGATGACGAGCGCCAGCGTGGCGGAAAGGAGCGAGTTGGTGAAGTACAGCGGGATAAAGCCAAGGCATACGCAGATGAGCGCGAGCCGCCAGGTGGGCATAAGCGTCTTTTTCTTCATGATCTGCACCCAGACGGCAATGCCGATGATGGCCACGAGAATGACGGTTCCCTGCATGATGGTCGAGCCAAGCCCGCCCTCGCCGAGGGTATACTTGACAAAGAAGGGCACGGCCGCCAGCACGATGGCAAGCGAGGCAAAGAAGGCGGCGTTTGTCAGGCCGTAGATCCAAAACTTGGGATTCCTGGCGATATCCCACACCGTTTTAAAGAGCTGCGGCCTTGGCTTGTTCTGCGCCTCGGGATCCTCGTGGCAGCCGAAGGTCATAAAGAGAATGACGGATACGGCCAGAATGCTGTAGAGGATGGCGGTAAGCGAATAGCCGATCTTTTCGGTGATGATGGGCGTGAGCGCGATGCTGATGACCATGGCCAGCAGTTGAAAGACCTGCCGCATGGCGTTTGTCTTGGCGCGCTCGCCCTCCGTGCGGAAAAGCTCGGGAAACAGCGCGCCGTAGTTGGCGTTGATGAGCGAATCCAGCGTGCCCGTGAGAATATACATCACCAGCATGTACCAGAAAATCGACCCTTCGGCAAGGCCCGCCGGCACATTGTAGAACATGATAAACGCCAGCGCAAGCAGCGGCGCGCCGATAACGAGCCACGGCCTGCGACGGCCCCATTTGCCGCGCGTGCTATCCGACAAAAAGCCGTAGACCGGATTGTCGATCGCGTCCACAAAGGTATAGATGAGCAGTACAAGCGAGAATTGCGTGGTCTTGAGACCAAGCTTGTCCACATAAAAGATGGCCGCGTAGGTTTTAAACATGTTGATCGGAATGGACGTGCCGAACATGCCGATTGCGTAGCGCAGAGGCTTGGTCGGCTTCCGAATAAGCTTCGTTCCTTCTTCCATGATCCTCTCCCCCTTCCCTTGGTGTTTTTATTGTAGCATCCCGTCCGCGCCCCGTCCTCACACAAATTTAACCTCTCATGTGATTTTTTTAATTTTATGAACGACTGAAACGTTTTTCCATTGACGCGGACGCGCCGTCCTGATAAGATGAGCCTATCATGAAAGACAGCCGGATTATATGAATATGGATACGATTTCCCCTTCTCTCCGCGCGGAGCGGCCCATCAACGTTGAAACCGTGGACGCCCGTAATGTTTCGGCCCTGCGGGAGAATGGCGTTGCCTTTCACTGGTGGGATTCCATGCAGACCAGCCTGCACAATCACACCCACTACGAGTTTTTTATCATTACTCGCGGCAAAACCGCGCACGTTATCAACGGAGAACGGCAGCTTCTGTCCCAGAACACGCTGTTTTTTATCCGCCCGCGGGACTGTCACCAGTTTTTGCCGCTCGAAGGCGAACCCTGCACGCACATAAATCTTGCCGTAACAGCCGAGCGCTTGGAGGCACTTTGCGAGGCCATGCATATCCCCCTTGCGGCGCTTGTGTCCGAAAGCAAGCCGCAACACCTGCTGCTCGACGGAACGGAATTATCCTATTTTTTGAATAAGGCCGAACAAATTAACTACGTAACCCGGGGCGGCGGCGGCGTATGCGGCGTATCCCCCGTGATCGTGTGCGAGATGCTGGCCGAGGCGCTCGCCCTGCTCTATACGCGCGGCATGGCGGGGGGCGAGGTGTACCCCGAATGGTTCTCCGCGCTGCTGCGCAAGGTGCATTCCCCCGAGTACATCGACTGCACGGCGGAGGATATCTATCAAATGAGCGGTTTTTCGCCGCCCGTGGTGATTAACTGCTTCAAAAAATACAAGGGCGAGACCATTGTTTCCTACCTGCGCAAGATCAAGCTGGAATGCGCCTGCGAGCTGCTGCGCACGACAAGCCTTACAACCCTCGAGGTGGCGGGCCGCCTTGGCTACGACAGCCTGAGCCACTTTAACCAGATCTTCAAGCGGCACACGGGACTGACGCCGCGCGCCTATAAAAAGGCCGCGCGCATCGACACGGGAGGATGAGATGAATACCTACGAAAAACTCAGCTACAAGGAAAAGCTGTCCTACGCCGTAGCGGGCTTTGGGCAGAACATGACCATTACCTTCGTCAACACCTTCCTGCTGACGGTCATCTACGCCTTTTCGGGCCTGTCGCTGCGCGGCTTTGCCGTGCTGACCGCGATTATGACCGTCGCCAAAGTATGGGACGCGGTGAACGACCCGATCATCGGTGTGCTCGTGGATCGCACGCACACCAAATACGGCAAGCTCCGGCCGTACATCGCGAGCAGCATCGTGCCCATCATATTGCTCACCATATTGCTCTTTGCGTTCCCCTCCAATTGGAGCGAAACGGCGAGGCTCATTTTCTTCGGCGTATCCTACATGCTGTGGGATGCGGCCTATACCTTCTGCGACGTGCCCTATTGGGCCCTCAGCGGCGCGATGACCTATGATCAGGACGAGCGCACAAGGCTCATTTCGCTCGCGCGCACCTTCGGCAATCTGGGCCTCGGGGTGATTACCCTGCTGGGCGCGAGCATTGCAAAGTGGTGCAGCGGCGGAGGCGAGGCCACCAAGGCCGGGTGGCTTTGGGCCATTGTCATTGTATCTGCGCTGGGCATGGGGCTCTTTTCCCTCTCTTTCTTTAATACCCGCGAGCGCACCGCGCAATCCGAAAAGGAGCCGACGCTTCGCGGCATGCTCGCCGCCGTGAAGATCAATAAGCCCTTGCAGCTCGTCTTTTTGGGCAGTGTGCTCGGCTTTGGAAGGGTGCTTATTCAGGTGTGCGGGGCGACTGTCGCGCTGATCGCCTTCGGCAGCGCGGAGCGCTTTACCATCATGGGCGCGGCCATCCTCATTTCAATGATCGCCGCGACGCTTCTTGCGCCCGCCGTGCTCAAGCGCGTGAGCAAGCGCAATTTGATGATCGCCTCCTCGCTTTTTGCGGCCGTGTTCTATGCGGCCATGTATTTTGTGCCCATTGCGAATTTTTATCTTGTCTGCGGCATGATCTTTATGACGGGCTTTTCGCTGGGCTTCTTTATGGTGCTGCAAACGGCCATGATCGCGGACAGCGTGGACTATATGGAGGATCTGACGGGCGAGCGCAGCGAGGGCGTGTGCTTCAGCGCGCTGACCTTCACGGGCAAGCTCATGAACGCGCTGGGCACGCTGGCGTTTATGCTTGTGATGCTCGCCGTGGGCTATCAAGACGGGGTGGCGCTTACCGAACCCATCAAGCGCGGCGCGATGCTCGCCATTTCCATTGTACCCGCCGTTTCCTGCCTGCTGGGCGTGATTCCATTCTTCTTCTATAAAGATTATGTGCGGGCCGCCGCCGCGCCGCACCAATAACCCGAAAGGACGTGTGAACCGAGGAATGAAGCTTACCGTGATCGGAGGAGGCGGCGTGCGCTCGCCGCTGCTTACAAAATCCATTTTTAGCCGCGCGGGCGCGCTGGGCATTGACCGGGTGACGCTTATGGACAACGATCCCGAGCGCCTTGCCATGTATGGCGCGCTGAGCCGCCACATTGCCCGGCGCACTGACCCGAACGTTGCGCTGTCTGTCACGACCGACGCGGACGAAGCGCTTTCCGGCGCTTCGTATGTCATCACCACCATGCGCGTGGGCGGCGACGAGGGCCGCGTGCTCGACGAGCGCATCCCGCTCTCCATGGGCCTGCTCGGGCAGGAGACCACGGGCGCGGGCGGCTTTGCCATGGCCATGCGCACCATTCCGGCGCTCCTTGATCTCTGCGAGCGGGCAAAGCGTCTGGCAGAGCCCAATGTGCGCATTTTTAACTTCACCAATCCGTCGGGCCTCGTCACGCAGGCCATGCACGACGCGGGCTATGATTTTGTCATCGGCGTGTGCGACGGGCCCTCGGGCTATTTTCGCGAGCTGGAGCGCTTTACGGGAACGCCCCATGGCGGCTTGATTGCCGATTGCTTTGGGCTCAATCATTTTTCGTGGTTCCCCAGCGTAAGGCGCGGCGGCGAGGAGCTTGTCGGCAAGCTGATTGCGGACCCCGCCCTGTATACCGATACGGAGGCGCGTCTTTTCGACCCCGCGCTGGTGCAAAGCCTCGGCATGATTCCAAACGGTTATCTGTACTATTACTATCACCGGGAAAAGGCGCTGGAAAGCCTCGCACGGCAAAGGGTTACGCGCGGCGAGGCCATCCGCGACATCAACCGGCGCATGAGCGAGGCGCTCTCGCACGTGGACATTGAAAACGACTTTGACACGGCCATCCGCGTGTTCCTGCAATATTACTTTGAACGGGAAAACAGCTATATGACGCTGGAATCGGACGCGGCGCGCGGAAGCTGCGAGCAGCACCCGGTCACAAGCGATTATACGCGGCTCGAAAACGACGGCTACGCGGGCGTCGCGCTAAACGCCGTGCGGGCGTGGCAAACGGGGGAGCCGGTGCAGATGGTCTTTTCCGTGCCGAACGCGGGCGCGCTTCCCTTCCTTGCGGGCGACGACATCGTGGAGGTAAGCTGCGTTCTCGAAAACGGCGGCGTAAGGCCCATGCGCTTTGCAAACGTTCCCGCACCGCAGGAAACGATGATCCGGCAACTGAAGCTCTACGAGCGTCTGGCCTCCCGCGCCATCCGCGCGCGCGACCGCAATCTTGCGCGCACGGCGCTTTCGCTCCACCCGCTGGTGGGCTCCTGGTCGCTTGCGTGCCGTCTGGTGGACGCGTATATCGAGGCGCACAAGGCGTCAATCGGCATATGGAAATGAAGCGACTGTACGATGTGCTTTCGCTGGGCGTAAGCTGCTGCGATTTTATTTTTTGCGGCATGCCCAAGCTCCCCGCGCCCGGCGAGGAGGTCTATTGTCGGAATTTTGCCGTGAACGCGGGCGGCGCCGCCAACACCGCCTTCGCCTTTTCGCGGCTCGTACCCAAATCTGTCTTTGTCAGTCTGCTGGGCGACGACGCGCCCGGGCGGCTTGCTGCCGCCCGCATGCGGGAAGTTGGCATGCCCATGGAGGGCGTGCGCATTCAGTCCGGCGGACGCACCACGGTGAGCGCGGCGCTCTCCCTTGGCGGCGAGCGCTCCTTTGCCACCTTTTCCCCCGATTATGATCGCGAAAGCATGGCGGCGGGGCTCGAGCGCTTTGCGCCGCAAGCCCGGCATATCCACGCCTCGCTTCTCGACGCGCTTGAGCTGCCGCTTGCCGAAGCGGCGCGCGCATACGGCTGCACGCTCTCGCTCGACGCGGCCTGCTATGATCATATCCCGCCCGAGCGGCTGCTTGAAGCGGCGCTTACCGCGGACATGCTCTTTGTTAACGGCGACGAGGCCAAACGGCTCACGGGGCGAACAGACCTCGAGGACGCGTGCGCGGCCCTTGCGGCGCGCTGCCACCGGCTCGTCGTCAAGCTGGGCGCGGCGGGCGCGCGCCTCTATGCGGGCGGCGCATGCGTCAGCGCGCCCGCCTTCCCCGCCGAGGTGTGCGACGCCACCGGCGCGGGCGACAACTTTTGCGCAGGCTTCATCGCTGCCTGGCTGCGCGGGGAAAGCGCCTTAAGCTGCCTCCGCCGGGCAAACGGCTGCGGCGCGCTCGCCCTTGCCTGCCAGGGCGGAATGAACGAGCGCCTCACGCCCGCCGCCGTGGACACGCTGCTTGCCCGTTTATAACCAGCCTTAAACCAGAAAACAAGGAAACAGCCATGATTATCGATCTCACAGACGATACCCCGGTTGTCAAAAAGCTGCTGCGCTATTCCCTTCCGTTGCTTGTCAGCGCGGCGTTCCAGCAGTTTTACAACATCGCCGACAGCGTAATCGCGGGCCGCTACATTGGCAAGGACGCGCTCGCCGCCATCGGCGCTTCGCAGCCCATCACCTCCATCTTCCTCGCAATTGCCATGGGCATGAACGTGGGCTGCTCGGTCGTTTGCGCAAATCTCTTTGGCGGCAGGCGCAAAGCCCAGCTCCGCAGCGCCATTACCACCTCGCTCCTGCTGACGCTCCTTGTGGGCGTAACGCTCACGGCCGCGGGGCTGGCGCTTTCCCGGACGCTGATGCGCATGATCGATACGCCACCGGAGCTCCTTGACGACGCGACGCTGTATCTAAGCATCTCCATCTGGGGCTTCTCGTTCGTGTATCTATACAATATCTGTACGGGCATCTTTAAGGCGCTGGGCAACACCTCCATGCCGCTGTATTTTCTCATGGGCTCGTCGCTGGCAAACGTCGCGCTGGATTATATCTTCGTGCGCTTCCTGGACTGGGGCGTGGCGGGCGTGGCGTGGGCCACCTTTATCGCGCAGGGCGCGGCGGCGCTGCTGGTAAGCTACGTGCTGCTCAAACGCATGCGTTTTGAGCTTGCCACAAAGGAACCCGCCCCTCTGTTTTCCCCGCCCCTGTTTCGGAAAATCGCCGTTTTGAGCATCCCGGCCATTTTGCAGCAGAGCTCCATCTCCGTAGGCGATTTGCTCGTGCAAAGCCGCATCAACCGCTTTGGCCCGGATACCATCGCGGGCTTTACGGCGGGCATCAAGATCAGCCGCCTCGCCATCACCTGCATGTTTACCATGGCGACGGGCCTTGTGGCCTACACGGCGCAGAACTTCGGCGCGGGCAAGCAGGACCGCATCCTCGAGGGATACCGCGCGGGGCTGATGATCGCGCTGATCGTATCCGTGCCCATTATCGTGCTCTACCAGCTCTTTTCCGAGCCGTTGATCCGGCTCTTTGTAGACAGCTCGGCTACGGCGGTGGTCGAAACGGGCAGCCGGTTCTTGCGGGTCGTATCACCCTTCTACTGCTTGCTCTCGATCAAAATGTGCACCGATTGCCTCGTGCAGGGCGCGGGCTATATGCGCGGCTATATGGCCTCCACCATGCTCGATTTGTGCGTGCGCGTGCTCTCCGCCTTTGTGCTCGTGTATTTCTTTTCCACCGCCGAAAGCATGAGCTTTGCATGGTGCCTTGGATGGATCGTGGGCATGAGCGTGGCGCTCGTGGTGTATTTCAAGGGCCGCTGGAAAACCCACGGCCTCGTCATCGAGCCCACGCCGGAAAAAGCGGACGGCTAAGTAAAAGCTTGCAGAGCAGAGTAAAACGGCGGGCCTGCACGGATTCGTACAGGCCCGCAGGCCGTTAAAAAAGCGTTTTCATGGAATAAGGGTTTCTCTCCTAAAGCTTCCGGGCGGCGAGAAGCACAGGAAAACTGCCCGTTGCCGGGCGAATGGCGCGCTAAACCTCAGCGCGAAGGCCGTCGTAAGCCGCGCAATAGCCCAGCGCCTCCGCGCGCGGCGCAAGCTCGCTTTGCGGCGGGTTGCCCTCGTGAGAGAAATGGGAGGCAAAGAGCCTTGCGTTTTCGGCAAGCACCCCCAGCGACCGCAAGCGGCGGAAGGTCTCCCCCGCCTCCTCCGCGCCCATATGCCCGCCCCCGCGCACGGAAAAACCATAGGTGTGATCCAGCACGACGGCTGTGAGACGGGGACGCGCCCCGGCCAGATGCGCCCAGGCAGGTTCGGTCAGTTGCGGCGTATCCAGACCGTAAAGGAGCGCGCTTTCACCGTTTTCGACGATATACAAAAGCGAGCCTGCCGTGGGATCGTGCGCGCAGTCCAGCGCCGTCACGCCATACGCGCCCAATTGCGCGCGCTCGCCGTGCGCGATGGGCAGAATGCCGAGATTTAGCCGCGCCCGCCACGCCGGATCGAAAAGATTCGCGCCCGGTTCCTCGAGCTGCAAGCGGAAGGACATGCCCGCAAGGCAGGTCGCGTGCGCGCAGACGGTGAGCGGCGGCGTCTCTGCGCTCCCGTATTCCGCAATGCGCGTGATAAGATGCCCCGCGTCAAAATGATCCGAATGGGCGTGCGTTTGCAATAGATAGCGTACGCGCGTGAGGTCAACGCCGAAGGCGGCCGCAGCGGAGAGACAATCCGGCCCGAGATCGAGAAGCAGAGCGTCGTTGACCAAGAGCGACGCGCGCCGCCGGTATGCCGAAAGGCCCTGCTTGCGCGCCATGACGCAGTTTGGGCAGCGGCAGGAAAGAAGCGGATAGGCCGTGGCGGCGCCCGTGCCGAGGAAGGTTAAAAGCATGCGGGTGCTCTCCTTTTTGCAGGATGGAAAACCGGCGGCCCGAATCCGAAGCCGCCGGCATACGAACTGCGCCTATTTGTTGTTGCGAAGCCACCATTCGGTATAATCGGCAGCGTAGTTGGTCTTAAAGCCGTACATGCCCAGCTCGTTAAGCCGCGTCCACCAATAGGGGTAATCACCCAGATTGGACAACGCCACGATTCCATGATCGGTTAGATACTTCATATCCTCCTCCGACACATGCTTGTCGTTTAAGCCGATTTCAAAGAGATCCATCTTCTCCATGCGCGCCTTGTGCTCGGGCGTGAGAGTACGGATGTTCGCGCCAAGCTTAACGCCCTCCGGCTTTCCCTCCCTTTTGCAGAAGGACTGAATCTCTTCATTGTACGCGGGCACGCCCGAGAAGACGATGCACTTATCGCGATAGGCGCTCTTGTCGAGCAGCGCCATGAGCGCCGGCATCATGCCGGGGGCCTTGTACTCAATTTCCAGCATGGTATCCCCGCCGTGCTGCTCGAGCCACGCAAGCAGCTCCGAAAGGCGCATGAGGCCCGCCACCCGAGAATCAGCCTTCCACGCGTCCTCGTAGAAGCACCCCTGCTCCTGCCCCAGCAGGCGGTAAGGATGGATGGCGTAAAACTCGTTTTCATAGCCGCCCTCGGGGAAGTCGTTTAAAACATGGTTGGCATAGGGGAGCTCCACTTTGGAAAGCTCCTCCCAGGTCATGCGCGCAATCACGCCGTTGGTGGCCTTCTCCGGGTGGCCAAGGGTGAGGCGGGTGAGGTTCGCGTCGTGAATGACGATCAGCTCGCCGTCTCTGGACATGTTGATATCGATCTCGATGCCCTCGCAGCCCGCGTCAACGGCCGCCTTGAACGCCGGCAGCGTATTCTCCGGCGCGTCCTTGCACAGGCCCCTGTGCGCAAAGCGGCGCGCGCCCGTATAGACTTTTTGTGCTTTTCCCATGCTAGCTCCTCCGTCATCTGTATAATGGATGTTTACTATATTATCGTACATTCGCCATAAACTTGCAAGCCCCACGGAGCATTGGCGCAAGCGGCGCCCAAGCGAAAACCGCGCGATTCGTAAAATAATGCTTGCAATCCGGCCCTGTGTATGCTAGGATAATGGCGTTCGATTTTTTTGCAAGGAGGTGGACTTATGGGCAAATATTGCGAAGTCTGCAACAAGGGCGTTATGTCCGGCAACCTCGTGAGCCATTCCAACCGCAAGACCAAGCGCGGCTGGGCGCCGAACGTTCAGAGCGTACACGTCGTCGTAGACGGCAAGCCGACAAAGATGAACGTTTGCACACGCTGCCTCCGTTCCGGCAAGGTTGCAAGAAGCGTCTGATTGGTTGTATGAAAGAAAGCGTTCCGCATTGCGCGGGACGCTTTTTTTGTTTTGCGCCGGGCGCTTCCCGCCGCCCCTACCTGCCCATGCCCCGCGAAAGCTCATAGAGAAGAATCCCCGCCGCAACGGACGCGTTGAGCGATTCCGCACGGCCCGGCATATGCAGGCGGTACAGCGCGCAGCGCGCGGCCACCGCGTCGGAAACGCCCGCGCCCTCGTTGCCCACGACCAGCGCCACCCGCTTGCCTAGCGCAGGAAGCGTTTCCTCGCCCTTTAAGTGCCCGGCAAGCAGCAGATAGCCCTGCGCGGCAAGCGCATCCAGCGCGGGCTGCAGCGGGCCCTGCCAGACCGGCAGGTGGAAGGTGGATCCCATGGCGGCACGGATGGCCTTGGGCGCGTAGGGATCTGCCGTATCGGGCGAAAGCAGCGCACCACACGCGCCCATGGCGTCGGCCGCGCGGAGGATGGTGCCCAGATTGCCAGGATCCTGCAGGCGGTCGCAAATAAGCAGCAGCCCCTCCGGGAAGCGTGCGGGCGGGGTGGTTTCGGGCAGCCGCACGGTGGCCGCGAGGCGCTGGGGCGTGGCGCAGTCCGTCACGGCCTCGAGCACGGCGCGCGTTACCGGGCGCACCAGAGCCGTTTCCGGCAGGCAATCGGGCAGCGGCGCGCCCTCCTCCAAAAACACCTCGTCAAGCGCCATGCCGGAGGAAACGGCCTCCCAAACAAGCTTTTCGCCTTCGATCAGGAACCGTCCGCTTTCCCTGCGCCCCTTGGCCGAATCCAGCGCGCGCGCGGCCTTTACGCGCTCGTTTGCGCGGCTTGTAATGCGTTCTGCCAGCATATTTCGCTTCTCCCCTCCCAATCGATGCTTTCCGCGAGCAAACAAGCTCGCCCCCGGCTTTCCCTTTGCTTAAGGATACAGAAAAAGAGGATGCTTTGCAACATCCTCCTTTTGTGTGCGTTTGGCCGCCTTACGCGCTTGCCTTGGACGCGATCTCGACGAGCTCGCGGAAGGCGTTCATATCCGAAACGGCGAGCTCGGCAAGCACCTTGCGGTTGACGGTTACGCCCGCCAGCTTGAGGCCGTTGATCAGGCGGCTGTAGGTGGTGCCGCAGATGCGCGCACCCGCGTTGATACGGGCGATCCACAGCCTGCGATACTCGCGCTTTTTCAGCTTGCGGCCCACATAGGCGTAGGCCATGGACTTCATCACCTGCTGGGTCGCGGCCCGATACTGCCTGCTCTTTGCACCATAGTAGCCCTTGGCGAGCTTTAATACCTTGCGGCGCTTTTTGGTAGCGTTGACTGCTCTTTTAATTCTGGCCATAATCCATTTCCTCCTCAGCTATACGGGATCAGTTTGCGGATCTTCTTCTCTTCGCACTCGGCAATGTAGCCAACTTGGCGAAGCCCGCGCAGACGCTTGGTGGACTTCTTGGTCAGAATATGGCTCTTGTAAGCCTTGCCCCGCTTGATCTTACCCGATTTCGTGGTTGCAAACCGCTTGGCCGCGCCACGATGCGATTTTAACTTTGGCATAGTAGTTCCTGTCCTCCTGCGTTTACTTTTTTCCTTCTTTATCGGCCTTGTTATCAGCCTTGCTATCGGCTTTGCCATCGGCCTTGGGGCCCAGAATCATGAACATGTTCCGGCCCTCCATCTTGGGCGGGCGCTCCTTGACGGCGACATCCTGCACCATCTCAAAGAAGGCGCTCATCACGTCGAGGCCGATGCTCCCGTGCGTAATTTGCCGGCCGCGGAAACGGATGGATACCTTGACCTTGTTCCCGTCCGCAAGAAACTTTTTCGTAGCCTTGGCCTTAATCTCCATGTCGCGCACGTCGATTGTGGCCGAGAGCCTCGTCTCCTTCATCTCAATGATCTTCTGGTTCTTGCGCTGCTCTTTATCGCGCTTAATCATTTCAAAACGGTACTTGCCATAGTCCATCAGCTTGCACACGGGGGGATTGCTGTTGGGCGCGATCTTGACAAGATCCAGAGAGCGCGAATCCGCAAGCGCCTGCGCCTCGCGAATTGCCACGATACCGAGCTGGCCGCCGTTTTCATCGATCAGCCGAACCTCTGCATCGCGAATCTCTTCATTGATCATCAGGTCCAAAGTAGCGATATCAAAACACCTCCAAATAAAATAGTGGGCGCATTGCGCGCCCACCAATCGGTACAAATTTCTGTTTGCAACCGTGCCTGGCGTTTGCCGGCAGGTGAGAAGCGGGCGCTTCTGCTTACTTGAGTATTATAGCCGCGCAGAGCGCGCCTGTCAAGGCAAACCTTGCGAAAAGCCCGCGTTTTTTCGGACGGTTTCGGGCTTCCGCGCAAGCGGACGTGCAATTCCGTCAATCGTCCGTGTCAAAGCTCTCCAGGGTCGATTTCTTTGCCTCGGGCTTGGAATCCCCATACTTGGCGAACAGGATGGGAATCATCGAAAGCGCCACAAACGCCGCGCCGTACGGGAACAGCACGCCGTAGCCGAAAAACTGGAGCAAATACCCGGAGAGAATCGGCGTAACCACCTGCGCGGCCATGGAGCAGGTGTAATAATAGCCCGTGTACTTGCCCACGTTGCCAAAGCGCGAAATCTCCCACACCATGGGGAAGGTATTGACCGTAACGGCCGCCTGTGCAAAGCCCACCGCCACAAACATGACGTACAGGAGCGGCGAAAAGCTTTTCGCGCCGACCGCGCCGAAAATGAAGCAGGCGAGCGCTACGCCAAGGCCGATGAGGATGGTCTTTTTGCGCCCGATGCGGGAAGCCAGCTTGCCGATGGGCAGATAGGAAACAACCGCCGCCACCGTGGCCACCAGCAGGAGCGTCGAGGCGCTGCCGAGGCCGCTCGACCACATGGCCGTGGCATACTTGGTAAAGGCCGTGGTGATGGCGTTATAGCCGAAAAACCACAGCGCAATCGTGGCCAGAATGAGAATGAGGCTGCGGCGCACATCCGGCGGAAGCTTCTCCTTGCCATCCTGCACAACGGACTTGCTTTGATCCTCATCCTCGGTCACGCCGTAGTTGATTTCGCGCATCTCCGCAACGATCTTGCGCTCCGGGACCGTGAGCGCCACCGTCAGCGCCGCCACGCCCATGAGCACGGCCACGGCGATAAAGAGATACAGATAGTTGGTCTTCATGCCGTCGGCCTCGGTGACGAGGAACTTGACCGCGCCGAGCGTGAACGCGCCGCCCAGCGCGCCCATGAGATTGATGACCGCGTTGCCCTTGCTGCGCAGGGGCTTGGGCGTTACGTCCGGCATGAGAGCCACGGCGGGCGAGCGGTACGAGCCCATGGCCAGCAGCAGGCAGCCCAGCACCACTACAAACACGGCGGTGGAGACGTTGTGGTTCCATATGCCATGGCAGTTATCCAGAACGGGAATGAGGATCATGAGCAGGATCGCGGCCGCCGTGCCGCCGATGATAAAGGGGATGCGGCGGCCCGTCTTGTCCGACAGCGCGCCAAACAGCGGCAGCAAAAACAGCGCCACGATATTGTCCATGGCCATAACGATGCCCGCCGGGCCGTCCTTCATGCCGTAGGTATCGCGCAAAATGAGGGGGATGACCGCGTCGTACATCTGCCAAAAGGCGCAGATGGAAAGAAAGGCGAAACCGACTAAAAAGGTGCGTTTGTAATTAAGTTTCACTGTTTTACTCCCGTCCCGCGCGCCGGCGCGCGCTGTAAAAATTGAAAATAGCGTGGAACCGTCCGTTTCTTTAAAAGAGCAGGTGTTCTGTTGATGCGCATGGCGCAAACGAGCAACAACCTATATCAATCTTACATGATTATTGTTATAATGACAATAGATTTTCCGCGGGAGGAACGGTATGGAAGGTTTCTGGCGGGTATTCGATCTTGTTGTGGAGCTTGCGGCGCTGTTTGGTTGCGTCTGGCTCTTTCTTGTTTTCCCCTGGCCGGCCGGGCGCAAACGGCGCGCGCCGTTTGCAGGCCGCTGCTATGCGCACCGCGGGCTGTATGAAAAGGATCAGTCCGTCCCCGAAAACAGTCTGGAGGCCTTTGCGCGCGCCGCGGCGGCCGGTTACGGCGTCGAGCTCGACGTGCAGCTCACCAGGGACGGACAGCCTGTCGTTTTTCACGACGATTCGCTCGTGCGCGCGTGCGGCGCGCAGGGCAAGGTGTGCGATTATGCGCTTACCGCGCTCAGGGAGCTGCCGCTTTTTGGTACGGCGCACCGCGTGCCGCTGCTCGCCGACGCGCTCGACGCGCTTGCCCGGGGCATTGACGCGCAAAGCGGCCGCCCCGCCCCCGCGCCGCTCATTGTGGAGCTGAAAAGCTGCCCCAAGGCCGACCGAAGCGAGCTGTGCGAAAAGACGCTCGCGCTGCTTTCCGCCTACCCGGGCCCTTTCTGCGTGGAGAGCTTCGATCCGTTTCTCGTGCGCTATTTGTATAAGCACGCGCCGGACGTAACGCGCGGGCAGCTCACCCAGGCCTATCGCTATTCGCGCAAGGGCCTGCCGGGCCCGCTCGCCTTTTTGATGAGCCGCGCGCTGTCAAACTTTGCCACCCGCCCGCATTTCCTCGCCTATCGCTATGGGGAAAAGTGCCTCTCTGCGCGGGCGTGCGAGCTTCTCGGGGCCATGCGCGTGGTGTGGACCATCCGCTCGCCCTCCGAATTTGGCGCGGTGAAGCAGCGCGCCGACTGCGTTATATTCGAGCACTTTCTGCCCGAAGCGCGATTCTAATACGAAGCAGCCGCATGCAAACGGCATGCCCCGGCTTTGCCTTAGCCCCGCAAACGCGCCAGTACCTCCTGCATCTTCGCCCGCTGCTGCTCCGACAGCATGGGATAGAGCAAGCGGTAAATCTCCTCCAGTTTTGAATCGTTCATATCGCCCGAGGCGCGCGCTTCGTCGGTCATGCCCCGGAGCGCATCAAACAGTTCCGCCTCCGATCTGCCGGCGTATTGCTCGGCCTGCCGCATGATTTCATCCTGCATGTGCTTTCCCCTCCTTTTCTCCAAGTTTATGCGCGAGTTCCGTTTTTTGTGATGCCCGCGTATGATGGAGCAAAGGAGGTGGCGATATGCCGCAGCAGACGATCGGTGGCTTACAGCCCAAGAATACGCCCGCAAACGCGGGGCCGAACGCAAACACGAACGCAAACGCGGATGCGGGCAGAGCCGAACACGTCCGCGACGCGTGGTCGCAGGGTCTGAACGCCGCTGTGGGTTTGGGCGATTATGTGCGCACCGAGCATGGGCGCGAGGGCGTAAAGCGCTTCGTTTACGCCATCATGCCGCTTGTGCCCTACAGCATGATTGAATCGCTTGCACGCGCGCTGGACGTACCCGCGCCCGCGCCCGGCCAAAGCGCGGAGCGCAGCGTGCGCATCGAGGAGGATAAGCCGCCGTCGAAGCCCCCCATGTCGCCCGATCAGATGCTTGCGCTTGTGCAGGCCATGGGCGGCGGCGGGCAGAAAAGCGGCGGGCTTGACCCCAAGCTGCTGCTTCAGCTCCTTGGAAGCTAGCGGCTGTCTGAAAGGCCGCGCCTACAGAGCGTCCCGCAATTTTTCCTGAGCCGGCGGGGCGCTCAAGCTCTATTGTGTCAAGTTGGGGAGACAAGCTTTCAGCGTCGCAGCATATCGTCACCCGCTGCGCAACGGCGCGCCCCCCCGGCCGAAATCCCAATTAAGAGAATTTTTTTCCAGGGCATGTTCATGAAAAAGTCTGCGGCTTGCAGAGAAAGAGTTTTCGCGCTGATTTTGAAGAAAACTTCAAAACGAAGCCGCAAGAATCGATTACACAGGCGCACAGAGCGCCTAATTGCCTGAAAAGCTTTCATGAACATGCCCTGTATTTTTTCCCCGCGCCGCTTGACAAGCTTTACAGTTATGTTACAATTTATATGAACCTGTTCATATAAATTGTAATCGGGAAGGACGGCGGTTCGGTGCCGAAGCGGATCGAAAATCTTCGGGAAAACATGATTAAGTGCGCAAAAGCGGAGCTGCTCGCGCACGGATACGACGCGCTCGCCATCCGAAGCGTGGCGCAGGGCTGCGGCATTGCCGTCGGAACGGTATATAACTATTTCCCCTCCAAGGATATGCTGGTCGCGGCGGTCATGCTGGAGGACTGGCTCACCACGCTTGAACGCATGCGCGCGCGCTGCCGCAGGGCCGCAAGCCTCCGCGGCGCGCTTACCGCGCTATACGAGGGCGTGACCGCTTTTTCCAACATATATCGGTCTGTGTGGGCTGGCTACAGCTTTTCCGCAAGCGCCCGTTCCGAGTTCGGCGAACGTCATAATCTGCTCGTGCGGCAGCTTGCCGACTGCGTCAAGCCCGCGCTTCAGCGCTTCGGCGCGGACGAGACGCCGGGCATGGACGTGTTTCTTGCGGAGAACATTCTGATTTGCGACAGCAATTCCGAAATGACCTTTGAGTTGCTTTTGCGCATCGCAACGCGCATTCTTGCATAAATCAAAAAAAGGAGAGAAATCATGTCCAGCTTTGAGAATCTCAGAATCGTTGACAACTTTTATCAAACCTCGTCCTTCTTCCCCATGCCGACCATCCTGGTCAGCACGGTGGCGGAGGACGGAACCACCTCGCTTGGGCCTTATTCGCTCGTCGCGCCGTACTATATCGCCGGGCGCGATTATTACGCCATGCTGCTTTGCACGCGCAATTCGTCCAATACCGCTCAGCATCTGCTGCGCTACGGCAAGTGCGCGTTAAACTTTATCCCGGACGACAAAAAAACCTTTAAGGAAGTCGTTCGACTGGGCTGGCCTGGCGACAAGCCCTCCGAAAAAATGAAGGACTGCCGCTTTACGCTCGAGGACGGCCAAATGGCGGCCGCAAACCCCGGCGAGGTCTTCCCCAAGGTCGTCGCCGAGGCGTTTCAGGTGATGGAATGCACCTGGATGCGCGAGCTTGACAACGCGCAGGATGACAAGCCCGGCGAGCTGAACGGCTATCCCGGCCCGTATCACGACTTTAACGGCGTGACCTCGCCCTTTGGCGCGCACTTTATCCTGCGCGTGGATAAGATTCTCATGAAGAAGCGCTATTACAACGCCATCATCAACGGCGTAAAGGCCTCCGAATTCCCGCATGTGCCGGTGGACTACGGCTATCGCGACAGCAAGAACTTCTGGTATACCAAGTTCCGCCGTCCGCACCCGGAAATTCTGCCTGTGCGGGAAGCGAGCCTCGAGTCCGTGCGCTATGCGGCCGACCGCATCGACGACACCATTAAATTTACGGACGAAGCCTGCCTGAAAATGATCAAGGTTCCGCGCATCTTCCTTCCAACCGCGCTCAAGGGCTGCGTCCAGTGGGCCAGAGAAAACGGCGTGACCCTCATTACGGAGGAGCACATGAACATCATCAACGACAAGCGCAGCAAGGAAAAAAACAAGTAAGCGGGGGGCGCGTCATGACGTTTAAAAAGCTTCAATCGGTGCTGGAGGAAAGCGCGGCGGCTTTCGGCGGGCGCTTTCCGCTCACCGAGCTTCCCGCGGGCGGGTACGCGTCCATGCGTTCGCCCAGGCTCCTGCCTGTGCTGCGCTTTTCCGTGCGCAGATATGCAGCGGAGGGCTTGGGCAACCTCTTTACCATGTACACGCGCGGGATGGGTGGGCTTATGCAGCTTGCCACGCTCGTGTGCACGCCCAACGCGGGCACGGACGCGCCGCTTCTGCTTGTGGACGTGATGGCCATGGCCAAAAAACGCGCGGTCTTTGTGGAGTATTACGATCTCACCGCGAAGGGTGCGGATTGCCCCGCACTCTTGCGCGTCGCCGCGCGCTACGCGCAAATTGCGGACTACCCGGAAAAACCCGCGTGGTATATCGAGGAGCGCGCGCCCTATTCGCTCATCAAGGGCGGAAGCGACGAAGCCGCGCTCCTTTCCATGCTGGCGGATTCCGTCGCGGCCTATGCGGACGGTTGCCGGGAAAAGACCGTGCCGCGCGCGGAAAACCTTGCGGGCCTGCGGGCCTTTGTCGACCGTATGGCGATTGAGGGGAATCCCTCCTCGGCCGCCATGCGGCGCGTGCTTGGCGAGTCCGGCGCGGAACGCTTCTTCCGCATGGCCGTCATGCCCGCTTCCTACACGACGGAACCCTTAGAATTGTAATAAACAGGAGGAAAGAATCATGAAAATCGTATTGGCCGGCGCGTATGGCAATCTTGGAAGCGATATCTTCCGCGCGCTTCTCGCGGCGGGGCACGAGGTCGTCGCGGCGGATATGATCGAGCGCGATCTGGGCCTGAACGGCAACTACAGCTTTAAAAAGCTCGACGTAACCAAGCCCGAGGCGCTCATGGGCCTCTGCGACGGCGCGGACGCGGTCATCACCACGGTGGGCCTGACCAAGACCTCCGCTACGCTCAACAATTACCAGATCGACTATCAGGGCAACCTGAATCTGCTGAATGAAGCCAAGCGCGCGGGCGTGAAGAAATTCGTCTATATCTCCGTGCTCAAGGCCGACAAAGCGCCCAAGGTGCCCATGCTCCACGCCAAATACCTCATGGAGGAGGCGCTCAAAAAGAGCGGGATGGATTATCTCATCTACCGCCCGACTGGATATTTCTACGATATCGTCAAGGTTTTCAAGCCCATGGTCGAGAAGGGCGAGGTTACGCTCCTCGGCAAAAAGCCCGTGCACGCCAACGTGATCGATACGCCGGACTTCGCGGACTATATTGTCAAGCATATCGGCGACAAGAACCTGACCGTATCCATCGGCGGCAAGGAAACCTACAGCTATGAGGAGCTTGCCAACATGTGCTTTGCCGCAGCAGGCAAGCCGGCCGTGATCAAGCGCGCTCCGGCGTTCCTTTTCGACGTGCTGGCCTTTGTCAACAAGCTCAAGAAGAACGGCAAGGAAGCCATCCTGCGCTTCAGCAAGTGGACGCTGACGGAGGAAATGGTGGGCGACGTTTGCTACGGCGAGCACAGCTTCGCACAGTACATTAAGGATAGCTTTAAGAAGTAAAAGGGAAGGGAGTCTATCGCAATGGCAATGGGATGGCAATACCTCTGGATTCTGGCGGTCGTCGCGGCGGTGCTTTCCGCCGTGGGTTTCTACAAGTTCGTTTACTTTCTCTCCATCGGCTATGGCTTTGCCGTATCGGGCATAGGCGTGGCGCTCATGCTCCTTTTCGGCAAAAACATGCAGCTTGCGCACTATTTGCAGTGCATCCTGTTTATCGCCTACGGCCTGCGGCTTTCGGGCTTCCTGCTCTACCGCGAGATCAAAAACGCGGCCTATCGCAAAACGCTCTCCGAGGCGACCACGGCTGAAAAGACCATGCCCATTTTTGTGAAGGCGTTTATCTGGCTTTGGGTCGCGGCGCTGTATGTGGCGCAGACCAGCCCCGTGTTCTACCGCCAGTACAACGGCGCGCGGGATACGCTGCTGCCCTGGATCGGCATTGGGCTCAGCGTGCTTGCGCTCGTGATCGAAACGCTTGCGGATTCGCAAAAAAGCGCCCAGAAGGCGAAAAACCCCAATATGGTCGCCACCGAGGGTTTGTACAGGATGGTGCGCTGCCCGAACTACTTTGGCGAGATCCTGTTTTGGACGGGCGTTTTCGTTGGCGGCCTTACGGCGCTGAATCACTGGGGCCAATGGCTCATTTCTGCGCTTGGCTATGTGGCCATCGTATTCATCATGTTCAACGGCGCGCAGCGCCTTGAAAAGCGGCAGATGGGGCGTTACGGCAAGCTGCCCGCATACGTCGCCTACGCGGACAAGACCCCCATCATCCTCCCGCTGCTGCCCATTTATCATCTGGCCAAGCCGGAGAAGGAGAGCAAAAAATGACAGTAACGATGGCGCTTGTGGATTTCATCCCGGTTGTGCTCTTTGCCGCAACGGCGGTGCTGCTTATGCGCGACCTGTACAACAAAATGAGCAAGGGCGCGTTTGCGCTCTTTGCGGCTGGCACGTTCATGATTGCGACTGCGGGCGTGTATAAGGCGCTTTGGAAGCTGCTCTACGCGCTGAACGTGTGCGACTTTGTCGCGCTCAACAAGGTGTTTTTCCCCATGCAGACCACAGGCTTCGTGCTTGCGGCAGTGGCGCTGATTGCGCTGCTGACCGTTAAGCAGGGCAACACCGTGCACGCGGCGGCCGCCGCGCCCGCCGTATACGAAAGCAGCATGATTTTCGTAGTGCTTACGGTGCTCGGCACCCTTGGCCTGTGCGGAAGCCTGTGCGTGATAGCCAAGCGCGTGAAAAAGCCTCTTGCTATCGTCTTGTTTGCCGTCGCGTTCGTGTTCATGCTCGCCATGGGGTATCTTTCCTCGCGCGATTTTACGGAGGCATCCATGAACTGGATCGCGCAATTTACGAACATCGTCGCGCAAGGCGCGCTGCTTGCCGGCTCGGCGCTGCTGCACAAGGCGGGGCTTGCCGCGCCGGACGCGCTGCAGAAGGGAACGAAGGCATGATGCGCGCGGCTTTGCAAAAGCTTTCAGAGCGCTTCCCGCTTACAAAGCGCGACGCAGGCGAATACGCAAGCTTTAAGGCCTCGCCGCTTTCGGTCAAGCTGGACTGGTACGAGGCGGAGGGGCTGGGAAACGTTTCCCTCCTGCACGGCACGGCCATGGCGGGCCTCATGCAAATGGACACGCTTGTAATCAACCCCACTTGCCGTGATTTGCCGCTGTTTTCGTACGACTATATCTCGGCCATACCGACAATAGCGCCGTCATAGCAGTCCAGCGTTGCAGCCAGGTATAACTTT
>CAZWSI010000017.1:0-46718 GCA_964636405.1 uncultured Oscillospiraceae bacterium
AAGAACGTCAGTATTGATACAATGCTGGCGTTTTTATTTTGAACACGGTAGCCGTAAGATGGCCTTGGCAGCAAGGTTTTCTGGCGGGCTTTTTATTTTCTATCGTTTGTAGAGTGAAAAGAAAAAGCTCCGTCTACGGGATATACAGGTGTATTACGCCTTGCACTCGGCAAACGGAAACTTGGGGGTGTGCATAGGGTGTGCACTCGGCAAACGGGAATATTGGGATTTCGAGCATTGACTTCCTATGTCGCAGCACGGCTCTATATAAATGCAGGTTTTTAATATAATAGGAAAAACCCTCTTCAGCCGAAAATAGCTGAAAAAAGCTTTAATTAAGGGCTTCCGTGGTCAATCGCTGACTCCGGAAGCCCTTAATTAATTTATACTGTTGTGTGATTTGCTGCTGTGGACGGGTGGCTACTTACCCTGCAAGAATGTATGTGAGGGAATGATAAAAAGGTGTATTGGACTCTGGAATGTGCGTTTTCCAGAAAAACAATTCACGTATTATTATTGATTCTGCGCTTGATAATGACCTGATATTGTGCTATAATAAGACTAAATTTAGTCCGAAAGGAGACCGCTATGAAAAAGGAGCCCATTTACTTAGATACATACACTTTACAACAAGATATGCGTTTGCGCTTACCCAAAGCCATATTAAACAATCTGGCGGTTGAAAAAGGTGTTACGAAATTCTCCATCTTTTTGGATAGTGAAAATAAAGAATTAATATTGCGAATCTGCGATGATTCCAAGGAGGAAAAAATATGATTGGTTATAGCACCCCGCGTGGAAAATGTATACGTGCATCCACATTTTCATTAGTCGCAATGCTATTAAGCTCGCAGATGGCTCTATCCGTTACAGGCAAGAATCCGAGTGCTTTTACAGCAGTGTATACGGTTTCTGCTTGTTGTGAAGATAAATCTTCGAAAAAATCGTACTGCGTATCAGTACAGCCACAGTCACATGTATGCGGAACTATTCCAGATACGATTTTTTCACCAGCTTGAAAAGAGTCACCTAATGATACCCAATTTTGATTTTGCACGGGATTCAATCCTCTTTCCACAACGAAGGCAAAGCAAGCTTGCCCTGGGCCGCGGCCAGATTGAGGAAGTTGGCCCCGTCGGACGTGGAGCGCGCGGCCCAGTCTGGACCAAAGCGCGGGATTGGAAAAGGCGCAAATCGACGCAGTTTACGCCGCCCGCCTCCAGCGCGTCTGCGAAAGCCGTTATTTGAGATCCGTCTTGCCCGAAAAACTCTCGCACCCATGCCGATCCCGCTTGCCGCCAGAACCGTGCGGCCCGGCGCTCTGTATTGCAAAAACGCCTTTTCCCATGTTGTTTTTCACGGCCAAACGCGCCGGGGTCATCATGCCAAAAGCATGCGCCGGTTCAAACGTCCTTTTCCCGTGCGCGATCCTTTTGCGCCAGCTCGTTGGTGTCGATGGTCTTGCCGAACACCACGAAGCGGTCGAAAAGAAACTCCGTAACGAAGTTGAGCAGCATATTCAGGAGCGTAACGAGATATTCGTTCCATAGGAGCGTATCGGCCAGATAGCCGCCCAGCAGGGTGGACAGCGGCGTAAACACGCAGTAGTAGCCCAGCACCTTGAGCATGGCGGCGGGCACGTTGCTGGCCGAACGAAAGGTGTAGCGGCGGTTTAAGGTAAAGTTCCAGACGACGGAGAGCGCCAGCGCGATCAGGTAGCTTGGCCAGTAGGGGAAGCCGGTCAGCTCGTTGAGCAGCGCGAAGCTTCCAATCTGGATAAGGCCCGCGCTCATGGAAAACAACACAAATTTCACGCTGCGCAAAAGCTCCCGCCTGCCGCTTGTTTTTTCCATATGCTTAGGTTCATCCTTTCTAACGCAATTTGCACATCGCGTTTGGAGCGGGGGGCTGGCCCGCGTCAGTGAAACGGCCGGCTTTGGCGGTTCCTCCGCCCGTCCGCGCGCTTTTTGTTCGCGCGGGCTTTGGGAGCAGTATACCATAGCGGCATCAGGCAAACAACGGTTTTCGCGCGGCGGTTCAAGCCGCATGCCGCATATTTATTCATATAACGGACGTCCGTTTTCGCTAAAATGTGGAAGAAATGGGAATCAAGATTGACTGAACGGGGCGAAAGTACTATACTAAATAAACAATATTATGATATTTTTTTCTTTTTCTGAATGAAAGGGATGAAACAGGTCCAGCGTCCCGTCCGCGCACAACGCGCGGGAGACACAAACAGGTTGTGTTGCGCAGATTGAGGCGGCGGGCTTCCGGGCCGGGGAAGCGCGCGTCCGAGCCGTCCGGCTGAAGCACTCCATGCCGTGGCAAGACGATTGAAAGACCGCTTACGCAAAGCCATGCGCCTCGGCCCGAATGCGTGCATGGCGGAAGCAAGAAACGGTTCGGCGTTTGTCCCGGTCTGCGGCGCGACGAACGCTTTTCTTTACAAAACCGAGCAAACGAGGCCGAAACCGTATGCAGCAGCTGAAACGGTTCCTGCGACAGGACAGAGACTACCATCTCACCCATCAGGCGGATATTCAGCGCCAGAATGCCTGGGTGCTGCGGATTGTCTGCCTCGTTTATCTGCTCGTGCTGGGCCTATATACCGCCGATGCCTTCGTTTCCGGGGCGTCTTCCATGCTGATAGCCCTGTATATCGTTTTCGACGCAATCCACGCCGCGCTCTGCGTCGCGGTGTTTTGCAAGCCGGAAAACGGCGCTGCGCCCAGGCAAACGGATTTACTCCGCGTCATGCTTGAGCTTACGCTTCTCAGCTTCTTTGTGCTGAAGGCGACGCGCCCCTTCCAGGAGCAGCACGCCATCTGTTATCCCTTCCCCATCATATTGCTGGTCATGGTCTTTGACTACCGCGCGCGGCAGGCGTTTACGCTGATTGTCGCCTATGCGGCCGTCTTTGCAGCGCTCAGTTGCCTTGAAAAAACGGGCGCGGCGCGGACGAACGATATGTTGCTGGCCTCCGGCACGCTCATCTCGGCCTTTGCGGGCTATGCCATCACCGCCGGCTTGCGCCACGAAACGGGCGATGCCATCGGGCGGCTGCGCTATCTGAGCACGACCGACGAGCTTACGGGGCTGTATAACAAGTCCACCTTTGAAGCGCTTTGCCGGGCCTATATGGAGGATGCGGCAAGCGCGCGCGGCTACGCGCTGCTGTTCATCGACGTGGACAAATTCAAGCAGATCAACGATCGCTTCGGCCATCAGGTGGGGGATTCCGTGCTCCAGAGCGTTGCCGGGGTGATGCGCGATACGTTTTATGAAAAGGACTACCTTTGCCGCTTCGGCGGCGATGAGTTTCTTGTTTTTATGGCGGACGCGGACAATGAAACGGCTGTGCGCGAGCAGGTGCGCGCCTTTGAGGAGCGCGTGCGGGCGCTGACCCAAACGCTAAAGACCGACGGTCTTTCGTGCAGCGTGGGCGTGGCGATGAGGCAGGCGCGGTCCGAGAGCTACCGGGCGCTGCTTTCGCGCGCGGATGCGGCGCTGTATGTCGTCAAGCGGGGCGGCGCGCAAAAGGACAGCTTCGCCGAGCAGTATTTCAAGCAAAACTCCTTTATTCATACGGACGCGTCATGCCCGCCCGCCGAAAGCGCGGCGCCCGTGAACGCGGCGCAATCGCCCGCGCGGCGCCCGTGAACGCGGCGCAATCGCCCGCGCGGCGCACCGTGCTGATTGTGGACGACAACGAAATGAACCGGCGCATGCTGCGCCGGATTTTAAACGAAAGCTACGCCGTGCAGGAGGCCGTAAACGGCCTGGACGCGCTCGAGCAAATGCGCGTATCCTCCGAGCGCATTTCGGCCGTGCTGCTCGACATCGTCATGCCCGTGATGGACGGATACGAGGTGCTCTCCGCCATGCGGGCCGACGAGCGCCTTTCCAAGCTGCCCGTCATCGTCGCCTCGGCTGCCTCCGAGGAGGACGCGGAGCGCAAGGCGCTTTCGCTGGGCGCGAACGATTTTGTCATCAAGCCCTATCAGCCCGCCATCATTTTGCACCGGCTGCAAAACACCATCAATCTGCGCGAAACGGCCGCCATCGTCAACGCCATCGAAAAGGACGCGCTCACCGGCGTATACAGCAAGACGTTCTTCTATGAGCGGGCCGACGCGCTTTTGCAGGCCAATCCCGACGCGCGTTACGATATGCTTTGCTGCGATATCGAACATTTCAAGCTCATTAACGAGCTTTTCGGCTCCAAAACGGGCGATGAGCTGCTCAAACACGTCGCGGGACTGCTTGCGGAGCCGCTGCGCGGGGCGGGGCTCTGCGGCCGGATCGGCGCGGATACCTTCGCGTGCCTTGTTCCGCATCGCGACGCGTATGAAAACGATGCGTTTGAGGACAGGCAGCGGCGCGTCAACCAATTCCCCATCTCCATCAATATCATGCTGCGCCACGGCATCTATGTGGCGGACGATCCGTCCGTGCCGGTGAGCACCATGTGCGACCGCGCGCTTACAGCCTGCAACTCCATCAAGGGCAAATACGGCGTATACTTCGCTTATTACGACGATACCTTCCGGCAAAAGGCGCTCTACGAGCAGTTTATTCTCAACAGCATCAAAACAGCTCTTGCCGAGCGGCAGTTTCTCGTGTATTATCAGCCCAAATTCTGCCTCGCAAGCGGCGAACTGGTGGGCGCGGAGGCGCTCGTGCGCTGGCTTCACCCGGAAAAGGGCTTTATGTCGCCGGGCGAGTTTATCCCGCTCTTTGAGCGCAACGGCTTTATCACCGATATGGATATCTACGTGTGGGACACGGTTTGCCGGGATCTGCAAGCGTGGAGCGCGGGGGGAAGCCCGGTTCCGCCCGTTTCCGTCAACGTATCCCGCTCCGATATCTATCGGCCCGAGCTGACCGACATCCTCTACGCCCTTGTTGAAAAATACGGGCTCGAACCGGCGCTGCTCCATCTGGAGATTACCGAAACGGCCTATACGGAGGATTCCGAGCAGCTCATTGCAACGGTGAATAAGCTGCGGGGCCTCGGCTTCCTCATCGAAATGGATGACTTTGGCTCGGGCTACTCCTCTCTGAGCATACTTTCCGAGCTGCCCGTCGATATTCTCAAGCTGGACACGAGCCTGATTGCCGAAAGCGCAACGAACGCAAGCGGAGCGTGCTGCGGGTGATCACCTATCTTTCCCGCCAGCTTGGCTTGCCCGTTGTGAGCGAGGGCGTGGAAACGGCCAATCAGGCGGAGATGCTGCGGGAGCTGGGGTGCAGCTTCGCGCAGGGCTATTATTTCGCAAAGCCCATGCCGCGCGCCGAGTATGAAGCGCAGGTAACGGCGCGCGGCGGGCAGAATGGGAGAGGAAATGGATATTGAGCTGCTGAATGAATACGGCATCCGGCCAAAAAAGGGGCTGGCCCGGTGTCTTGACGATGTCGAGCTGTACGAGGCGATTCTTGCGCTGTTTTTGGAAAGCGACGCGCTAAGCCGCGCGCAGGACGCGTTTGCGCGGGCGGACCATGCGGCCCTGTTCCGATGTGCGCACGAGATCAAGGGCGCCTCCGGCAACGCGGAGCTGACCGAGCTGTACGAGGCCGTTTGTCCGCTTGTGGACGCGCTGCGAACTGGCGGCGCGGCGGATACCGAAATCGAAGAAAGGTTCCGCCGTATGGAGGCCGCGTACAACCGCGCCCGCGAGGGCATTGTCCGGGCAAGCTGCCTGTAGGCCCTGGGCAGCAGAGAGGGGTTGAATGAAAAGCAACCGCCGCCACTGTTTTTTGCGCGTCGTCAGCCTCGCATTATGCGTGCTGCTGGCGCTCTCCCTGTGCCCTCGCGCCGCCTTGGCAAAGGCCCAGACGCTGCAAAAGGTGCGCGTCGGGTTTTTCGCATTCAACGGCTACCACATGGTGAACGACGAGGGCGCGCGCTCCGGCTACGGCTACGAGCTGCTTATGCATCTGGCGGGCTACACGGACTGGCAATATGAATACGTCGGCTATGACAAGAGCTGGAGCGATATGCAAACCATGCTGGAGCGGGGCGAGATTGATTTGCTCACCAGCGCCCAGAAGACCGACGAACGCATGGCGCGCTTTGATTTTTCCGATGAATCCGTCGGCAGCTCCGCCGCCATCCTGACCGTGCCGGCCGGCGACACCACCTACGCGTACGCGGATTATGCCAATTGGAGCGGCATGCGCGTGGGCATGCTGAAAAACAACAGCCGCAACGACAGCTTTGCCGCCTTTGCCGAGGAGCAAGGCTTTACCTATGAGCCGCTTTATTTTGACTCGACCGAAGCCATGCTTGACGCGCTGCGCGCGGGCGAGCTTGTGGACGCCGCGCTCACAAGCAACCTGCGCTCTATCAGCGACGAGTGGATTCTGGCCCAATTCGACGTATCGCCTTTCTACATTATGGTACGCAAGGGCAATACCGCGCTGCTTGACGAGCTCAACGCCGCGCTCGGACAGCTCATCGTGGACGAGCCTTCGCTTTTCAGCAACCTCATGCAAAAATACTATACGCCGGACAACGGCGATGATATCGCCTTTACGCCGGAGGAGCGCGCCTTTATTGCGCGCATGCGCGGTCAAAGCTTCACCGCCGTTATGAACCCGGATCGCGCGCCGTTCTCCTATTTTGAAAACGGCGAGCCCGTGGGCATGATCAGCGACCTTGCCAAGGAGATATCCGCGCGGAGCGGTCTTGCGCTGCGCATTGTGGAAACGGCGGATCGCGCCGAATACGCCGCGCTTGTGGAAGCTGGGGGCGTGGCCGTTCAACTGGACGCTCCATACGATTATCAGACCGCGGAGGCGCGGGGCTACCGGCTCACCGCGCCCTATCTCAACCTTTCTGTTTCTCGGCTCTACAGGCGGGACAAAACCCGTTTTTCCTCCCTTGCGAGTCTTAAAAACTCGGATATCGAGCGCAAATACCAAACGCTCTTGCAAAACAACTACACGGTCGTTGCCGATTACGACTCCGTTGAAGCGCTTGTGCAGGCGGTGTACAGCGGCGCGCAGGACGCGGCGTATCTCTATCACCGCAGCGCGGAGCTGGCCGTGCAGCAGGACGAAACAAACCGCCTGGCCAACGAAACCGTTTACGGCTACAATGTTTCCTTCGCGCTGGCCGTTCACGCGGGGCAGGATCATTTGCTCTACAGCATTCTCAAAAAAACGGTGGCCAGCATTGGCGAAAGCCAGATGCATGCCATCGACGCCAAGTACACCACCTATGAGGAAAAGCCCTTATCCTTTATGGGGTACATGTACAATTACCCGCTGCATATCATCGCCTTCGTCTTTGCGCTGTGCCTTCTTGCCGTGCTGCTTTTCATGACCGTCACCCAGGTGCAAAAAAGGCGGCGCGCCGCCGAGCGGCTTACCGAGGAAACGCGCCGCGCAGAGCTGCTGGAAAGCGCTTTGTCTACAGCTGAGAGCGCGGGAAAGGCCAAGAGCGAGTTTCTTTCACGCATGTCGCATGAAATGCGCACCCCGCTCAACGCGATTATTGGCTTTTTGTCCCTTGCCAAGGACGCGGACGGGAAGCAGCTCAATGCATATCTGGGCAATTCGGAAACGGCGGCAAAGCAACTGCTTTCCGTGATCAACGACGTGCTGGACATGTCGGCCATCGAGTCGGGCAAAATGAAGCTAGCCCACGCGCCGTTCGATTTTAAGCACATGGTGCATTCCGTTACCAATATGTTCCTCTCGCAGTGCCACGAAAAGGGCGTTTCGTACGAAACAAGGCTGCTCACCCCGGTGGACGAGCGGCTCGTGGGGGATCAGCTCCGCGTAAGCCAGGTGCTGATCAATCTGCTCAGCAACGCGGTCAAGTTTACCTCGGCGGGGCACGTTTATCTGGATATCAGCCAATACGACACGCCGGACGGCAAGGCGTTCCTTCGCTTTGCCGTGTCGGATACCGGCTGCGGCATGACCGAGGAAATGCAGGCGCGATTGTTCATGCCCTTTGAACAGGAAAGCGCGGCGACCGCACGGAAATACGGCGGCAGCGGGCTGGGACTGTCCATCGTAAAGAATCTTGTGACCATGATGAACGGCGCGCTCCGCGTGGAAAGCCGCCAGGGCGAGGGCTCCACCTTTACGCTCGACCTGCCGTTTGACAAGGACGCGTCGGGAAAGGATATCCCCGTGCCCGACGGCGTGCAGAGCCTGCGCGTGCTGGCCGTGGATGACGATCCGGTCGAGCGCGAATATATTTTGAGCATGCTTGCGCGCATGGGCGTGCGCTTCGCCTGCGCGGAAAGCGGCGACGCGGCGCTTGCCGAGCTGCAACGGGCCGCCCGCGCCGGCGACGCCTACAACCTCTGTATCGTCGACTGGAGAATGCCCAGCATGAACGGCGAGGAAACCACAAAGCGCATTCGGAGCAAATACGGGAGAAACGTGATCGTAATCGTGGTTTCGTCCTATGCGTATCATCAGGTGAGCGAGAGCGCGCGGGAAGCGGGCGCGAATCTGTTCGTTTCAAAGCCGCTTTTCCAATCCTCCCTGTTCGACCTGCTTTTGACGCTCACCGGCGGCCGCGTGGCAATGAAGGCAACCGGGGAGGTTCTCCAATCCGATCTTTCCGGCAGGCGCGTGCTGCTGGCTGAAGACAACGCGATGAACCGCATGGTGGCCGTGGGGCTGATCAATAAGTTTGGCGTCGAGTGCGACACGGCCAAGGACGGCCAGCTTGCGCTTGAGCTGTACCTCGCCTCCGAACCGGGCTTTTACGACGCGATTTTGATGGATATTCAAATGCCCAATATGGACGGCTTCGAGGCCACGCGGGCCATCCGCGCCTCCGGCCGATCCGACGCGCGCACCGTGCCGATTATCGCCCTGACGGCCAACGCCTTCAACGAGGATATCGCCCGCGCGCTGTCAAACGGCATGAACGCGCACGTCGCAAAGCCCATCGATCCCGATTTGCTGCTGGCCGCGCTGGAGCAAGCCTTTGCACGAAGCGACCGGGAGGCGGGCGCTCTTTAAACATACAAAAGCGGGAGCGCAACGGCCTCCCGCTTTAACGGTTCGTTTTTTATGGGCTGCGGCCTCAGGGGGCCTTTTTGCCGAACACGCCCGAAAGAAACGTGCCGACGGACGCAAAAAAGCTTTTCACGTTTTCGTACACGCGAGAAACGGTTTGCGCGGCTGCGCCCGCGCTTTGGGCGGTTTTGGCGAGGCCGGTAAGCTTTTCCTGCAATTGCGCTGCGTCGAGCCCTTCAAATTTGCGCACGAGCGAAAGCACCTGCTTTGCCTGGTCGGTTGTGAGCGACACGCTGTACAGCTTGGCAATGTTGGTTATTTCCTCCAGCACCTCCGCGTCCGTCATGCCCTGCGTCGCGTCCAGCATGGTCTTCAGCTCCGCGATGAGTCCGGCCGCCTCCTCGCTGCCGATGTATTCCGCCAGCTCCCCGGTCACCACAAGCTCCTCCGCGCCCACGGCCTTGGCAAGGTCGCTTAAGGGATTGCCCGTCATGTCCTCGTAGGCCTTGTACGCGCCCGTGAGCGCGCCCGTGCCGGACACGGGAAACGGCGCGCTCACAATCACCTTCGCGTCGGTAATACCCGCCGTAGTGAGCGCGTTTTTATACATGTCCTCGGTGCAGTAATTGATGTTGTGAATGTCAATTTGAAGCCCGCTGCCCGCCGGGAGCGTCTGGATATAGATGCACGAAAGCGCAACCGAGCCAATCTTGCGGTCGGGAACCAGATCCTCGAGGTAGGCGCGCTCCTCGGCGTTGGTTACGGTCAGCTCGGGCACGGAGCCCTCCGCAACGCCGAAGTCCGTATAGACCGCCGCGCGCTGCGCCTTGGTGAGGTCCGCGCCCATCGTAACACGCGCCTCGCCAGGAAGCGGCGCGCTCGTTGGCGCAGGGGTCTGCTCGGGCGTGGGCGTTTGTTCGTCGGCCAGCGCCGCGCCGCCAAAGCAAGCCAGCACAAAAAATGTGCACAGCAGGGCGGATATAAGCCGTTTCATGGTATCAGTCCTCCTTATTTCGGGCCCCAGTATAACAAGATAATATGAAGACAAGAGCCCCTTCATGTAAAAATGCTGTGAATGGAAAATATTTGGTCAAAAAGTTTTCAAAACCCCTTGCGCTTTAGCGCGGTAATGTGCTAAACTAACGCCATTACAAAATTGAGCGGAGGAAACGAAGGATGATAACCAACAATTCGGCAATGAAGGCGGCGCGAGTCGCGCTGCTTCTGGCGCTTGCGGCGGCCATGCTCTTTGCGGGCTGCGCGAAAAAGCCTGCCGCGGACGACGACTGGTCGTACATCAAGGGCAAGGGCACGCTCGTGATCGGCTATACCGACTACGCGCCCATGAACTATACGGAAAACGGCGAGTTTGTGGGCTTCGATACGGAGTTTGCCAGAGCCATGTGCGAAAAATTGGGCCTCACGCCTGAATTTGTGGAGATCGAGTGGAGCAACAAGGAAACGGAGCTTTCCAGCAAGAGCATCGACTGCATCTGGAACGGCCTCACGGTCACCGAGGAGCGCAGGGCGAACATGGACTTTACCGTCTCCTACCTGAACAACCAGCAGGTGATCGTGGTCAAGAGCGCCGACAGCGCAAAATACGCCAGTGTGGAAAGCTTTGCGGGCCTGACGGTAGTGGCTGAGGCCGGTTCCGCCGGCGAAGATGCGATTACGAGCGCTCTTTCAAGCGCCAGCTATGTGGCCATGTCGGCCCAGACCGACGCGCTGCTTGAGGTCAAGGCGGGCACTGCGGACGCGGCTGTGATCGACTTGACCATGGCCGCCGCCATGACGGGCGAGGGCACGGACTATGCGGAGCTCACCATCCTGTCGGGCATTGCGCTTCCGGGCGAGGAATACGCCGTCGGCTTCCGGCCCGGCAGCACGGCCACGGCCAAGGCCAACGAAGTGATCGCCGCCTTGCAGGCGGACGGAACGATGGCCGCGCTCGCGGGAAAATACGGCCTGACCGAGCTTTTAGTCGGCTGAAGAACAACGGATATGCGGCCCGCCCCGGCAGGATATGCGCCGGACGGGCCGCGCTTTTTGTGGGAAAGGACGCCTCCATATGACCCTTTGGGACGTGACGGAAAAATTGCTCACGGGCTTTGGCGTCACCTGCGTGATCTTTCTTGCCACGCTGGTGGCCGCGCTGCCTCTGGGGCTTGCCATAGCGTTTTGCTCCATGAGCCGCTTTAAGCCGCTCGCGCTGCTTTCGCGGGGCTTTGTGTGGGTCATCCGCGGCACGCCGCTCATGCTGCAGGTGATCGTGGTCTTTTACGGGCCGGGCCTATTATGGGAGGGCGAGGCGCTCCCGCGGCTTACGGCCGTGCTCGTTGCTTTTATCATCAACTACGCGGCGTATTTTTCAGAGATTTACCGGGGCGGCATCGAGAGCGTGCCCAAGGGCCAGTACGAGGCCGCGCAGGTGCTTGGCATGACCAAGCGGCAGGTATTTTTCCGCGTGATTCTCATGCAGGTGGTCAAGCGCATCGTGCCCTCCATGAGCAACGAGATTATCACGCTTGTGAAGGACACCTCGCTTGCGCGCATCATCGCGGTGCGGGAGATCATTATGGAGGCGCAGGTGTTTATCAAATCCAACGCCCTCATCTGGCCGCTGTTCTATTCCGGCGTGTTCTATCTGCTGTTTTGCGGGCTCCTGACGCTTCTTTTCGGTTTCCTTGAAAAGAAGCTCGACTATTTTAGGGTGTAAAGTTTGAAAGAAAAATCTTTCAAACGCACGTTTTGTGGCTTTTGCCGCACACAGGCGGCAATTTTGCTTCGCAAAACCAGCCACAATTCCGAAGAAGGGATGCTTTTGCTTTGCAAAAGCCATGGTCATAGCTATGGCAATATTGAAAGTTGAAAACCTGACCAAGACCTTCGGCACGGCCGAAGTGCTGCGCGGCGTAAGCTTTTCCCTTGAAAGGGGCGAAAAGCTGAGCATCATCGGCTCCTCGGGCGGCGGCAAAACGACGCTCCTGCGCTGCCTCAATTTTCTCGAGCGGCCCACAAGCGGCAGGCTTTCCGTCAACGGCGAGCTGCTCTTTGATGCGGCGGACCCCACTACGCAGCAGGAGAAGGACATCCGCAAAAAGCGCCTGCACTTCGGGCTGGTGTTTCAGTCCTTCCAGCTTTTTCCGCAGTACACGGCGCTGCGCAACATCACGCTCGCCATGGAGCTGATGGCCCGGGAACGGCCCGATTTCCGGGCGCGGCGCGACGCGGCGCTGTCGGATATCCGCGCGCGCGCCGGACAATTGCTCGATGAGGTGGGGCTTGCGGACAAGCGCGATTTTTATCCGCACCAGCTTTCGGGCGGGCAGCAGCAACGCGTGGCCATCGCGCGCGCGCTTGCCCTCGAGCCGGATATCCTCTGCTTTGACGAGCCAACCAGCGCGCTCGATCCCGAGATTTCCGGCGAGGTGCTGCAATCCATCCGCCGTCTTTCGCAAAAGAACATGACCATGATCATCGTTACGCACGAAATGGGTTTTGCCCGGGAAATATCCGACCGCGTTCTGTTCATGGGCGACGGCCGCATCCTCGAGGAGGGCCCGCCCTCGGAGCTGTTTACAGCGCCGCGCACAAAGCGCCTTGCCAGCTTCCTCGCGGCGGTGCGCTAGCAGGGCATGTTCATGAAAGCTTTTCAGGCAATTAGGCGCTCTGTGCGCCTGTGTAATCGATTCTTGCGGCTTCGTTTTGAAGTTTTCTTCAAAATCAGCGCGAAAACTCTTTCTCTGCAAGCCGCAGACTTTTTCATGAACATGCCCTGGGTGCGCTAGGGCGGGGGATTTTACTCGCGAAAAAACAGTGGTATGATGCTGTTACAGTCTATATATGGAGGAATATGCCATGGTCGTCGCGCTCATTGGAGAAAGCTGCACGGGAAAATCCACGCTGGCCGCCGCGCTCGCGCCCAGGCTTTCCGCAAAGGTCTACGCGGGCAAGGATTATCTGCGCCTTGCAAAGGGCGAAGCCGAGGCCGAGGCGCGCTTTTGCGCGCTGCTAAGCGATGCGGAGGAGCCTGTTATCTATGTGCTCAGCGAAAGGGAGCAGCTCACATTCCTGCCGGAAACCGCCTTCCGCGTGCTCGTTACGGCGGAGCTGGAAGAAATTCAGGCGCGCTTTGCCCGCCGCATGGGGGGCACGCTCCCGCCGCCGCTTGCCGCCGCCCTTGCGCGTAAGCACGGGATGTTCGACGCGGAACGGCACGATCTGCACATCGTCAGCGGAGAAAAAGAGCCGGAGGCCGCTTGCGCGGAGATTCTCGCGCGCCTTGGCTCCGTTTCTCCCGCCGTGTAATGTACGCTCGGTTTTCGCGGCATGTCCAAGTGGCGGTTGCGGCCCGCCTTTTCACCCCGCCCCGCAAATGTCCAGGGTTCATTATAACGACGCGTTACAGGCGCTGGCGAAGGAAGGGGGGTCTGCGCAAAAGACCCGTTATGGGCCGGCTTGCGTTAGCCCCCGCAGCAGAAGCCAAAGGCGCCAATCTCGCTCCCGTCCGGCAGGGGCAGCGCGGGGTCGGGCCTGCCTAGCAACGCCCCGTCAAGGGTGAGCATGCCGCTCAGCACGGCCGAACGCGCGTCCTCGCCGTAGGCTGCCGCGATATGGTCGAGCACCGCGCCGAGCGTCTCCGCCCGCACGCATTCTTCGGGGCAGCGCGTATATTCGCGTATCATTGCAAAGTACAGCACCCGTACCATGGCGGCGGCCCCCCTTTCCGTTACGAGGCCTTTATCGCCTTTACCCGTGTCCACGCGTCGGTGTATACGCCGATAAAATCGCCCAGATCGTGGAACACCGCGCAGCGGTCGAGCACCTCCTGCGGGGGATTGTAGGTGGCGTTTTCGGTAAACGCCGCGTCCATGAGGCTCAGCGCCGCCGCGTTGGGGGTGGAATAGCAGATGTATTCCGTATTGATTTTTGCGACCTCCGCGTCGCAGAGGAAGTTGATAAACATTTCCGCCTCGGCGGTATGCTCGCTCGTTTTAGGAATGATCATGTTGTCAAACCAAACGTTGGAGCCCTCCTGCGGCACGGCGTAGTCGAGATCCTCGTTTTCCATGATGCAGGCCAGCGCGTCGCCGGAGTACATCACGGCCATGGCCGCGTTGCCACCGATCATTTCCATCTTAATATCGTCGGTCAGGTACGCGCGCACGAGCGGCTTTTGCGCAATGAGCGCGTCGCGCGCGGCGGCGATATCGGCCTCGCTGCGGGTATTGATGTCGTAGCCCAGCTTGACGAGCGTGATACCGATGGTATCGCGCACGGAATCGTACATGATGATCTGCCCCTTGTACTGCTCATCCCAGAGGATATCCCAGCTTGTCACGGGCTCGGTGACCATGGTTTTGTTGTACAAAATGCCCACCGTGCCCCACATATACGGCACGGAATAGACGTTGCCCGGATCAAACGAAAGGTCGAGGAAGCGCGGATCGGTGTTGGCCAGGTTGGGGATATTCTCCTTGTTCAGCGGGTGGAGCATATCCTCCCCGATGAGCTTTTCGATAATATAATCGGAGGGGAAGCACAGGTCGTAAATACAATCGGCCGCGCTCAGCTTCACGAGCATCTCCTCGTTGCTGGTCATGGTCGTGTATTTAACGTCGATGCCCGTTTCCTTCTCAAAGCGCGCAATCAGGGTCGTATCGATGTATTCGCCCCAGTTGAGCACGTTGAGCGTAACGGTTGATTTTGCCCCGCAGCCGCAGACAGCCAGCGCGAGGCAAGCGACAAGGAACACACAGAGCCACTTCTTCATTTTTCTTTCCCTCCGTTTTGTTTTAAAATCTATTTCGTCCAAGGCGAGCTATATGGTTTGCCATTCTTGACTTTCATAAGGAACAGGACGGCTTTTCTTTTGATTCCTTTCTTTTCTCCTGAAAAGAAAAGGATACGTCCCCCCGTTATGGGCGTTGGCCCCTCAACGCTTTTTGCCAACCTTCTTCTCCTGCGCGTCGAGACGGCGCTCCTCGCGGATGCTCCGCAGATTCACAATCAGCAGGAGCGTAACCACCGGCACGAAAATGATGGTGGAGAGGGCGGGATTTACGCCGCGCCGCGCGGAGGCGAAGATATACATGGACAGGTTATCCACGCCGTTGCCGGCAAAAAAGCTCACCACAAAATCGTCGATGGAGAGCGTAAAGGCCAAAATAAAGCCCGATACGATGCCCGGCATGATATCCGGGACGACCACCTTGCGCAGAGCCTGCATGGGCGTCGCGCCCAGATCGAGCGCGGCCTCGTAGAGCATGTCGGAGCTCTGCCGGAGCTTGGGCAGCACAGAAAAGATCACGTAAGGCAAATTGAAGGTGATATGCGCGATGAGCAGCCGCGTATACCCGTCGCGCAAGCCGATAAACAGGAACAGCAGCATCAGCGAAATGCCCGTGACCAGATCGGGATTGACCATGGGGAGCTGCGAGATGTTTTCAATCACCGCGCGCGGCCGCTTCCGCATGGCGTGCAGGCCGATTGCGCCAAAGGTGCCAAGAACCGTCGCGACGGTCGCGGATATGGCCGCCACCGAAACGGTAACGACCAGCGCGTCCATAATTTCGCTCGTCTGGAAAAGCCGCGCGTACCAATCGAAGGTAAAGCCCGTCCAGTTGCCCAGCGTCTTGCTGCTGTTGAACGAAAACACGATCAGCAGCAGGATCGGCGCGTAGAGGAACACGAGCATGAGCCCAAGATACGCGCCCGAAAAGAAGGAACGAAGCCGTTTTACCATAGCCTGCCGCCTCCCTCCTCCTGCTCCTGCCCGCGCCGCTCGACAAAGCGCATAACGGTCATGGAAAAGAGCACGAACACCAGCAGAATGATGGAAAGCGCGCTGCCCATGCCCCAGGCCTGCTCGAGGATGAACTTGGTGTGGATGAGGTCGCCATAGAGCATGGTCTTGCCGCCGCCAAGAAGCTGGGAGATGGCAAAGGTGGTGGTGGAGGGGATAAACACCATGGTAATCCCCGATATTACGCCCGGAACGGAAAGCGGCAGCACCACCTTGAGAAAGGTTTTCATCGGGTTTGCGCCCAGATCGCCCGCGGCCTCGACGTAGCTTTTATCCAGCTTCATCAGCACCGTGTAGATGGGCAGAATCATAAAGGGCAAAAAGTTATACACCATGCCCAGCAGCACCGCGCCCTCGGTAAAGAGAATGTCCGTAAACGCGTTGAGCAGCACCCGCCACGCATAGGTGCGCAGCAGGAAATTCATCCACATGGGGACGATAAAGAAGACCGAAAGGAGCGCCGCCGTGGATTTTTTCATACTGGAGAGCAGATAGGCCACCGGATAGCCCAGCAGCAGGCAGATGACGGTGGTAAAGAACGCCAGCAGGATGGAATACCCCAGCACGGAGAGGTTCTCCACGCGCAGGGCGCTCACGAGATTGGCTGCGGTAAAGGCGCCGTCGCTTGTGAAGGCGTAATAGAAAATCAGCAGCATGGGCGCGAGAATAAACACCGCCATCCATGCGGCATAGGGGTATGCAAACACGCTCCGCTTCACGATCCCGCCTCCTTTACAAAAACGCTGTTTGGCAAGTCATACGTGGGAAAGGACGATGCGCGCGGGCTCGGCCAGAATGCCGACCTCCTCGCCGTCCTCCATAAAATCGTCGGAATAGGCGATCCACTCGCCCTCCTCGCAGCTCACCGTCACCTCGTAATGGGTGCCCATGAACATGCACGCCTTGACAAAGCCCGTAAGCTCCGCGTCCTGCGGCGCGACGAGCCGCACGTCCACGGGATGGATGCGCACGAGCACCTCCTCCTTGTGCTCGAACGCGTCCTCGAACGCGCAGCGGAACATGCAGCCGCAGAATTCCACCATCTCGTCGGCCGGGTATGCCGTGCCCGTGAAGATGTTGCTCTGGCGCGTTTTTTTCATGATGTGGATGGCGTCTGGCGGGATGGAAATGCCCACGCGCGCGCCGTTTGACACAAAATCGGTGGTGTGCACGACCCACTCGTAGCCGCCGCAGTCCACGTCCACTTCGTAATGCACGCCCATGAACACCACGCTCTGCACAACGCCGGATACCTTCGCGCCCTCGGCGGGGATGATATCGATATCCTCCGGCCGCACGACTGCGTCCACCTCCACATTGCGCCCAAAGCCCGCGTCCACGCAACGGTAGGCCACGCCGTTCATCTGCACGCGGTAATCGTCCAGCATAACCGCCGCGACAATATTGCTTTCGCCGATAAAATCCGCCACAAAGGGGTTTTTCGGCTCGTTATAGATATCGACCGGGGTGCCGATCTGCTGAATCACGCCGTCCTTCATCACGACGATGGTATCGCTCATGGTGAGCGCCTCCTCCTGATCGTGCGTGACATAGATGAACGTGATGCCGAGGCGCTGCTGCATGCGCTTCAGCTCGACCTGCATCTCCTTGCGAAGCTTCAGGTCGAGCGCACCGAGCGGTTCGTCGAGCAGCAGCACCTGCGGCTCGTTGACAAGCGCCCGCGCGATGGCCACGCGCTGCTGCTGACCACCGGAAAGCTGCTCGACATAGCGCTTGCCGTAGCCCGCGAGGTTGACCAGGTCGAGCATGGCCTCCACCTTGCGCGCGATGGTCGCCTTGTCCAGCTTCTTGATCTTGAGGCCGAAGGCGATGTTGTCGAACACGTTCAGGTGCGGAAACAAGGCGTATTTTTGAAACACGGTATTGACGCGCCGCTTGTAGGGCGGCACCTTGGCAATATCCTGCCCGTCCATTTCGATGCGGCCCTCGGTGGGCATGATAAAGCCCGCGATGAGGCGCAAAAGCGTGGTTTTCCCGCAGCCGGAGGGCCCGAGGAGCGTTAAAAACTCGCCGTCCTTGATATACAGATTCACGTGCGAAAGCGCCACGTCCCCGCTGTAATCCTTGGATACGTCGAGCATTTCGATCAAGTGCTTGTCGTTCATTTGGTCAGCCCCCGTTCTTGGGTAATTGGGTTCCATGCGTAAAGCGAATCAAAACGATGGCGGCGTGCTCACCCAAAGCACGCGCGCCTCGGTTCTGGATACGTTCGCGAGCCAATGCGCGGCGGTGGGGCGAAAATAGAAGCTGTCGCCCTTTTTCACCCGGTAGCGGCGCTCGCCAAGCTGCAGCGCGACCGTGCCGGAAAGCACATAGCCGAATTCCTCGCCCTCGTGCGGCGCGTCGGGCTCGCTTGCCGCGCCCGCCGGGAGCGTAACGAGGATGGGCTCGAGCGCGTTGCGCTGCGCGTCGGTAACCAGCCATCGAACCGTGCGGCCGTCCGCTTCCTCCTTGATAAACATATCCTCCGCGCCGTAGACGACCTTTTCGGGCGGCTGCTCGTTAAAGAACGCCCCAATGTCCGTGCCCAACGCCTCGAGGATATCCATGAGGGTCGCGATGGAGGGGGAGGTGATATCGCGCTCAAGCTGCGAGATAAAGCCCTTGCTCAGCTCGGTGCGCGCGGCAAGCTCCTCCTGCGTCAGACCCCGCCGGCTCCGCAGCCGTTTGATCTTCTCGCCGATCTCCAACCCGCTCAACCTCTTTCTAAACTTTTTGTTTACGTCAACTAAACCGTATTAAAACAAATATCGCGCAGTTTGTCAAGCGATTCTTCGCGTAGAAAACGCGCGCCCGAACGGGGCGCGCGCTGAAACGATTGATTCAAAGAAGCGGGGCGGGCGGTTATTCCTTCCCAAATGACGCTTCGTCCGCAGGCGGGGTGAACGCCTCCGCGCGCGCCTCGCCCTCAAAGCGCTCCGCGAGAAGCTTTGTGGTAAGATAGGCGGAGATGGCGTCGATGGCCATCCGGTTCTTGCCGCCGCGCATAACGGCGAAATCCGCTTCGTTGATATAGCCCGCGATATATTTTTCATACATGGGCTTGACCGTATCGAGGTATTGCTCGGAAATGCTGTCGATGCTCCGCCCGCGCACCTTCAGATCGCGCTTGATACGGCGCAGCAGGCACACGTCCACGTCCACCTGCAAATAAACCTTGAGGGCCATCATGTCGCACAGGCGCTTATCGTAAAAAATGTGGATGCCCTCGAGCAGGAGCACCTCGGGCGGCTCGATGCGTCCGTCGCCGTCGGCGCGCAGGTGCTGGGTATAGTCGTAGCCCTTCGCGGAGACGGATTGGCCGGCCGCGAGCATGCGCACGTCGGAAAGCAGCTCGTCGTGATCGAAGATAGACGGTTCGTCATAGTTCAATCGCACCCGCTTTTCAAAGGGCAGCTCGGGAAAGCTGCGGTAATAGCAGTCCTGCCCGATGATCGTGCACGAGCACGCCAAGGAATCCTGTATACGCTTGGCCAGCGTGCTCTTGCCGCTGCCGCTTGCCCCGCACACGCCGACGATGATCATATGGATACCTCGCGCGCTACGCGGTACATATAGGGATCGAGCTCCTTTTTCATGACGAGCGCGTCTTCGATGGGGATGGAGCAAATGCGGGAATCGCGGTAGCAGATCACATGGCGGCGGTTCCCGGCGAGGAGCGCCTCCACGGAAAAGTGCCCCATGCGCGTGGCCATGACGCGGTCGCGCGCGGAGGGACTTCCGCCGCGCTGGATGTGCCCGATGATGGTGATGCGCGTTTCCAGTCCCAGATCCTCGTGGATGCGCTGGGCGATTTCAGCCGTGTGCCCCACGCCCTCCGCTACGATGATGAGGTGATGCCGCTTGCCACGGTATTTTCCTTCGCGAATGGGTTCGAACACGTCCTGCTCGAGATCGAAGGGACGCTCGGGAATGAGGATGGCCGCCGCGCCCACGGAGAGGCCCACGTATACGGCCAGATGCCCCGCGTTGCGCCCCATGACCTCCACCACCGAGGTGCGCTCGTGCGACTGCATGGTGTCGGAGAGCTTGTCGATGGCTTCGATGGCCGTGTTGGCCGCTGTGTCGAAGCCGATGGAATAGTGCGTGCAGCCGATATCGTTATCGATGGTGCCCGGGATGCAGCAGGTGCCGATGCCCGCCTCCGCAAGCTTGCCCGCGCCCCGGAAGGTGCCGTCGCCGCCCACGGCAACGATCGCGTCGAGTCCGAGATAGCGGCAGGTTTGCAGGGCGGCCTGGAAGCCCTCGTCGGTTTTGAAGCGTTCGCTCCGCGCGGTGTAGAGCATGGTGCCGCCGCGCGAGGTGATGCCGTTGACGGAGCGCGCGTCGAGCTCCACCGCGTCGGAATGGATCAGCCCCTCATAGCCCCGGTGGATGCCAACGGGCGTAATGTCGCGCGCCACGCAGGTGCGTACAACGGCGCGGATGACGGCATTCATGCCGGGCGCGTCGCCGCCGCTGGTCAACACGCCGATGCGGCGAATGGTTTTCTCCATACAAGATCACCTCAGCTCAAAATTTCTACAAATAATATGATACGTTTTTTCGCGCAAAAAAGCAATTCCTTCCTTGCGGAGGGGGGGCGGAGGGGAAAGCGGGATATGCGGGAAACCGAGGAAACGGCGCGAAAAGACACAGACCGGCGAACGATCGCCGGCCCTGTCGCGCCGCGCTTATATTGTGCGCGTTTTTTGCGCTAAAAAAGCGGAAACAGCGTTTCGTTAAACCATTCGTAGCCCAGATCGTACGAGGGGATCAGCTCGAGCCGCATGAACAGCCCCAGCAGTACCCAGACCAGCACAAAGAAAAGGAGCGTGTTGAGCACAAGCAGCGTCGTGGAGCGCCTGCGCCGCTTCCCGGTTTTGCCGACATAGGGGCCGGTGGGCGCTTCCACCTTTTGCTCAATATCGCGCAGCGGCTCGAAGGGCTTGGCAGCGGGCGACTGCGCGTATGGGTTTTCCATTGGCGGCACGACTGGCCCGCCCGCCGCGTCCGGCGCGCCGTAAGCAAAGGCCGCGTCCTGCTGCCCAAAGGCGCTTTGCTGCCCAAAGGCGCTTTGCTGCCCAAAGGCGCTTTGCTGCCCAAAGGCGCTCTGCTGCCCAAAGGCGCTCTGCTGCCCAAAGGCGCTTTGCTGCCCAAAGGCGCTTTGCTGCCCAAAGGCGCTCTGCTGCGCCGGGCTGTATGCCTGTTGATACCCGCTGGGCTGCCGACCGTAAGGGCCGTAGCCCGTCTGGGCCGCCGCCTGGGCATAGCCGCCGGCAGGAGCGGGCCGCGCGCTGAAGGCCGGATAGGCGTTCGGGTCCGCGCCGTAGGGAGGAAGCTGCCTGGGATCGGCTGCCGGCCGGGGCTGCCGCGCGACGTCCGCCGGGGCGAACACGGGGTCGGTCACGTTGTTTTTCGTATCCTCGGAGGGCCCGCGCGAAAAGACCAGAAAGGTGGTCGCGTAGAGGTAGGGTTGGCAGTCGGCGGGGCAGGGAGAATCAGCAAATTTTCTAAAGGCCTCGTTGAACACGTCCCGCACCAGATTGACAGCGCTGCGAGAATCGTGCGTGAGATCCAGCGCCAGCGCGTATACCTCGTCGCGATACTGGGTAAAAAACGCGCTCCGCTGCGCACGGTCGCGCAATGCGCAGCCGCCCGCGCCGTTTTGCTGTTCCAAATTCGCACCCCCAGTCCATACGGTTCATTGATACGAATTAATTATAGCGAAGCAAAAACCAAAAGTCCACCGGGAATAGCTGGCGCTTACGCGCGCGATTTGCTATACTGACAGTCGTATAGACATTTATACGGAATGATGAAAGGAAGCGTTGAAGGATGGCAAAAAGGCGCGCTGCGGCGGCCCGCACGCCGGGGGAGCAGCTCCGGCTGCTGATTCTGCTGCTGCTTTGCATTGCGCTTGCCTTCTGCATCCTTATTTTGATAAACCGAGCCGATCCGCGCGAGGAAACGACGCTCTACGACGCGACGGCGGAGGTTTCGGCGGCGCTGTCCCGGCTCGACGCGGGCGTGGAGATGGCGGAAGCCGTGACGCTTACGGGCAATCAATCCGGCAAGCTCCGGCTTGTGTTTTCGGGCCTTGCCGACGAGGAGACGATGAGCCGCATTCTCACCGTGCTGTCGGATTCGGGCACACCCGTTTCCTTTTATCTTTCGGGCCTCAACGCGTCGGAAGATCCGGCGGGCGCGCGGCGCGTGGCTGCTTCGGGCTATCCCGTGTGTTGCAAGGGCCTCACCGGCGCGGCCGGGTTGGAGAGCAGGAGCGCATATGCGCTCACGGAGGATTTTGCCCGCGCGGCGTTTATCCTGCGGGAGGTTACGGGCCAAACAGCCTCGTCGCTTCTGCTGCCGGGCACAAAAGCAAGCGACTTGGTGCGCCTTGCGGCGGGGGCGGCGGGCTTTAAGGAGCTCCTTGTGCCGGAGGCGTACCTGACCTATCAGAGCTATGGCGAGGAAGCGCAAATTCTGACCCTCATCGATAAGCTGCCCGCGGGCGGCACGCTGTGCGTGGAGCTCGACGGCGCAAGCTGGACAGCCGACGCGGGCGAAACGGAGGCCTCCTCCGGCGCACGGCTTGTTTCCCAGGTGGAATGGCTCCTCGCGGGCCTTGCCAACACCCGCTTTTCTCCCGATACCGAGCGTTTGCGCAAGCAGAACGCCGGCGCGCGCGCGCAGGAGCTGATGACGGTATATACCACCAAGCCCGCAGCGGCGTTCCTCTTTGCGGGCCTTGGAAACGAGCGGGAGCTTGCCGCCGTGCTAAAGACGCTTGCGGAGCTGCAAGCAAGGGCCACGTTCTTTGTCACCCTTGCGGAAACGGAGCGCTGCGCCGGGGCGATTCGCTCCATCGTCGCCGCCGGGCACGAGCTGGGCGTTGCTGTGGAGGCCGGGGCGGAAAAAAATTATTACGATTTTTGCTCCGAAATTCTTCTCTGCCGTGAAACGCTCAAGACCGTATATGGCGCGGAGAGCACGAAGCTTGTCAAGCAGCCGCGCAGCGAGGTGAGCGATGCGCTGCTTGAGGCGGTTTCCGCCACGGGCTCGGTGCTGCTTTCGCACGAAACGGGCGTGGTGCGCTCAGCCGACCGCGCCAAGACGGACGCGGCGGCCATTATCGGGGAGCTGTTCGGAACCCGCACGCGCTGCCTGCGCCGGGGGCATCTGGTGTACTTCGCGATGGATTTTTATACGGCGAGCGACACGCTGCTTTCGGAGCTTGTCGCCAATATCGGCACGGAGCGCAACGTGTACGCCCTCTGCGGCGCGTCGGAGCTGCTGGCCGATACCGGCCGGCTTTACGAATATCCGCTGCCGGTGGAGAAGATTGCCGCCGACGTGCGGGATAAGATCTACCCCGGCCAGCTTGCGGGCGACGCGTGGGCGCGCATCGGCACGCATTATATCGGCTCGCCCTTTGTGGACAGCAAGGACTACCTGCCGGATTTTTCCGCCGAGCAGATTCGTCAAATCGACAAAACGGGGCTTGTAAAGAATGCCGACAACGCCGCGTTTCTCACCTTTGACGATTGGGGCTCCGACGATACCATTACCAGACTCCTGAACGTATTGGAAAAGCACGGCGTGAAGGCAACCTTTTTTGTGCGCACCAACCATGTCTCCAGCAATCCCAACCTCCTGCGGGCCATCGCGGAGGCGGGCCACGACATCGCGAGCCACACCAACGAGCATTATCGCCTTGCCGACGATACGGGCGTGGAGGGCGTATACCGCGCGCTGACGGGCGAGGAGGTCGCGACGCTGTCGGCGGACCTCATAGCTTCCTATCAAACGCTGCAAAGCGTGGTGGGCGATGTGCGGCTGGAAAACGGAAAGCCCGCGCTGACCACGCTGTTTCGGCCCCCAACGCTCGCCGTAAGCCTGAACGGGCTGCGCGCGGTGTTTGACTGCGGCTTTTCCTATGTGGTCAGCGGCAGCTTTTCCACGGGCGATTATGAGGCCAAGAATATCGACGCCCTGTACCGCTCCATGCGCGCAAAGCTTGTCAACGGCGCGGTGCTGGTGATGCACTTTTCCGACAACAGCGCATATACGGCCGACGCGGTCGATCTGCTGCTGACCGAAAACGAGGCGCGGCCGGAGGAAAAACGCTTCCACTTTGCGCGCTTGAGCGACTATCTGGACTAAAAGGTAAACGGCATAGCTTTTAACCGTCCGACAGCGAATTCTTGCAAGAAATTCCGCCATTCGCAGCATACTACCGGGAGAAAGAAAACGGGAGGATGAGGCGATATGGCCAAAAAACATTTGGGCAGCCGCACGCTTACGTTTCCGAACGCGCCGCGGCTTGTCAACAGCGCATCGGTCGTAAGCGGCGCGGAGCGGGACGGCCCGCTGGGGGAGCGCTTCGATATGGCGCTCGAGGACGATACCTGGGGCGAAAAGAGCTTTGAAAAGGCGGAGTGCCGCATGTTCGAGCGCGCGGCGCGCATCGCGCTGGATAAGCAGCGGTGGGAGGAAAAGACGCTCGATTGCCTGCTGGGCGGAGATCTGCTCAACCAAATCATTACAGCCAATTATGCCGCGCGGGCGCTGGGCGCGCCCTTTCTGGGGCTGTACGGGGCCTGCTCGACCATGGCGGAATCGCTGCTTGTGGGAAGCGTGCTCGTGGACGGCGGGTATGCCGATCGCGTTGCGTGCGTGGCTTCGAGCCACTTTGCCAGCGCGGAGCGCCAGTACCGCTATCCGCTGGAGATGGGCACGACCAGTCCGCCCACAGCGCAGCACACGGTCACGGGCGCGGGCTGCGTGCTGCTTGCGGGGGCACGTTCCGGGCAGGACGGCTTTCGGCGCATCCGCGTGCGCGCCGCGACCATCGGCAAGGTGGTCGATCTCGGCATTACGGACGCCTCTAACATGGGCGCGGCCATGGCGCCAGCCGCCTGCGATACGATTGTGACCCATCTGCGCGATACCGGGCGCTGTACGAGCGATTATGATCTCATCATTACGGGCGATTTGGGCCGTTTCGGCTCGGAAATGCTCTTTTCGCTTTGTAAAGATCAGGAGGTGGACCTTTCGGGCCGCCATTTAGACTGCGGAAACCTCATTTATCACCCGGAGCAAAAGTTTGATTGCGGCGGCTCGGGCTGCGGGTGCTCCGCCGTGACGCTCGCTTCCTATTTGCTGGATCAAATGGAGCACGGCGATTGTCGGCGCATGCTCTTTTTGGCCACCGGCGCGCTGCTTTCACCCACCGCGACCATGCAGGGTGAGAGCATCCCGGGCATTGCCCACGCGGTCGTGCTGGAAAGGGAGGAGGCGTAACATGGACTGGAAGCAATATCTCTTTGCGTTTCTCATCGGCGGCGCGCTGTGCGTCGTTGGCCAATTGCTTATCAGCCTCACGCGGCTCACGCCTGCGCGCATCCTCGTGCTGTACGTCACGGCGGGCGTGCTGCTGGGCGCGTTCGGCTGGTATGAAAAGCTCGTGGACCTTGCGGGCGCGGGCGCGAGCGTGCCGCTCACCGGCTTTGGCAATGCGCTTGCCAAGGGCGCGCTTGAGGGCGCGAAGGAGGACGGCGTGATCGGCGCGTTTACCGGCGGCATCAAGGCCACGGCGGGCGGCGTCGGTTCGGCCATCCTTTTCGGCTATCTCTTTGCGCTGGTTTCGCGCGCAAGAACAAAATAAATCTGCTGCAAATGCCGAAACGGGCCTTGCGTACGCGCTTAAAATACGGATAAACCTGCGAAAAGCGCAAGGGCCGCGATATGTTCTCCACTTGCCCGCGCGGCTGATATACGGTACACTGCATGCAAGGCGTTTATCAGGCAAGGCTTTGGCGCGCTTGCTCCCTTGCCGCATGAAAACCGTCTATAGGAGGGGGGAACACGCCATGAAGGCTTTGCTTCTCAGTTGCAGCACGGGCGAGGGACACAATCACTGCGCGCTTGCCGTGCGCGAGGCGCTGGACAGCCGCGGGCACGAAACGGAATTCCTGGATATGCTCCAGCTTTTCGGCGAGCCCGGCCCGCTCAGCATTGAAACCGTGCTCAACACCCTTTCCAGCAAAGCGCCCGAGGTGTTCGGGCTGATGTACAGGGCGGGGGAGATGTACAGCGCCACCAAGGTCACCTCGCCCGTGTACGTGGCCAACATCCGTCACGCGCGGCAGCTCGAAGCGTTTATCCGCGCGCGCGGCTACGACGCGGTGATCTGCTCGCATCTTTTTCCCATGGAAACGCTTACCTTTATCCGCCGCCGCTATGGGCTGAAGGCCAAATGCTGCGGCGTGCTTTCCGATTACGCCTGCATCCCCTTTCTGGCGGAAACGGGGCTGGACCTGTACGCGCTTCCCCACGAGGAGGTTCTGGCTGAATGCGTCAGGGCCGGCATGCCGAAGGAACGCCTCGCGGCAACGGGCATGCCCGTTGCCGGGGCGTTTTGCGCGCGCATGGACAAGCCCGCCGCGCGGGAAGCGCTGGGGCTGCCCAAGGACAAAAAGCTGTATCTCATTATGACGGGCGGCATCGGCTGCGGGGACGCGCTCGCGCTTTGCGACGCGATTTTGAAGGTTCCCTGCGACGGCGCGCTTTTATGCGTGCTCGCCGGGCGCAACGCGGAGCTGCTGGAACGGCTCGGGGCGAAATACGGCGCGGGCGGGCCCGTGCTGGCCGTTCCCTATACGGATCAGGTCGCTGTGTATATGAGCGCCGCGGACGTGCTTTTGACCAAGGCGGGCGGCATTTCCAGCTCGGAGGCCGCCGTATTCAACGTGCCTATGGTGCACACCATGGCTATCCCGGGCGTGGAAACGCTCAACGCCGCGTTCTTTGCAAGGCACGGCATGTCTTTTTTTGCTCGCAGCGAGGATGAGGCGGCGCGCTGTGCCGATCGCCTTATGTATGACGGGGCTGCCGCCGCGCGCATGCTTGCAGCGCAGCGCGCCTGCGTGCCGCAAGACGGCGCGGCGCGCATAGCCGCCCGGGTGGAGGCGCTTTTCACAAACGGATCGGAAAAAAGCGGCTAAACGCGCACGCCCTTTGCCCGCAGCGCGTCGATCAGCTCCGCGTACTGAAAATGGGAAAGGCAGAAGCCGTCCATACCCGCGTTGCGCGCGCCTTGAATATTGGCGGGCAGGTCGTCTACAAAAAAGCAGGCGGCGGGGTCGAGCCCGTAGGTGGAAAACAGCGTGCGGTAGATCTCAGGGTTCGGCTTGACCTGCCGGACCTTGGCCGAGATAATTTCTCCGTCGAGCAGGGAGAAAATGGGCATGGCCTTGCTGTAGGAATACCAGCGGATGCTGGCGTTGGAGAGCAGGTATTGCCGATAGCCGTTCGCCTTTAAGCGGCGCACAAGGCGGTCGGCCTCCGGATCGGGCCAAAAATTGGCGGGCTCGCACCAAACGCGGTATAGCGTCTCCACCGTTTTGCGCAGCCGTTCGGGCAGCCTTGCCCTGGCCGCCTCCACCACCTCGTCCTCCGTAACCGCGCCCCGGTCGAGCAGGGCCCACTCGGGCGAAAGAAACAGCGCTTCGATGAGCAGTTTACGGTCCGGCTCCGAATCGCATACGGACGCCGCCATTTTCTCGTTGTCGTAGTGCAAAAGCACATTTCCCATGTCGTAAACGATATTTTGAATCATGCGTGCTTCCTTTCAACTCTGGGTTTTACGAGTATACCACAAAATTCGACTGGATTCATTGCGCTTTGGCAAAATGTATGTTATATTTTAAGCCATCCTTTTCATTTAATCAATTGATTCGACTTATAGGGAGGTCTTTATGCAAACAAAGCCAGTAGTGGACGCAATCGAAAGCCGGAGGGGCATGCTCGCGGGGCTTAGCGACGCGATTTGGGATTATGCCGAAACGCTCTTCACCGAAAAACGCTCGGCGGCCGCGCTTTGCGAAGCGCTCCGCAGTGAGGGCTTTACCGTAACCGAGGGCGTGGCCGGGCTGGACACGGCCTTTACGGGCTCGTTTGGGAGCGGCAGGCCCATAATCGGCTTTCTTGGCGAATACGACGCGCTGTACGGCATGAGCCAGACGGCCGACGTGGTGTGCGAGGAGCCGCTCGTGAAGGGCGCGCCCGGCCACGGCTGTGGGCACAACCTCCTGGGCGTAGGCTCGCTTGCCGCCGCCATCGCCGTGAAGGAATATCTCAAGAGCACCGGCCGCCCCGGCACGGTCGTGTATTTCGGCACGCCCGGCGAGGAGGGCGGCTCCGGCAAGGCGTTTATGGCGCGCGAGGGCGTGTTTGGCGACCTCGACGCGGCGCTGACCTGGCATCCCTATTACATCAATCAGGTGCGCACCAACAGCTCGCTTGCCAACATTCAGGCCTGCTTCCGCTTCCGGGGCCGCAGCGCGCACGCGTCCGCCGTGCCGCACATGGGCAGGAGCGCGCTCGACGGGCTGGAGCTGATGAACGTGGGCGTAAACTTTATGCGCGAGCACGTCACGCCGGATGTGCGCGTGCACTACGCCGTAACCGATACGGGCGGCCGCTCGCCCAACGTCGTGCAGGCCAGCGCGGAGGCCATCTATCTGTGCCGCGCCAATTCCATCGACCGCGCGCAGAAGGTGTATGAATGGGTGTGCGACATTGCCCGCGGCGCGGCGCTCATGACGCAGACCGAGGTGGAGATCGTCTTTATGAAAGCCTGCTCCAATATTATCCAGAACAATGTGCTCGAGCGCGTGCTCGACGACAGCCTCTTTGCCGTTCCCATGTTTGAGCTTACCGAGGAGGAGGCCGCCGCAAAGCGCGCCTTCCGGGACACCGTGCCGCTTTCGAAGGCTGCCAACGACGACTTTATCCATCGTTACGGCGATGTGGCCGTGGAAACGCTCAAGGCCAACTGCATGCGGCCCTTCTATAACTTCCCCGTGCACTGCCAGCCCAGCGACGAGGTGAGCCCCGCCTCCACAGACGTTGGCGACGTGAGCTGGGTGTGTCCCACCGCCCAATTGAGCATCGCGACCCAATCGCCGCACGCGCCGGGCCATTCCTGGCAGGTGGTGGCGCAGGGGAAGGACTCCGTATCGCACAAGGGCATGCTTTTTGCGGGCGAGGTGCTGGCAAGCGCCGCAATCCGGCTCATGGAGGAGCCGGGGCTGCTCGAAAAGGCGAAGGAGGAGTTTACGCGGCGCGTCGGTAAAAAGGGCTATGTGTGCCCCATTCCCAGGGACGTGAAGCCCCAAACCATGTAACAATCGGGAAGCATGCGCGAAAACTGCCAAAGGTTGAGTCTTTGCAAGCGCTTTCCTACGTGATAAAATAAACTACGCAGCTTTTTCAACCCCAACGAACCCTTGCACCAAACAGTCCGTTCTCGTGCCCATACGAGAGAAAGGGAAAACAGATGAAAAAGATCGTTGTATGGATACTCTGTCTCATGATGCTTGCGACGTTTGCCGCATGCGGCGGCAAGGGCGGCGCAGGCTCGACGGGCGCGCCGGCGGCTTCCGGCGGCGGCACGGCCTCGCAGGGCGCGGCGGAGGGCGGCGCCGCGGCAGAAGCGCCGCAGGGCGAAAAGATTTTCAAATGGGTCAGCGGCAGCCGCGATACCTGCATCAACCCGCATGACGCCAACGCCATGGGCAACCTCGAGATTGTCGATCTGCTCGTCGCGCCGCTGTATCACTACGCCGTGTCCGAGGACAGGCTTCGCGCCGAGGTGCGGCCCTGTCTCGCGCTGGGCGAGCCGGAGAGCGAGGACGGCGTCAACTGGACGATTCATCTGAATCCCGAGGCCAAGTGGGCAAACGGCGAGGCCATCACGGCGGATACCTTCATGTATTCTTGGAAAATGGCGCTCGATCCGCAAATTATGTACAGCACCAACAGCGCGGTTGCGGAAATGTACGTCGCCGTGGTAAACGCCAAGGCCTATTATACGCAGGCGTCGGATAAAACGACCGTGGCGTGGGAGGACGTGGGCTTTAAAAAGATCGACGAGCACACGCTGTCCGTGACGACGGATCAGAAATACACCGTCACCGACATGATGCGCCACTTCGCCCAGCGCTGCACAGCGCCCGTGTATGAGCCCATGTACGAAGCCGGCATGAACGAAAAGCGCAGCGGCACAAACTACGGCACGTCGCTCGAGAACTATATGTGCTCTGGCATGTTCGTGATTACGGAGTGGACCAAGGGTTCCAAGGCCGTGCTGGAGAAGAACGACAACTATATTTTCGCGGATGATATCAAGGTGGACGGCGTGACCCGCCGCGTGGTCGTCGACGAAGCTACGCGCCTCGAGCTCTTTGAAAGCGGCGAGAGCGACTATGTCAACCTCGGCACAAACGGCCTTGCCAAGTATGGAGAGGACGAGCGTACGGTTTCCTACGATCAAAAGACCATCCGCATGCTCGAGGTCAATCTGGCGAACCCTGAAAAGGAGATTTTGCAGGATGCGACCTTCCGCAAGGCGCTCTACTACGCCATCGACCGCGGCACCATCGCCAAGCTGGCCCTGGCGACGCCCGCCACCTTCTTTATCTCGGGCGCGGCCATCATCTACAGCGACGGCACGCGCTACCGCGACCTGCCCGAGGCTACGGACTGGCTGCCCGCCAACAATGGCTACGACCCCGCGCTTGCCAAAAAATACTTTGACGAGGCCATGGCGGCGCATAACCTGACGAGCATCGAGCTGTCCATCAGCTATACGGAGAGCTACGATCATCTGCGCGTATCGAGCGAGTATCTGCAAAACCAGCTCCCGAAGGTTTTCGGTGAGGACAAGGTGAAGGTGACCTTGCAGGCCATGAGCCACGACGCGCTGCTGGATATGATGAAGAATACCCAGTCGCAGTCCTCCACGGATTGGGATCTGTGCTGGTCGGGCCGCTTCCCGGCGGCGGAAACCTTCCAGCCCTTCCGCAAATTCTCCTATTACCGCAGCACCGACGTGGGCCGCTACGCCAACTATACCAATACCTTCCTCGACGAGAGTTATCCGCTCTTCCTCACCGACGATTACCGCTTTGACGAGCAGAAGATGAAGGAGCTCACCGTCGAGGTGGAGAAATCCATCATTCTGGACAACGTTACGGTCATCCCCGTGTTCCAGGAGAAGGGCAACGATATCTTCTCCGATCGCATTGCGCTGGCTGTAGACGGCTACATAAACACCCTCGGCTGGGCATGGATGTACGCTGATATCGTGGAATAAACGGGTTTGTCAAACCCAAGCCGGAGGGAGCGGTGCGCTGCGCCGTTCCGCTCCCTCCGCTCATTCGGTTCCGCCCGTAAGGGCCGCTGGCCCTGTTTGCGGACAGAGCCTGCGGGAATTTTGCCGCAGAGGGCGGTCGTTTCGCTGATGCGAAACCAGCCACAACTCCGATAGAGGGGATGCTTTCGCAGTTGCGAAAGCCACGGTCATAAGCATGATCAAATATATCATCAAACGGCTGTTTGCCGCGTTATTGACGCTTTTCGTCATTCTGACGGTGGCGTTTTGCGTGGTGCGGCTCATGCCGGGCAGCGTATATGAAGATCCAAACCTCGATCCCGAGATCGTGCGCATGCTCGAGGAGCGCGCGCATCTGCACGAGCCCATCCCGGTGCAGTACCTCTACTTTATGGAGGGGATCCTCTTTGAAAACGATTGGGGCACCTCCGTCAAGGTGGAGCCGGGCACGCCGGCCTTTACGGTGCTGATTAACCGCATCCCGGTGTCGCTGGAGCTGAATCTGATTTCTCTGCTCATCTCCATTCCGCTGGGTATCATCTTCGGCACCATTGCGGCCCTCAAAAAGAAAAGGCTTGCCGATACCCTCACGTCCATCGGCGTCATCATATGCATATCGGTGCCATCCTTCGTGTTCGCATCGCTTATGCAGTATTTTCTCGCGTATAAGCTCGGGTGGTTTCCCATTCTGTACGAGCCGGGCGCGGTGTTTTCCGAGGTGGCGCACTCCATGGTGCTGCCCATTGTCGCGCTCTCGCTCCATCCCGTGGCGACGATTACGCGCTATCTGCGCGGCGAGCTGATCGAGGTTCTAAGCTCGGAATACATGGTGCTTGCGCGCACCAAGGGCCTTACGCAGGCGCAGGCCACCATACGGCATGCGTTTCGCAACGCCTCGCTTCCGCTTATGAACATCATCATTCCGATGTTCGCGCATATCCTCGGCGGCTCGATGGTCATCGAGCGGCTGTTCTCCATTCCCGGCGTAGGCGGCCTCATGATCAACGCCATCAACAACAGCGACCATTCCCTGACCATCGCCACGCTGCTGTTTTACGCCATGATTTCCATACTGACCACGCTGATTGTCGACATTTCCTACGGCCTCGTCGATCCGCGCGTGAGAGTGGGGGCGAAAAAAGAATGAGCAACGAAAAGAAAGCAAGGCCGGAACCCCAGGCCGTCCTCACAGCGGAGGATTTCGAGCTGGTGCAGGCGCGGGAAACGCTGCGCGACGCGGAGGTGCACGGTAAATCCGTCGGCTTTTTCCTGGACGCGATGCGCCGGCTGCTGAAAAACCGCTCGGCTGTCGTTTCGTTTGTGATGATCGCGTTCATCGTGGTCATGGCCATATTTGGCCCCAACATGAACGGGCACGGCTTTAACGATCAGCAAGTCGATTATATCAATCTCCCGCCGCGCATCCCGATTCTGGCCAAGCTCGGCATTTGCGACGGCACGCGCGTGCTGGAAAACCGCAGATACGAATATCTGTCCGACCCGGCGCGCTACCCGGAGGGCGCTGTGCTTGAGGTGCTGCGCGTATATACCAAGGGCGCGAAGGAAATGTGCGACGTGCGGGTGGACGCGTATAAAATGGTCGGGCTGGACGAAACGACGAATTTCTGGTTCGGCACCGATTACCTTGGCCGCGACCTGTGGACGCGCACCTGGCGGGGCGCGCGCATTTCGCTGACCATCGCCATCATCGCGGTGTTTGTGAGCATCATCGTAGGCACGATCTACGGCGCGATTGCGGGCTATTACGGCGGCAAGGCCGATATGGTGATGATGCGCATTACGGAGGTCGTGTCCTCCTTCCCGCAGTCCATCGTGGCCACGATGCTCATTTTGATTATGGGCACGGGCATACAGGCCATCATTGTGGCGCTCACCATCACCGGCTGGGTTGGCTCCGCGCGGCTCATCCGCGCGCAGTTCCTGCGCTTTAAGGGCCGCGAATATGTGCTGGCCGCGCGCTCTCTTGGCGTGGGCGACGGCAAGCTCATTTTCCGCCACATCCTGCCCAATTCCATCGGCCCGCTCATTACCAAGGCCATGATCGACGCGCCCGCGGCCATCTTCTCCGAGTCCTTCCTGGCCTTTATCGGCCTCGGCATACAGGCCCCGGAGCCGTCCATTGGCGTGCTGCTCTCCGACGCGCAAAAGGTGCTGGTGAGCTATCCGTACCAAACCGTGTTCCCGGCCATTCTGATTTCCGTACTGATGATCTCCTTCAATCTGTTCGGAAACGGTCTGCGGGACGCGTTCGATCCCACCTTGCGCGGTGCGGATTAAGGAGGGAATGCGAATGAAAACAGGCGACGTCATTCTCGACGTAAAGGATCTTGCCGTTTCCTTTAAGGGCGGCGGCAACACAAGGGTGCAGGCCGTGCGCGGCGTGAGCTTTACCCTGCACAAGGGTGAGACCATCGCCATTGTGGGCGAATCCGGCTCGGGCAAGAGCGTAAGCGCCAAGAGCGTGATGGGCATTTTGGCAAATAACGCCACCATTGAAAGCGGCTCCATCCTCTACGACGGCATGGATCTCACCAAGGCCGACGAGCAGACCTTCTACGGCATCCGCGGCAAGCGCGTCGGGCTCATTTTTCAGGATCCGCTTTCCTCGCTCAACCCGCTCATGAAGATCGGCCATCAGATTACCGAGGTGCTGCGCCTCAACAAAAAGGTGAGCCGCGAGGAGGCCAAGGCGCAGGCCCTGGGCCTGATGCGGGACGTGGGCATACCCAATCCCGAGATACGCTTCGAGCAGTATCCCTTCCAGTTCTCGGGCGGCATGCGGCAGCGCATCGTCATTGCCATCGCGCTTGCAAACGATCCCGAGGTGCTGATTTGCGACGAGCCTACCACTGCGCTCGACGTGACCGTGCAGGCGCGCATTATGGAGCTCATCAACGAGCTCAAGGCCAAGAAGGATCTTTCCATCATCTTTATCACGCACGATCTGGGCGTGGTGGCGAATATGGCTAACCGCGTATACGTGATGTACGCGGGCCGCATTGTGGAAAGCGGAACCTGCGAGGATATTTTCTTCGATCCGCGCCACCCCTACACCTGGGCGCTGCTGGGCTCCATGCCCGATCTTGAATCGCGCGAAAAGCTGCTGGCCATCCCGGGCACGCCGCCCAATATGGTTGCGCCGCCGCCCGGCGACGCGTTCGCGCCCCGCAACAAATATGCCATGCGCATCGATTTTAAGCAGGCGCCGCCCATGTTCAAAATCAGCGACACGCACTATGCGGCCACGTGGCTGCTGCATCCCATGGCGCCCAAGGTCGAAATGCCGTCCGCGCTGAAGCACCGCATCGACCGCATGCTCGCCGAGGAGGAGGCCCTTCATGCCAACGAATGATTGCGAACCCATTCTGGAGGTCAACAACCTCTGCATGACCTTCCGCTCCGGCGGAAAGTATAAAAAGCACGTCGTCAAAGCCGTGGACGACGTTTCCTTCTTTGTAAAAAAGTCGGAAACCTTCGGCCTTGTGGGCGAATCCGGCTGCGGAAAAACCACCACCGGCCGCGCCATCATCCGGCTGTACAATCCCACTTCGGGCAGCGTGCGCTTTGCCGGGCGGGAAATTGCCGGACCCATGACGCACGACTTGCGCAAGTACATCACCGGCAATATCTCCACGATCTTTCAAGATCCCGTGGAATCGCTCAATCCGCGCATGACCATCCGCGAGATCATCGGGGAGGGCCTGGTCGTGCGCGGCATGAAGGACAAGGCGCTCATCGACGAAAAGGTGTACGGCATCCTCGAGAAGGTGGGCATGACCCGCGAGCATGCCAACCGCTATCCGCACGAGTTTTCCGGCGGCCAGCGGCAGCGCATCGGCATTGCGCGGGCCATCGTCATCAACCCCGCCATGGTCATCGCGGACGAGCCGGTTTCCGCGCTCGACGTGTCCATTCAGGCGCAGGTGATCAATCTCCTCAACGATTTAAAGGAGGAATTGGGCCTCACCATTCTTTTTGTCGCGCACGATCTGTCCGTGGTCAAGTATTTTTCGGATCGCATCGGTGTGATGTACTATGGCAAAATGGTGGAAATCGCCGATTCCGACGCGCTTTATGCCAATCCCATCCATCCGTACACCAAGGCGTTGCTTTCGGCCATTCCGCAGCCCAATCCGTATACGGAGCGCCGTCGCAAGCGCATCGTGTACGATCCCGCCACGGCGCACGACTACAGCGTGGAAAAGCCCGAGATGACCGAGATCTTGCCCGAGCATTTCGTGTACTGTTCGCCCTCGGAGGCGGAGGCCTATCGCCGTGCGCTCGGCTGCTAGGCGCATTCTGGACGGGTGGGACACGCCCCATTTTTTGCGTTGCCTCGTTGCGGGCGCGGCCGTCGCGTTCGTCTTCTGGCTGCTGAAAAACCCGGGCGCGCCGCTTGTCCGCGCTGTTGACGCGCTCTTTTTCGGCGGGCTTGCCATTTTTCTCTACGGCGTGTGCAGGTCGATTGCCCGTCTGGGCTTTTTTGATCTGCCAGCCTTTGCTTTCCGCAAGGTGCGGCAAACGCTCCGCGGGGCAAAGCAGGGCGAAGACGACGAAACCGTACCCAAGGAGCGCCTCACGACCTATGCCGATTATCTGACCAGGCCCCATCCTCGTCCCTCCTGCGCGGAGGCGCTGTGCGCGGGCGGGGCGTACCTTGCGCTTTGCGCGGCGCTCCTGCTTTTCCTGTAGCATGGCTATGAATAACCGCATTGTTTTCAGCCGCCTATACGACCCCGCGCAAAACCTCGCCCTCGAGGAGCACCTGTACGATACGCAGCAGGGCGGGGCTTGCTTCTATCTGTGGCAGAATCAGAACACCGTGGTCGTCGGCAACGCCCAAAACGCGTGGAAGGAATGCCGCGTGGCGCTCCTTGAAAGCGAGGGCGGCCGCCTTGTACGCAGGCCGTCGGGCGGCGGCGCGGTCTTTCACGATCTGGGCAATCTCAATTTCACCTTTATCCTGCCCAAGGCGGATTATGATCTCGTCCGGCAGCTTCGGGTCGTACGCAGCGCGGCGGCGGCCTTCGGCGTGGAGACGGAGCTGTCCGGCCGCAACGACCTCGTTTTGACCGGCACGAACGGAAAATTCTCCGGCAACGCCTTCCGCCACGGCGCGAAAAACTCCCTGCACCACGGCACGCTGCTGGTTTCGGCGGATATGGACAGGCTTTCCCGCTATCTTGCGCCCTCGCCCCTCAAGCTCGCGGCTAAGGGCGTGGACAGCGTGCGCGCGCGCGTGGTAAACCTGGGAGACATCTGCCCCGCCGTTACCGTGCCCGCACTGGCTGAGGCGCTTTGCGCGGCCTTTGAGCGGGAGTACGGCCCCGCGCGGCGCGAGGAGCGCGAGGAGCTGGATGCGCTCGCCCTTGCGCGCCTCACGGAAAAATACAATTCCTGGGATTGGACCTACGGCAAGACCCCGCGCTTTGACGCGACGCTTGCCGCGCGGCTCTCCTTTGGCTGCGTAGAGCTTCTGCTTTCGCTAAGCAAGGGGCTAATTACACAAGCCGCCGTGTATACCGACGCGATGGACGAAACCCTGGCCGCCCGGCTGGAGCACGCGCTCCCCGGCGTGCCGTTTGCGCCGGAGGCGCTCGCCTCCCGCGCGGCAGCGCTTGGCGGCGCGGAGGGCGAGGCGCTCGCCGCGTGGCTGCGGCAGGGCTTTTAGGGCGCGGCCCGTTCGACGGCTCAAAAAAACGCGCTTTTCGGCGCGCATTCGATGTGATACCATAGACGCATGAAAAAGCTGGATTTTGCCGTAATCGCGCTGGTGGCGCTGCTTTCGTTTGCGCCGCTCGCCTTTTTGCCGCGCGGAGCGGGCGAGGCGCGCGTAACCGTCGTCTGGCATGGGGAAACGCTCTATAGCGGCGCGGTGTCTTGCGATGCGCTTGTGGAAACGCCGGACGGCCGCAACACCGTGCGCGTGGAGAGCGGACATGCCGCGATGGCGCATGCGGACTGCGCGGACGGACTCTGCCTGCGGCAGGGGGACGCGCGCCCCGGCAAGCCCATCGTGTGCCTGCCAAACGAGCTTGTGGTAAGCGTAACGGGCGGGGGAGAGGAGGCGCTGGATGCCATCCTCCATTAACGTGCGCCATCTTACAACCGTCGCGCTGCTGACGGCCATGGCTCTTGCCGTGCAGTATCTTGAGAGTCTGCTTCCGCCCCTTGTGCCCGGTGTGCCGGTCAAGCTGGGGCTTGCCAACAGCTTGACGCTCTTTGCGCTGCTCCGCTTTAAGCGCGCCGACGCGCTGGCTGTTTCGCTGCTGCGCTGCCTGCTCTTTGCACTGGTGACGGGCGCGGTGTCGGGCGCGCTCTACGCGCTTTCCGGCAGCCTGCTCTCCCTTGCGGGCATGGGCGCGCTTTTGCCGCTCGTGCGCCGGGCGCGGCTTTCGCCTATGGGCCTGTCCGTCGCGGGCGCGTTTTTATACAATTTGGGCCAGCTTGCCGTAGGAGCTGCGGCGCTTGGCGGCGCGATGCTTTTTTATCTGCCTTATATGGGCCTGCTGTCCATTCCCTTTGGGCTAGCCACGGGCTTTCTCGCGCAAACGTTGGAAAAACGCATGAAGCGGGCCGGATAGACGGCTGCCTATGCTTCCATAAGAGCCAGCTCCACGTCCGTGTAATAGTACAATAGTATGTCCGCATAGCTGCGGCCGCCCAGCGCCATGCTGTTGGCCCCGGTCTGGCTCATGCCGACCCCGTGGCCAAAGCCCCGCGTGTCGAAACGAATCTCGCGCTTTTCCAGCGTGTAGACAAACAGCGTGCTGTCCAGCCCCAACGCCTGCCGCACCTCCTTGCCGGTGACGACGGCGCCGCCAAGGCGCATGGAGCGCACGCGGCCGCTGCCCGTGGCGGAGAGAATCTCGAGCTGTTTGTCCAGCTTGCTCGCGTTGAGCTTGGCCTCCGGGAAGCGCGCGTTGATCCGCTCGATAAACGCGGCGCGGGAAAAGGCGACCGAGCCCGTCATGCGGGCGCTCCCCACCTCGCTGCTGCTTTCCACGGCGCGCAGATACGGCAGCGCCTCCGAATATACGTCCTCCGAGTTTTCGGTCGAGCCGCCCGACGAGCTGTGATAGAGCGCGTCGATGGGCTTTCCGTCGTAAAGGAGAACCTGTCCGGCTGTTTCGGCCACGGCCTGCTCAATTTTTCCCTCGTTTTCATCATAGGACACGCCCCAGCTTCGCTTGCGCCGCGCCTCGTCTGCGTAGGCATGGCAGCAAGCGCTGCTTGTACAGATGTCTGCATCGTGCGCGCCGCAGCCCCCGGAGGCAAGCGTATAAAGCGTATAGGTGCGCGCCGCGACCGCCTGTGCCTTGAGCGCCTCGAGCTGGAAGGAGGCTGGCATCTCCGCCGCCACCACGCCTACAAGATATGTTTCCAGCGGGAGCGAGAGGCATTCCTCGGCCCGGTGATCGTAAACGCGCACGCTGCTGCCGCCCTCGAGCAGGGTGGGCGGGGCTTCCGTATCCGGCTGTGAGACGTCGTTCCGATTTGCGATGGCGCAGCCGCGTATGACGAGCACCAAAAACGCGGCCGCAAGCGATACAAGCAGAACCCGCCCCCATTGAATGCGATCCATGGTAGTATCCATATTCCCTTTTTGCCGATTCCATGCTAAAATATACGCAATTACAAACGCTGAAAGCGGCGAGAAGGAGAAACGACATGGAATCGGAGGAATTACAGCGCCGCATTCACAACGGGGACAGGGCCGCCTTCGGCATTTTGTTCGATGCATACAGCCGCACGGTCTATTCCCGGGCGCTGTCTTCGCTGGACTATTCCTCGGAGCAGGCCAAAGAGGTGGTCAAAGCGGTGTTCATCACCGTCTATCAGGATATTCGCGCGGCTGACGCACCCTTCGACGTGGCGGCGCGCATCACCCGCCTCACCGATATGGAGTCCGCCGCCGTTTTGCGCCGCGCGGCCGCCCAGCCGGTCAACGACCGCGCTCAACAGAATGTTGAGCGTGCGCAACAGAATGTTGAACGTGCGCAACCGCAGGATGAGCATGCGCAACCGCAGGCAGGGGATGTGCGGCCTGCTCAAACGCAGCCCGCATACGCGCCAAACCCGCCGCAGACAGCGCAGAGCGACAGGCCCCTTGCGCAGACGGAGGCGCCCGTTCCGGCGCCGGAGCAGCCCGCCGCCCCGGCGGCGGATGCGACGATTCCCGCGGAGCCGGACCCGGCGGCGCAGCCCGCGCCCAAGGCGCGGCGCGGTAAGGGCGCGCGCCTGCGCGACGTGATTGTTACGGTGCTCATTTGCGTGCTGTTTGCCTGCTTCTTGTGGGTGCTCGCGGGCATATTGATGGACAGCGGCGTTCTGCCCGTGCTGGATTTAGGCTACAGCTGGTTCAACGGCGCGGTCTATCCGCTCTTTAAGCTGGGGGCGTAGCGTGCGCTGCCAGTTTGCGCCGGGCGGGGCGCGCAGCGAGATTACGCCCGTGGACAATCTCTTTATAGCCGAATATATGCCCCACGCGGAGGGGCTGTATGTGCAGGTTTATCTCTACGGCCTCATGCAGTGCTATCATGCCTCCATGGCCGACGCGCCGCTTACCGAGGCGCTGGGTCTTTCCGAGCAGGCCGTGGTGCAGGCCTTTTGCTATTGGCAGCGGGAGGGCCTTGTTCGGATCAGCTCCGAGAAGCCGCTTGTGGTGGAGTATTGCCGCCCGGCGGGCGCGGACACGGGCGAGAACGCGCCCGTAAAATACCATACGCTGGTGGAATCGCTTGCAAACCTCACCGCGCCGAGGCAGTTTGGCATGCGCGAATTGCGGCACGTGTACGACTGGATCGAGGTCTACGGCCTTGAGGAGGGCGCGGTGCTACAGCTTGTTTCCCATTGCCTGGAGGGAAACCGGCGGCGCTCCATCCAATATATGACCGCGGTGGCGCAAGCTTGGGCGGAGGCGGGCGTGCACACCCGCGAGGACGCCATGGCGCACATCAACGCGCAGGAGCTGGGCCGCCACGGCGCGAGCGAGGTGCTGCGCGCGTGGAGCAAGCGGCGCAAGCCGACCGTCGCGGAAATGGCGCTCTACGACAAATGGGTGGGCGAATGGGGCTTTACGGGCGAGGCCGTGCAAACGGTGGTCGCGGGCATGACGGATGTTTCCACGCCCAGCTTCGATCTGCTGGACTCGCGCCTTTCCGAGCTGCGCGACAAGGGCCTGACTACCGGCGGCAAAATTGGCGCGGCGGACGAAAAGGATGGGCAGGAGCGCGATTTTGCCAAGCTCCTTTTTGCGCGCGCGGGCAAGGCGGAAACGGCCACCAGGACCCAGCGCAGGCAGATCGCCATGTATCTTACGGAGCTGGGCATGCCGCGTGAGCTGCTTTTGTATGCCGCCGAACGGAGCAGGGGGGCCAACGAGCCCTTTGGCATGATGAAAAAGCTGCTCAGCGATTGGCACGCCGCAGGCATTGCGGATATCGCGGGCGCGGAGCGAGCCGTGCAAAGCGCGGACAATAAGCCCGCCGCGCGTGGCGGGCGGGGTCGCGCGCCCGCGCACAGCTATGCGCAGCACGAGGTCAGCGACGAGGCGCTCGAGGCCGCGCTTGTGGACTTGGATAAGGATTTGTGAGCATGAACAGGAGCCTTACGGAGCAATACGCCGCCATCCGGGCCGCTGAAGCGCGGGCCCTTTCCGAGCGCACGGCGGAGGCCCGCCAAAAAGCGCCCCGGCTCATTGCCATTGCGGCGGAGCGCGCCGCGCTTTTCGGCGCGGACTGCGTGCTTTTGCCCGAAGCGCGCCTTGCCGCGCTTGAACGTCTTGCCGCCGAGGAAGCGGAAGCGCTTGCCGCTGCGGGCCTTCCGGCGGACGCGCTTAAGCTCCGTTACCGCTGCGCGGCTTGCCGCGACACGGGCTTTACGGGCGAGATTGTCAAAAAGCCCTGCGCCTGCCGCCTCCGCATGGCCGTGCGGCTCGATCCGCTCGCGCGCATCAACGCGGAGGAAACCTTCGAGGCGTTCTCGCTTGCCGTCTTTGCCGACGAGCAGCAGCGCAAGCGCATGGCCAACGCCCGCTTGCTTACGGAGCAGTATGCGGACGCTTTGCCCTTTCCCCCGCGCCCCAATCTGCTCATTTTGGGCAAGACGGGGCTGGGCAAAACGTATCTGGGCAACGCCGTGGCCTACCGCGCGGTGTGCCGGGGCGTGGACGCAAGCCGCGTGACCGCCTATATGCTTGTGCAGGACGTGCTTTCCGATATTCGCGCGGGCACGCGCCACGCCGCGCATTACGCGCGCGTGCCGCTGCTCGTGCTGGACGATCTTGGCTCGGAGCCGGTCATTCCAAACGTATCGGAGGAATGGCTCTTTACCATCATTAACGAGCGCGTTTTAGGCAAGCGCGCCACGGTGGTGATTACAAACCTTTCATTGCGCGAATTAAAGGAGCGCTACGGCGATCGGCTTACCTCCCGCATTTCGGATAAAAACACCACGCAGGCGTTGCTGCTTACGGGCAGCAGCCTGCGCTGGCAGGCATAGCGCCATGCTGAGCCTATGTGCGAGCCCCATTGGGAATTTAGGCGACGTAACCATGCGCGTCGTGGAGGCGCTGCGCGCGTGCGACGCAATCTTTTGCGAGGACACGCGCCATTCGCTCACGCTCCTGAACCATCTCGGCGTAAAAAAGCCCCTGACGAGCTGCCACGAGCACAACGAGCGCGCGGCGGCCGAAAAGCTCTGCGCGCTGCTGGAACGCGGCGAGCACGTTTGCTATCTTTCGGACGCGGGCATGCCGGGCATTTCCGATCCGGGGGCCATCCTGGTGCAAACCTGCATTGCGCGCGGCTACGAATACGAGGTTTTGCCGGGCGCGTCGGCCCTGCCCATGGCGGCGGTGCTTTCCGGACTGCCCTGCGAGCGCTTCAGCTTTTTCGGTTTTTTGCCCAGAAGCGGCGGGGCGCGCAAGCGAGCGCTGGACGAAATCGCGCAATGCCGCCACCTTGTGCTGCTGTACGAAAGCCCGCACCGGGTGCGCGATACGCTGGTTGACCTGCGCGCGCGATTGGGCGAATGCGACGCGGCGCTTTTGCGCGAGCTCACCAAAAAATTTGAAACCCATGAGCGCGGCACGCTTACGGAGCTTATCGCCCGCTTTGCCGAGGAGCCGAAGGGCGAATGCGTGCTGGCCGTATACAACGCGCCAAAGGCTGCGCCCGCGGGCGAAGAAGCGCTGGACGCGGCGCTGCGCGGGGCGCTGGACGCCGGGCTGTCCGTGAAGGACGCGGCGGCGGAGGCGGCGGAAGCGCTCCATGTGCCCAAAAAACGCGCCTACGCGCGCGCGCTCGAGCTGAAGGAGGAATAGGACATGCAGGAATCCGGTGAAACCTATCTGGAAACGATCCTGCTTTTATCGCAGGCGGGGCCGGTGCGCAGCATCGACGTAGCAAGCGCGCTTGGTTATTCCAAGCCAAGCGTATCCCGCGCCATGTCCATTCTCCGCGAGAGCTGCTATATCACCATGCAGCCGGGCGGGGAGATATTGCTTACCCAAACGGGCCGTGAGAAGGCCGAGCATATTTACGAGCGGCATTGCCTGCTGACGGAATTTCTCGTGAAAACCTTAAACGTGCCCGAGCAGGTGGCGTCCGAGGACGCCTGCCGCATCGAGCACGTCATCAGCGAAACGAGCTTTCAAAAAATCAAAGCGTATTGTTCCATGAAAGAATGATCCCGCCCCAGTCCGGGAGGTTCAAGAGAATATACCAGTAGATAAACGAGAATGTCGCAATGCGCAGCAGCGGCATTTTTGTTTTCCAGAGCCGCGCTGCGCAGAGTATGACGAGCGCGCTAAGATACGCCATGAGCCACAGCGGCACGATGCGGTTGAAGGTGAGGCCGTACGCGCCGATGTAAAGCAGCAGCCGCATGCAGGCGGAGGCGAGCAGCAGCACCGTGGCGGCCAGCAGCGCGGCAAGCGCCGCGAAAAGCCCCCGCGTGGGCACGCAATAGCGCACACAGAGCCCATAGAGCGTAAAGTTGATGCAGGCCACGAGCAGGAGCTCGGCAAAGCCCTTGCGCGCATAGGCCGAATAGGTCAATTCGGCGGGCAATTGTCCTCCGAACAGGTACTTAAACTGCACATAGGCAAACAGCGCGTATACGGCCAGCAGGAGCCAAAGCGCCACAAGCATCGTGGACGCGGGCCAGGGAGCCGCGCGCTTTTCGGGCAGCGCGGCCTCCCGCTTCCACAGCATGCTGAAGATAAAGCCGAACAGCAGCGCCATGCAGACCGCGGTGCGCAAAATGTGCCCGATCCCCGCCGCCATATTGATGCTTCCGAAAACCGAATCGAGCACGCGGCCCATCATATCGTCGGCGGAAACAAGGAGCGAAAGCACCACGAGGGCGAGCGGCACGCCGATGGCAAGCCCCGCGCCGACGCGCCTTGCCGCGCCCCGTTTACCCGAGGAAAAGAGCGAGCCAACCGCGCAGAAGAAATGCCGAAGCCCCGCAAACGGTAGCACGAACACCCCGCGCAGGCAATCGCGCGCAATCACGCCCTCGCGCCCAATCGGGATTGCCCGCGTGCCCGTTACGGCAAAAAGCAGCATGAGCAGGGGGATCATAAAGAGATTGTACGCGCGCAGGGGCGCGGCATAGTCCAGCATGTACCAAACGCACAAAAACGCGGCGGGCGCGGCAAGCGCGCGGGCGGTTTTGTCCGCAAGCACGCGCTTTCCGCCAAAGGCGACGTATACGCCCATCGCCAGCAGCCAGAAAGCGCCGTAGAGCCACATGCGTTCCGCATAGCGCCAGCCGATATCAAACGCAACGCCCAGCGCGAAACAGAATAGCAGCAGCAGCCGCTGCGCGCGGGAATAGGTTTCCTTCTCCGGGGTGGAGCGCGTTTCGGACGCTGTCTGCGTCGTGCCCGGGGCGGCGTTAGGCGCTTTTTCCATTATCCGCATCCTCCACGAATTCGAGTATATCGCTCACCTGACAGTCAAGCGCCCGGCACACTGCGTCCAGCGTGGAAAAGCGGATGGCCTTGCATTTGTTGTTTTTGAGAATGGAAAGATTGGCCAGGGTGATATCCATCCTTGCGGCCAGCTCGGAAAGCGACATCTTGCGCTTGGCCATCATCACGTCCAAATTGACCTGTATCATTGCGCGCCTCCTCATACCGTCAGGTCGTTTTCCTGCTTGATGCGCACGGCCCGATCAAAGACCTGCGCGAGCACCAGGGAAAACAATCCGCACATACCGATGGGCAGCGCCGCGACGACGGCCAGCGGCACAGGATGCAAAAACAGCGTGAGCAGCCCGCATATCGAAATGCCGACGGCCGTAAAGCCCATGCAGCGCAGCGCGCGCACATTTTTGTGCACAAAGGGATCTGAATCGACGGAACGCATCATGGAAAGGAGCGTCCACGCGATATATTCCGCGCCCGCCACGCATAGCATGGCCAGCGCGCCCGAAAAATAGTAAAAGCTTTCCGGCTTGCCGTTTAGCGCGAAGCTCTCCCGCGCGCTGGGCAAAATGTTGACAAACAGCAATACGACGAGTGCCGCGCCAATGAGCATCCCGATTACGATGCAGATTTTGACCACGATGTTCAGCGTTTTTGTAAACAAAACTACCACCTCTTTCGGCGGTAGTTTAATACAGAAATTATTGAATGTCAATAAATATTTATCGAAAAGACAACCCTTTTTATTGTTAGACGGTTTTCTCCTATCGCGTGCGGAAGATTGTGCGGCGGCAAGCGCCCGAGAGCACGTCGGAAAGGCGCGAGGAGCCGTTGGCGATGATCACCGTCGTACCCAGCTCGAGGGGCCGCTTAATGGACTCCAGCTTGGCGCGCGCGCCGTTTGCGCCCGCACGGCTTGCGCCCACGCAGCTTTTTTGCAGCTCGCAAACGGCCTCGATCACTTCGGACGCGTCCTTGCCCTCCACGGCGGGCACGAGGCTTTCTGGATTCGCCGGGTCGCGATAGATGCCGTCGATGTTGGAGAGCAGCACAAGATATCTGGCCCGCACAAGCTGGCAGATGACGGAGGCCGTTTCGTCGTTGTCGATGCACTCGAAGGCCTCCGCGCCGCTTGCACGCAGGTGCGAAAGCTCCATCTTGCGCACCTCCTCGCAGCTCACCGCGTCGTTGTAGTTGACGATGGGGATGGCTCCCTGCTTCGCGCAGCGGAGCAGGAGCGATTTAATGTAGGCGCGCTTTTCCACGTCGTTAAAGTGCGTATGCTCCACCAGCAACTGGCGCACGGAATAACGGTCGGGGATATAACGGCGGTACTCCATCATCAAAATGGCCTGTCCCTGCGCGGCGTAGTCGGCCTTGACCTCCTGCGCTTCGCCCGTAAGCTCCGCGCCGTGGCGCTTTAAATAGTCCAGCCGCCCAATCTCCACCGCGCCGCTCGAAACCCAGATCATGCCGGGCCGAAGCTCGCTTCCCAGGCGCGAAAAAATATTGTAGTCGATGTCGTTATCCGCCTTGCGGATGAGCGCCATGGAGCCGATTTTGCCGACAAGCTCGTAATCGAAAGTCATGAAAGCCCGTTCCTTTATTGGAATTTGACCGCGGTGCCGTAGGCCATGACCTCGGCCACGCCCTGCATGACGGCGGCCGAAGCATAGCGGATGTTCACCACGGCGTCCGCACCCAGCGCCTCCGCCTCCTGCGTCATGCGCTTGGTGGCAAGGGCCCGCGCGTCATTCATCATCTCGGTGTAGGCCTTCAGCTCGCCGCCGATCAGCGTTTTAAAGCCTTGCGTGATATCCCGGCCAATGTTCTTGGACTGGATGGTGCTGCCCTTGACCATGCCCAGCATGATCAGCTCTTTTCCCGCAATGTAATCAGTATTGACTAAGATCATCCTCTTCACCGCTCCTTATCTCTTTAAACCGTTCCGCCAGCATCCATATGCAAACCCCCGCAAGCGACAGGGGAACAACGCCAAGTATCACCATCACCGGTGTGGAGAAATGCCCGAGAACCGCGCATACAACGGCAAAGCCTATGTAATACGCCACAAGCAATACGGCGATAACAATGGGCGCGGCCAGCTTTTTTATGTGCGTCTTCTTTTGCACAAGGCGCCTCCTTCGGCCACGAACGGCAAGCGAAGCCTTCGCTCTTACGACTGCACGAGATACGCGCGGATAAAGGCGTCCAGCGCGCCGTCCATCACAGCCTGGATATTGCCGTTTTCCACACCCGTGCGGTGATCCTTCACCAGCGTATAGGGCTGGAACACATAGGAGCGGATTTGGCTGCCCCACTCGATCTTCTTCATTTCGCCCTTGATTTGCGCCATCTGCGCCTCGCGCTCGCGCTCCTGCACTTCAAGGAGCTTGCCGCGCAGCATGCGCATGGCGGTTTCGCGGTTTTGAATCTGGCTGCGCTCATTTTGGCACTGCACCACGATGTTGGTGGGCAGGTGCGTGATGCGGATGGCGGAGCTCGTTTTGTTGACCTTCTGGCCGCCCGCGCCGCTGGAACGGTAGGTGTCCACGCGCAGATCGTCCGGATCGATTTTAAGGGAGTCCACATCCTCGTCGAGAATCGGCGTTACGTCGAGCGAGGAAAAGGAGGTGTGGCGGCGGCCGGAGGCGTCGAAGGGCGAAATGCGCACCAGCCTGTGCACGCCCTTTTCGGCCTTGAGGTAGCCGTAGGCGTTTTCGCCGTCCACCTCGAAGGTGACGGATTTTACGCCCGCGTCGTCGCCCTCGAGCATGTCG
>CAZWSI010000018.1:0-42617 GCA_964636405.1 uncultured Oscillospiraceae bacterium
ATGTTGTAGATGTGCCAGGGCACGTTGCGCCCCTCGTCGGGCGTGATGGTGGATTGGATATCCGCGCTCGTGAGCTTGGAAACGAGCATGTTCAGCACGTGCGTTACGGTCGCCTCCCGCGTGCTGGATTCAATATATTTGGTGTTCATCTGCGCGCGCATGCGGTAGCCGGAAAAGAGCCTGCGCAGCGCCACGGCATAGGGCAGATCCATATATACGCAGGGGCCGGGGGTGGCCGTGGGCGGCACGGTAGAGAGGCAGATATTCGCCTTCGGCACGCCCGCGCGCTCGGAAAAACGTGCGTTTATGGCGTGCTGCACCATCAGCTCCGGCATCACTTTCCACGCCTCGCGTGCGGTGGCGTTGGCGTTGTGCGCGCCGTCGATCTGCGCCATGCCTGCCCAGGCGATGAGCCGCTTGGATTCGCATGCGTCCACAAAGGAGCGGAGCATATTGATATTGCGGTAGATCACGTTATACTGCGGGTCCTGATGGCAGCCGTTTACGCCCTCCTCGGCAAACAGCACGGCGATATCCGGCCCGGCCACGCCCGAAACATAGCTGTGGAAGTTAATGGGCCTGCCGACCTCGTCCTCGATGAGGTCGAGCGCCTTGCGCTGCGCGCGGAGCTGCTTCCTTGTGATGGGCACGCCGCCGCTGCCTTGGGGGGTGCCCTCGATTAAGCCGTCGAAGTGGCTCTGGCCCGCCGTGCGGATGACCATGATATGATCCGCGCCGTGGTGCGCGGCCATGCGCATGCGGCGGATATCGTCCTCAAAGCGGCCGCTCGCTATCTCCGTCGTGATGACCGGCATCGGCTGTGGGTCTATGTCGTCAAAGTTATGCGCGGGCGGCAGCGGCACGCCTCGAACGAGCGGCTTGCTGCAGTCGCGGTAGGTAAACGGCCCCATGTGCAGGTTCGGCGCGGGTTCGCGCCAGATCCAGCCACGGCGGCGCGGGCGGTAGTGCTCGAGATCCTTTACTATTTCGGAAATATCGATGTTCTGATCGAGGCGAAGCTTATAATCGCTCATGCTTGGCCTCCAAACAGGCCCGCGGCCTCGTCCCACGCCGCGCCCGCTGCGCAAAGCGCCTTTCCTGCCTCGCGTATGCCGCAGCCCCGGCTTTTTGCCAGCCTGTACACCACATTCCCTGCGCCGTGCCCAAGCAGCCCGCGCGCCGCGCAAAGGGGAACGATTGCGCCCGCCTCCACGGAGGAAAAGCCCATGCGCAGCAGCACGCTGCGTTCGATGGCGGGGCTTGTGTTTTCGTAGCCGGCCTGCAAAAGCGGTTCGACCAAAGCGTCCGTTAATTGCCAGAAGCGCGCGTAAAGCGCTTCGTCGGAGAGCGTGGCAAGCGCCGCGCGGCGCTGCCGGTAGTCATCGTCGCGTTTCAAGAGAGCACCTCCCGCACAAAGGCTTGGTTTGTTTTGGTTTCCTCCGCGAGGAAAGCGATATCCGCCGGGGTGGGCGCGTGCGCCACGGTGGACGCGGCGTGCCGGATGAGCGAGGCGCGCATGTGCCAAAGATCCGCGTCGCGCGCGCGCAAAAGCGAGGGATGCGCGGGCAGCACGATGCTCTGGCCCGGGATTTCCTCCGCCGGGTCGCCTAAACGCACGTCGATGCCGTTTTCGCGCGCAAAGGCGAGCTGGGCATTGGCGTGCTTGCCCGCGCCGGTATACTCGGTCTCCTGCACGGCGATGCATGCGTCCTCGGGCATTTCTTGCGCGAGGCTGACGGCGGCCGCGAGGGAGGTATTGCCCGCCGGGCCGCGCTCCAGGCCCTCGAGGCGCGCGAGCATTTCGGTCGTGTAGAACACCTCGCCCTGATTGACCGTCACGTAGCGGTCCATATAGCGCAGGGGGCGCGCCGCGCTGCGGGGCACGTCGGAACGGTCGGGCCAGGAGGAAAACGGCATGCCAAAGCCCGTATGGCCCGTGGTAAAGGATTTGCGGTTAAACTGCGTGTCGGAGGCCATGTGGAGGCCCTTTAGGTTGACGGACGCGGCAATCACCTGCGTATGGCAGCCGGCCTTGAGAAGGCCGCGCGCGGTGCCGGTGAGGTTGCCGCCGCCCGCGTTCGTGCACACGACCGCGTCGGGGTCGCGCCCCACCTCGGCGCGGAACTGCCGCGCCAGCTCAAAGCCAAGCGTTTCCACGCCCAGCACGCCGAAGGCCGTATACAGGGACGCGTTGAAATACCCCGTGTCCTCCAGCAGCCGCAAAAACAGATAGAACAACTCCGGACCAACGGAAAGCTGCACGACCTCCGCGCCGAAGGCCTCGCATTTGCGCGCCTTTTCGATGATCTCCGGCTGGCCCTTTTCCCGGGAATCGTAGCATTCCTGCACGACAATGCATTTTAAGCCCGCCTTGGCGGCGCAGGAGGCGACGGCCGCTCCGTAATTGCCGCTCGTGGCGGAGATCACGCCCTTGTAGCCCAGCTTCCTGGCGTGGTAGACAGAGGTCGCCGCGCGGCGCACCTTGAAGCTGCCGGAGGGATTGGCGGCCTCGTCCTTCACAAAGATGCGCGCGCCAAAGCCCGGCCGGGAGAGCTTACGCACAAGCGCGGTAATATTGGATAGCTCGATAAGCGGCGTGTTGCCCACCGAAAAGCGCTTTTGAATGGCGATTACATCGTCGAGCGTGTACCCCGTGGCGCGCAGCATGCCCTCGTAATCAAAGGCGATGGAGCCGCTTTCAAACGCCGCGTAGTCCATGCCCACGGAGGCGCGCATGATCTCCGGCCTGCGCGCAATCACGGCCGCATAGGAAAGATCACGCATGCCCTTCGTCCCCCCGCAAAAATTCAACCAGCGCGTCGCCCGCCGCCTGCAGCTCGGGCACAAACGCCCCGAAGCTGTGCGTGTAGCAGGGCGCGGCCTCCTCGAGCGTGCCCGTAACGAGCCGCCCGGTGCGCGTAACGACGCTCGCAGTATCGCCGATCTCGGCGTCCTGCGTCAAGCTGCCCTTGACCCACATTTCCAGCGGAACCCTTTGCGTATCCTCCGGCAGCGCGGAAAGTGCGCGCATGCCGGGCTCCAGTACTACGCTGCGGATGCGTACCCAATCGTTTTTCTTTGGCATATCAGTTCTCCTCGAGCATATCGCGCATGTCGCCCATGACGGCGCGCGGCACGGGCAGATCGATCATGGTTTTCAGGCCCGGCCGGGCGTTGATCACGTGCGGAATCATGTTCACGCACATGGCGATGGTGCCCACGCCGCCGTCCACCTCGGGGCGGATGGCCATGTTCACCGGGGGCGTGCCCGAAAGCGTGATGTAATCGCCTGTTTCCACGCCGCCAAGCTGCGGCTCAATCTGCTGGGGATGCAGCATCTCCACCACGACCGCGCCCTGTCTTGTGCCCTGCCCGGTCATGCTTACGCCCGCAACGCCGCCCGCCGGCGCAAAGCCGTAGGCTGATTTGCGGTCCACCTCCGTGAGAATGGGCTCCATCTGCTGGGCAAAGCCGTCCAGCCCCAGCCCGAGCGCCTTGTCGATCATGGCCACGCTTTCCGCAAAGCCCACGTGTCCCGCAAGCGTCCCGTCTTTCACGCCCTGCCGAAAGCGAGCCTCGGAAAGGCCCACGCCCTGCTCTTCCATGACCGCCGGGCCGAAGGGGGAGAGCGAATTGACGCGGCGGCAGGTCACCTTTGTCGTCTCCGTCATGCAGCCGGAAAGACAGATGGCCAGCAGATCCATCATGAGCCCCGGGTTGATGCCCGTGCCCAGCACCGTTACGCCGTGCGCCTTGGCAAGGCGGTCGAGCTCGCGCGTCAGCGCCGGCTCCTTTGCCGCAGGAAAGCTCATTTCCTCGGCGGTGCAGATCACGTTTAAGCCGCATTCGATCGCGCGGCGGAGCTTGGGAAACGCGTTTTTTGTAAAGGAATCAGTCGCGACGATGCACACGTCCGCGCAGCCGGGATAAAGCGCCTTTTCCACATCATCCGTGACGATAACCTCGGGCCGTTCGCCCCGTTCCATGCCCAGCAGCGCGTACATGCTTTTGTCCGCGCGCTCGGGGTGCAAATCGCACACGGCGCGCACCGCCACGCCTTTTTTTTGCAGCAGCACGCGGGCAATGCCGCCGCCCATCGCGCCAAAGCCCCAGAGCACAACACGAATCTCGTCCATCGTTTTCTTCCCCCCTTGCGTTTGAGTTATCTGTTTTGCGCCATCTCGCCCCGCCAAAGCGGCATGCTCATGCAGCGCGGGCCGCCGCGGCCGCGGCTCAGCTCGGCGCTGGGCGTTTTGAGCACCCGTACGCCGTAATCCTCCAAAATGGAATTTGTGATGTAGTTGCGGTCATACGCGACCACCACCCCCGGCGCGATGCAGAGGGTGTTCGAGCCGTCGTTCCACTGCTCGCGCTCGGCCGAGACGCGGTTTTTCCCGCCGCATTGCAAAAGCGTAACGGAATCGACCGGCAGGAAACGCGCGAGAATTTCGGGCAGCGCGCCGGAAAGCTCGGAAACAAGCAGGTCGTCGCCGCTTCCCGGGCGCAATTCGAAGACCCGGAGCGAATCGAGTATGCCCGGGTGCACCACAAAGGTGCCTTCGTCCACCTGCGTAAGCACCGTGTCGAGGTGCATGAAGGCCCGAATGCTGGGGATGTCGAGGGCGAGCACGGTGTTAATCCGCGCGTCGGGGTCCGAAAAAATGTGCTTTGCGAGCTGCTCGATCGCCTCGGGCCGCGTGCGCTGGGAAACGCCCACGGCCAGCGTTGTTTCCGAAAGATTGAGGATATCACCGCCCTCGAGGCTGAACGGCTCCTCGGGCGAATAGTAAAAGGGCACCTTGCCCGCGTAATCGGGGTGAAATTGCAGCACGTAGCTGCCGTAGAGCGTTTCCCTGTTGCGCGTTACGCTGTACATGCGGTTGACGCTTGCGCCCACGCCGATTGCCGCGAAGGGATCGCGCGTAAAGTACAGGTTCGGAATGGGATCGGAGACGAAATGCTCCTCGCTGTTGAGCAGCGCGGCAAGCTTGCTGCGGCGGCCGCTGTGCAGCTCCTCGGCGCTCACGCCCGCCATGGTTTTCAGCACCAGCGTCCGGCAAGAGGGCATATCCATCAAATACGCGTAAAGCTCACGCCGGAAAACCTGCGCCGCGCTGCCCGAAGCTTCTATAAAGTCGGAGATGAACGCCTCTTTATACGCCGGGCTTTGCTCGAGCGTTTCGGCCACAAGGTCGGCAAGGTAGCAGACCTCCGCGCCGTTTTCCCGCAAGAGGGCTGCAAAGCGGTCGTGCTCGAGCTGCGCGCCGGAAAGATAGGGAATGTCGTCAAACAAAAGCCGTTCGAGCGAGCCTGGGATCAGGTGCTCCAGCTCAAGGCCGGGCCTGTGCAGCAGCACCCGGCGCAGAGGAAGGATCTCGCTTTGGACTTGTATGGCCATGGTCATGCCTCCTCCGTGTAAAGCCTTTATTCATTTTACCCAGGGCATGTTCATGAAAGCTTTTCAGGCAATTAGGCGCTCTGTGCGCCTGTGTAATCGATTCTTGCGGCTTCGTTTTGAAGTTTTCTTCAAAATCAGCGCGAAAACTCTTTCTCTGCAAGCCGCAGACTTTTTCATGAACATGCCCTGTCATTTTACCTGTTCCTTATACACTTTTCCACTTATTTGGGATAATATACTATGATACGCCTCCGTCCCACGCGAAAACGGGAACCCCGGCTTTTCTGAAGAAAAGGATGAACCGTTCCCCGAGGTGTGCTAAAATAACCACATATGATTTGCTATCTTGGAGAAAAGAGGGGCGCGCGATGACGGAAGAAGCATTTGAAAAATTGCAGAATGCGAGCGGTGGCTTTGCTTACACCTCGCTCAAATATGCGAACTACGAGGATTTACAGGATTTTGCGGTGATAGAAAGCAGCGACGCGCTGCTTTTGCTGCACGGCTTTAACAAGGAGAGCAAGCTGTGGGAGTACCAGTGGGCAGCGGATGATAAGGACGTTTTGCTTGGCCGCATGGACTTGCGGCCCGATACGATGATCCCCTTTGTGCCCGCCGAATGGCTGGCCGCGTTCCACGCGCGAGGCATTGCGGACTATAGCTGCTGGCACGATTACTTTATTCACAATCTCGCCTCCGTAGATACGCTGGACGGCGGCATGGAGATGCGGGCGGACGAATGCGCGCGGGTCGTAGCCGTTACGCAGGCCTGCCGCTATCAAAGCCGTGGCTTTTCGGGGCAGACGGAGGAATTTGTGCGCCAATGGATCAGTGATACGAGCGACCCGGATATGCTTCACAAGACCGTATTTATAGAAAAACAGGGGGATGAGATCGTCGGCGCGGTGTTTACCTGCACCTATGCGCAGCGCCATCCCAAGGGCGCGGTCGCGTGGATTCGCGAGGCGGCGGTCGCCCCGCGCTTTCAAAACCGGGGTATCGGGCGCAGGCTCATTTTGCAGGCGCTGGGCAGCGGCAAGCGCCATGGCGCAAAGCGCGCGTTTCTCGCGGCGGACGAGCTGAACACGGGCGCCGTCGCGCTCTATACGAGCATCGGCTTCACGCCAGGCGAGGACGCGCCGCAAAACGACATGATTGTTCCGGACGAAGGCAAATAAGCGAAGGCCAACCGGGCGCGCAGGACAGGTTGCCGCTCCCTACGCGCTCTTGTTGCCCAGAAAGGCAATCGAGCCAATGGCCGCCTCGGGCTTGGGCGGAGGGACGGGGGACGCAGCCGCAAAGCAACGCGGCAAAAACCGCCGGCGCGATGAAAAGGGCTGCGCGGCTTTGCATGCGTTTGATGAACGAGGGTTCCTTCCCGGCACGCAACGGGCCGCGCCCGGTTAAGAGCGCGGCCCGATAAAACGTCGTTACGCGGCGATCAGCTCGACAACCAGCTTGCAGTACGCGCCCGATTCCGTCGCTTCGCAGGGCGCGAGCCAAATGGTGCCGCCCTCGCCCAGCTCCTTGTCCTTTTCAATGGCCACGAGCGTGTAATCGCTTGCAATTTGCTCGGCGGTCAGCTCCGTTTCGTAGCCGTCGTTTGCCACGGCCTTGACGCTCGCGGCCGAGGCGATCCCGCAGGCGGCCAGTACGTCCGCAAGCTTGTAGCCCGTGTAGGTCGCCTCCGAGGCTACGCCCTTGCTGTTGATCACGTTCACCGTAATCTTGAAGATATGCAGCGCGGCCAGGGTATCGTTGGTTACCTCCTGCCCGTTGACCTTGAAGGAAAAGGGATCAAACTTCACCTTGTCCGTTTTGTCGGAGATCTCAGGAAGCCCGGCGGCGGGTGCAGCGCCCGAGTCGGCCGCGTCGGCGGGCGCGGTAATATCCGGCGCGCCCTCGGTGGTGTTGACCAAAACTGTCACGCAGCCCTTGAGATAATTGCCCGTCGTTTCATCGGCGCAGGGCGCGAACCACGGCGCGGCGGAGAAGGGCGAACCGTCCTTGGTCATGGCAAGGAGGGTCGTGGAGGCGGAAATGAGCGCCGCGTCGTTGAATTCGAGCGCGTAGCCGTCATCCGCTACGGCCTGGAGCCATACGTAGCTTTCGGTAAGGCCGGCGGCGGCGAGCACGTCGGTCATGGCAAAGCCCACGTAGGTAACGCTGGAGTGTGTGCCCGTGCTGTTGATGGAGGTCGCCTGCACGGAATACATGGGGTAGGCGGCCATTTCATTTTGCGTGACGGTCACGCCGTTGACCGTTACGGTGAAGGCGGGAACGGTTACGCCGCGCACCTCCTCGGCTGTGGGCGCGGGCGCGCCGGCTTCGGCGGGGGCTTCCGTTGCGGCGGGGGCTTCCGTTGCGGCGGCGGGCGCTTCGGCGGGCTTTGCGGAGCAGGCCGCAAGCGTCAGGAGCATGGTTGCCGTCAGCAGCAAAGACAAAAATTTCTTCATATCGGTTTCCTTTCTCTATTGTATCTATCCAGAAGGCCGTTTCCGGCTTTATGGCGGGGTTACAGGCTGGGGTAGAGGCACACGGTCCGACCGAGGCTTTCCACATACTCGAGTCGCACATCCGCGCCGTACACCTGCGCAAGGCGTTCGCGCGTGACGATCTCGCCGACGGGCCCGAAGCGGATCGCGCCCGTGCCGTCCACAAGCGCCGCCTTGCCGCCGAGCAGCAGCGCGTGATCCGGGTTGTGGGTGGTCACAATCACGCCGTAGCCCTCCTCCGAAAGCGCGCGGAGCATGCGGAGCACGCGGAGCTGGTTTGCAAAGTCGAGGTGCGCCGTGGGCTCGTCAAAGAGCACCGCGCGGGGCTTATTGACGATGGCCCGCGCAATGGCCGCCTGCTGCCGCTCGCCGCCGCTGAGCTGCGTGCAGGGCCTGCCGGCTAGCTGCGCGATACCCATTTGCGCAAGCGCGTCCATGGCGCGCCCACGTTCCGCCTTGCCCGGCGCGGAGAAAAGCCCCACGCCCGAGGCGCAGCCCATCAGCACATAATCCAGCACCGTGTAGGCGAAGGCCGAGCTGTGCGTTTGCGGCACAAAGCCCGCAAAGGCTGCGACCTGTCGGGGCGTAAGCGCAGAAACGCTTTTTCCGCAGAGCAGCGTCTCGCCGCTTTGCGGCCGAAGCAACCCAAGCAGGCAATACAGCAGCGTGCTTTTGCCCGCGCCGTTCCTGCCCAAAACGCTGATCACGTCCCCCTCGCCAAGGCACAGACTCGCGTCGCGCAGCACCCGCCGCGCCGTGTTGGGATAGGAAAACGTCAGTTCGCGCGCTTCGAAAATCAAAGGTCTCGCCTCCTTTGCCGCAGCAGCAGGAAGCAATAAAAGGGCGCGCCAATGACCCCTGTAAGGATGCTCACGGGCATTTCGGAGGCGCCAATGGTGCGCGTGAGCGTGTCCACCAGCAGCATAAACAGCGCGCCCGCAAGCCCGGAAACGGGGATAAGCCGCCTGTTTTCAGGGCCTACCAGCATGCGCGCAAGATGCGGCACCACCAGCCCCACCCAGCCGATTGTGCCGGACACGCACACGGACGCGGCGGTCAGGAGCGTTGCGCAGCCCACCGCCAAGCCCCGCACAAGGCGCACATTCGCGCCAAGCGCACGGGCCTCCGTTTCGCCCATGGAGAGCACGTCGATCCACCAGGCCATGCCGATCAGCAGCGCCGCCGGAACGAGGATAAGCGGCAGCACGGCAAGCAGCTCCCGCATCGTCACATAGGAAAAGCTCCCCATCGTCCAATAGGTGATGGACGCGAGCTGCGTATCGGGATCGGCCACATACTTCAAAAAGCCAAGCAGCGAGGAAAGCGCCGCGCCTACGATGATGCCGGAAAGCACCAGCATGAGGTTTGTGCGGTTGCCGATGAGCGCCGGTATGCCCGAAGCCAGCAGCACCGCCAGCACGCCGCCAATAAACGCGAAAAGCGAAAGGTATGCCGACGGGAGCGAAAGCAGGATGGCCGCCGCCGCGCCGATGCACGCGCCGCTCGATACGCCGAGAAAATCAGGTGAAATGAGCGGGTTTTGGAAAACGCCCTGATAGGCGGCGCCCGACATGGAAAGCGCCGCGCCCACAAGCACGCTTGCCAGCACACGCGGCACGCGCAAGCCGAATACGACGTTTTGCGTCATTTCGGAAGCGTCCGCAGGAAGTCCCCACAGCCCCTGCCAGAGCAGGCGCAAACATTCGGCTGGCCGGACGGGGTATTTGCCCACGCATATGGCCAGCACGACGCTCGCGGCAAGCAGGCACGCAAGCGCCGCCGCCGTCAGCGCCGCCCTGCCGCCCGAGGGTCTTTTTTCACGCATTATACGCATGCCCGTTACAGCTCCGGCCCGTAGCCAAGGTAGGCCGCGTCGAAGGTTCGCCCAAAGAGAAAGGTGTAGTATTCGTCGATCTCCTGCCGCAGCTCCTCGGCGGAGAAGAAATCCGGGTACATGCACCGAAGCATAAACATGGTCGCCAGCGCGCAGGACATGCCGGGCATATCCCAGGAATCGATTTTTGCGGGAATCTGATATACGCGGCAGTCCCGCACGGCGGATACGGCGCTCCACGCGTCGTCGGCAAGGAGCTTGTCCACGCTGTATTCCAGCGCCGTGGAGCTGGTCAAAAACAGCACGTCCGGGTTCCAGCCAAACACGGTTTCCACGCCCGCGTTCATCCAATTGCGCCCGTTTTCCGTCCCGGCTGCAACGGGCAGCCCGCCCGCCCGCTCGATCATCCAGGTTTGCAGCATGTCGCCGCCCGCGACGCGCCCCAGCTCGCCGCCCATCACAAGCGCCGTTACGCGCTCTTCGGCGGGAATGCCGGAAACGATCGTTTCAATCTTTGCAAATTTTCCCTTCAGCCAATCGGAAACCTCCGCCGCCCGCGCCTCGGCGCCAAAGTAACGCCCCATGACGGCCAGCGTATTGAGAATGTCGCCCAGATCCTCCACCGTAATGCAGAACACGTCCACGCCCAGCGCGGTTACGGCCTCGACGGTCTCCGGGTCGTTGGAGCGGTGCACGAGCACGTCGGGTGCAACGAGCGCCAGCGCCTCGAGATCGACCCGGCCCCGGCCGATTGTGCCCGCCGCGTCCAGATTTGCGTCCGCGTCCGTCCAGAAAATGGACTTTGTATTGATTGCCCGCACGCGGTCGGTGAGCCGCAGCGCGACGAGGAAGGGCACGGACACAGCGTAGACCGACGCGATGGTGCGCGTTTCCGGCGCGTCCGGGCAGATCAGCGCGCGGCCCGCGCCGTCGACGATCATCTTATCAGGAAGCGGCGTTTCCGTTGGCAGCGGCGAGGCGGGGGACTTGCTTTGCGCCCCGCAGCCCGGCAAAATTGCCGCGCAGAGCGTCAGGATGAGAAGCAGAGCGACAATGCGTTTCATAACAGTATCCTCACGAAGCGGCTGTCAGCGCGTCGAGCGCGCCGAGATCAAGGCCCCCGTTAACAAACGCTCCGGACGCGGCCTCGCACAGCCCTCGGAACAGCCCCTCGCTGCGGTTTTTCGACTCCCGCACGGAGAGCGGAACGCTCGAAACCACGCCGGGCCCCTCTGCCGCGAGGGTCGCGCCGGAAATGGCGGCGATGTTATAGGGCATGACAGCGTCGCTTGTTACGCCTCGGTTGTTGATGTGCTGATAGGGGCTCAAGGCATAATCCGCGCCGAAACAGTTTCGCTGCGCGGGCGCTTGTGTGAAGGCGCAGGCAAAGCATAGCGGCAGAATGACGGGAAGAACAAGCAAAAGAGCCGCCCTGCGCGGCAGAAAAAGGAGGCAACGCATCATACAACCGATCCTTTCCGCAATGGGAGGCGGAAGCGTTTCCAATTCCACCTTATCGTCCGAACGTCCATACGCATTGCGCTTCAGGCCCGCCGGATCGAATCTGTTTCTATGAATGTATCCTGAAACGGCGTTTGTGTCAAGACCGTGTGATGCCCCTTGCGGCGGTGAAGGGGAAGAAAAACGGTCAGGGCATGTTCATGAAAGCTTTTCAGGCAATTAGGCGCTCTGTGCGCCTGTGTAATCGATTCTTGCGGCTTCGTTTTGAAGTTTTCTTCAAAATCAGCGCGAAAACTCTTTCTCTGCAAGCCGCAGACTTTTTCATGAACATGCCCTGGAAAAACGGTTTTTCCGTATTGCCTGCGCGCCTGTCGCATGATAATATATATCATTCCTTCCTGCGGCCACGTCGCGGAGACATGCTAAGGAGCAAGCTATGCTGCGTTTTTCCGAAAAGATCGAATCGTGCGGCCTTTCGCCCATGCGCAAGTTCCATCCTCTGGCGCAGGAGGCGCGCGCGCGGGGCGTGCGCATCTATAATCTGAATATCGGCCAGCCGGATATCGAAACGCCGCGGGTCTATTACGAGGCGGCCTTTGCGCAAGCGGATCGCGTGCTCAGCTATGCGCCCTCGCCCGGCATTCCGAAGCTTATCGATGCGGTATGCCGCTATTACGGGCGGCTTGGCGCGCATCTGACCGAGGACGATGTGCTTGTTACGACCGGCGGGAGCGAGGCGCTGTCCATTCTCATGCCCTGCATCCTCAACGAGGGGGATGAGGTGATTGTGCCGGAGCCGTTTTATCCGAATTACAACAGCTTCATCCGTGCCACGGGGGGCGTCATTTGCCCGCTGACGACCTGCCCGGAGGAGGGCTACCGCTTCGCCGTGCGGGCGCGCATCGAGGGCCTGATCAACGCGCGCACCCGCGCCATCCTCCTGTCCAATCCCGGCAATCCAACCGGCACGGTGCTTTCGCCCGAGGAATTGCGGCTTATTGCGGACATTGCCAAGGAGCGCGGACTGTATTTAATCGTGGACGAGGTCTACCGCGAGTTCGTCTACGGCGGCGAGCCGCTTTCTACGGCGCTGACGCTTTCGGACATGGACGAGCATGTGGTCTTGATCGATTCCGTTTCCAAACGCTTTTCCGCCTGTGGGGCGCGCATCGGCATGCTGATCTCTCGCAATCACGCGCTGTTGCAGCATGCCCTCAAGCTTTGTCAGGCGCGGCTTTCGGTGGCTTCGCTCGATCAGGCGGGCTCGACTGCGCTGTACGGCATGGAAGCTTCCTATTTCGACGCTGTGCGAGAGGAATACCGCCTGCGGCGCGATACCATCTATCAAAAGCTGCTTGAAATCCCCGGCGTGGTGTGCGCGGAGCCAAAGGGCGCGTTCTACCTCATGGCCAAGCTTCCCGTGGACGACGCGGATCTGCTTCAAACCTTCCTGCTGCGGGAATTTGACGACGCGGGCGAAACGCTCATGTTCGCACCCGGCGCGGGCTTCTATGCAACGCCCGGCGCGGGCCGCAACGAGGTGCGGCTTGCCTATGTGCTGAATGCGCCGGAGCTGTCCCGCTCCATGGAGATTCTCCGTGCGGGAATAAAAGCCTACAACGCGCGCTGAGGCATTCTTTGCGCGGCCGCGCATTCGACAAATATATCTGCAATTATGCGAAAAAGCGACAGGATTGCGTCGCTTTTTGCGGTATCGACACTTGCGGCCCCCCTACAATTGGTATATACTAGGTGCAACTATACACAAGGAGCTGTTATATGAACGATCCTAAGACACGAACGGGCATCGAACGCATCGCGCGCATTGCCGGACTTGTGGCAATCGATCTTGCGCTGGTGTTCTTTTCGTTGGTCCTGGCGACCATGGTTGCGGTCGAGGCGAAGGGGGCGAGCTTCCGCTTCCCTTTCTATGATAACGGGCAGGTTACGTTCAGCTATTTGCAAATTCTCCTTACGCTCGGCATTTATATCCTTTGCTTTTCGCTCTTTCGCATGTACAGCGATATCTGGACCAAGTCGGGGGTGGGGGAGAACTTCTATATCCTCGCGGCTCTCGCAATCGGCACGGGGCTTTGCCTCGTCATCAACATTCCCTTCGGAAACGAAAACAAGTTTAATTTCTGCTTCGCGGGCATGATCCTTTTGCCGCTGCTCTTTCTTGAGCGTTATGCGGCGCGCATTGTGCGGCGGCTCAAACGCGAGCTTGCCAGCCGGAACCGCGAGAACAAGAGGCCTATCCTCATCGCGGGCGCGGGCTTTTTCGGAACCTACGTGCTCGCGCAGATCGCGTCCGGCGTGGGGGAGAAGGACGGCTATGTCGTCGCCTTTGTCGACGACGATCCGGCCAAACAGGGCACGCGCGTTCACGGCGTGCCGGTGCGCGGCACTACGGCGGATATCCCGTGGCTGGTCAACCAGCTTGGCGTGCGGGAAATCATCATCGCTATCCCCTCCATCAATGATCGCAAGCAGGCGGATCTTGCCGCGCTGTGCAAATCCACGCGTTGCCGCGTGCGCATGGTTTCGCCGCTGCGGGATTTGGACGCGCCGCCCACCATGCGTGATATTCGCGAGATCAAGGTAGACGATATCCTTTTCAGACCCGAGGTTTTGCTCGACAAGGAAGGCATCGCGGCCTATATCCAGCACAAGACTGTGCTGGTCACGGGCGGCGGCGGTTCCATCGGCTCGGAAATTTGCAGGCAGGTGGCGTCCTTTTACCCGGAGCGTCTGGTTATATTCGATATTTACGAAAACAACGCCTATGAGCTGCTGTGCGAGTTTTCGCGCAAGCATCCGTGGCTGAACGCCACGGTGCGCATCGGCTCAGTGCGCGAGCGCAAGCGCGTCGATCAGATCATGGAGGAGTTCAAGCCCGATCTCGTGCTGCATTGCGCCGCGCACAAGCATGTGCCGCTCATGGAGGAATCGCCCGGCGAGGCCGTGAAAAACAACGTGCTGGGTACGATGAACGTGCTCTATTCCGCGGGCGAGCATGGGGTCAAGCGCTTTGTGCAGCTTTCCACGGATAAGGCGGTCAACCCGACAAACGTCATGGGCGCGTCCAAGCGCGTGACGGAGCTTGTTGTACAGGAATATGCCAAGAGCAGCAAAATGAAGTGCATGACGGTGCGCTTTGGCAATGTTTTAGGCTCCTACGGCAGCGTGATTCCGCTCTTTGAGCGGCAGATTATGGACGGCGGACCCGTGCTCGTGACCGATCCGAACATCACGCGGTATTTCATGTCTATCCCGGAGGCTGCGCAGCTCGTGCTTCAGGTGGGCGCGCTTGGCGAAACCGGCGCGGTATATGTGCTCGATATGGGCGAGCCGGTAAAGATCCTCGATCTGGCCGAAAAGCTCATCCGCTACCATGGCTATACGCCCTATACGGATATTCCCATCGAGTTTGTCGGCCTGCGGGCGGGCGAAAAGATGTATGAGGAGCTTGTGATGGACGACGAGGATCAGGCCATGGAGCCCACAAGCCACAACCGCATCATGCGCGCACAGCCCACGCAGTCCATCGCCCCTCATTTCCAGCAGAAACTGGAGGCGCTCCTTGCAGCCGCCTCTGCCTGCGAGGGCGATATACTGCCCCTGCTTTCGGACGTTCTTCCCAATTTTCGTCACGCGCATAACGGGAATGCGGAAAAGGAGTAATCCGCTTGCGACGCCGGGGTGGCGCGCCGGATGGAACGGAGTTATTCATTCTAAAAGCAAATCGGCCCGGCGAGCGCAAGCTTTACCGGGCCTTACTTATGCCGTATTCGAATTCCCGTTAAGCGGAGCCGTGCCGGTGACTTGCGCCGCCTAGGCCTCCAGAGCCTGCTTGGGCATCTCCACCAATACGCCGTCCTGCATGCGGGCTACCACGTCCACGCGGTCGAGTATGCCCAGATCGTGCGTGACGATGACAACGCAATAGTTTTCCCGGCGCGCAAGGCCGGTAAGAATATCGATGATCTTCGCGCTGTTTTCCTCGTCGAGGTTGCCCGTCGGCTCGTCGGCAAGCAGGATGCCCGTTTCTGTTACAAGCGAGCGCGCAATGGCCACGCGCTGCTGCTCGCCGCCGGAGAGCATGCCGGGGAAGCTGTTGACCAGCTCCGGCGGGAGGCCGACGCGCTCGATGCAGGCAAGCGCCTTTTCGCGCGCGAGCTTGGTCGGCACATGCGAAAGCTCCAGCGGATACATCACGTTCTCGAGCGCCGTGAGCATGGGAAAGAGCCGGAAGCTCTGGTAGACCACGGCGACGCTCTTGCGCCGGTAAAGGTTGAGATCCGTTTCGCGCGTGGTGCGTCCGCCGGCTGTCACCTCGCCCCCACAGGGCAGATGAAGCCCTGCCATGAGCGAAAGGAGCGTCGTTTTGCCCGAGCCGGATTTGCCGATCACGGCGTAGGTCTTGCCGTGCTCAAAGCGCCAGTTTACGCCCTTGAGCACCTCGGTGACGCGGTATTTGTTTGCGTAGCGGTAGCAAACGTTGTTGAGAGAAAGCGCTGTGTCCATATCCGTTTCTCCTCCGCTTATTCGGGATCAGCCAGGCTTTTGAGAAGCTTTTGGCTTCCAAGTCGCAGAATACTGATGGTGCAGCCGGTCAGGAAACAAAGCATATACACGGCCATGCAGATAAGCTCCGCGCGCCCAAGGCTGGCGCGCAGCGCCCAGACGGCGGCGGCAAGCGCGCAGCCGGCCAGCGCGAGCATCAGATATTCCAGAAAATACGAGCAAAACGCCGTATCGCGCCGCGCGCCGAGCGAGCGCATCATGGCAAGCTCGAGCCGCCGTCCCGCCATCATCAGATAGGAAATCACAAAGCCCAGCGCGCCGGCCAGCGCAAAGAGCACGGGCAGGAGAATTTCGAGATAACGCACCTGCCGTGTGAGCCGGTCGCGGCTTGCAAGGAATTCCGCGTCTCGCACAAGCACGGTGGTGCGCTTCGCGTTCATGTCGCCGACGGAGCTGTATTTCTGCTCGGTCAGGAACGCGCGGAACGCGTCGAGCTCGGCGGCGCTTTTGAGGCGGAAGCTGGCCGCGCAGTAGGTGGGGCCCACATACCATTTGGCCATGCAGAGCGGCGCGTAGATATTGTCCTTGCCGCCGTAGCGCTGGAAGGAGCCGACAACGTACAGGTGTATGGAATAGAATTCATAATCCAGCGCGAGCTTGATCGTATCCCCGTAGTTCACGCCGAATTCCTTCATAAAATCGGTCGAAACAAGGCAGGGCAGCGGATCGCCGTTATAAAAGATGTTGACGTACATCTTCTCCTCATGCCCTGCGGCGGACTGCGTATAGGTGACGGCGGATTCCCCATCGGAGTCGGCCGCCGCGTTCGCTGAACCGGGCCATGAAGGGGCGTTGCCAACGAACATGGAGGCGTCGCAGCCGTCCATATACTGCGCCTGCATGTCCCCCGAGAAGAAGAACTCCGGCACGGTTTCGATATCGTTGGTAAAAAACACGTCCGATTGCAGCGGAACACGGTTATACAGGGTTTCCAGCGAATACTTGTTTGTGGGCGGCACAAAATCGGGCACTTCGATTTCCTCGCCCGCTGCGGTGCGGGTCACGCCCAGGAACTTGTACTTTTCCGAAAGGCTTTTGGATAGGCTCTCTACCGAATCGCTCTCGAGGAGCGTGTTTACGTCCATTTTGCTCAGCGCCATGCCGCCGGCGGTTTTGCCGCTTAAGTCGGTAAAAAAGCCGGTCATGGGGCTGCGCTCCGCAAGCGTGGAAAGCTGCGTTTTATAGGAACCCAGCGAGGCGGAAAGCGCGCCCAGGAAAAGCAGCAGCACGAGCGTAACAAGCGCGACGACGGCGCTGCGCCAGCCGCCGCGCAAAACGGAGAGCAGCGCGAACTTCAGCGCGCCGCCGGGCAGGCTTGAGGAACGCATGCCTTTGGCGGAAACGACCGGCACGGTTTTTTTGCGCGCGGGCTTTTTCTTATGCACATTGTAGAGCGAGATGGCGCGCCGGGCAAAGAGGAGCGTAGACAAAAGCGCCGCAAGCGCCATGCCGAGCGCCGAGCAGAGCGGCAGCACGGCGGAGGCTGAGGCGCCGCCCGTAAAATCGATGCGAATGCCCAGATTGCCCGTGCCGTAGGTCGCGATCGATTGCGAAAGATCAGCGAAGCTCTGCGCCACAAGCGCGTTGACCCGGCCGGAAAGCAGCCGCCCAAGCAGCGCGCCGAGCACCGCGGCGCAACAGGCCAGCAGCGCCGCGCCGGTGAGCAGGAAAACGAGCGTGGGCCCGGTGCCCGCGCCGAGCGTTTGCATGATGCGCACGCTCTCATGTTGACGGTACACAAACAGGAAGCCGTACAGCACAAGCACGCCGAGCGCAGCGAAGATGCAGACAATGGTGAGATAACCGGCCGTTCGCGCAAGATCCTTGACCCCGGCGGACATGAGCGCGTAGCCCTGATCATACATGGTGACCTGGCAGCGGGCCGGGAGGCTTTCGGATACGTCCGTATAGAACTGGTTCGCGTCGTCGTTGCGCACGATGGCCGTGCCAAGCTGATACCCAAAGGGCTCCGCCGTTGCGGGGATGGCGCGGCTTGGCGTGTAGAGCGAGTGATAGCTTTCGGGCGTTTGCCGCATGACGCCCACAATGGTGTAGCCTTGTTCACCGCGCGTGCCAAGGTACTTTTCGTTATCGTAGGCAAGATAGGTCAAGGCGAGCGTATCGCCCAGCGAAACCTCAAGCCCGGACATGGCAAAATCAGACACGATGCATACCGGCGCGCCGGTCGCAATCTCCTCCTCTGTAAAATACCGGCCCTCTGAGAGCGAGATTTTCTGCTGGTGAAGGGGCAAAAACGCCTCGGGCTCATCGAGCGCGTAAACGCTCACCGCGCCGTTCATGAGCTCGTAGATATCCGTGCTCTGCGCAAAGGGCGCAGGCGGATCGCCCAAAAATGCGTCCACACGCTCCGTTACGTCGAGCCATGGAACCGCATCGGCCTCGTCCACGCATTCCGGGAAGGCCTGTAGCATAAAGCAGGGGATCATGGTTTCCCCGATAAAGAAGCTGCCGTGGAGCGCATAGGTGCGGTCGAGCTGGGGCTCAAAATCGAAGCCGCCCATCTCAAGCCGCACGGCCAGATTGTCGCGGCTGCGGAAGACATAAAGCGAATCGATGCATTGGCCCATATAGATATCGTGGCTCTTGACGTAACCGATGGAATTCATGACAATGACGGCGGATTGACGGAAGGGCGCGGCGCCGGAGCGGCGCTCGTAGCCCGCGACGTTTGCAAGGGTTTCGCCGCCGGGCGTATAGGACAGCACGCTGGCGTTGCGGGTTACAAGGCTGTGGTCGAACGAAGAAACCGCCTCAGCGCGCCCCGTGTCGTAGGCCCAGCTGTCGGGATAGCCGTCGCCGCAGTACTCCAAGACCGCAAGCGTGGTGTATGCCTCGTCCATGGCGGCTAGCTGCGCCTGACTTTCCGCATAAAGGCCCACGCCAAGGAAAAGCAGCGCAGTCAGGGCGGTGAGCAGCAGCAGAAAGAGGAGCGACCGGCCGCGGCCGCGCACAATGTGCTTCAGGCTTGTGATAAAAGCAACGCGCATGCATATCATCCCCCCTGTTTAGGTGATTGTAGCATGACGTATCAGGGCGTTGCAAGGCATGATTATGCAAAAGCGTATTGAATCATCAAATAATTTCTTCATTTTTTGTGCCAATTTGTCCCCGTTGTGCTAATATATTGCCGGCGGAGGAAAAAACCAATGAAATTTGAGATAAAAACGATTCGGGAATGGATGCTTTGCAAGGAGAAACGGGGCGCGAAGGCCGTCGTCCGCCTTGTGCTTCGGTTTTTTATGCGTCTTGCCGCCGGCGCGGGAATCGGCGCGCTGCTGGGCCTCGTGGGCGTCGCGTTCCATTACGCGGTGGACTATGCGCAAGCCCTGCGCGTGGCGCACCCGCTTTTCCTGTACCTGCTGCCCGTTACGGGCCTTGTGATCGTGCTGGCGTACCGCCTCGCGGGCGTGAAAAACGATCCTGGGGCGGACGCGGTGCTGCAAAGCGCTTTAAGCGGCGAGCCGGTGTCCGGCAAAATGGCGCCGCTTATCTTCCTTTCTACTGCGCTTACGCACCTTTCCGGCGGCAGCGCGGGCCGCGAGGGGGCGGCGCTCCAGCTTGGCGGGAGCGTTGCGGGCTTCTTTTCGCGCATGCTTCGCGCAAATCGGGCTGAAACGCGCGTTTTTACCGTTTGCGGCATGAGCGCGGCCTTTTCGGCCTTGTTTGGCACGCCCGTGACGGCGGCGGTCTTCGCCATCGGCGTGTCGGCGGCGGGCGGCGCGCAGTACGCGGCGCTCATGCCCTCCGTGGTGAGCGCGCTTGCCGGCTGCTATATCGCGCGGCTTTGCGGCGTGCCGCCCACGCGCTTTGCGCTCGCCGCCATCCAGCTTACGCCCGCGAGCTTTTTGAGCGTAACGGCGCTCAGTGTGGCGTGCGGGTTGCTCAGCTTCTTCTTTTGCAAGGCGATGACGTTTACGAGCGGGATCGCGGCAAAGCGCATCCCGAATCCCTATCTGCGCATTCTGGCGGGCGGCGCGCTGGTTTTGGCATTTACGCTGCTTTCGGGCACGCGGGATTATAACGGGGCGGGGATGGACGTGATTGCGCGCGCAATTGCGGGCGGCGCGCGCCCGTGGGATTTTGCCGTGAAGCTTTTGCTCACGGTTGTCACGCTCTGCGCCGGGTACCGGGGCGGAGCCATCGTGCCCGCGTTTTTTATCGGAGCGACCTTCGGCGCGGCGTTTGGGCCGCTGTTTGGGCTTGATCCCTGCTTTGCGGCGGGCGTGGGGCTCGTGTGCATGTTCTGCGGCGTTACCAACTGCGCGCTTACCGCCGTGCTTCTTTCCGTTGAGCTGTTCGGCGGGGACGGGCTTGCGCTCTTTGCGCTGGCTGTGGCGGTGAGCTATCTTGCGTCCGGCAATGCCAGCTTGTACCGCGCGCAGCGGGTATTGCTTTCCAAGTGGGATGTGGAGGCCTCGCCCGCCTCGGCGCTTTGCGCGGACTCGCAAGCAAGCGGCGCGCCCGGGGAGGACGCGCCGCCGATGCGGTAAAGGCTGAAAAGAGCGTTTCGGCAGCGCGAAGGCATTGCGGCCGCGCCTTGCTTGCGGGGCGGTTATTCGCGGTACGAAGCGAGAATTTCGCCGAAGTAGAAGGTGTGCGGGTCGCCCGCCGCATTGGGCAGGCCCTTGTAGTAGCGCCGCAGTATGGAGGGGTCCATGTCTGCAAGGTCGCTTTCCGTTTTAAAGACCACGCGGCACTCAAAGTGCATCGCGCATCCGCTGAGCGCCTCCGCGCCGCCCGCGCGCGCGGGAAGCGTGCGCATGCCAAGCTGCTTGCACTTTTCGCCGTCCCGACCGGAATGCGAGCCGCAGTAGGCAAGTTCCTCGCGCATGGCGCCGGGATGTGGGACGCTTACGGTGAATACGCCGTTATTTTCGATCAATTCGTGGGTATAGCGGCTGCGCCGCACCATCACCGTGCATATGGGCCTGCCGAATACAACGCCGAATTGGCACCAGCCGATGGTCATGGGGTTCGCGGGCGCGCCCGTCATCAAAAACGCGCCCTCCGAGATCTGCTCGCAGGCCGCCGGGACGAGCTCCAAATAGCTTTGATCCATATCCGTACCCTCCGTTCGTTTTCTTCCTGCTCTATTCTACCGCACGAAAAGGGGACGCACAAGCGTTTTCCCTTAAGCGAGCGGCTCAAGCGGATTTGCTTTGCGTCCCCTCCATGCCCGCGCCCCTTGTCAGTCGGGCTGGCGTTCCGTATGACCGTCCGGCTCGGCGAACGTATCGGCGTTCCGTCTGAAAAGCATTGTAATGCCCCAAAGACCCGCCAGGCCGACGAGCGAATAGATGATGCGCGAAACAACGCCCGTCATGCCGCCGAATATGGACGCGACCAGATCGAAGCGGAACAGCCCGATCAAGCCCCAGTTCAGCGCGCCGATGATCATCAGAATCAGTGCAACGATATCCATATAAATGTCCCTCCTTTTACGCTTATTGTGCGCAAAAAGGAGGGATTCATACAAAGTGCCGGGTTATGCGCGCGGCTAGTCCCGCGGGTTCTCTTTTTTCTTTTCGGGAAAAATCTCGATTTCAAATTGTTCGAAGGAAACGTTCTCCATAAAATCCCTTGGCGTAAAGACCGTGCGGTTAAAGCGCTTCAGCTCTGAAACATGCTTTTGCAGCAGCACGGGGCGCGCCAAATCAAGCGCGTGGCAGAGCGGGAGCAGGGTTTCGTTCCAGCCGGTCACGTCGGAAGGCCGCGCGGGATATTCCCGCACGGCCTCCTGAACGATTTTGTGGTTCGTAATCAGCTTTGCCCAGAGCTTCATCAGCTGTTCCAAATGAACCAGCACCAGATGTAGGGCAGGCCCGTGTCGCCGTAGGTGCCGACCAGGGTGCCGGCGAAGGTCTTGCTCTTTTTAACGTCGTCGGTACCGATGGTGTTTTTCGTGCTGCGGTTGCAGAGCACAACCTCCTCGCCCGAGGAGAGCGTCGCCTTAAACACGGTGTACGGGGTCGTGCCGACCAGCTCGGTGATCTTGCCCGCGAAGGTGTAGTTCCCCGCGGTCGCGGTGCCCGCGACGATCTTGGCGTGCTCCTCTGCGGACAGCTTCTTGGACGCCTTGCGGAAGGTGGAGGAGGAATCGGTGGGATAGCGCTCCACATAGCAGGACTGCTCGGCATCGTTATAGCCCTCGAGCTTGGCGGAAATCTTCACCTCGTACGCGCCGGGATCGTTTAGGGTGACGGAGAGGGAGAAATTGCCCGTTTCGCTCGTGGACACGGTGCCGCAGGTCACGCTGCTGGAGGCGCAGACGGCCGTAACCGCCGCGCCCGGCGTAACGGTGCCGGAGAGGGTGACCTGCCCGTTCGACGCGGTGAGACCGGCCACGTCGTTGGAAATCACCAGAGCCATGTTCTGCACCACATACGGCTCGATGGTAACGGTCGCGGTCGTGGTCATGCAGTTGTTCTTCTTGGCCTCGACAAGCAGCGTCTCCGGCTCCGTACCGCCCTGCGGCTGGTAGCTTGCCGTAAACACGCCGTTGCCCTGCTCGTCGGCGTAGACGGTGGTCTGTACGCCGCCGACAAAGACCGATACGGTATGATCGTCCACCGTGCCGGACACGGTGATGGGGGCGTTGCCGTAATTGGCGTTGACCGTGTCCGTAAGGGGCTCGGTGAGCGTGAGCGTCAGCGCCTGTGCCGGGACGGTAATCGGCTCGATCTTGAGCTTATAGCTTTCGCCCGTCGGCGTTGTGACCTGAATATCCGGCTCGATCGTGATGATCGAGGCATCCACCGGCGCGTTGGGTAAAAACGCGGTCTGCGGAATTTGCAGGATCATGTGATCGTCGCGCGGGATGGTGATGGTACCGTTGTTGTTGAGGTCGGTGGTCGTATTAATTTGCAGCGTGCTGCCGGTGGGCGCGTACACGTCGATGTTGAAAACCGCCGTGCCCGCCTCGGACACACCCTCCTCAATGGTTCCTGTGCCGAGCAGCGCCGTGTTGGCGCCGGTGGACACGCCCGCATTGGGATCCTCCGCATCGGGCTGCGGCTCGCTTTGCGGAGCGGAGCCGCCGAACACGGAGCTGATAAGATTATTGATGTTGCCGCCGTAGTTCTTTTTGACAATGTACATGCCGAACACGGCGATGAGCGCGACAAGCAGAAGAATCAGCGCCCAGAACAGGATCGTCGTGCCCCTGCTCTTTTGCGCGGGCATATCGTCGTCGTCCTCATCCTCGTCTTCATCCTCGTATTCGTCGTCCTCGTACGCGTCGTCCTCGTATTCGTCCTCGTCGAGATCACGCGCTTTTTTCCTGGGCGCGGCGGCCTTCTTCGCCTTGGCGGGGCGAACGGGCGCGATAGCCTCCTCGTCCTCGTCCTCCTCGTCAAAATAGGAGGCGGGCTCGGGCGCGCGGCGCGCGGGCACAGCGGCGGCTGCCGCTGGACGCTGCGTAGCGCGGCTCATTGCGGGCGTACGGCCCGTGGTGGAAAAGGGTTCCTCGTCTGAAAGCCCAACGTGCGCCCCGCAATAGGCGCAGAAGGGCGCGTCGGGCAAAAGCTGCTTTCCGCAAACGGCGCAATTGCGGGCGGCTGCGGGTTTGGCCGCCGCAGGTGCGGTTGAAGCGGCGCGCGCGGGCGCTGCGGGCTTGGCCGCCGCCGTCCGCACGGGCGCGGCGGGGGCGCTGGCAGGCGCGCTTTTTTGCCAATCGGAATCAAAGCCGTCGGAACCCGTATCGGAGCCGTCTCCGTCCTCATCCGGCGGAATATGCACGGGCGCTTCGGGCGCGCCGCTGTATGCGCGCTGCGGCCAGCTTGGGGCGCGCACAAATTCCCGCGACGGGCGGCCCTCCTCGCTCGCGGCCGTATCCAGAGCGGACGCATCCGTGTCCGGGCCGTCCTTTAACCGGGCTGCGCATACCCGGCAATGAGAAAGATGCTCGGCGTTATAAGCGCCGCATTCTCTGCAAACCATTTCAAAAACCTCCGTTCACTCCACGAAGCTGGTAGCTTCCAAGATACCAGTGATATTATACCGCCGGCAAAGGAGGGAATGCAAAGAACAATTCGTGAACAATATGTGCGCAAACAGGCAAAAGGGGCAGTTTTGGGCAAGCTACTTTGTTTGATATGCGCAGTCGTATTCAAAAACCTTGCGCAGGCTGCGGCTGCCCTTGGAGAAGGCGTTTCTATCGATCGCGTCGGTGAGCGTAAAATGCATGCCGTCGCTCGTGCTGTTATAATAGTGCGCCCACTGGAAGCCCGCGCGGAAAAAGGCCAGCTCGTAGAGCAGATAGTTGACCACGCTTTGCGGCACGCCGAAATCGGTGCAGGCATAGGAGCCGCTGTAGGTAAAATCGTAATAGGAGCCCTCCGCGTCGGATAGAATGCCGTTATAGGCAAGGCAAAGGCGCACCTCGTTATCGATTAAGGCAAGGTTATCCTTGTTGTTCATATTGGGCGGCATGCTCGCGTTGAGATCCGTTGCCGTGCCGAAGGCGTGATGACTGATGCTCTTAAGGCTCGAGGTAAAGCGCGAAACATAACTGCCGTTGTATTCGGTGATCAGCCGAACAAGCGGCAGCGCGCCGGAATCTCCGTTCGTCCCGTGCACGCGCACGCGGGTGTGTTCGACGTACCAGAGCGCTTCTTTGTAATAGGGAACCGCGTCCACATGGATTTTCCAGGGCGATTCCGGGAAGCCCTCAAAGTATTGGATATAGGCTTCCTCCCAGTCTGGATCGGCCACGATGTAGCGCTTCCATACCCACTGGTAGCGGTAGAGAAAGCGGCTCTTGTCGCCCCCGAAGAAGGCGGCCGCCTCGGGATAGGTGCTGTTGAAATCCGACGCGCGGATGCGCTCCCACGCGTCGCCCAATATGAAAAAGCGAACCTTCGCAAGCTCGGTTGCCCGCGGCGCGCCCGTGCAGCGCGCGCTGAGCGTGAGTGTGTGCACACCGGGCCCGAGCTCCGAAAAAAGCACGAGGGAATCCAGCGAAACGCCCTCCAGCGTATTTTCGCTGTCAAGCGCGCAGGTATATACGCCCGAAGCGGAATCGAAGGAGACGCTTTTCACATAGGGATAACGCGGATCGTCGGAATAGGCGCAGCGGATGGATAGGCTTAGCTCGGTGATGGGATAATTGCAGCTCACCTCCCCGCACAGCCGGCGCGCGGAGCCGAGCGCGACGCGCTCGCTCTCCGCCGGGAGCGGATTGTCCGCATCCGCCGTAAAGCGCATGTCTACGGGCGGAGCGGGGGTTGGCGTAGGCGTGATGGCAGGCGGCGGGGTGTCGGTGGGCGCAAGCTCGAGCACCGACATGGGCGGCCCGGAGGTCTGCTCGCCCCTTTGGCCGCAGGCGCAGAGGAGCGCAGTGAGCAGCGCGCAGAAAAGAAAGCATGCCCGCGCGCGCGTCACGGCGCCAAGGTGCTTTTTGTTGCGCGAAGCCGCCATCCAAACCTCCCCATAAAGGCGCATTCTGCCGAAATTACAGATATTATAGCAGATAAACGGACATCCGTACAGCGCCGCGGAAACGGCCGCGCATATAAAGGCCCGGTTTTACAGCGAAAGCAGCCGCCGCAGCCCGGGCACGGCGCGGCAGAAGCGGCCGATCAGCGCGCAAAGCAGCGTGATGGCCAGCGCAAAAAGACCGTTGGCAAGCAGACCGTCTCCAAAGGGGAGCGCGGGGAAAAGGCGCTGAAGGCCCACAGTGGCGATACGGTGCAAAAACAGCACGCTGAGCGTATTTCCACCGACAAGCCGCACGAGCGCGCCCAATAAGCCACGCGCTTTGTAGCCGCGCGTAAGCACGTACAGCGCGGCGGTGGCGAGCATGAAGCAAAATGAACTGTATTCCGACGTGCCGATGACATAATGCTTGCCCTGCATGCGGCTCATCATCACCCCGTAGGCAATCAGAAGCCCCATGGACAGCGCGAATACGGCGGCCCAAAGCAGACGTGCCTTGCGCGTATCCAGCCGGTCGCCCAGCGAGAAAAGATGCCCGCCAAGCAGAAAATATCCCAATGCAAAGCCGAATTTGCCGGTGAAGGGGTTGAACGCGTTGAAGAAATTGAACGTGCCCTGCAATTCCCGTATATTGAGCGCATACTGTGCGGCGTTGGCCGCATACAGCAGCACGGAATTGCCAAATACAAGCACGATCACGCACAGGAAGAACGCTCGGTACCCCTTGGGCATTTGTGCCTTTGTTGCAAGAAGGAGGGGCAGAAAGAGATAGATCCACGTCAGCGTGGTCAAAAACCATAAATGGTTGATATAGTGCTGCCGCCAGTACCACATATCGCGCAGAAAGGCTGGCAGAGAAAACGTTTCGCCGTTTATCCACTCCAGCACTGCGAGCGTGACGACCGCCCAAATGCAGGTCAGCACGACGAGCCAGCCCGTTTTTTTGATGTGGCGTTCCAAAGAGAAGGGCCGGCTGAGAAGCAGCGCGCCGTTGACAAAAAACAGGATGGGCACGCACAGGCAGAAGAATGCCGACGCCCCGTATTGCGCATAGGCTCTTGCCGTGCCGTCCTCCATAATGGAAATATTCAGGTTGTTATAGTGAAACAACACCATCAGGAAAATAGCTATGGCTTTGAGCAAATCAAAGCTGTCATAATGCGGCGCAGTATCCGCCCCGGCACGCAGGTTCGATTCGGCTTTCATATTGGACGCCCCCTTACCAGACGAGTATAGCAGATTCGTGGCCGTCCGTCACCAAGCGCGTGCCGCTTGGCCAATTTGCACGCAAACGGCCGCGCGCAAAAAAGCCCCGCCACCTGTCGGAAAAGGGCGGGGCCGGATTGGTCATGGCGCGTCAAGGGCGGACGCCGTGCGCGTCAGTCCTTTTTCTCGGGCAGGAAGGGAAGAATCTTGCCCACAAAGCCCGTCATATTGATGGTCTGCAAATAGACCTTGCCGGGGCCCTCGAGAACGGAAAGAAACAGCCCCTCGCCGCCGAAAAGAATGTTCTTAAAGCCCTTCACCGTTTCGGCGCTGTAGGAAACCGAGCTTTCATAGGCCGCGATATTGCCCGTATCCACCTTGAGCCGTTCGCCCGGGGCGAGCCGCTTTTCCACCACGGTTCCATCCAGCTCGAGGAAGACGAGACCCGTGCCGGATACCTTCTGCATGATAAAGCCCTCGCCGCCAAAAAAGCCCGCCTTGGCCCGGGTGACCGCCGCGGAGAGCTGCACGCCGGAGGTGGCGCAGAGGAAGGCCGATTTCTGGCAGATGACTTCCTTGGCGCCGTCGAGCTGCAACACGACGATGCTGCCCGGGAAGGTGGAAGCAAGCGTCATTTGCGCGCCGTCCGCTTCGGCCGTATAGGTGGCCATAAAGAGCGATTCGCCGGAAAGCATGCGCCCAAGGCCCTTCATCAGGCCGCCCTTCATATTGGTATCCATTTTGAAATGGCTCGACATCCAGGTCATGCCGCCCGATTGCGTAAAGATGCTCTCGCCCTGATTAAACGTAAGCTCGACTGCGGGCAGCGAACCGCCAAAAACATTGTATTGCATTGTCGACTCCCTTCATTTGTTCTTTTGAATCCATCATAGCACGCCCGCGCGGCAAATGCAAGCGCTCCGCGCGCGGTCAATCCGTTTTCCACGGCAGCGGCAGCGTCATGCTTTCCACAATGGAATTGCCGCCGGGATAGCCCGTGCGGTCAACGCACTCGTCGTACAAATCCACGTCGTCGTATACGGGCGAGTAGTTCAGGATATCGAGCACGCCCTCTGCTTCACGGATGCACAGGAGGCTCATATAGCCGCCGCCGCCGCCGGGGGCCGCCTGATAGTTTTGCAGCATGGTCAACACGCGCCGCTCGGAACCGTCGGGGCGAAGGAACGTTTCCAGCTTGCGGTTTACGCCGTACTTGTGCCCGCAGAGTACAAGGTGAAGGTTGTCCGCGCGCGACACGACTCGCTCGTAAAAACGCCGCCCTTCGTTTGTGAGCGCCATCTCCGGATCGCAATAGTCGTGCAGACAGAGCACGCCGACGCGCTCGGGATATTTTTGAAAGCAGGACAGCGCGAACGCGTATCCATCCTCCTCCGGGCGTATCGTCATGTACACAAAAACGTATTGCGTGCCGCCGGCGTCAACGAGATCGCAATGCCCCAGATTATCCCGGTAGCTTTCCGCATAGCCGGGCATGCCGGCAAAGCGGCCAGCGCCAAAGAACCGTTGGTAAAAGGCAAGACCGTCCGCCGCGCCGCGCAGCACGTCGTGATTGCCCCCCAGCACGCCGTAGGGAACGCCCTTGAGCGCGCGGAACGCTTCGTCCGCAACCGCCCACTGCGTCGCGCTGTCGTAGCGATTGACCAAATCGCCCGTACAGACGACATATTGCAGCTTCAACCGCTCCCGTTCCTCAAAAAGAAAGCGCGTCATGGCCAGATAGGTTTCCGGGTAATCCTTGCTGTAGACCTGCGGATCGGAGAGCCAGCCGATGGTATAGCTGCCTGCGGGCGCGTCGTATACGCGCGGCTCGGGAGCGGGCGAGGGAAATTCGAAAGGCAAGGGGATGGGCGAGGGACTCGGCGCGCGAAAGGGCGAGGGGCTTGACGCGTGGAAAGGCGCAGGCGCGGGGGCGCGCGCATACAGGCGAAGGCGAGGCCATGCTCGCCTCGGGCGCGGGAAACGGTACGGAACGGGAGACCTCCCGGGCCGCGCACCCGGAAAGCAACAGAACAAGCGTCATAAAGGCGGCGAAGCGTTTCATCAGTGTTAGCAGCATTGGCAACGGGGCGCTCAGCGCCCGACCTCCGTGGTTTTCAAGAGCAACGAATGAATGAAAGCATTCTACCATACGGTGAACGAACCCGTAAAGAAAAACGACCGCGCGTTTTTTCCATTTGGCGTGCAAAGAAATCTCTTGACAGGAATAGACTGTGACAGGTACACTTACGGAAGTTAGCAACGACTAACTAATGCTGATGCGGAGGATATTGGATGGTACGCACGCTGGATATGCTCGCGCCGGGCGAGCGCGCGGCGGTCGCGCACGTGGGCGCGGGGGAGGCGAAGCTGCGGCAGCGGCTGGTGGATATGGGCATTACGCCCATGACGGAGATTACGGTAACAAAGGTCGCCCCGCTGGGCGACCCGATTGAGATTCGACTGCGCGGCTATTCGCTCTCGATTCGGCGGGAGGACGCGGCACGCATCCGGCTGCTCGACGAAGAGGAGCGCGCGCGGCGGCTCGCGGCGGAGCGCCGGCTCGAGGAGAAGCGCGCGAGCGCTTTGCCCGGCGCTGGGCACCACGCAAACGCGGACGTTGCGGCGCACAAGGGCGCGGCCAGGCTTTCGCAATGGTATGTAAGCGAGCAGGCGGGCTGTCCGAGCGGCGGCTGCGCCGCGTGCGCGGGCTGCGGCTTCCCCAAAAAAAGAAAGCCCATGCCTGCGGATATCGGCGGCGGCACGCCCATCAAGCTTGCGCTTGTTGGCAATCCCAATTCTGGCAAGACGACGCTCTTTAACGCGCTCACGGGCGCGAAGGAATATGTGGGCAACTGGCCCGGCGTAACGGTGGAGAAGAAGGAACGGCGGCTGCACGCCTGCGGGCATGAAATGACGGTTGTGGATTTGCCGGGCATTTATTCGCTTTCCGCCTATTCCATGGAGGAGCTGGTGGCCCGCCGCTTCGTGCTGGACGAAAAGCCGGACGCGATTATCAATATCATCGACGCGACGAATCTGGAACGGAATTTGTATCTCACCGTGCAGCTCATGGAGCTGGAAACGCCCATGATCCTAGCCCTCAATATGATGGACGAGGTGGAGAAGCTGGGCGTTAAAATCGATGTGACGCGTCTTTCTTACGAGCTGGGCGTGCCGGTCGCGCCCATTTGCGCCCGCACGGGGCAGGGGGTAGACGCGCTGCTGGAAAGGAGCTGTTCGTTGCTTTCGCTTGCGCACGCGGAGATTGACCGGGGCTTTTCCATCGAGCCGGACGATCTTTACGACGACGTGACGCATGGCGCGCACCACCGCATCGGCGCAATCATCGGCGACGCGCCCGCGCGCGCGTGCCTGCCCGCGCACTGGTGTGAAATTAAGCTTCTAGAGGACGATCCGCTTGTGCGCGACGCGCTGCGGCTCTCCTTGCAGCAGCAAAAGCAGCTCGAGCGGCTTCGCGCGGAATATGCCGGGGAGGGCTCGCTTTCCGACGCGGCCATGCGCGTGGCGGACAGCCGCTATCGCTATATCGGCCGCGCGGTCGCGGAATCGCTCAAGCGCGAAACGCGGACGGGCAAGACCGCCACGGAGCGCATCGACGCGGTGCTCACCAACAAATATGCCGGCATCCCCATCTTCCTTGCGATCATGGGCCTTATCTTTCTCCTTACCTTCGACACCGTGGGGCTATGGCTTTCCGACGGCGCTTCATATCTCATTGAGGAGCTGCTTGCGCCGTGGGCTTCGGGGCTCCTAATCCGCGCCGCCGCGCCCGCGTGGCTTGTCGGACTGCTCGTGGACGGCGTGATCACGGGCGTAGGGGGCGTGGTCACATTTTTGCCGCAAATCGCCTTGCTGTTCTTTTTCCTCTCGCTCCTGGAGGACTCCGGCTATATGGCGCGCACAGCGTTTTTGATGGACGGCGCGCTCAAGCGCTTCGGGCTTTCGGGCAAATCCTTCATTCCCATGCTCATGGGCTTTGGCTGCACCGTGCCCGCCGCGCTCTGTGCGCGCACCATGGAAAACGAGCAGGACCGCCGCATGACCATCCTCCTTTTGCCCTTTGTGAGCTGCTCGGCCAAGCTCCCCGTATACGGCATGGTCGCCTCCGTATTCTTTGCGCGCGCGCGGGGGCTTGTCGTGCTGAGCCTGTACGCCATGGGCATTGTGGTGGGCATTGCCACGGGCGTGCTGTTCAAGAAAACGCTCTTTGCAAAGAACCACGCCGCGTTCATCATGGAGCTGCCGCCCTATCGCCTGCCCGCGCTGAAAAATACGCTTACGCACGTGGGCGAACGGGTGGGGCATTTCCTGCAAAAGGCGGGGAGTATCCTGCTCGTCATGAGCGTCGTGCTGTGGTTTCTCACGCGCTTTGACGCCCATTTTGCCATGACCGACAACCCCGCGCAGAGCCTGCTGGGCATATTTGGCACGTGGATTGCGCCCATCTTTAAGCCGCTCGGCTTCGGCCGCTGGGAGGCGTCGGTGGCGCTGCTTACGGGTCTTGTCGCCAAGGAGGCTGTGGTGTCAAGCCTGTCGCTGTTTATCGGCGGCACGGGGGAAGCGCTCAACGCCGCGCTGGCCACGCTCTTTACGCCGCTTTCGGCCTATAGCTTCCTTGTGTTCGTGCTGCTTTATGTGCCCTGCCTTGCGGCGGTAGCTACCATGCGCAGGGAGCTGGGGAGCGGAAAATACACGGCTTTTATGATCGCCTATCAGCTTATGACGGCCTATCTTATGTCGCTGCTGGTTTACACGATCGGGCGCTTTCTATTGCGCTGATCTCGCTTTATCGTGCGCTTTCCATGCAGGAATTGTGAAATATTCCTGCATTTTCTTGTTTTTGGGGTGCATTCGCGGGCGGCATTTGCTATAATCAGCTTTATCTTGACTTTGAATGCTATGGATTTGGAGCAAACGGATTCGTGAAAGTAATGCTATCCAACGACGACGGCGTGTTCGCCTCGGGAATTGCCGCATTGGCGACCGCCTTTTTGCCGGAGCACGAGGTTTTCCTTTCCGCCCCGGATCGCGAGCGCAGTGCGGCGAGCAATTCCATGACGCTCAGCACGCCCTTGCGCGCCACGCCCGTACACCTCCCCGCGCTGCCGGAGGCCCGCGCTTTCGCCGTGGACGGCACGCCCGTGGACTGCGTGCGGCTCGGCCTGGGGAATCTTTTTCCCCGTCCGGACGTGGTGCTTTCCGGCATCAACCACGGCTTTAACCTTGCCACCGACACGCTTTATTCCGGCACCGTGTCCGCCGCCTTTGAAGCGGCGCTGCTGGGTTACCCGGCGGTGGCCGTATCCATCGGCTCCTTTACGCCGCAGCATCTTGATACGGCGGCGCACTTCGGCTTTCTTGCGGCGCAGCACGTGCTTAAGCACCCAATGCCCTTTGGCATGGTGCTCAACGTGAACGTGCCCGATCTGCCGCTTTCCGAGATTCGCGGCGTGCGCGCGGCGCGCACGGGCGTGCATACCTACAGGCTCGCGTTTATCGAGCGCGAGGACCCCATGGGCAAGCCTTATTATTGGCCGCCCCGCAAGCGGGAGGAATGGGACAACGGCCCGGATACGGACTGCGTGCTGGCGCGCGAGGGCTATGTGACGCTCACACCCCTGGGCTTCGATTTAACAAACGCCGCGCTTTTGGCCGACCTGGATGTGCGCGGCTGGCGGTAAGGAGGAAGCATGGATTCGATTCTGAGCGCTATAGAACGGCAATACGCTGCCTTTTCCAAGGGGCAGCGCCGCATCGCGGATTTTCTGCTCGCCTCGTACGACGACGCGGCCTTTATGACCGCCGCCAAGCTGGGCGTCGCCTGTGGCGTTTCCGAATCCACGGTGGTGCGCTTTGCCTATGCGCTGGAGCTCGACGGATATCCGGCCCTGCAGGCGGCGCTGGGGGAGCTTGTACGGCATCGGCTCACCAGCGTGCAGCGCATCCGCTTGGCGGAAAACATTCCCGAAACGGATGTGCTCCGCACGGTGCTGACCGCGGACATGGCGAATTTGCGCTCCAGCCTGGAACTCATCGACAACGCGGCGTTTTCCGGCGCGATTGCGTCCCTTTTGTCCGCGCGGCGCGTCTATGTACTGGGCGTCGGCAGTGCGCAGCCGTTGGCGCAGTTTCTTTTCTACTATCTGAATTATGTGTTCGATAACCTTGTGCTGCTGGGCGGCTCCATGCAGGATATTCACGAGCGGCTTTTGCGCGTGGGCGAGGGGGATGTGTGCTTTGGCATCAGCTTCCCGCGCTACAGCTCCCGCACGGCGGAGGCCATGCGCTACGCGAAAAGTCAGGGCGCAAAGCTCATCGCGCTGACCGATCTTCCCTCCTCGCCGCTCGCCGCGGAGGCGGATTTTACGCTTCTTGCCAAAAGCGATATGGCCTCGTTTGCCGATTCGCTCGTCGCGCCCCTTTCATTTTTAAATGCGATTATTGTCGCGGTGGGCCTCGCGCGCAAGGAGGACGCCTTCCGTCACCTGACGCGCCTCGAGCAGATCTGGCGCAGCGAGGGCGCGTATGTGCGCGAGCCCGATTCCGAGCCGTCCGCGCCGCCGCTGCCGGAGCGCAAGAGCAGGCCGGGGAAAAAAGCGTGAACGCGCTTGTAGTGGGCGGCGGCCCGGCGGGCATGATGGCGGCGTACACAGCCGCGTCGGCCGGGCACGGAGTTACGCTGCTGGAACAAAACGAAAAGCTGGGCAAAAAGCTCTATATCACCGGCAAGGGCCGCTGCAACCTGACCAATACGGCCGATCGCGACGGTTTTTTTGCGAGCGTATGCCGCAATCCGCGCTTTTTGTACAGCGCGTTCGCGCATTTTGACAATCGCGCCGTGATGGACTTTTTCGAAAGAAGCGGCGTGCCGCTCAAGGAGGAGCGAGGCGGGCGCGTATTTCCCGCTTCGGACAAATCCAGCGATATTCTCCGCGCCATGGAGCGCCGCGTGCGGGAGGCGGGCGTACAGGTGCGCCTCAACACCCGCGTAACGGGCTTGATTGCGGAAAAGGGCGCCGTGCGCGGCGTGCGCTGCGGGACGGAGACTTTTTTTGCGGACGCGATCGTGTTGGCCACCGGCGGGGTAAGCTATCCGCAAACGGGTTCCACGGGCGACGGTCTGCGCTTTTGCGAGGCGCTCGAGCTGCCGGTGGAAGCGCCGCGCCCCGCGCTCATTCCCTTTGAAACAGAGGAGAGCTGGCCCACGGAACTGAGCGGCGTGACGCTCAAAAACGTTACGCTTTCTGCATACCGCGAGGGGAAAAAGCTCTATTCCGAGTTGGGAGAGCTGCTTTTTACGCACTTTGGCGTGTCCGGGCCGCTCGTACTCACGCTTTCGAGCGCGGTGGAGGGCGATCCGGCCGGTCTGCGGCTTGCCATCGATTTTAAGCCGGGGCTTACGGAGGAGCAGCTCGACGCGCGCTTTGTGCGCGAGCTGGAGGCGGGCGCGAAAAAACGCCTTGCCGGCGCGCTTTCCTCGCTTTTGCCGGAGCGGCTGCTGCTGCGCGCGCTCACGGAGGCGGGGCTTTCGCCCGACGCGCCCGCAAGCGGCTGCACGCGCGCCATGCGCCGCGCCCTGTGCGAAACGCTCAAGGCCATGCCCCTTACGGTGCGCCGCGCGCGCCCCGTGGAGGAGGCCATCATTACGCGCGGCGGCGTATCGGTGCGGGCGCTGTCCCCCTCAAGCATGGCGGTTAAGGCCGTGCGGGGGCTGTATTTGGCCGGGGAGATGATCGACGTGGACGCCAAAACGGGCGGCTATAATTTGCAGATTGCCTGGTCGACCGGCGCGCTTGCCGGGCGGCTGGGTTAAGGAGCGAACGGCTATGGATAAGCTCAACATCGCCATCGACGGGCCTTCGGGCGCGGGGAAAAGCACGGTTGCCAAGGCGCTTGCGGAGGCCTTTGGCATTCGCTATCTCGACACGGGCGCGATGTACCGCGCCATGGCGCTTTTTGCGCGGCGGCGGGGCGTGGACGTATCGAACGAAGGGGCGGCGCGCGCCATCCTGCCCGAGGCGGATATCACGGTACGCTTTACAACCGATGGGCAGCGCGTGCTGCTTTGCGGCGAGGACGTAACCGCGCTTCTCCGCACGCAGTCGCTCTCCATGGACGCTTCCACGGTGAGCAAGCATCCGGCCGTGCGGGATCGCCTCGCCGCTTTGCAGCGGCAGGTCGGCCGCGAATACGACGTGGTGATGGACGGCCGGGAGATCGGCACGAACGTGCTCCCGTACGCGAAGGTTAAGTTTTTTGTGACCGCGAGCCCCGAGGTGCGTGCTGTGCGCCGCTATCAAGAACTGGTCTCAAAGGGCGCGGACGCAGATTACGACACGGTTTTGCGCGAGCTGATCGCGCGCGATTTGCAGGATACGACCCGCGCCTATATGCCGTTGCGGCAGGCGGAGGACGCGGTTTTGATTGACACGGGCGACAAGAGCGTTTCGCAGGTCGTGGACGTCATGCGGCCCGCCATAGAGGCGGAGCTTTTGCGGCTTAAGAAGGAAGCGGAATAAAATGCTGTATCTCTTTGGCATGATCTTTGTTAAGCCTATTATATGGCTGCTGTTTCGCCCGAAGGTCATCGGCTACAAAAAGCTGTTTCGTCGCGGCAAGGCTGTGCTGGTAAGCAATCACTGGTCGCTGGGCGACCCCATTCTGCTGGCGGCCGTGTGCCCGCGCGTGGTGCGCTTCATGGCCAAGCAGGAGCTGTTCACCTCCAAGCTGAAGCGCTTTTTCTTCAAGACCCTGTTCGTGTTTCCCGTACACCGCAAGCATGCGGACATTGCTTCCTTAAAATATGCCATGTCGCTGCTCGACAAGGGCAAGGTCTTCGGCATATTCCCCGAGGGCAAGCGCTCCGTCACGGGCGAGCTCGACGATCTCGAACGGGGCGCGGCGTTTCTCGCGCTGCGCTGCAACGCGCCCATCATCCCCATTTATTCCAGCCCCGACGCGTATCGCAAGCTGCGCATCCGCATGATCGTGGGCGATCCCATGGACGCGCAGGCCATCGCGGCTGAACGCAAGGGCAAGAGCAGCGAGGTCGTGACAGAGGCCATCCGGGAAAAGCTGCTCGAGCTGAAGGCGGAGATGGAGGCGGGGCGCTGATGCGCATACTGGTCGCAAAAAACAGCGGGTTCTGCTTCGGAGTGCGCAGGGCCGTCGAGATGGCGGAGCGGCTCGCAGATCCCGCAAGGCCCGTATACACCTGGGGAAATATTATCCATAACGAGCAGGTTGTTTCCGAGCTGGCGGCAAAAAACGTGCGGCCCGTTCGCTCGCTCGACGCGCTTACGGAGGGCGATACGCTCATCATCCGCGCGCACGGCGCGCCGCCCGCGCTCTATCAGGCTTGCGAGGAAAAGGGCGTGTGTCTTGTGGACGCCACCTGCCCCTTTGTGAAGCGCATCCACCGCATCGCGGAGCGCGAGGCGGCCGAGGGGCGCACGGCGCTCATCACGGGGGAGCCTGAGCACCCGGAGGTCGCGGGCATCCGCGGCTGGGCGGGAGAGAACGCGCAGGTGCTCGAAACGCCGGAGGACGCGGCGCGGCTGCCAGAAAACGGCGCGTACAGCCTTGTGGCGCAAACGACCCTTACCGCCGGGCGGTATGCGCGCATCGCGGCGGAGGTGCAGGCGCGTTCCGCGGACACGCGCGTATTTGATACGATTTGCGATACCACAAAAGCGCGCCAGAGCGAGGCGGAGAAGCTTGCCGCGCTGTGCACGAAGGTGTTTGTAATCGGCTCGACAAGCAGCGCGAATACGCAGCGGCTTGCCGGTCTGTGCCGAAAACGCTGCGCGGATGTGAAAACCATAGATAATACAGGGAAACTTTTACTTGATTTGTTGCAAAGCAATGATATAATAGGTGTTGTTGCAGGCGCATCGACGCCGTATGGGACGATTAGGGAGGTTATACAAGTAATGAGCGAACTGGAAAAAACGACGATTGAGACCGTTGAAGCGGAAGCTCCCGCAGAGGAGGTCGTCGTAACCGAGGCCCCCGTGCAAACCGAGCAGCCCGAAGCCGAGGCGGATGCCCCCGCCGTCACCGAAACCCAGGAGCCGGAGGCGGCCGAGCAGGCCGCGCCCGCGGAGGAACCGGCGCAGGAGGAACCCGCGCAGGAAGAAGCCGAGGGAGAGGAAGCGTCCGAGTTTGCAAAGGCCTTTGAAAAGACCATGACCCGCATTCGCAACGGTCAGGTCATGAAAGGCACGGTCATTTCCATCGTGGACGGCGAGGTTTACGTCAACATCGGCTACAAGTCCGACGGCTTTGTGCCCAGGAGCGAGTTTTCGAGCGACCCGGACCAAAAGCCGGAGGAGCTTCTTAAAGAGGGCGACGAGGTCGACGTCGAGGTGATCAAGGTCAACGACGGCGAAGGCAACGTGCTCCTTTCCCGCAAGAACGTCGAGGGCAAAAAGCTTTGGGACGATCTTGTGGCGGATGAAGAACTCGAAAGCAAGGTCTTTGAGGCGGTCGGCCGCGAAGTGGTCAAGGGCGGCGTGATTGCGGACATCAACGGCATCCGCGCGTTTGTGCCCGCGTCGCAGGTATCCACAAAATATATCGAGAACCTTTCCGAGTACGTGGGCAAGCCCATGCGGCTCAAGGTGCTCGAGGTCGATAAGCAGCGCAAGCGCATCGTCGCTTCGCAAAAGCAGGTCATGCTGGCCGACGCCGTCGCCGAAAAGCGCGCCAAGTGGGAAGCGCTTGTGGTTGGCAGCAAAATCCCCGGCATCGTCCGCCGCATTACCGATTTCGGCGCGTTTGTCGATATCGGCGGCATCGACGGTCTGGTGCACGTGACCGACGCGGCCTGGGGCCGGGTCAAGCACCCCTCCGACGTGTTTGCGATTGGTCAGGAAATCGAAGTCCTCGTGCTCAACGTCGATGTCGACAAGGAGCGCGTCTCGCTGGGCTATAAGCAGCTTCAGCCCAAGCCCTGGACCATGGCCGAGGAGAAATACCCCGTCGGCTCCATCGTGGAGGGCAAGGTCGTCCGCATCGTGCCGTTTGGCGCGTTCGTAGCGCTCGAGTCCACCATCGACGGTCTTATTCACATTTCGCAGGTCGGCGTGCGCCGCATTGCGCGGGTGGAGGATGAGGTCAAGGTTGGCGACGTGGTTCGCTGCAAGGTGCTGGAGGTGAATTCCGAGGCCAAGCGCATCAGTCTGAGCCGCAAGGAAGCCATTCTTGAGGAGAATCCCGAGGTCGCCCAGCAGATCGAGGCCGAACGCGCGGAGCGTGACCGCCAGTATGCGGAGCGGCAGGAGGAGCGCAGCAAGCAGCGCGAGCAGCAGAGTTCCGGCCAGCAGCAGCGCACCCGTGAGCGCCAGTTTGACCGTGCGCCGTCCTCGGCGCCCGCGTCCTCCGGCGATTCGGATCGCAGGGATCGTTCCTACGACCGCCGCCGCCGCAACAATGAGGATGGCGATTATGAGCTGCCCCCGGTACAGGAAGCTACCACCTCCCTTGCGGATCTGTTCAAAGGCTTCAAGGCGGACAACGAGTAAGGGCCAAACCCAATCAAAGCACAATTTGCGAACCACCCGTTTGAGCGGGTGGTTCGTTTTATGGGCTTCGTTAACATATACAAGCAGAAAGGCACGCGCAAAACGCGGTCAAAACGGGATTTTCAAGGGTTGAAAATCCTTGGACGGGGTCCGGGGGGCGCTCCGGCATCCTCCCCGGAAGCGATCTATCGAGCCTTACTGCACCTTGACCGATCCGAATTCCAGCAGCTTGGCGCGCCAGCGCCCCTTCCTGTACGCGATAAAGTTGATGCTTGCGCCGATGATCCAGGAGGTGAGCATGGAGACGAAAAGCGCCTCCGGGCGGCCCACCGGGTACGCCTCGCTCCGCGTTGCATATGTGAGAATGTACGCGATCGGCACGCGCAGCGCGACCGTAGTAATGAGCGAAATCCACATGGGCGTTACGGTGTCGCCCGCGCCGCGCATCACGCCGGAGAGGCATTGAATGACCGCCATCACCACATAGCCCACCGCCATAATGCGCAGCATGCGCACACCCAGCGCAATCAGCGCCTCCGTGTCGGTAAAGAGCCCAATGAGCGAGCGGCCGAAGACGAGGATGGCCGTCGTGAGAACCGCCGCAAAGCCCATGGCCATCAGCGTGCCCTGCTTGGCGCCCCGCTGCACCCGATCAAGCTGCCCGGCGCCCACGTTCTGGCCGGTAAAGGTCGTCATGGCCTGCCCGAAGGAGAAATTGGGCATCATCGCAAACCCGTCCACGCGCATGACGATTACGTTCGTTGCGATCATCATTTCGCCGAAGGTGTTGGTGAGCGATTGAACCATCAGCATCGCCATGGAAAAGATGGCCTGCGTTACGCCCGAGGGCAGGCCCAGCCGGAGGATATCCAACGCGCTGCGCCGATCGAGCCGGAGCGTTTTACGGTTCAGATCGAAAACGCTACGCATGCGGAGAAGCTTGAAAAGGCAAAGCACGGCGGAGATACCCTGCGCGAGAATGGTTGCAAGCGCAACGCCCGCCACGCCCATGCCGCGCACAAACCAGAGATCGAGGCCCACGTTGAGCGCGGTTGCAATCAGCAGGAAGCCGAGCGCGGAGAGCGAATCGCCAAGACCGCGCAGAATGCCCGCGAAGATATTGTAGAAAAAGAAACCTGCAATCCCAATAAAGAAGATGTTCAGGTAGTGCGCGCACCACTGGATGATCGAATCCGGCGTGCCGAGCAGGCGCAGCATGGGCATGGACAGCAGCGGTCCCGCGAGCATGATGACGAGGGAAGCCAGCGCGGCCAGCACGATGCAATTGCCGATGGTGCGCGTAAGCGCGTCGCGGTTCCGCGCGCCGAAGGACTGCGCGACCAGAATCCCCGCGCCTGTGGAAATGCCGACAAACAGCGCCAGCAGCAGATTGAGAATGGGCGAGGCGCTGCCGACCGCAGCCAACGCGTTGTCGCCCACAAACTTCCCGACGATGATGGAATCCGCTGTATTGTAAAGCTGCTGGGCGAAATTCCCAATCAGCATGGGAACGGCAAATTCAGCGATGCGCCTCCACGGCTCGCCACGCGTCATATCCCGCGGGGAAAAGACCTCCCGCACCTTTTGCATCAGAGAAAACGCCGCGGCGCCGGTTCCTTGCTCTACCTGTTCGCGCTCAGTCACAAATGCATCCCTTTCCAATATGTAATAGAAGAATCAAAAGCAAACGAAGCCTCCGGCCTACGCGCCGCGCAGCGCCTCCGCAATCCGCCTTGCCGCCTCCAGCACCACAGCGCGCGGGCAGGCGAGATTGATGCGCATGCAGCCCTCGTCGTGATCCACAAAGCTTCCGTGGTATTGCGCCAGCACGCCCGCACGGCCGATGCGGCTTTCCAGCTCCCCGTCCGAAAGGCCAAGCCGCGAAAAATCGACCCAGGCAAGATAGGTGCCCTCCGGCACGGTAAAGCGCGCCCTCGGCACGCCCTGCAAAAGCGCCTCGGAAAAGGCTGCGAAGTTCTCGTCCAGATAGGCCTTCAGCGCCTCGAGCCATTGCTCGCAGGCGGTGTACGCGGCTTGCACAGCGGCGGGGGAGAGCGCGTTTACATGCCCGCAGCAGCCCTTTTCCGTCCAGCGGGCATGGAGCGCTTTGTCTGGGATCACGAGGTTTGCGTGCTGCAAGCCCGCGATGTTAAAGGTCTTGCTCGGCGCAGTGCAGGTGATCAGCCGTTTTTCCTCCGGGAAAAGCGTGGCAAAGGGGATGTGCGTCACGCCCCGGCGGACAAGATCCGCGTGGATTTCGTCGCTTACCACGAACACGCCGTTTGCAAAGCAAATTTCGCCCATTTTTCGCAACTCGCGCTCCGTCCATACCCGCCCCGTAGGGTTCTGCGGGCTGCATAGAAAAAAGAGCGTGTTGCGCGGGTCCTTCGCCTTTTCTTCAAAGTCCGAAAAGTCGATTTCGTAGCGCCCATCCGCACGGATCAGCCGCGAATATACGGGTGTGCGGCCGTGCCGCTTGATCGCGTCGTCAAAAGGATGGTAGGCGGGCGTCATCAGAATGACCCCATCCCCGGGCTTGGTCAATTCCGCGACGGCTGCGTAGATGGCGGTTACAATCCCGCTGGAATAAAGAAGCTGCTCCCGCTTAACCTCCCAGCCGAAGCGCCTTTTAAACCAGCCGCATACCGCTTCAAAATAGGTGGGCTCGCAAAGCTGCGTATAGCCGAGTATTTCCCGATCGAGGCGCGCGTGGAGCGCGTCGAGAATGGGCGCGGGGCAGGCAAAATCCATGTCCGCAATCCACATGGGCAGATAACCGTCCGGCAAATTGGGATCCAGCCCGCGGCCAGCCGCGTATTTGATGCTTCCCGTTCCCGCTCGGTCTACGCTTCGGTCAAAGTCAAAAGACATTTGCTCATTCCCCCCATTTTATGTGCAGACTAAGCATACAACAATCGTGACGAAAAAGCAAAATCGTTCGTACAATTATATAAAAACGATTGCAGATTATGAAAGACTGGCTATAATAAAAGCAGAAAGGGAAAGGGTGTCTGGATGAATAAAAGTGTGTATTCGCTGGTGCTGATGGACGATGTGGTGGCGGAGATCGACCGCGTTGCCTATGAAATGAACACCAGCAGGTCGAATATGATCAATCAAATTCTGGCGGAGTATGTTTCTTTTGTTACGCCGGAAAAGCGCATGCGGGAGGTATTTACGCGTCTTGAACGCCTGCTGGGAACGGAGAGCGGCTTTCAGGTGCTCATGCAGCCGTCGGACACCATGTTTTCCATTCGCAGCGCGCTTTCCTATAAGTACAATCCCAATATCCGCTACAGTGTGGAGCTCTACAGGGACGCGCACCCGGTGCTCGGCGAGCTCCGGGTGACCCTGCGGAGCCAGAACAGCAGCCTCATGCTCTATATGCTGCAATTCTTTAAGCTCTGGACGCGCGTGGAGCAAAGCTACATCGGGGGTACGGAATGCGCCATGGAGGCCGGCCGCTATGCGCGCAAGCTGGTTTTGCGCGGAGGCGAGCGCCCCGAAAACGAGGCGATTGGCGAGGCCATCGCAAGCTATATCGAGCTTTTCGATACGGCGCTGAAACGCTTCTTCGCCATGCTGGATAACCCGACTGCCGCAATCGCGCGCGTGGACGCGCTGTATGCCGAATATCTGCGCACGCATTCAATATGGGTCTAACAATACCTGACTTCGGGAGAATCGGAGGATACATGATATGAACGCACAAAAATTGACGCAAAAGAGCCTTGAGGCCGTGCAGAGCGCGCACAGCCTGTCCGTGGAAAACGGAAATCCGCAGGTGCAGCAGGAGCATCTTCTTGCCGCGCTTCTCGCGCAAAAGGACGGCCTGATTCCCAGCCTGCTTTCCGGCATGGGCGTGGACGCGGCGGCCTTTTCGGCGGAGGCACGCGCGCTCCTTTCGCGCATCCCGCGCATGTCGGGCAGCGGCGCGAACGCGGAAGCTGTGTATCTTTCGCGCGAGCTGGACGTGGCCCTGACGGCGGCGGAGAAGCGCGCTGACAAGATGGGCGACGAATATGTCTCCGTAGAGCATCTGTTTTACGGGCTGCTGGAAAAGCCCTCGCAGGAGATTAAGAAGCTGTTTTCAAGCTTTGCCATCGACGAAAAGCGTTTCACGGAGCAGCTTGGGAAAATTCGGGGGAAGCGCCGCGTACAGTCGGATAATCCCGAGAGCAGCTATGATGTGCTGAACAAATATGGGCAGGATCTTGTGGAGCTCGCGCGCAATCAAAAGCTGGATCCGGTCATCGGCCGCGACGAGGAGATTCGCAGCGTTGTGCGCATTCTGTCGCGCAAAACGAAGAACAATCCTTGCCTCATCGGCGAGCCGGGCGTGGGCAAAACGGCCATCGCGGAGGGCCTCGCGCTGCGCATTGTGCGCGGCGACGTGCCCGATAACCTCAAGGATCGCAAGCTCTTTGCGCTCGACATGGGCGCGCTGGTCGCGGGCGCGAAGTTCCGGGGCGAATTTGAGGAGCGCCTCAAGGCCGTGCTCAATGAGATCAAGGAATCCAACGGAACGATCATCCTGTTTATTGACGAGCTGCACACCATCGTGGGCGCCGGCAAGACGGAGGGTGCGATGGACGCGGGCAACATCCTCAAGCCCATGCTCGCGCGCGGTGAGC
>CAZWSI010000019.1:0-41206 GCA_964636405.1 uncultured Oscillospiraceae bacterium
AACTCTTAAGGGGGAAAGATTTGCACCCCATACTATCTTCATCCCAACCTGATATCACGCCGCATTCATCCATGATTTTCTTCACCCCAACCCGACTGTGTGATGAACTATTTTCAAGGGCGAAAAGTGCTGTTTTGTGGAAGATCAACAAAGCTAAAGCCCATATACCGCCTTATTCCTATGACTATTTCCGATCCCCATCTTCCCCCCAACTAAGGAAAGCGCCGCCAGATTTCCAAACGTACCACAGGCTCGGCCCCTATAGGTAGCGCCCAGCGCTTCGGCGGCGTCCTCGATCAAAACCGCGCCATGCGCCTTGCACACAGCCCTGATCTCCGTGATCTTGGCGGGCGTGCCGTATAGATGCGCCAGCATAACCACCTTTGCCGTCGGGTATCGCCTGAAGCCCTCCTCCAGCGCATCCGGAGCCATGTTCCACGTCTCGCGCTCGGAGTCGATAAACACCTGTACGCCGCCCTCGTAAGAAACAGGATTGACGGTCGCTGCGAAGGTCATGTCCGAACAGAGCACAACGTCGCCGTGCTTTACGCCCGCAAGCTTTACGGCCAAATGCAGCGCGGAGGTGCCGGAAACGAGACAGAGGGTATACAGGTCATGGCAGCAGCCCGCGCCGGCGTTTTTGAGATAATCGACCATTTCCGATTCAAAGCCGTCGCAATTAAAGCCCAGCGGCGCGACCCAGTTTCGGTCGAACGCTTCTTGTATGAACTGCATTTCCTCGCCGTGCATCGTCGGCGACGACAGTCTTATCCTTCCGTTTACCATACTATTCCCCATCCCTCATCGGTTTTGTTCGCGAAAACAGAGGCGTTTCCCGCGCGCCCTTGCACCGCGAGAGGCGCGTACGCGCCGCGCTCGCCGGGCACGCCGTCGCGACCCGAATCAAATATGCCGCCGCTGCGCACCTTCGTGTGTTCAGGAATGACGCTGTCCTTCTTCACCATCGCGCCCACGTCCACATGCACATAGTCGCCAATGACGGCCCCATGGTCGATCACGCTCGCGCTCGCCAAAATAACGCCCTTGCCGATCTTTGCGGATGCGTTCACAATCACCTTCGCTTCAAAGATCGTGCCTGCCCCTGTCTGCACCGTCGGGCTGATCGTCGCCGACGGATGCCGCAGCACCGGCACGATAAAGCCCGCCGCTTCCAGCCGGTCAATGAGCGTATTGCGCAGATCGTTTTGCCCAATCGCCACAAACGCCACAGGGTATTCGTCCGCATACCGCCAGTAGTCGTCCAGCGGACCCAGCACCCCTGGGATGGCCGTGTTGTCATCGAGAAACGCGATCTTGTCAAAGATCCCGATATCCTCCGCCGTCTCCTTAACCACGTGCCCCTGCCCCCCCGCGCCCAAGATGAGCAAATTCATCCGCTTGGGGCCAGAAAAGGCCGGCCGGGCTTTATGCGGCGCGACTCCGGGAATAACCCCCTCCAGCGCGTTCACGCACTCCAACTGGGGCTCGAAATATTCCGCAAACCGCTTGACGATCACATTGGGCTGCTTGATGCCCACGTATACGCAGATGCTGTACAAATCCATGCCGGATTGGATGCAGCGCCGGATAAACGCATTGCGCAGATCGGACGCCGAGAGCGTACCGCCCAGCCGGCAGCGCACCGCGATGGCCGTGAGAATGTTTTGCATGTGGTAAAAGGGCGGCACGTCGGTCTCGCCCGTAAGAATAAAGCACGCCTCGCTTTTATACAGCGAGCGGTGCGCGCGGATATAGCGCGCCACGTGCGGCGGCATGGGAAGAACCCGCTCCGTCTCCAGCGGCGTGAGCGCGCCCGTGGCGTTAACCACGTTTCGCAAGGTCACGCTGCGGGGCTCAAGCTCGATATCCGATACCCGCAGCGCGGTGACCTCCGCCGGCGTGAGGCCAATATGCAAACAGAGGTACGCGGCAACCTTGCGCGGCTCCACATCCTCTGTCAGTCCCGTTTCTATTAATTTGCACTGTGCTTCCGTGAGCACCTGTTTCCTCCTAATCGGCCGTTATGTCTGCGTTCTCCTCGACATATTCAATCGAGCACCACACCGTGCGCATGAGGCTCCCCTCGTCGCCCAAAGCGACCTGAACCTGCTTCCGGTTCTTGTTGACCTTGACCACGCGCCCCGCCATATCCTTGAGCGGGCCGTCAATAAACGCGAGCTTGCTGCCCGCCTGTACCACGCGGGAAATTTCAAGCATGCCGTCGTAGCGTTTCAGCCACGCGACAAATTCCAAATCGGAGCCGCGCAAAGCGCGCGCGCCGTCGCCGTATTCGAGTATCTTCAGCACCGAGGGAAAGGAATAGATCCCAAGCCAGTTTGGCATCGTTTCCGAATCGAAGAACACATAGCCCGGAAGCAGGCGGCAGGTCACCCGCCTAAGCTTCCCTTTGACCGGCTTCCAGCGCGCCATCTGCGGGGCGAGCGGTTTGTATCCGTCCCGCTTCAGCTTCTCCATGAGCTTGCTTTCCTGCCCGCTTGCGCAGAACAAACAGTAGGTTTCCAATCCATGCCTCCGGCCTCCGGCGCGTTTTGCCCCGGCTGTTTCCGCTTGTGTCCGCCGCACGCTCCCTCCGCCTGCTATGGCCGGTCGAATGGTATTACGGTTTCATAAAACGATACGCGGCATGGTTCTACCGCTCCGTCAAGGTCTGGCGCGGGCCGACCGCCTGATTGGGGCGAAGAATCGGCCTGTCGCGCGCCCGGTGTACAAGCAGCCGGATGTGCATCCGAAACCCATGCTTTCTGTTTGCAGTTTACTACAGTTCAACTGAATTTGCAATATATACTGGAATAATTGTGTAGATTTGGAACTGTTTTTGTATATAAGTGTTTTATATCAACTCCGTAGACGCGGACAAATCTTTGTTTCTTTGCTCAATTCGGCGCTTAAGTTCTGTGCTTATAAGAATGGAACCGCATCGGGGCACGGCATTTTCGGCGCAGGCTTTAACGCCCTTACAGCGGGAAGCTATCCTTCGTTTTCCATCCGCGGCCCATGGTATCAATATTCCACTGGATCGGTTCGTAACCGATTTCGCGAACGGCCTTGATGACCGTATCGTTATATTCGCCGTAGGGCGCGCGGAAAAGCGTGCAGCGGCTGCCCGTGATGGCTTCGATCTCATCGTCCAGCTTGGCTATTTCGGCCTGTACGTCCTTTGCGGAAAGCGTATTCATGTGCGGATGCGTGAGGCTGTGATTGCCGATCTCGTGCCCTTGATTATAAATACTTTTGACCTGCTCGGGATACGCGTGCACCCATACGCCGCAAAGGAAAAAGGTGGCCTTGATATCGTACTTTTTAAGCGTGTCCAATATAAAATCCGTCTTGTCCGCTTCCCATGCGGCGTCCACCGTGAGCGCAATGCGCTTATCGGCCCGCTCCACCGCATACACGGGCAGCGCGCGTTCCTTTGCCGGCACAACGACGCGCTCGTATTCCTCCAGCACGGCCATGGACGCGCTTTCCGCGGCGGGCGCGGGCCGGGCCGCGAGCACGAGCACCAGCACCAGCGCGGCAATCAGCAACAACGCCGCGAGCGCCCCGATGATCAGCGTCCGCTTCTTTATGATCCAAATCCGCATGCTTCCGACCCCCATATCAATGCTGTCATATCGTATGCGGAAACGGGCGCAAATAGCACAAAGGCCGCGCCCTCAAAGCGGGACGCGGCCAGAACGTGGATAAAGCGCGTATTTCCATGGGCTCGTGCTTCGGCACGGATTTGCGGCTGGGCTGTCTCTCATTGCGCGCGCGATTTGACGGAGCAAACCGCATGCTTTAGCTTTGACAGACGTTCCTTAACGGGCTCTATTCAAGAAAATCCTTCAGGCGCTTGCTGCGGCTCGGGTGGCGCAGCTTGCGCAGCGCCTTGGCCTCAATTTGGCGAATCCGCTCGCGGGTAACGTTAAACTCCTTGCCAACCTCCTCGAGCGTGCGAGCCTTGCCGTCGTCAAGCCCGTAGCGCAGGCGCAGCACCTTGGCCTCGCGGGGCGTAAGGGAATTGAGCACGTCCATGAGCTGTTCCTTTAAGAGCGTAACGGCCACCGCCTCGGCGGGCGCGGGCGCGTCGTCATCCGGGATGAAATCGCCCAGGTGACTGTCGTCTTCCTCGCCAATGGGCGTTTCCAGCGAAACCGGCTCCTGCGCGATTTTGATAATCTCACGCACCTTGTCCTCGGAGATGCCCATCTCGTGCGCAATCTCCTCGGGACGCGGATCCCGGCCGTACTCCTGCACAAGCTGGCGGTTCACGCGGATCAGCTTATTGATCGTTTCCACCATGTGTACCGGGATGCGGATGGTTCTGGCTTGATCCGCTATGGCGCGCGTAATGGCCTGGCGAATCCACCAGGTGGCATAGGTGGAAAACTTATAGCCCTTGCGGTAATCAAACTTTTCAACTGCCTTGATCAGGCCCAGATTGCCCTCCTGAATGAGATCGAGAAAGAGCATGCCGCGGCCGACATAGCGCTTGGCGATGGATACGACAAGGCGTAAATTCGCCTCCGCAAGCTGGTGCTTGGCGTCCGGGTCGCCGTCGGCCATGCGCTGGGCGATTTCAACCTCCTGCGCGGCCGTAAGCAGCGGCACCTTGCCGATCTCCTTGAGATACATGCGCACAGGGTCGTCAATATTGATGCCCTCGGCCGTGGCCAGCACCGTTTCGATCTCGGCGATCTCCTCGTTGATATCCTCCGGGACCTCGACCTCCTCCACCACGTCGATGCTTAATTCCTCGATGTGGTCGTAAATCTTCTCGACCTGCTCCTGATCGAGCTCGAGCTCCTCGAGCGCGTCCATGATCTCCTTGTAGGTGAGCATGCCCTTGGCCTTGCCGGCATCCAAAAGATCGTTGATCTTCTGGGCGCGCAGCTCCAGCTTCTGGGCCGGGGTCAAATTTTGCATTTGATTTTGATTCTGCTCCAACCTTCCCGCTCCTTTCGCCTCAGCGCTTGCTTTGCAGCGTAATGCGCTGTACCTCTTCCAATATCTCGTTTCGGCGCTCCGGCACAAGCGCCGGGTCCGTTAATTCCTCCTGCAAAGCCGCTAGACGCGCGTTTTGATCAAAGCGTTCTATCCGCCGCACGCAGTCAAAGACCGTCCGCTCCGGGTCGCAGATGGGCGCATCCTCGCGCAGCAGCGCCGCGACGGTCTGCGCGTCCCGCTCGTTTTGCTCCGCCATAAAGCGCGCCGGGTTGGGCCGTTTCCCCGCCGCGTAGCTCCCGATCATAAACGCGGCAAAGGCCTTGTACACCTCGACCGTAAGCAAATCGGTCGCATTCTGGCTCACCGCGAAAATCGCCGTTTCGCGCGATTGCAGCATGGCGAGCAAAAGCTGGGCCTCGGCGCGGGTGCGCTCCGTATCGTTGTCCTCCTGCCCGGAAAGCCGCCGACGCGGCTTACGCCGCGCGGCATCCTCCTGCCGCAGGGACGTTTCACCGCCCTGCTTGCCCCGCGCGCCCTGCGCGCGCAGCGCCTCGAGCGCATAGCCGGTGAGCCGCGCAACCTGCTCGTAGTACCGCTCGCGCTCCACGGGCTGAAGCCCACCAATAAACGCGCAGCTTTCCATGGCGAAGCGCTCCCGCTCGTTCTCATTTTCCAGCTTGTAGCCGGCCGCCATGCTCGCAATACGAAAGGCGCTTAAAGACATGGCCGCTTCCTTGAGCGCGTCAAACGCCTCCTTGCCGCTGCGGCGAATAAACTCGTCCGGATCCAGCTTATCCGGGAATACGACGACCCGCACGTCCAATCCCTCTTCGGCTAAAATGCCCATGCCTCGGATGGTCGCGTTCTGCCCCGCCGCGTCGCCGTCGTAAGCGATAAAGACGCGCTCCACATAGCGCTTGACAAGGCGCGCCTGCTGCACCGTGAGGGCTGTGCCAAGACTCGCGACGGCGTTGGTCACGCCCGCCTCGTATAGCCCGATTACGTCCGTGTAGCCCTCCACAATCACCAGATCGGAAAGCTTCTTTCCCTTTTGCTGCGAAAGGCCGTACAGATTGAGGCGCTTGTTATACAGGGGCGTATCGCCTGTATTGATATATTTGGGTGTATCATCCGCGAGCGTACGCGCCCCAAAGCCCAGTACGCGGCCGTTTGTGCCCACAATCGGGAAAATGAGACGGTTTCTGTACGCGTCGTACACGCTGTTTTTTTGCTCGTTTTTGACCAGCAGGCCCGCGTCAAGGAGCTCCTGCTGGGTAAAGCCCTGCGCAAACAGATGGTTTTTCAACATGTCCCAGCCGTCGGGGGCAAGGCCGAGGCCAAAGCGCTTGACCGAGTCCGGGGAGATATTCCGTTTTGCAAGGTACGCGCGGCCGGGCGCGCCGTCCGGCCCTAGCAGGGTTTCCATAAAAAAGCGGGCGGCCAGGCGCGTCGCCTCGTACAGCCGCTCGCGATAGGCACGCTCACGGCGGACGGCGCCGTCGTCCGTTTCCTCGGGCAGATCCATATTGACGCGGTTTGCCAGAAAGCGGACGGCCTCGCCAAAGCCAAGGTGCTCCATATCCATGACGAACTGGATGACCGAACCGCCCGCGTGGCAGCCGAAGCAATAGAAAAGCTGCTTATCCGGGGATACGGAAAAGGAAGCGGTCTTTTCCCCATGCAGCGGGCACAAGCCCCACAGCCTGCGGCCCTTGGGCTTGAGCTCGATATAGGATGAAACAACGGCTACGATGTCGTTCTTGCTTAACAGCTCGTTCATCCACACATCGGGAAACGCCAATTCATCCTCCGCCTTTCGTGTCGTATCGCGTCAAAAGCATCTCAATACTATTCGACACGGGGTTCAAATTTCCTGCATCAATCCCAGGACTTTGGAACAAACAACCGTTCGTAATCGCGTACGGCGTAGTTGTCCGTCATGCAGGCGATATAATCCGCCGCCACACGCGCCGGGCCGTCCGCTTCCATAAATTGCAGGAAATCGGGCGGCAGCACCTCGATATGCGCGGTGTAGTATTCGTACAGCTCCTGCACCACATGCTTGGCCTTCCCCTCCTCGCCCTTGGCGACGGGATTGTAATACACGTGCTCGAACATGAACGTGCGAAGCCGCTCGAACTGCTCCCACAGCTCCGCGGACATCCCGACCTCGCTTTTGCCGAAGCTCTCGCGCACGATGTCGAGAATCACGGTATTGATGCGCTCCCCGTGGGAGTGGCCCAGCCGCGCGACGCACCCGGCTGGCAGATCGCTTTCCCGCAGCACGCCCGCGCGGATTGCATCGTCGATATCGTGATTGACATAGGCGATTCGATCCGCCAGCGACACGATCTTCCCCTCGAGCGTGGCCGCGCAGCCGTCGCTTTTATGGTTTACGATGCCGTCGCGCACCTCGAAGGTGAGGTTGAGCCCCGCGCCGTCGTGCTCCAGCTTCTCCACCACGCGCAGGCTCTGTTCGTTGTGCTCAAAGCCGCCCGGCACGAGCTGGTTGAGCATGGCCTCGCCCGAATGCCCGAAGGGCGTGTGGCCCAAATCGTGCCCAAGCGAAATGGCCTCCGTCAAATCCTCGTTGAGCCGCAGCGCCCGTGTAATGGTGCGGGCAATCTGCGCCACCTCCAACGTATGCGTGAGGCGCGTACGATAATGATCGCCCTGCGGCGCGAGAAACACCTGCGTTTTATGTTTGAGGCGGCGGAAGGACTTGCAATGCAAGATCCTGTCGCGGTCGCGGATAAACGCGGTGCGTACCGGGCACTCCGCAACGGGCCGCTCCCGGCCCCGGCTGTTTTGGGAAAGCGTGGCGTAGGGGGAAAGCGTCTCCTCCTGCACGCGCTCGTAATACTCTCTCGGGGTCGGCTCCTCATTCATACAGCGCACTTCCTTTATATCCATTCCCTTATCTAAATACACCGTTTGATCAAAAAATCCTTGTTTTCTCCCCAAAAATCAAAATCCGCCCCGGAAAGCACGGGACGGATACGGTTTTTTCGATTATTCAGAATTTCGCTGCGCCGGTTTATTCGTCTTCCGGCGTCTCCGCGTCATCTTCAAGAACGGGAATCTCCAGCTCGATGGGCGCGTTGCAGTTCGGGCAGATCAGGCCGTCCTCAGAATCGAGCATATCCTCGTCGAAATAGACCGTTTCACCGCAGCTCGGGCACACCGTTTCGACAAAATCGTTCTCATCGAAGCAATCGTCGCACTCGCCGTCGCACCCACACAGCTCGTCCAGCTCGTCGTAGATATCCTCCACGCAGTCGTTGAGATCGCTTAGCTGCTCGTCATGATCCTCCAGCGACTCGGCGATGGCGCCCAGCACATCGATGATGCCGCAAAGGAGCTTTCCGTCCCGCTCGTCCTCCCGAATGCCAAGCCCGTCCGCCAGTCCGTCCAGATAGGCAACCTTTTCCGTGATGTAGCTCATAGTATCCTCCGCAATTCTCTTGTCGATTAGGATGCGTCAGGCGCGCGCCATGTATTCGCCCGTGCGGGTATCCACCCGGATGCGGTCGCCTTCGTTTACAAAGAGCGGCACGTTCAGCTTGTAGCCCGTTTCAAGCGTGGCGGGCTTGGACGCGCCCGTGGCCGTATCGCCCTTCACGCCCGGCTCTGCGGACACGATGGTGAGCTCCACAAAGTTGGGCGCTTCCACCGAGAAGGGCTCGCCCTTGTAAAAGCGAACCTTTACGTTTTGGTTTTCCACGATAAAGTTGATGGCTTCCTCCACCTGATCGTGGTTGAGCGGAATCTGTTCGTAGGTTTCCACGTCCATAAAGTAATACAATTCGCCGTCGGCATACAGATACTGCATGTCCTTGGTCTCGATGTGCGCCGGCGGATACTTGTCCGTCGGGTTGAACGTACGCTCGAGCACAGCGCCCGTAATCACGTTCTTGAGCCGCGTGCGCACAAACGCCGCGCCCTTGCCGGGCTTGACGTGCTGGAAGTCCGCGATGGCCCAAACCTGTCCGTCAATCTCTACCGTTACGCCCTTGCGAAAATCGCCTGCCATGATCATTAGCCAGTTTCCTCCGATACTTTATTCTCTGCCGCGTTAAAGGATCAACAGTTCCTTGGGAGTATGCACAAGATTCAGATGCCCCGTTTCGGTAAGCACGCAGCAGTCCTCTATGCGGACGCCGCCCTTTCCCTCAAGATAAATGCCCGGCTCGACCGTTACGGTCATGCCCGGCCGCAAAACGTCCTTGGAGGCCATGGACGCGGAGGGCGCTTCATGGATTTCCAACCCGAAGCCGTGCCCGAGGCCGTGGCCAAAGCAATCCCCATAACCCTTCGCGGCGATAAAGTCCCTTGCCGCCGCGTCGAGCGCCGCGCCCGAAACCCCGGGCTTGCACGCGTCGAGCGCGCGCTGCTGCGCTTCGCGTACGATATCGTAAACCCGTCTCAGTTCCTCGCTTATCTTGCCCACGCCGAAGGTGCGGGTCATATCGGAGCGGTAGCCGCCGAAGGTGCAGCCAAAGTCCACCACCACAAGATCGCCCGCTTGCAGCTTACGTTCGCCCGGCACCGCGTGGCACATGGCCCCGTTCGGTCCCGAGCCCACGATGGGATCAAAGGAGGGTTCCTCGCTCCCAAGGAGCGAACAGGCATAGTTAAGCTCCGCCACGGCCTCCAGCTCCGTCATGCCGGGTTTGACCCTGGAGAGAAACGCGGCGTACGCCTGATCGGCAATGCTCTGCGCCTTTTGCAGGAGCGCGGTTTCATCCCCGGTTTTCACGAGCCGAAGCTCCGCAAGTTCGTTTCCAAAGGGCTTTAACGTGATTGGCAAAGCGCTGAAGCGCTTGTATTGCGAATAGCTCACCACGTCCTGCTCAAAGCCGCAGCTAGCGACATTCCGTTCGCCAAGCGCGTCGGCAAGGCGCTCGTAAAGATTGGTGCGGTTGATCTCCGTAATCGCGCAAAGGCCCCCGGTCTGCTCCTTTGCCTGAATCAGATAGCGAAAATCAGTAAAAAGCACCATGTCACGGAGCGTAACAAGGAGCGTTGCGTCGCAGCTAGTAAAGCCGCAAAGATACCGCATATTGACCGCGCTCGTTATAAGCACGGCGTCAAGTTTTTTTTCGTTCAGTTGCGCGCACAGCCGCGCAAGCCTTTCCCGCATGTTCCGCACCCCCTAACCTAGGTATTCTAGCATAGACGCCCGGCTCTCCACAAGAGTTAATTGTGATAGAGCTTTTTTGTCTGATAGACGGGTTCGCAGGTGAAATTGACGCCCAGCTTGCGGTAGATCGTCGAGTCCACGTGCGCCAGAATAACGGTGGAATGCGCCTCGCATCCGGCCAGCTTGGGAAGCTGCTGCAACGCAAGCGCCGCCGTGGGGTTCGTCGCGGCGCAGATGGAGAGCGCAAGCAGGATTTCATCGCTGTGCAGGCGGGGATTGTGGCTGCCGAGCTGCTGCGTTTTCAGCTTGGCAATGGGCTCGATCACCACCGGCGAAAGCAGATCGATATCGTCGTGTATGCCGCCCAGCACCTTGAGCGCGTTGAGCAGCGCAGCGGAGCATGCGCCCAGCAGCTTGGAATTCTTGCCCGTGATGATGCGGCCGCCGTCAAGCTCGATGGCGAAGGCCGGGCCGTCGGTCTGCGCGGCCTTTTGGAGCGCGGCGGCGATGACGGGCCTGTCCTCCGGGGTTGTGCCCGCTTTGTTCATAATCAGCTCCGCCTTGATCTCCTGCTCCTTGCCGCATATGCCGCGGCGGCAGGCGCACTGGGCCTGATAATAGCGGCGGATGATCTCCCGCCGGGCGGCTGTTTGCACGGCCCCGTCGTCGGTAATGCAGTATCCGGCCATGTTCACGCCCATGTCCGTGGGCGATTTATACGGCGAGCTGCCGGAAATGCTCTCGAAAATCGCGTTGAGCACCGGGAACGACTCCACATCCCGGTTGTAGTTGACGGTGGTCACGCCGTATGCGTCCAGATGGAAGGGGTCGATCATGTTTACATCGTCAAGATCCGTAGTGGCCGCTTCGTACGCCAGATTGACCGGATGCTTGAGCGCAAGGTTCCAGATGGGAAAGGTTTCAAACTTGGCGTAGCCCGCGCTGATGCCGTTGCGGTTATCGTGATAAAGCTGGCTGAGGCACACGGCAAGCTTTCCGCTGCCGGGGCCGGGCGCGGTGACGACGACCAGCTTGCGGCTCGTTTCTATATAGTCGTTTTTGCCGAAGCCATTTTGGCTCACGATATAGGGCACGCTCGTGGGATAGCCGTCGATGGGATAATGCCTGTATACGCGCACGCCGAGCGCCTCAAGGCGCTGCGCGAACGCGTCGGCGGCGGCCTGCCCGCAATAGCGCGTAATGACCACGCCCGATACCAGAAGCCCGTTTGCGCGGAACGCGTCGATGAGGCGCAATGTTTCGTTATCGTAGGCAATGTCGAGATCGTTTCGCACCTTGTTGCGCTCAATGTCGCCCGCGTGAATGGCAAGGAGGATTTCCGCCTCGTCGGACAGCTCCTTGAGCATGTTGATCTTGGAATCCGGCAAAAAACCGGGCAGCACACGCGCGGCGTGATAATCGTCGAACAGCTTGCCGCCGAATTCGAGATAGAGCTTGTCGCCAAACTGCTCGATGCGCTCGCGGATACGGTCCGACTGCATGCGTACGTATTTGTCGTTGTCAAATCCTAGCTTATTCATGCAGAAGAGTATATCACCCGGCCCGGTGGTTCCGCAAGGGAAAGGCAAGGAACCTGACGGGAATTGTTCAATTTTCGCTTATTAAGGAGGGTCGCCCTTTCGCATAAGACGCGGCGCGCACATCGATAAGCGGCAAATGAGCGCCGCGGAGCATGGCAGTCCCCCGCCCGCCCCGCGCGATCATTTCGTACCCCGTTTCTTTCCGGCCTTTCGCGATTTTGCGCAACCCGACCGTATGGGTTAATGGGGCAGCCAACAATCCGTATCCGATATGGCTTCCATAAAGAGGCGGCCGTGATTTTGCCGCGCCTTGGCCTGATGGTATTTAAACACCATTTGCCCGTCCTCCGTTTTGCCGAGAATCTCAATTTTGCCCGTGTGGTGGCTCATCACATAGCGGAAACGCTTGGAATAGCCGGAAAGCTGCGCCTTGGCTCCCTCCACAATGTCGTAAGCCTCCTTAAGCGGCACTTGAAAAAGCGATTTTACCCCAGCGGTGGGACGGCACTGGAAGAGATAGTACGGCGTGATGCCAAAGCTCGTAAGCCCGCGCATGAGCGCCGCGAGCGTTTCGGGCTTGTCGTTTACGCCCCTAAGCAGCACGGTTTGGTTGTGCAAGATCACGTCCGCCGCGCGGAGCGCGTCTACAGCGCGCCTGGCCTCCGGCGTGAGCTCGCGCGGGTGATTGAACTGCGTGCTGAAATACAGCTTCTTTTTCTTGGAATACCTGAAAAAAATCTCGAGCAGCCCCGTGTCCTCGTAGATGCGCTGCGGGAACACCACCGGCACGCGGCTTCCAAAACGAATCATCGTCAGCCGGTCGATGGCGCACAGGCGGCGGAGGTATTCCTCGAGGACGGCATTGCTGTTGAGCAGCGCGTCGCCGCCGGTAATCAGCACGTTGGTAATCTCGTCGTGGGCGCCGATATACGCCACCGCGTCGTCCAGCGTATGGGCAATTTCCTCGTTTGATACGCCGGTGAGGCGCTTGCGAAAGCAGTGTCGGCAATAAACGGCGCAGAGGTTGGTGGAAAGGATGAGCGCGGTCGGTCCATACTTGTGCTGCACGCCCGTGGTCTTGGTGTTGGACGCTTCGCCGCTCGTATCCGCCGTGCCGCCGCTTTTCAGCTCCGCCGCAGAAGGAATGCACATCCTCCGTATGGGGTCCTCCGGGTCCTGTTTGTCAATCAGCGACGCATAATAACGCGTAACCGACATGGGATACTCCGTGGTCACGCGCCTGAGCGTTTCAAGATCGGTCTCGCCGGAAAACAACTCCGCCGGGTCCGTAAGGTTGTGTTTCAATTCTTCCTGCCAATTCATATGCTGCTCCTTTCTTTGCTCATTCCTTTTGAATGAAAACCGTATTGATAACGCCCGGCGCTTAAAAAGATACACTTGCTGCGTTTACATGGCGTCCCAAGAAAGACTGTATGTAAAAAGATGCCGAACAGATTAATGTTTTTATTATTATAATAAGTATGTTTCGGTAAAACAAGGTAAAGCATTTGTCGCATTTGTGAAAATAAGCAGGAATTATGCCATATTTCTAATTTCGGGCACTCAGAATCCGACGCATGCCTAAATGGCGGCACGCGCCATGGGTTGAAGTTATATGCAAAAGAAAAAGCCGGGCCCGACGTGGCAGACCCGGCGCAACGCGAATAATGGTGAGGGGCGCTATTCCGCAATAGCCCAAACCCGGGCGGGAAGGCCCGTCGCGCCGCAGATATTGGGATACGAAGCCAGCAGGATCGCGCCCGCCGGCGGCACCTGATCAAGATTGCACAGCACCTCAACCTGCAGCTTGCCCTGCGCGAGCACATAGCGCTCGCAGGCAAGATCGCCCGCTGCGGCCGCGACAGCGGAAGCGTCCGTATCCAGCGCCTCATGGCCGTTTGCGGCGGCGGCGCGCACCTCATAAATATACTGGAGCGCCTCGAGCGACCAGCCGGGGAAATTCTCGCTCCCGTCCGCCGCCGTGCCGGAGAGCGCCTCCATATCCGGCCAGCGCTTGGACCAGCCCGTGTAGAGCGCGACAAACGCGCCGTCCGGGATTGGGCCGTATTGTGCCTCGTAGGCCTTGATATCCTCGACCGTCACAGCGTAGCAGGGGTCTTGGGCGACCTTTTGCGTAAGATCGATTACGCAAAGCGGAAAGACCAGATCGCACGCGGAATAACGCTCCGAAAGCGCGCCTCCCTTCACAAAATGCCCCGGGAAATCGATATGCGTGCCGAACTGCCCCGGGAACTTGAAGGTTTGAATCAGGCAATCGAGCTGCGGCATGCCCCAATCGTAAACGGTTTTTGCCAGCTCCACGGAGCCGTCCGGTATTCCGCTCCAATAGGGGCTGTCGTTATCCAGCGGATGTGAAAGCTCGATCCAGCGAAGCTTGCGCGCAAGTTTGAGATCGTCCCAAAGCTTATACATGTGTTTCCCTCCCCGTTCTCCATCAACTAAAATTTTGTTGATTATACCATAAACGTGTATGGAAATACATAAATCTTGCACATGAATTTTCCTGCGCGCGTAAAAATGCCCGGCCACGCGGAGCGGCGGGCCGGGCTGAAACCAAAAATGCTCACGTTCACCAATTTGCAGGGCGGGCTTAGACGAATACGCGCCGCTTTTCCCTTTTCGGCGCATGCTTTCGTTTATGCGCCCCGGTATTTTCGGTAGGTCGCCTGACCGCCGCGAATATGGCGCTCGGCTTTGTTTTTGTCCAGTATTTCCCGCACCTGCTTGGCCAAGGCCGGGTTTAGATAGAGCAGCCGCTCCGAAACATCCTTGTGCACCGTGCTTTTGCTGATGGAAAAGCGCCGCGCAGCCTCACGCACGGTCGCGCCGTTTTCCACAATGTACGCGGCCGTTTGACAGATCCGTTCCTCGATATAGTCCCGCACCCTGTTTCCCCCCATCGAAGCGTTTGTACAGCATACTCGATTTTGCGGAGAAAGATGCGTGAAATGCGTGAGCCGCCGCCTTTACGAAGGAGAAGGCGAATGCGGGGGAACGGCGCTTCCGCCAGGTATGATTGCGGGGAGAAAAAGCTTGTGCTCGACGGGCGGAGGCGCGTCTTTCGCGTTGATGCGCATAACGAGCTGGCGCACGGCCTCGCGCGCAATATCCTCCACGGGCTGGAACACGGAGGTGAGCGGCGGCGAGACAAGCCTGCAATACAGCGTCGCATCGAAGCCCATGACGGAAAGCGCGCCCGGAATATCCACGCCCAGCTCGCGCGCGGCCTGATAGATCCCAAACGCCATGAGGTCGTTGCCCGCAAAGACGGCGGTTGCCTTCTGCGCAAGCAGGGGCTTGAGCGCGTGATAGCCGCCGTCGATTTGGTAATCGCCCACGATCAGCAAGGCTTCGTCGCAGGGCACGCCCGCTTCGGCAAGCGCCGCCTTGTAGCCGCGCACACGCTCGCAGGAGGTTTGCAGCGACCTTGGGCCGGTGACGCAGCCGATGCGACGGTGACCCAATGCAAGCAGATGCTTTGTGCCGAGATAACCGCCCTGAAAATGATCGAGCATGACGGTGGTTACGCGCGGATCGCCGCAATACCGATCGACCATGACGAAGGGCACATGATTGCCGAACAGATAATCCAGCGCGGGCCCTTCCGTATCCGTGCCGCTGCCGTCGGATTTTGCAAGGAGCACGCCGTCCACGCCGCTGTCGGTAAACACCTGGATATATTCCGTATCGCGCGCGGGATCGTTTTGCGAATTGCCGAGAATGAGACTGTAGCCGCAGCGGCGCGCCTCGTTTTCAATTTCACGGCCAAGCCGGGCAAAAAACTGATTGCTGCTGTCCGGCACAATCAGGCCGAGGATATTGGAGCGCCGCGTAACAAGGCTTACCGCAAGGCGGTTGGGCCGATAGTTCAGTTCCCTTGCCGCAAGCAGCACCTTCTCCCGCGTGACGAGCGGGATCTCACCGTCCTTGTTGTTGAGCACGAGCGAAACCGTGGATATGGAAAAACCGGAAAGCTTCGCAACGTCCTTTATGGTCGGCCGCATGTTCGCCTCCGAATGCAAGATTTGTATAAAAGTAAGTTTATTCCATTTCGTAAACGATTGCAATGCATAATGCACGTTTTTTGGGGAAAAACCACAAATTTGTGCAACATTTCCTGCACGTATCTGCCTGTAACGCGTAGGGCGCCTCCAATCACCGGGCATAAACCCGGAATAAAGAAGAAAGCCAGAGGGGCCGCGGCCCCTTGGCAATCTTCCGAGGTCTTTTTCTTGAAGGCGGGTCAGCCCTTTACGGAGCCGCTTGTAACGCCCTCCACATAAAATTTCTGCATGATCACAAACAGGATGGAAATGGGGATGGATACCAGCACGCCGCCCGCGCAGAACTGACCGAAATACAGGGTCTTGCGGGTTTTGTTGAGCATGCCGTACAGGCCGATGGCAACCGTCCAATCCGCCGCGAGGCCTGAGTTAAGCATGATCTTGGCCATAATAAAATCCATCCACGGCGCAAGAAACGCGCTGATGACCGTGTACACGATGATGGGTTTGGACATGGGCAAGATGATCTTCCAGAAGATTGTATTCTCGCTCGCGCCCTCGATGCGCGCGGATTCGCTCATGGATTTGGGAATGGTATCGAAAAAGCCCTTGGCGATCAGATACCCAAGCCCCGAGGAGGCGGAATACACGACGATCAGGCCAATATGACTGTTGGTCATGTCCAGCGCCTTTAAAATGAAGTACACGGCGATCATGGACAAAAAGCCGGGAAACAGCCCCAGTATCATGCCGACATTCATGAGCGGCTTGCGCGAGGGAAAGCGCATGCGGCTCATGGCGTAGGCCACCATTAATACGAACAGGGTGGAAATGAGGCAGTTGAACGCCGCAATGATGAAGGTGTTTTTAAACCACACGGGAAACTGGCTGGCCGCGTCCGTGGAAAAAAGCAGCTTGCGATATTGCTCAAGCGTAAATGTCTCCGGGAAAAAGCGGCTTAGGCTCGGCGCGTTGTTTGCGCTGAAGCTGTTGAGCACCAGCCACACGATGGGGATGAGCCAGAACACCGCCAGCACCAGCAGCACGATATGGCGCACGGGATAAAACCGTTCTCCCTTGATTTTCAGCGTGTTCCTGCTCATTGGAAATTCTCCTCTCTGTTGCCCTTGATCACAATATTGAAGGCGACGAGCGTAATGACGGAGCAGATGACGAATACCGCGATGCCGATCACAGACGCCATTTTATAATTGTAATACTCGTTGGTCAGGCGGAAAAGCCAGGTAACCAGCAGGTCGATCTCCTTGGCGTTGGAATTGGCCATCCATTGATCGGAGGTGGTATACACATCCTGCGTGAGCAGATAGATCACGTTAAAATTGTTGATGTTCTGCACCACGGAGTTGATCAGGTACGGCGCGGTCACAAAGAGCATATAGGGCATGGTAATCTTGATAAACTGCTGGAAGGCGTTCGCGCCGTCGATGCGGGCGCTCTCGTAAAGATCCTGCGGGATGTTCATCAGAATGCCCGTCGCAATCAAAAGCAGATACGGCACGCCAACCCAGATGTTGATCATGATGATCATGAACTTCGCCCAGCCCGGATGCGTCAAAAAGGGAATGTACGTCATATACGAGGGGACGAGGCCAACGTTCTTGAGCAACTGCGTAAGGCCGATGTTCGAGCAAATCGTATTGACGATTCCCTGATCGGCAAAGAAATTGCGCACAAGCAGGAGCGACACAAACTGCGGCACGGCCATGGCCACAATAAAGCAGGTGCGCCAAGCCTTTTTCCAGCGGGTGCGCTTGTTGTTGATCAGCAGCGCGAGGAGGATGCCGCCCACATAGCATGTGGCGGTCGCGAGCACCGACCAGCTCAGCGTCCACCCCAGAATCTTTTTAAACGCATAGCCGAAGGTATCCGTGATGCTGTTGGTAAACAGCTTGGCGAAATTCTCGAAGCCGACCCAGGTAAAGAGGTTCGCGGGCGGCATATGCCACTGATCGTAATTGGTAAAGGCGATTGCGATCATCACAACGAGAGGCACGATCGTAAACAGGCAAACGCCGAGCACCGGGAGGCTTAATAGCGTAACGTGAAACTTTTGATCGGAATACAGGCGCAGCTCCTGCCCAAAGGTATTGATGTGCCGCCCCTGTTCTTCGTCAAGCTGGAGGCGGTAGGCATGGACGACGTTCTGCATCCAGATAAAGAACGCAGCCAAAATGACCACGATGCTGATGACGGAATAGAGCAGAATTTTGAACGAATGATCATAATCGTTCCACACGTTCGTAAAGAGCTTGATATCAAAATACTGCTCTGCCTTGACCGTGCCGAGCGTGTCGAATTTTGCGAGGTATTGCGCGGAAAACTTCCAGATAAAAACGATAATGGCCGCCTGAAAGGCTGTGATCAGCAGCGCCTTGATATACTGGCGGCGGCGCGCATACCCCACGCCCATCACAAGCAGCGACAGCTTTACAAACACATCGCCCTTCACGACCGCCCTGCCAAAGTCTGCAAAAAAGCGGCCTATGCCGCGGAACGTATCGGCAACCGCGGCAAGAAAGCCGGAACGCCCGGTCTTTTCCATCCCTAAGACACCTCCTGACGGGGATTCATTGCGGGGAACGGCAAGCTGTGCAAGCTCTCAAAAACGCGGAATTTGCCGGCGGCGGAACGCGCCGCCGGCAAATCTCACTGCGCGTTATCAACGCGCTGCGCGAATAAACGCGCTTATCCTTGCTTTGCTGTTACGCAACGGGCGCGGTGATGCCCGCGACCGCGTTCTCAAGCAGCTCGCTGATGGCGGTGCCCTCAGGATTGCCGCTCGTGAGGATGGTGCCCAGCGTCGCCGCGGGAGCCCAATAGTTGTTGCCCACGCGCTGCGCGGTGGCAAACGCGGACTGCGCGGCCAGCGCCGCCAGCGCCACATTGGCCTGCACGCCTTCATTCTGCGCCGCAACCAGGTTGGACGGACCGTCGCCCTGATCGTTGAAGCGGAGAATCTGGTTCTCCTCGCTCGTCATCCACTCGGCAAAGAGCATTGCGTAGCCGACGTTCGGGCTGTGGGAGTTCACGCCGATAAGCTTGTAGCCGGAGAAGGAGGACATCTGGTACTCTTTGTCGCCCGCCTTGAAGGTAGGGAGCTTGCAGGCCGCATAGCCTTCGCCGTAGGCTTCCTGAACCGCAACGGAATCCCAGGTGCCGTCGATGAACGCAACCACGCTGCCGTCCTTGGCGCCGGAGACGAGGTTGGAGGTGATGTCGGCCTGGAAGCCGCCGGTGGCCGCGAGGTCAAGGATGCCCTGCGCGACGGCCGCGCCCGCTTCGCTGTTCCAATCGCAGGAGTTGGTGAGCTGATCGTCGTTGATCTTCATGTTCAGCCCGGCGCCGGCAAAGAAGCTGTAAATATACCAGCCGCTGTCGGTCGCAGCCTGCATGCCGACCTTCTTGCCGGCGGCGGCAGCCTTTTCGCACATGGTGTTCAGGCTCTTGACGTCCTCCTCGGTGAAGAAGGAGGAATCATAGTACATGAAGTAGCCGTTGGAGGCGCTCATGGGATAGGCGTACAGCATGCCGCCGACGCTCGCCGCGTCCACGGAGCCGCCCGCGTTCGCGGCCGCCACATCGTAGGTGATGTTCTGGACGGGCTGCAACGCGCCTGCGTCCACAAGCTGCATGATCTGATCATCCGCAAAGGTGAACACGTCGGCAGCCGCCTCGGGATCGACCAGCACGGTGTCCTTGCAGGTAGACTCGGACTCGATGCCAACCGTGATATCAAACTTCACGTTGTACTCGGGCTCGAACTTCTCTTTAAAAGAGGCGATCATCTGCTCGGTCACGGCGGGATAGTTATCACCGACCCAAACGGTCAGCGCAACCGTCTCGGGCGCGGCGGCGGGCGCTTCGGTCGCTTCGGGCGCGGCAGGCGCTTCAGGCGCTGCGGGGGCGGTGGTGGGATCGGCCGCGGCGGGCGTTTCGGTCTTGGCGCAAGCGGCCAGACTGAATACCATGACGGCTACCATGACAAGGGTCAATAGTTTTTTCATTTGTTTCTCTCCTTTTCTATTTTGTATTCAGCCGCGTACGCGGCGAAATACCGTGAGGGACGGGAGCGCTCTCCCGTCGTAGGAAAACAGCGCTTGGTTGGCCCAACTGCATTCTGTGCCCGCCGCCGCCCAGCCCGCGCCGGGGACGGGCAGCCACGCGCCCTCCCAATAGAACGTGCCGAAGCCGTTTTCTACGGACGCAACGGCAGCGATGACATCGCGCAGGAGCTTCGCCTGCCCCTGCACGCTCACAGGATACCCCTCGGCGGCGTGCGCGGCATTAAACTGGTTTTGCGCATGCGCCGCGCGCTTGAGGGTATAGGCGTACGAGGTTTCCACGACGGCAAGCCTCTTTTCGGGAAACGCCGTCGAAAGCGCCGCAAGCGCCTTGCGCAGGGAATCGACGTCGCCGTGCCAGCGGGGATAATACGATAAGCCGATCACGTCGTAAGCCACGCTGTCGAAGGTGCGGTAAAACGTCTTGATGCCGCCAACATCCGACAGTTCCTTGGCAAGCTGGAGCATCACGGGCAACGTTTCGTCGAACGCGCGCACCGCCTCCGCGCCCGCGCGCACATATCGCACAAGCGTCGCGTCGGCAGCCGCGCCCCGGCCTGAATAGGAGGCGCGCACGGTCTCGGGCGCGTCCGCGCGGCCAAGCACATAGCCGGAATAGCCGCTGCTGTCAAAGCTTCCGTCCTCCGCGCCGCCCCGCTGCAAAAGCATGCCGCCGGTCAGTTCGTTGCCAAGCTGCACCATATCGGGCCGCGCGCCCGCTTTGTCCAGCGCGCGGAGGGTTTCAAGGGTATAATCGTACAGGGCAAGCGCCATGCCGTCCGCCGTTTCGATTCGGTTCCACGATTTCGGTATGATCTGGTAGGTCGGATCCGCCCAGAAATCCGAATAATGGAAATCCAGCAGCAGCGAAAATCCCAACGCCTTACAATCGGCGGCAAGCGCGGAGACGGTGTCAAAATCGCAGTCCCCACCGCCATAGTAAAGCTTTTGGCCCGCCGCGTCAAGTTGATACGGCTCCTTCCACAAGCGGAGGCGGAGCCAGTTTACGCCCGCGTCGCGCAAAATGCGGAATACGCTCACACGGTTGCCCGTTTCGTCATAAAACTTGCCGCCCTGCCTTAAAACAACGCCCAAGGTGGAAACGTCCATGCCCATGGCAAAGGACGCGGGGAGGCCCGCCACCGGCTCTACCTCAATATCCGTAAACCAAGCCGCCTCGTCCTCCTTCGGAACCAGCGTATCGGGCGCGACCGTGACGGTAAACGCGCCCTCATAGCCCTCGGCGCGCGCCGTAACCGCGACCGCTTTTCCAGCGGCCATGCCGCGCACGAAGCCGTTATAGATGGCGATATCCTCGCCCTCGAAGCTGTAGCTTACCTGCCCAACGCCCTCCGTGCGGATCTTGAGCTCCGCTTTTTCGTCTACGCTCAGCTCCACGTCGCAAATAAGCAGTTCAGCGGGCGCGGCGTTTTTTGCGCAGGCAAGGCCTAGCGGGAGCAGCGCAAGCAGCGGGAGCAAAAGCAACGCGCGCTTCATGCTTTTTCTTCCTGCGCAAACGCCGCAAAGCTTTCAAGCGCCGGGTTTGCCGCGCCAGCATAATCAAAGAGGCATTGGTTGGCCCATTCGTTGCCGCCGGGCTTATATTCCTCCTCGATATAGGCGCGCGCGGCCTCGCTTGCCCAGCTTGAGCCGGGAAGCGGCAGCCATGCGGGCTCCCAATAATACAGCCCCGCGCCATGCCCGCCCGCAATACCGGAAACAAGCGAAAGCATATCCCGCACAAAGGCTGCCTGCCCCGAGCGCGTGAAGGGATACGGCGGGGGTGAGCCGTCCGCCATGCCCAGAGAGCCGTTTATGACGAGGTTGATCTTATCCGCTTTGGGATCATAATGCTCGCCCGTAAAGGGATAAGCGGTTTCAACGACCATCACGTCCTTCCCATACCGCGCGGCCATATCGTCGAGATTGCGCTTAAGCCCCGCAAGACCGCCGTGCCAGAAGGGATAATAGGAAACGCCAATCACGTCGAAGGGTACGCCCGCCGCGCGCATGAAATCAAACCATTCCCGATAGCGCGCGTTGTCGTCGCTGCGCTCGAGGTGCAGCACGATGGACGCATCGGAGCTTTCCCGCACGGCCCGTGCGCCGGCTTCAAGCAGCGCGGCAAGCCGCGAAAAGCTTTCGCGCCGCGCTTCCCCCTCCCCCGTAATGCGCCCGTGCGGCCAGAGCATGCCGCCTGTGATCTCGTTGCCGATCTGCACAAAGCGCGGCGCAAGACCATCCCGCGCCAGGCTCCCCAGCGTGTCGCGGGTAAAAGCGTACACCGCGCCGCAAAGCGCGTCAAAGGAGAGCTTTTCCCACGCCTTGGGCAGGCGCTGACGGGAGGGGTCGCACCAAAAATCGCTGTAATGGAGATCGAGCATCCAATGCATGCCCGCGTCTATGCCCCGCCGCGCAAGGCGCTTTACGCAAGCCAAATCGCACCCGCCCGCCTCGTAGGGCGTGCCGGAGGGCGCGTAGGGATCGTTCCAGAGCCTGAGGCGCAGGCCGTCCACGCCGCATTGGCGCAGAAGGGTAAAGGGCTCCCACGCCCGGCCGTTTCGCGTCAGGCGGCCGCCTAAGGCCTCGGTTTCCTCCAGCGTGGAAAGATCCATGCCAAGTATCATCGTTACGACCATCCCTTCTCACGCGATGAAACAATCGCGTTTGGAATTGCGGTTCGCTTACAACCGGGTTTCAAAGATACGTCTTTCAAACGCTACTCTTCAAAATCCGTAATTCGTTTCAGCATGTCCCGGTAGCGGAAGCGCGCCATGTCGTTTTTCTCCAGCACGTCCCGCTCGTCGCCGCGGTAGCAGCAGCGGAGGCAGTAATACTCCCCCTTTTCCGCATCGTAGAACATATCCACATCGATATCCCGCATAAAGCAGGAGGGGCAGCGGTAATTTAGTTTGCCTTTTCCAGCTTGAGCCATGTAGTCATCGTCCCTTCGCCCGTTATGGTCTTGGACAGCGCCAGCGTAAACATGGGGGAAAACGCGTAGCCTTCGCGGATATGCCCCTCCATATCTCCCTCCGGCAGGAGGCTTACGCGCGTATTGACGGCCGGTATCGAAGCCGAAACGGCATGCGCGGCAGGGAGACTGCGCGCTCGGCAGGCATAGGCGTATTCGATGGTTTCCAGCGCTTCGGCGCTGACCGCCGAAAGCGTGATGCCCGTCATATCCTCGGGATACTCGGTCGTACCGTAACAGCAGGTGGCGTATTCGCTTAGCTCCACCGCCGCCTGCGGGTCGCTGGCCGAGAGGATGCGGCGAATCGTGCCGATCTGCCCGCTGCCCTCCCGGAAAATAAACTCGCTTTGCACGGAAAACGACACGCCGGCGAGCACGATCTCCACTGGCTCGAGCGCAACGCGGCGCAGCGCGCCGTCTTCAAAGAAGCGCGCCTTGGTGCGGCAAAGGCAAAGATCGGCCTCCTCGCCGCCATATCGAAGCTTGCAGCTTTTGATCGTCCCTTCGCCTGCATAATGCGTAAAGTACCCGGCCCGGTACATGGACTGGATCAGGAAGGGGTAGGACGCGTCCTGCACATGTCTTGTTCCGATGCCGACGGGCCCTTCCAGCTTGGCCGCGTAGGGGCGCAGATCGATCATCGCGCCGCCCTGATTCATATCCAGGCAGCAGCGCAGATAGGGGTCTTGATACCAGAAAACCTGCTTGTCTGAGCCGTAGAGGATATCCCGCCAGAGCGCGCAGGCGGGCTGCGTATAGCCCCGGTTTGCCCGGAACCAGTCCGCAAATTCCGACATGGTCATGTCCGTGAGCTTTCCCTCCCGTTTGAGGGAGGCGTAATAGGCCATACCGTCCTCGTAGCTCTTTACGAGCAGCTCGTAGGGCGCTTCCCAGCGGCCGCGCTTGTTCATCCAGCCCGGGCCGACGAACATCATATTATAGGCGAAGCCCTGATTGTATTTGCCCAGATGCCGGTACTGGTCGATGAGGTTATAAAGATACGGGTACGAACCGTCCTGATAAATCATGCCGCGCAGCACGTTTTGCGGATGGGTGCCGAAGTTGGAGCCGTTTCCGTCGAAGCAGGCGATTAAATCGCGTGAAAGATGCGGAATGGCGACGATCCCGCTGTCCTCCTCCGCGTTTTCCGCGGGCGCGTGGGTGTTTTGCCTCGAGGGAATCCAGGGGCTCCACGGCCCGCCGTCCATGAACGTATACCAGGAGTTGTTGCAGGTATGATACGCCTTGGGCCCTTCCTCAAAGCAGGTGGCCACCGCGCACTTTACGCTCGGATAACGCTCTTTAATATAGGTAATCAGCGGCGCGTCCATATAATACGAGCCGGTGGAGGCCGGATAAAAGCCGAAACGCTCGAAAAAGAGGCCGAACACATCGTCTACGATGCGGCGCTTGTCCTCCATGGAGAACATCCAGATGCAAAAATCCCTGGTTTGATACTTCTCGTTGAACTCCTTGCAGGGAAGGCCCAGCAAGGTGAGGGCAATTTCATCGCCGTAGCGCGCATGATGCTCCTTGGCAAGCGAAACGGCCCGCTCGTTAAAGAGCGAGGCGTAGGTCATTTGGATGGTGGTGCGGATGCCGTTTTTGTGCGCGATCTCCTGCTGGAGGATGAAAATATCCAGCGATTCGCGCAAAAGCGCCTCACGGCCGCCCCCGGCTGTCTTTTCGGCATACTCCGGCACCATCTCGGGCCTGTGCACCACATTGAGGATGAAAATGCCGTTTCCTTCGTTTTCCATACGCATATCCTTACGCTCTTTCTAGCCTTTGATGGTGTACGCGCCGTGCAAATCGGCGCCGCACAGTTCTGTGATGCCTTCGCGCGGCCAATTGGGAGTGAGCGCGGAAAACAGCTCCGCCGCCGCAGTCATGCCCAGTGAGCGGGCGTTGATATCCACGGCGAGCACCCGCTGGCGGCTGCCCTCCAGTAAAACGCTGTTATAGAAGGAGGCGACCAGAAGCGCCTCCGGCGCGCGAGGCCCGAGCTCGGGCAAGCGCGCAAGCACACGGCTGCAAATATAATCGTCCCCGCAGATCAGACCGTCGCAGCCCTGCGCAAGACACGCGTCCACAGCCGCCTCTATCTCCCGCCGGCCGCCAAGGCCGTCAATTATACGGCAGCGCGCTTCCGGCAGCCCCGCTTCGGCAAGGCCCTCCAAAAAGCCGCGCAGCCGACTTTGATTGACAATATGCTTTGGGTTCCCGTACAGCAGCGCGGGGCGCGCGCAGCCGCGCGAAAGCGCCTTGACCGTCAACGCGCGGCAGGCCGCCGCGTGATCCGTGTCTACCTGACAAACCTGCGCGTCCTCTGAGCTGCCGATGAGCACAAAGGGTACGCCCGTTTCCTTTAAATACGCGACGCAGGGGTCGCGAAGGACGGAGCGCGTGAGCACAACGCCGTCCACCTTTTTGTTCACGATCATGCGCCGCAGGGAGGCGATTTCGTTTTCCCGCACGCTGGTGACAATCACATCATAATCACATGCCTGCGCGATTTCGCACACGCCCATGAGCGCGTTTTGAAAAAAAGGAATTTCCGAAAGAAAGGAATCCGAAGGAAGCACGACCCCGATATTGAAGGTTTGACTCTTTGCGAGGCCCTTGGCGATCATATTGGGCCGGTACTCGTGCTGCTCGATATATTGCAGCACACGGTCGCGCGTTTCCTTGCCTATGCGGCCCTTGCCCGATATGGCGCGCGAAACCGTGGATTTGGCGAGAACCAGCTCCCTTGCCACATCCTCCAATTGCAGATAGCGTCTCTCGTCCGAAAGCCCGCTTTTTGCACTGCGCTCCGGCATGCCTTGTTCTCCCTCATGCTTGTTCGTGTGTAAAACGCCCGTATCGCCCATTGCGCAACCGCTTGCGCACATTTATGCTATCACAGCCGTTCTCGCGCGTCAATCGTTTTTTTTAAGAAAAAGAAATAAAATAACCGTCGCTCCTATTCCCGTATTTTTTCCTCTCGCGACCGGCGGTTTCCGCGCGTGGCGCCGTCCTTTCAATCGGTCATAGCAAATTTCCCGCACAAATGATATACTGCTTGCCAGAGGCGGCGCGCGCGGACGCGCACAAAGCCGTACGTGTGCAAGAAGAAGGATTGCGTCATGCAGCTTGGCATTTCGACCGCAAGCTATTTTAACCGGCTCCATGTGGAGGACGCGCTCGACAATATCGCGGCCCACGGCGTATCCCTGTGCGAGGTCTTCTTAAATTCCTTTTGCGAATACAGCGAAGCGTTTGAGGACGTGCTGGCAGCGCGCGTGAAGGCAAACGGCCTAAGCGTTTACAGCGTGCACCCCATGAGCACGCAGTTTGAGCCGCAGCTTTTTTCCCTGCTAGACCGGCAGCGCGCGGACGCGCGGCAATACTTCGAGCGCGTGCTTCAGCTTGCAAAAAGACTTGGCGCACGCTGCTATGTGATGCACGGCCCCGTACGCCTTGCGGGCGCCGCGAAGAACATCCAGCTCGACCGCATAGCGCCCATTTTCAGCGAGCTATCTGACTGCGCGGCGGGCTACGGCGTCACCCTCGCGCTGGAAAACGTGAGCTATTGCCTGTTTAACCACCCCTCGTTTTGCGACGACATGCGCGCGCGCATCGGCGACAAGCTGAAATATACGCTCGACGTAAAGCAGGCCGTGCGCAGCGGCTTCGAGCCGGCTGACTTCGCGGCGGCCATGGGCCGTGACGCGGTCAATTTCCATCTCTGCGACGCGGCTTTCTCTGCCGGCGGCGCTTTTACGCTCAAAATGCCGCCCCTGGGCAACGCGGACTTTGCGGGCATTGCCAGGCGGTTGCTGGATTGCGGCTATCAAGGCCCCGCCTTTGTGGAGGTGTACAGCGACATGTACGCGTCGCTTCCGGCCCTGTACGAAAGCTCCGACGCGCTTGCGGACATACTCGGCGCTACGGCGCGTATTTGCCCAGCAGCGCGCTGACCCAATCCTGCGGCGGAGCCTCGATCAGGCTGTACGGCTCCATCAGCGTGCCGTCGTCCGGCAAAAGATAGACGTACGGCCCGTCCCGGCTCCCGCCTTCCGGCACGCGCACGTGGAAGATCGCGCAGGGATAATACCCTTCGCAATAGATCAGCAGCGTGATTTCGCCCCAGCCGGCTGGCAGCAGCGCGTCCAGGCCCGCGTTGCGGCAAACGCTTAGGGTAAGCGTGCCCGTGCTGCCGTTTTTCCCCGTCTTTACGCTCTTATCGTATTCCGGCACAACCACGGAAGCGTTTTTTAGCGCCGCGCCCGTCAGCGCGTCGTAAACGCGCACGGTCATCGTGCCCGTTTCCAGCTCGCTTTCCCGCGCGCGCTTAATGAGCACCGCGCCCGCAAGGCCCGCCGCCATCAAAAAACAACTCAGAATCAACGCCCATCGCCCGCTCATAAAGCAGTATATGCCGGGTCTGTACTTTTCTTTTCCCGCTATGGTATAATTCTAACGTTTGATAGCTTTAGAACTAGCGAAATTTGGAGGGTTTCTTATGGCCGATTATTTAAACGCCGACTGGCGTGAAAGCATGCGAATTGCCTACGATTTTTCCAATATGATGGAGGCTTCCCTCGGTGCGCGCGGAATCAGCGAGCGTGAAATCGACGCGCTTGCTCCGCGGCTTGACGCGGCCTTTGCTTCGCTCGAGCAAAAGCGCGGCTCCATGCGCTGGCGCGCCCTGCCCTTTGAGCAAGGCGAGGTCGTGCGCGATATTGAGCTGGCGGCGGCGGGCATTCGGGAAACGTTCGAGAGCTTTGTCGTGCTCGGCATCGGCGGGAGCGCGCTTGGGCCCATCGCCGTCCAACAGGCGCTGAATCATCAGCATTATAACGAGCTCCCGCGCGAAAAGCGCGGCGGCCCGAGGCTCTATGTGGAGGACAATATCGATCCTGAGCGCATGAAAGCGCTCCTGGACGTGATCGACGTGAAGAAGACCATGTTCAACGTCATCTCCAAATCCGGCGGCACCTCGGAAACCATGTCGCAGCTTTTGATCGTATCCAAGCTCCTGCACGACGCGCTGGGCGAGGATATTTCCACGCATTTGATCGCCACGACCGACGCGGAAAAGGGGCACCTGCTCAAGATTGCACGGCAGGAAAAACTGAAGTGCTTTGTTATCCCCGAGGGTGTGGGCGGGCGCTTTTCCGAGCTGTGCCCGGTGGGGCTGCTCGCCGCCGCCGTGTGCGGGATCGATATCCGCGCGCTGCTCGCGGGCGCCGCCTATATGGACGCGCTTTGCAGCAAGCCGAACGTATGGGAAAACCCCGCCGCCATGATGGCCGCGCTTTCGGTGCTCGCCATGGATAAGGGCGTCAACGTCAGCGTGCTCATGCCCTACGCGGATTCGCTGAAATACATCTCCGACTGGTATGCCCAGCTCTGGGCGGAATCGCTGGGCAAGCGCGTCAATCTGGCCGGAGAAACCGTGCACACGGGCCAAACGCCCGTCAAGGCGCTGGGCGTGACCGACCAGCACTCGCAGGTGCAGCTTTACACCGAGGGGCCGTTTGACCGCATGGTGACCTTCCTGCGGGTCAATCGCTATCGCGTGACGACTGACATCCCGCACGGCTATCAAAGCGTGCCGGACGTGGCGTTTTTAGGCGGCCACACGCACAATGAGCTGATCGCTGCCGAGGAAGCCGCGACGGAATACGCCCTCATGCAAAGCGGGCATCTTGGGCAAAGTCTTACGCTGCCCGAGGTAAACGCCTTTACCGTGGGCGAGCTGTTGTATCTTTTTGAAATGGCCACGGCGTTTGCTGGCGAGCTGCTCGCCATCAACGCCTTTGATCAGCCCGGCGTGGAGGCGGGCAAGATCGCGGCCTTCGCGCTGCTGGGCAAGCCCGGCTATGAAGAAAAGCGCCGCGAGCTGACAAGCCGCCCGCCGCGCAACCCGAAATACGGTATCTGAGCATGGAAGAGCTTCGCAGGCATACGGCGGATGATCTTCCCGCGGTGCGCGCGCTGTGGCAGGCGCGCTTTCACGATTCGGACGCGTTTCTCGACTGGCTTTTTTCGGAGCGCTATTTGCCGTCTTATTCCGTATGCCTGACGGTTGACGGCGCGCTTGCTTCCTCCGCGCTGGGGTATCCCATGCTGCTGCGCGTGCGCGGCAAGCGCGTCCCCGGGCTCATGATCAGCGGCGTATCCACGGCGGAGGGCTTTGAGCATCGAGGCTACATGCGCCGGGTGATGACCGCCATGATGGAGCTGTGCAGGGCCGATGGTTTGCTGCTCGCCTTCCATAAGCCCGTAAATCTTGCGGTTTACACGTCCCTGGGGCATTTGCCCTGCGCGGACGCGCGCCGCGCTGTTTTGCGCGGCCCCCTCTCCCCCGCCTTCCCCGCCGCCTGCTCGGACGCGCCGGATATCCGGCTTATGACCGACTGCTATGCGGCCTCCACCGCGCGCTACAGCGGGTGCGTGCTTCGCTCGGCGGACGATATGGCGCTCAAGTGGCGCGATTATGCCTCCGACGGCGCGCGCTGCCTGCCGCTTGCAGTTAACGGCGCATATGCGGGCTATGCGGTTTTGCAGCCGGGGGAAGACGGCTGGGATTGCCCGGAGCTTCTCGCGCGAAGCCCGGCGGACTATGCGGCTCTCCTTTCGTTGCTGCCCGGCGGCACGTTTGTAAAGCTCCCGCCGGACGCTTCCGAGCTAGGCGAGACCTTTGCCGAAAGCGTCATGGGCGCGGCGGATATCCGTGCGCTGCTGGCCCTGCTCTGCGACCGCGAGGACGCGGTTTTCGCGGTGTCCGACCCAATCGTCGCGGAAAACAACGGCGTGTTTGACGGCACGGGCAAGCCCACGGACCGAAAGGCGGCTTATACCCTTTCCGCTGGCGCGCTTATGCAGCATCTGAGCGGTTACCTTCCGCTTGAAGGCCTGCTGGAAAAAGAAACCTGTTACTGCGTGGATGAATACTAGCGTGAAGGAGACGCGGAGCCATATGGATACGACGGAAACCGTTAAGGCATATTACGACGCGAACGCGCAAGCCGAATGGGAGCGTTTGGAGCGGCATCCCTTCGAATTTGAACTGAACCGCCGCTTTATGGACCGCTACATCAAGCCCGGCGACCGTGTGCTGGATATCGGCGGCGGGCCTGGGCGCTACGCGCTTTACTATGCGGAGCGGGGCTGCGAGGTAACGCTCGTCGATCTTTCCGACGGGAACATCGAGCTGGCGAGGCAGCTTGCCGCCGCACGCGGCCTGACCCTCGACGCGCGCGTGCGCGACGTGCTGGAGCTGGACGCGCTTCTTCTTGGGCAATATGACCATGTGCTGCTGATGGGCCCGCTTTATCATCTGCTGGAGGAAACGGAGCGCATATCTGCCGTTAACGCGGCGCTTCGTCGTCTTGCGCCCGGCGGCATGCTGTACGCCAGCTTCATCGCCATCGGCGCAGCGCTGCTCTACGAAGCCCGCGAATGCCCGGAGCAGCTTTTGAATGACGCGACGGAAACGGATCTGCTCGAGCGTTTTGTGCGGGACGAAAGCTATGCTGGCCCCGCTTTTACGCAGGCGCATTTTGTTCAGCCGCGTGAGGTCTTGCCCTTTATGGCGCGCTTTCCGCTGGAAAAGCTGCATTTTTTCGGCAGCGAATGCATGCTCGCGCCCTATGAAAAGCAGCTTGCGGCGCTGTCCGCAGCCGACATGCGGGTGTGGTATGATTTTGCGGAACGGATATGTGAAAAGGAATCGCTTCTTGCCACCACCGAACACTTGCTTTACATCGGACGAAGCCGCATCCAGGCGGCCAAATAGCCGTTCTAAACGTCAAAGCAGGGGCGCGCCCCGCCGCGAAAGCCGCTCTTGTATTGGCTTTCCCCGCCCCGGCGCGCGGCATGCCTGGGGCAGGCGATCACAAGCACGAACAGCGTATTTGCGCGGGAAAGCGCGGGCATGAGCAGCGAACTTTGGCACGGAAGCGCAGGCACGGAATACGTGTTTTGAAAGCATCGAAAGCGTGTTTTGGCGTTGACAGATCAGCTTGAATTTGCTATACTCTCATCGTTGTTCTCTGGGAGATGTGTCCGAGTGGTTTAAGGTGACTGACTTGAAATCAGTTGTGCCGCAAGGCACCGTGGGTTCAAATCCTACCATCTCCGCCAAGCTGAATACGGAGAAGTACCCAAGTGGCTGTAAGGGGCTCCCCTGCTAAGGGAGTAGGCTGGGGTAACCGGTGCGTGGGTTCAAATCCCACCTTCTCCGCCAAAAGCTCGAAACCGCGATGTTTCGGGCTTTTTTCTTACCCTCTCGCCATTCAAAATGCCTCCGTAGCCGTATCAATACGATTCTTACGGGAGAAAAATACTTTGCCTATGACGTACAGCGTGACGTACAAATAAACGCTCCTGCGCGATCCTGCGCGGTCGTCGAAATGTGCGCTATGCGTCGATGTCCACGCTGCCCTCTTTGAGCCGCTTCAACCACGCGTCGCCCGCGCCGATGATGAGCGTCGTCACATCAACCGCTGCCGCCGTCAGCAGGGCTATGGTCGGCTTGCTCAACTTCGCCATGGTCTTTTCTGTTAATGTGTTTTTGAGCATGTCGATCTCGTCCTCCGTCAGCTTGCCGTCCGCTGTCGATTCTTTGAGGTCGTCAACGATAGCCTGCTGCAACTCCTCGACCGTCTGCTTCGCCATCGCGATAACCTGCTGCTGCGCGGCGTTGATGTTTGCAAGCTCGATCGTCTGATTCCCGAGCTTGTACTTTTTGTTTAGCATGACCGTCAACCATGCGCCGAACACGCCGATCAATGTCATGAGCAACATCGCCATGACCTGCGCGCCTGCCTCAATCAAAATTCCGTTCATTTTTTGTTCCTGCCTTTCTGTGTTGTTTTGGGTATACCACCGTCAATTCGCGCACGTCGTCCATGAGCGCGTCGAGATCGCCGTTTCCGTGTAACTGCGAATGGTAACATGCGTGCGCCGCGTTCAGATACTTCAACTGATCGTATCGTATCTCGCCCGCCTCGATATACTTCATTCCGAGGTATTCGATCTTGTCCTGCAACAGCAGTCGGAGCCCGACTTTCATCGGATTGTTTTTCCCGACCCTGTTCAATACCGCCGTGACGATCGCCGTCGCGCTGCCGCTCCCGATCAATGCCACAAGCAAAGTGATAATCAATGTTTTGTTGTCCATGCTCCACCCTCAACCGACCGCCTCGTCAGAATCGCATGTAACGTCGTCGGCCTCCGTAATTTTCGCCATCTCCGCCTCCGCTGCCGTGCAGTTCTCGACGGAGACGACGCGCTCATATAAAAACCCGATTCTTTTCGGCATGAATTACCTCTTTCGCCGTATGGACGTTCGAGAATGAACCTACTAGCCCATTTCCTAACCCGTTTCCGGGGGCTTAATTTTCGCCGAGTGGCGAGGCTGATATTTGCCGATGTTTGATGTGTCAACATCGAAAGAGGGGCACCGCCGCGTAGTCCCAGTACGAGTTCGAAGCCGAATCGCCCCAAGACCCGTAGAAACGACCCGCGTAAGAACCGCGGCTCGCAAAGCCGCCCGCGATCAGGCAGCCCGCACAGACGCGGCGAACGCAAATATCAGCCTATATGTGAGACAAAAGCATTACTGCGAGGGGGATCGCGCCCCCTCGCGCACCCCCATTAGGGGATTTTTAAGACGGGCACCGCCGCGTAGTCCCAGTACGAGTTCGAAGCCGAATCGCCCCAAGACCCGTAGAAACGACCCGCGTAAGAACCGCGGCTCGCAAAGCCGCCCGCGACCACGATCGTATTCTCTGTTGCGAGCGTAGGCCAATAAACGTAATCCCCGACAGGGTTCGTGCTGTTGCCGCCGATCTCCGTGCAAATGGGAGCCCCGCCGACTTCATCGCACAACCCGAGCTTGTTTATGTAACCGCTGCCCGCCGCTCCGCCTGCGCCCTGCGGTAATGCGATCCCTGTGTTCTTGTGAACCGTCGTATTGAGCGCGTCGTACAAATCCGCCTCCGCTCTGCTGTGGGCGATCCATATCTTGCCTGTGCCCGTTTCTCTGTACGCACCGAGCACATACCGCCACAGATTCGCGTGCGCTTCCTGCCCTCGATAATACGCATGGCATTGACCGTTCGATCCGATATAGCCGGAATCCTTGCCGATGTCCACGTCCGCCACGTTGGAAAGACCGTGTACGCTCCACATGTGCGCCGTTGTCACCGTGACCGATGCCGCCGTTGTTCCGTCCGTCGTCAACGTGACGATCCGAAGCGTGTCGTCGTCGGGATCGTCCGCAACCTCGCCGATGATAAACGACCCGATGTTCGCGCCGCCGTTCGCCGTGCCGATGTCGAATATCGCGCCGACGATGCACCACGCCGCGTTCGCTTTGAGCACCTTTACCGTGCTCGTGTTTTCCGCTGCCTCTTGGATCGTGTCGCTGCTCTGCCTGTACAAATCCGAAACGCCGTTGCCGACCGCGTTTTGGAAATTCATCGTTGCAAACTCGACGATCATCAACACGTCCGTCGCGCTGTACAAATAGATGTCCTCGACGCTGCCGCCGTAGTTTTTGGCATAGGTGTGCAGCGTGGACATTGCGATGTTTTTGCCGGGCATGCCGGCCTTCGGTACAAGGCACGTTTTTGACGCGCCGCCGACTGTCATTGTCACGACCGAGCCGTGCCATCTACCCTCGATCGCCTCCTCCGCGAATGTGAACCCGTCCGCCTGCCGCGCGCTGACTGCGAAATGCCTGCCGTCGTCCTCATCCCATACGCGATACCAAAACGCGGGGCGGTATCTCCACACGCCGTTCGCGTGCGTATACGAGAACGTCGGATCGCCGAGCCATGCCGTTACGCACCCCCGAACGCTTGCGCCCGTTGCCAACGCCCTATATGCCTCGATGTCGATGTTGCAAAGCGTGATCTCGCGCCACGGTGAAATGCTGTCGAACGGGTTCGACCTGCCCGTATTCACCGTCCCGCGATGGCAGAAATTCGTGATGTTCGTCGTGATCCCGCGCGCGTTGTAAAGTCTGCTGCATTGCGCGTTCACCTTGTCCCACAACGCGCCATACACGACCTGCCCGCCCGAAACCTCCAAACTCTGAATGCGGCTTTCGTGGTTCTCGATGTTGCCCTTGAACGCGTTGTGATCGTATGCCGTGAACCCACGGTAAACGACCGTATCAATCGGCCACGTTTTCGCCGTCGTCCCGCCGAATGCCCTCACGCATCCCGTGAGCGTGTTACCGCTTTTGCCCGTGTACTGCACGACCTCCGCGTCGTTGTCGTCGCCGATCGTGATCTCGTTCGGAGCGGCAGGCAATACGCCCGCATCCGCGACGGGGATAACCGCTGTGCTCGCGTCGATCTGCGCCGTGAGCGCAGTTTGCGGGCTGTTGTTCATTGCCAGAAACATTGTAATCATCAATATGTTGAACCTCCTCTGCTTTGTACGAATCCCTGCACATACAGGTCGATGGTGATGTACGCCAAATCGTTGGGATAAATCTCGATCTCCTGCCACGATCCGCGCGGTATCTTATTGTCCGATCCGACTAGGTACGCCGTGATGTTCGCCTCCGCGTCCTGCGCCATGTTCATACGCTGCACGCCGTTTATCACGATGCGCGCACCGCTCGGGCTCCCGAACTCGAATATGCCCTGCACGATGTCGTGCCGATGTCCGGGTATCGAAACCGTGTGCGTATGATCGGGAATGCTGATGCTCATTGAAACCCTGTGCGTATGGCTTTTTGGCGTTACCGTGTGCGTGTGCGAAATGTCATGCGTGTGCGCAAGATCAACCGTGAACCTGTGCGAATGGCTACCGCTCGAACCGATGCCGTGCGTATGGTTCGTCGGCATGTAGTAATTGTGCGTGTGCGCAAGCACTTGCGAATTGCTTCTTTCCGATGTCGCCAGATACGAACTTGACCCTCCGCTGTACGTCCCGCCGTGGTTATGCGATCCTGCATCGTCCGTATACTTGCCAATCGAATATAACAAACTCGACGACGATCTCGTGGAACTCGGATCGCTTGTAACAAGCTCTCCGCCGCCTGCCGAGCTCGTCCGCTCCGAACTATCCGCATACGCGCCGCCTGCCGAGCTTGTTTCTGTGCTGTCCCCTTGATAATCCGTTGACTGCGAATAGCTGCGAAACGCGTCGAGCGTGATCTTTGCGAGCACCTTGTTTATGATCCGCATTTCCTCCGGCAGATAAAAACGGAGCACCGCCGCCTTGCTCGGCGTTGCGTTTGCCTGTATGCTCACCGCGTACAACTGCGTCGCGCCCTGCGCATACACTTCCTGTATGCGCATCCGCTCCGCGAGGTCTGTAACCTCCTCCACGATGTCCGTGCCCTTGCTCGCGATCGTGATCTTAGAATCGCCCGCCTCATCGTGATTGCGCTCGATCTTGGTGATATAGGTTTTTGTGCCGTCCGCTTTGAACATGACGATCTTCCCGATCGCCGCCCTGTCGTACTCATCCGCTGTTATGTCGTACACGTCCGCGAGCGAAAATTCACGCGTGACGATCGGCTCTTGGTACTGCTGCAATATCGCCTGCGCGCGCTCCTTTAAGCTCTGCGCATCCTCGAACCGCCGATCCGCCCATATCCTGCAAATGGGCGCATCGCTGTATTGCTCAACGATGTTTTGCGGGCTCTGAATGTACGGGACGCCGCCGTTCACGTCCTTGATCGTCAACTGGTTTACGCCCTCGCCGTACCCCAACGGGTAAAGCCGCGTACATACTTGATCCGGCATTTTCTTTTCGCTCGATGCGAGGAAATTCCGCCCGTCCTGTATGTAGAACGTAGGACGTGCCGTTGCGTCGATGAGCTTCAAACTGATTTTCCATGGGAATACGCTCGTGTCGTATTTCCACATGTAATAATCCGCGAAGCTGCGTGGGATGGAGAATAGCGCGTTAAGCAAATTCTCGTTCGACCATCCATACTCGAACTGCCTCGTAAAATCGCACTCGTCGAGAACCCACCGCGTTACCGTCTGTTTGCTCAATACGAAATTGATGCTGTCCCGCGTGTACACGCCCAAATTCCCGACCGTGAACGAACCGAATAGCACATCGTCGATCAGCGTACCGATCACATGCTCGCACTCGAACGTCACAACGCCCGTATCCCCGCGCTCGCGTGTCTGCGTGAGGATTCTGTACATCTGCCCGCCGCTGTAACTGGCGTAATGCAACATCCCGCAAAACTCGATCTTGGGATCGTCGTCCGGCAAAGAAAAACGGAGCGAGCCGACTTTGTTCAGCTCCTCCGTTTCCACAACATCGAATGCGTTTTGCAATACCGCCGTTTTTTTTCTGTGAACGTCGTAAATCTCAATCATAGGTATTGCTCCGTAAAGACCAACTGCGCCTCGAGCGCGATGCTGTTATTGCTCGAAAACCGCATCTCGTATACGCTGCGCGTGAGTTCCGGCCATGCCCCCGAATGCTTGTCTATCACGTTCGCCCCGTTGAGCAGCACCGTCAAAGTGTCGCCGTCGATGAGCAGCACGCCGCCGACAGGAATATTCACGTTGACGTTGATCGTTTCCGTGTCGAAGGACGCCGTTTTCGTGAACGCGTCGAATACCGCCATCATGTGGATGGGCTCGACATTGAAATTCGTGCTCACCTGTGACGATGCTCCGAACAACGCGCGCATTGCCTCCGCGAACGTCATGTTCTGCGAAAGCTCGACGCTGCCCGTTATCCGTAACGCCGCCGCGATCTGCGTGTACGCGTTTTGACCGACGAGCGATTCCGCTCCGAAATCCGCCGCCGCTTCCACTTTTACCAACTCGTCCCAACACACGATCGCGCTCGCGCCGAACGTGTGCGATCCGCTCATAACGAAAAACACGACAGGCGTTAATTTTGAGGACCCGCCGACCGTAGCGACCGCATTCACGATCGTCTTTATGTTCTCGCTCATGTAAGCCGCCGATCCGAACGCCCCGCTCATCGAAACAGCGAAATAGAAATCGTCCGTTATTTCAGCGGGGAGATTGAACCGCTGTAAGTTGAACCTCGCCCCGTTGAACATATCAATTTACCGCGAGCGTCAAATCGCCCGCAGCAACGGACGCTCTGATTCCTTTCCGCATTTCTTTCGATGTCCTGCTCTTGAAAAATACGACGTTGCCGCTCTCCGACGCGTCGCATACCGCCGTGTTGTCCCAAATTCCCCACGCTGCATTGGATCGGTTAAAATCCACCTGCGCGCTGTTTGCGATCTGCATCGCGCCGCCGCTCTGCTCTGCCGGAGCTCCGAACCCTACCTGCGGGCGCGCGTAACCGTTGCCCGAAAGCTCCGTCCCGCTTTCGTCGGGACTGCCGTTGTACATCGCAAGATACGGGGTGAATCCTGCGATCGAAACGCCGCGCATCAGATTGAGCACCTTCGTTTTCCAACTCTGCGTGAAATCCTCCGTGAGCACCCATTGCGCCTCGCCCGCGATGATAACGGGAGCCTCGCCCGATCTCGTTTCAGCCGGATTGGTGACGGGGGAATAGAGCAAACAATTTCCCGTCGCTGCGTCGAACACGCCGAAGAACTGGATCGTTCCAACGTTGACCGCAGGCGTGGGGAACGTGATCTCTGCGCTGTTGTGAATCTCCATACCGCCGTCCGTGACAGCAGGTTCGGAAAATACGATCGTCTGACGCTGATAACCCGCATACGAAACCTCTGTTCCGCCTCCTGCTTCGCCCGGGCTCGTCAAGAAAAGCCCGAGTTTCAACGTCGCGGGCGCCGTCGCCGCCTGCCCTCTGAACGTGTTCAGAATCATTGTTTCCAAAATGTTTGTTGCGTACATTAGTATCTGTCCCTCCTTTTACGAATGACAATTTTTACGCCCTGCGCGACAGCCCCGCCGATATTCGTCAGCATGACCGTTACGGGTGTTGGTGCCGTCCCGTCGTATACGGGAAAATAGCTCGCTGCCTGTGTTTCGATAACCGTCTGATCTGCCGCATACGCGAATGGATCGCACTCGAATACAAGCACAAACTCGTAACCGATCCCGCCGATGTGCTCCAACTCTGACGGATCGTATACTCTGCCGATGTAATACTTGTCGGGCTCATCCCAAAAAACGATCCGCGCCTTTTTTGAAAGCGTGTACGATAGCTCTCTGATCTGATCCCGTGTGAGACATGCGCGCGTGTCGCATTCGACCTTGATCTCTCTGTCGTCGTAATACCGCGCGCCGTAATCATACGATCCCGATCGCAGCGGGATCGTTCGCTTTCTCCTCCGCAACTGCGGAGCCAACACTTCGTATGTGACAACCCTTATCCCATACGTTTCAAACATATCAACCCCGCCGAAAGTGAAGCTGTCGTTCGTCATGTGACCCCCTATTACACAAACGCGGCGGCATTGTGCTATTAAAGCTATCAATACCGCCGCTGTGCCGTGTTTATTGTGCTGTCCTTACAATCTCCGTCACGAACCGCCGACCGCTGTACGCGCCTCCTACGCGGGATTGAACGCGCCGATCTGACGCGCCGACGTTGCGTATTTCTCGCCTGCCCTGCGCATCATGCGATCGTAATCCGCATCCTGCTTTACGCCGAGCGCATCCATTGCTTTCTTTGCTGCCGTCGTTGGCGTGTACAGATTTTTGAGCGTGTTCCGTAACGCCGTTCCGCCCTCCGCGCCCTTGATGCCGTTGTCCGCCAATATGCCGAGCGCAGTATTCATGTCCGTCATGTCCATCTGCGCGAGCTTTGCTTGACCGCCGCATACAAGGATCGCCTCGCCGAAATCCGACACGTCGCCGGACGCTGCTGCCGCCGTGATCGCGAGTTGGTTCGAGAACATTGTCAAATCTTCCGTCCCGAGCCCGAGCACGTTCATGCTGTTTGCAACAAGGTCTGCCGCGCTGCCTAAGTCCATCGCGCCCGCCGCTGCAAGGTTCAATACCTGCGGCAACGCCGCCGCCTGCTGCTCCGCGCTGTAACCCGACTGTGCAAGGTAATTCAATGCCTCTGCTGCCTGCGTCGCCGTATACTGCGTCGTCGATCCCATTTCAAGCGCAACGTCGGAAAGCGACTGTATTTGATCGACAGTCGTGCCCATTGTTGCCGCTACCTGTGACATAGCCGTGTCGAAATCCGACCCGACGTTCACCGCGTATTTGCCCGCTGCAACAAGCCCCGCGCCGACAGCGGCAACCGCCACGCCCGCGACTTTTAAGCCCTTTGCCGCGATCGAGCCGAGGCTTCCGATCCCTTTCGATATTCCCGTTGTGTCGAGCTCCGTACCGAGTACGACAGAACCGTCATTGTCTGCCACCGCCGATCACTTCCTTTCCGTGAAACCGAACGCCGCGCTCATGCTCGCCGCTTTTTCGTCCTCACTCATCGCGTTATCGAGCTTGTAACGCGCTTTAAGGTTCGCGACCTGCATCCGCCGTTCTCGGTCTTTTATTTTCCCGATGTCGATCGACCGATAGCCCATGATCTTCACGATCTCGTTGTCGTCCGTAAGCGCATGGAATAACGCGCGGAATTTCCACCAGTGCATATACTCCACGTCGTTCAAGTCGATCCCGTACTGACTGACGAACGCCGCGTAAATGTACGCGTCGTCCTGTTCAAAATCGTATATCCTGCTTGGTGCCGCGCCCTTCCGCTTTCCGCGCTTCTGCTCTGCTTTACCGCCTCGATAAAACCAAAGCATTCGGCGAACTGTTGATAGAACCCGATGTTGTCAAGCTGCTGCCGTATATCCTCGCCGTAATACTCCGAAGATGCGAGCACGAACACGAACTGCCGCTTGCTCGATCCGTTCACATACTGCTGAATGATAGGTTTTGCGGGCGACGCGTTGATCGAATACCCGCCCTCCTCGGGCGCAAGGAAATCGACGTTGATCCTGTCGCCTGTGAGTAATGGACATCCCTGCAAAAACGCCCGCACGCTCTCGATGATCGTCTGTTCTGCCATGATCCTACCGTTTGCCCTTTCCGCCGATCGCTGCCGCGACGCTATCGACATATTCGCCGCCGCGCTCCGCCATCATGCGCTTGTCCCATTGTGCGCCGCGCTGACCGCCGCCTCCGTATGAAAGCGATCTGCCCGTTGCGATCTTGTGCTCTCCGCGCTTTGCCCACGGGCTATGGGAATTTACGCCTATCATCACAACGCCGACATACTGGAAATGCGCATACGGCCCCGGATATTTGAGGTAGGTATCGCCGACAAACGCGTCGTTCTTCAAATGCCCGTGCTGAAACGGAACATACGGATCGCAGAACCGTTTCAATTCCGATACCATTTTCTTTTGGGCTTTTCCTCCGACCTCTAACCCGTGCCGCCTTATGACCTCGGCAGCATCGCACTTGATACCCTTGACGTAAAAGCTCATTCCGCCGTCACCGTCCAATGCGGATTCGTCCCGCGCCTGTTGTCGCCGATCTCGACGATCTTCGCGTACTCTGTACCCTCCAAATCAGACGGCTTTGTTACCGACGTGACCGTTCCGCGCACGATAAAATCGCCGCGTGCCATGACCGCGCCCGCAGGCAATGACTGGAACCTCGCTTTCACGATCCGAGCGTATTTCATCCCTTGATCCGTGTATACTGCCTTTGTCTTTGCGTACCACGAGCAATTCGGAATGCCTGTGCATGTGTATGTGTCGGTATCGTTCCCCTTGATGTGATGCACGAGCGTCATAATCTCATTGCACATCAACATCGCGTTAACCCTCCACAAAACAGCAACCCCGTCGTTGCAAGGTAGGCAGAGGCAACGCCGTACATGCGTTGCCCCTGTGTCTCCTTTCCGACTGCGTATGTTTCGGAATACCCGTCATTGCTCGCTGATGCCAACACACCGCCGTTTTCCTGCTTTAGCAAGATATCGGCAATGGCGCATTGCGCGTCCTTAACCTTGCCTGCGACAGCGTTCGGTATGCTGTCATTCGCGCGCCCGAAGGTGATCGAATCGACGTAAGCCGCAGCCTGCCGTATCAAACGGTTAAAATCCGCCTCGCTCATTGATCCGTGAAAAGTGGCGGTGTAATAATTGTAATCCGCTTGCATGACGCTTTACCTCCTTAACCGTCCGCAGCCATGATCCCCGCAGCTTTGAGCTTTTCGAGCAAAGCGTTGAAATCCGTCACGATGCCCGCAGCGTCCGTTGCCGTGCTCGCTGCTTGGTTCGCCGCAACGGGTACGGTGGGGTAGGTGGGGACGTATAATTTCTTATCCGTCCCGATCTTCGCCTCCACCGTATCGCCTGCGCCTTTGCTCGCCGCCTTGATCCCGCCGACCTTGGTCGCCGTCGCCGTCGCCGTGGACGGGGCGTATTTATCGTTGATGAGCTCGATCGCAGCAGAAATATCCGCTGCGGTCAAACCGCTCTCGCCGGAAATGGTTTCCGCGAGCTCGACAAGCGCGTTTTTGATGTTAGCCAACCCGGTGCTTCGGATGAAGTTTTGATTTCTTATTTGCAGCAGCATAACATTC
>CAZWSI010000020.1:0-40952 GCA_964636405.1 uncultured Oscillospiraceae bacterium
TCTCCTTGGCGATGGTCACGCCGTCGTTGGTAATCAGCGGCGCGCCGTATTTCTTGTCGAGCACCACGTTGCGGCCCTTGGGCCCCAGGGTGATCTTGACGGTGTTGGCGAGCTGGTTGAGCCCGCTTTCAAGGGATCTGCGCGCATCTTCGCCGTATTTAAGCTGCTTTGCCATAATCTGTATTCCTCCTTACCTTATTCAACGATAGCCAGAATGTCGTTTTGCCGCACGACGATGTATTCCGTGCCGTCCAGCTTGACCTCGGTGCCCGCGTACTTGGAATAGATCACCTTGTCGCCAACGCTTACGTACATGGTGACTTCCTTGCCGTCCACCACGCCGCCGGGACCCACCGCGATGACTTCCGCCATCTGGGGCTTTTCCTTGGCCGTGTCGGGGAGCACGATGCCGCCCTTGGTCACCTTTTCGTTCTCGACGTTCCGGATCACAACGCGATCTGCCAGGGGTTTGAGTTTCATTGCGTTCAGCCTCCTATGCTATTGCTATAGATTTCAAGCGTGTTGTTAGCACTCCAATTGGGTGAGTGCTAACTTCGAGGATTATTATACCACCAAAGCCCTGCAAGTCAATCGTCAAATGCAACGAAAATGTGAAAATGTGTTATACTGCTCAAGAAAAGGCGCGGCGAGCGAAGAGAAGAGGCCGCAAGGGGCTTTGGAGGGATACGGCATGCAAATTCTGGAGTTTTCCGTTACGGGCATGAGCTGCGCGGCGTGCTCGGCCGCGGTGGAGCGCGTAACGCGCCGCCTGCCGGGCGTAGAGTCCGCCGTGGTCAACCTTGCGGCAGAACGGCTGCGCGTGCGCGGCGAGGCGCTGGACGCGTCTGCCGTGATGGCGGCCGTTTCCAGGGCGGGCTATGGCGCAAGCCCCGTGGCGGACCGAAAAACGCAGGCCGAGGCGGACAGGCTCCGGCGCGAGTCGGCCTCAAAAAAGCAGCGGCGCAAGCTGCTCGTGGCGCTGTGCTTTGCCATACCGCTGTTCTACCTTGCCATGGGGCCCATGGCGGGGCTGCCCTCGCCCGTTTCCATGCACGAAGAACCCCTTGCCTATGGGCTTATCCAGCTTGCGCTGCTTGTTCCCATCGTGATTGCGGGGCGGGACTTTTATCGCAGGGGCGCTGCGGCTCTTTTCCATCTTGCGCCCAATATGGATACGCTGATTGCCATGGGCACGCTCGCCGCCATGCTTTTCAGCGCGGTTTCGCTCGTGCGGGTCGCGGCGGGCGATCACATGGCCGTGGAGGGCATGTATTGGGAATCGGCGGGCGTGATCATCGCGCTCGTGCTGCTCGGCAAACAGCTCGAGGGCCGCAGCAAACAAAAAACGGCCGACGCGGTATACCGCCTGCTTTCGCTTGCGCCCGCGCAGGCGGAGCGCGTTTTGCCGGATGGAACGGCGCAGCTCATTCCCGTGGAAAGCCTGATGGCGGGCGACGTGCTGCGCGTGCGGCCCGGCGCGCGGGTTCCCGCCGACGGCACGCTCACCGAGGGCGCGGCGAGCGTGGACGAATCCATGCTCAGCGGCGAAAGCCTGTCGGTGGACAAAAAGCCGGGCGAGCGGGTGACGGGCGGCAGCATCAACGGCCCGACCATGTTTCTTATGCGCGCCGAGCGCGTAGGCGACGATACGACCCTGGCCGGCATGGTGCGGCTCGTAGAGGAGGCGCAGGGCTCCAAGGCCCCGGTTTCACGTCTGGCCGACCGCATTTCGGCCGTGTTTGTGCCGGTTGTGGTCGGCATAGCCACGCTTGCCGCCGCCGCTTGGCTGCTTGCGGGCAAGCCGCTCTCCTTTGCGCTCATGGTGTTTGTTTCCGTGCTGGTCATCGCCTGCCCCTGCGCGCTTGGGTTGGCTACGCCCACGGCTATTATGGTAGGGACGGGCCTTGCCGCAAAGCACGGCATACTCATTAAAAGCGGCGAGGCGCTGGAGCGGGCGCACAAGCTCAACGTCGTCGCCTTCGATAAAACCGGCACGCTCACGGCGGGCAAGCCGCACGTGACCGATCTTTTGCCCAAGGATATGGAGGAAAACGCGTTTCTCACGCTTCTTGCGGCGGGCGAGCAGGGCAGCGAGCATCCGCTTGGAATCGCCATCGTGCGCGAGGCGAAGCGGCGGGGCCTCGCGCTTCCGCCCTGCGCGGAATTTTCGGCGCTGCCCGGCCGAGGCGCGCGGGCTTTGGTGAACGGGCATACGCTGCTGATTGGCAACGCGGCGCTGCTTTCCGAAAACGGCGTGGAGCCGGGAACCGATTTTGAGGCGCTGGCCGCCGAAGGCAAAACGCCCATGCTCATGGCCGTAGACGGCCGTCTGGCGGGCCTTGCGGCGGTGTCCGATCCCATCAAGCCCGATTCCGCGCGGGCGGTCGAGGCGCTGGCGAGCATGGGCATAGAAAGCCTGCTGCTGACCGGCGATAACGAGCGCACGGCCAGGGCCATTGCAAAGCAAGCGGGGCTCACGGAGGTGTGCGCGGCGCTGCTGCCCGAGCAAAAGCTCGCGCGCATCCGCGCGCTGCAAGCAAAAGGCCGGGCCGTGGGCATGGCGGGCGACGGGGTGAACGACGCGCCCGCGCTTTCGGCGGCGGATGTGGGCTTTGCGCTGGGCTCCGGGTCGGACGTGTCCATTTCGTCGGCGGAGGTGGTGCTGCTGCGCGACAGTCTCATGGACGTGGCGCGGGCGGTGGAAATTTCCAGGCTGACCATGCAGGTCATTCGCGAAAATCTCTTTTGGGCGTTCTTCTACAACGCGGTGGGCGTCCCCATCGCGGCGGGGCTTTTGTACGCCTTTGGCGGGCCGCTGCTTTCGCCCATGCTGGCCGCTCTTTGCATGAGCTTTTCAAGCGTAACGGTGCTGCTCAACGCCCTGCGCCTCAAAAGACGGAAAATAAGCTGAATTCTGTGAAAATATAGCTTGCATTCGGCCAAACATCATGCTAAAATAGCGGATGTTCGAGTTTGAAAACCTTTTGCACAGGGGGTGAAACATTTGGCAAATATCAAGTCCGCGCTCAAGCGGGTTCAGGTTACGCAGAAGCAGAATCTGCAGAACCGCATGGTGAAATCCGCGATGAAGACCAGCATCCGTCGTTTTGACGAGGCGCTTGGTGCCGACGATGCCGCACAGCGTGACGCCGCGTATACCACGGCGGTTCGCACGGTCGATCAGGCGGCGTCCAAGGGCGTGATCCATAAAAATGCCGCCAACCGCAAAAAAGCGCAGTTGGCGAAAAAGCGCAGCGCAGTCAACGCGTAATCAGCGCGGTTTATTCCGCCTGACGGCGGCCTTCGGTGCGGAGGCCGCTTTTTTGTTGCCCGTAAATCGGCGGCGCGCGCTTTCTTTCTTCGACAGAAAGGAACGAATGATGCAAGGTTACGAAAAGCTGGCCGCCACGATTGATCGCGAGGCGGCGGAATGGGATGCGTGCGGCTGCTATGCCGTGATCAAGGACGGAGAAACGGTGGTGCGGCGCGTGTTCGGCTATGCCGACCGCGAAACCGGCGCGCCCATGACGGAGCAAAGCACGTATTGCGTCACGCAGTACGCGCCGTTTTTGCTGGGATTGTGCCTTTTGCGGCTGGCGGACGAAAAAAAGCTCCGTCTTTCGGACACGCTCGATCGCTTTATCCCGGAATACCGCCACGCGGGCCGCATGACGCTCCTACAAATGGTGCGCGGCGAATCGGGCGTGCCGGATTACACCACCGCGTGCCTGCGCGTGGCGCTAGAAAAGGACGTGGCGCACAAGGCCCGCAGCGAGGAGGCGCGTTACGCCTATGAACTGGAGCAGGACGCGCGCGGCGCGGACTTTGCCGAGGTGCTGGCGCTGGTAAACGATATGCCGCTCGAGTGCGAGCCGGGCGCGGAATGCCGGGGGCCGTCCGACACGGTCAACGTATTCCTGGCCGAGGTGATATGCCGCGTAACCGGCATGCCGCTTTTTGAAAGCGAGCGGACGCTCGTGTTCGAGCCGCTGGGCATGCATGCAACCGAGGGCGATTGCGCCGATACGGCCACCGCCGGCCGCATCCGCGACGATCAGCGCGTGCCGCTTGTCCACGGCGCGGCGCGCAACGTCTTTACCATTGATTTGGATAACCTCATTCGCCTTGGCAAGGGCCTCGCGAAGGGCGCGCTGCTTACGAAAGCCATGTGGCGGCAGGCCAAGCGCTATTCCGGCGACGGCGTGGGCGTGGGCTTTGAGCAGCTCAACGGCGCCGACGGCGCGTATGTGTCCGGGCCCTACGGCTACAGCCTGTCCTTCGGCTTTTCGCAGAAAACGCGCATGTGCTATTTTTCCGCGCTGTGCGAAGCCCAGCTTGTGCGCAAGCGCGGCGACGCATGGTTCGCGTTCCGCCTCTGCGCGCGCCGCGAGGTGGAGGCTTTTTTCCAGACGTATACCGCGCCGCGCTTTGTGCGCGTAAACAAGCGCAACGTGTGGCAGGCGCTCGATCTTACGGTCGCGCCCGAGCAGGAGGCGTTCGTGCTCGATGCGAAAAGCTCCATCGCCGTGGCGGCGGCCTGCCGCGATTGGAAGCCGCTTGTGCTCACGGATCAGGGCCGCGCGCTGGGGCTGCTGGTACTCAATATCAACAAAAAGAAGGCTATTTATGAAATCGGCATCGTGCTCATTGACCGCCGCTTTCAGGGCAAGGGCTACGGCCGCTTTATGCTCCGCTACGCGGTGGACGAACTCAAAAAGGCTGGCGCAAAGCGTCTCGAAATCGGCGTAAACCGCTACAACGCCGTCGCGCGGCATCTGTACGAATCCGTGGGCTTTTCCGCCGCCAACGTGTACGACGATGGCGTGAACATGCGCATGGAGCTGTAAAAGAGAGCTTGTTGGGGATCTGCCCCAACAAGCTTTCTTTTATAGCATCACGATATCCGCGTCGATATCCCCGTTTTCAATCGTGAGCCGCGCGCAGCTTGGGCGCTTGCCCCCGCGCGGGAGGGCTGCGCTGCCCGGATTGAGCAGGAGGATTTCGCCCATGGCGGACACGTGCGGCAGGTGCGTGTGCCCAAAGAGCGCCGCGCCGCAGCCCAGCTGGCGCGCACGCTCGGCCAACTCATAGGTGTTGTAAAAGCTATGGCCGTGGGTGAGCAGCAGCCGCGCGCCGCCGAGAGAAACAACACGCTCGGAAGGCAGGCCGGAGGCGAAGGCGTCGCCATTGCCGCGCACCGCATAATAGGGCACGCCGAGGCGCAGCGCGTTCGCTTCGAGATCCTTGCCGAAATCACCAAGATGCAAAAGCGCGTCGACAGGGCCGAGCGCGGCAAAGAGCGCCGCGTTCTTCGCGTCCCTTCCATGCGTATCCGAAAAAACGCCGACAATCACGCGCCGGGCTCCTTTGCCTGCGAAACCGTCTCCGCAAGGCGCGCGCGGAGCGCCTCCAGCGCGTTGCGGCGGTGGCTCACGCGGTTCTTTTCCTCGGCGGTAAGCTCCGCAAAGCTCTTGCCAAACGGCTTGTAATAGAAATACGGATCGTAGCCGAAGCCGTTTTCGCCCCGGGGCGCTGTGAGCAGCGTACCCTCGCAATAGCCCGTTACGGCAAGCGTGGACGCGTCTCTGCGCGCCAGCGCCACGGCCGAGGCAAAGCGGCAGCCGCGCTTTTCCTCCGGCACGCCCAGCGTATCCGCCATGAGTCTGGCGTTGTTTTGCGCGTCGTTATGGCACTCGCCCGCATAGCGCGCGCTGTAAATGCCCGGCGCGCCGCCGAGGCAATCTACCATCAGGCCGCTGTCGTCGCCGAGCGCCGCGTCAAAGCCCGGCGCTGCCGCAAGCACGGCCTCGGCCTTTTTGACGGCGTTTTCCGCGAAGCTCGCGCCGTCCTCGACGACCTCAAGCGAAACGCCCGCCTCGGCCATGGTCTGCATATCGGGAAAGAGCGGGCCCAGTATCTCGCGAATCTCGCGGGCCTTATGCGCATTATTGGATGCGATAATCAGCTTCATTTGATTTCCTCCAGCGTTCGGAGCACGGCCGGATCGGGCGTGACGAACAGGGTCTTGTTTGTGGAATAGATCACCATGCCGGGCCTTGCGCCGGCGGGCTTTTTCACGAATTTGCGCGGTGTGTAGTCCACGGACACGGAGGCCGAGCCGCGCGCGGTGCTGTAGTAGGCCGAAAGCATGGCCGCCTCGCGGAGCGTCTGCGCGTCGGGCTCGCTGGGCACAATCACGTGCGAGCCGGGCATGTTCTTCACGTGCAGAAACATGGCCTCGGGCGCGGCGGATTTGGTGAGCGCGTCGTTTTGCCGGTTGTTTTTTCCCACAAAAATCTCCATGCCCGTGGTGGAGCGGAAGCGCAGCGGCGCGGAGCGGGGCGCGGGCGCGCGTTTTTTCTCCCCGCGCGCGGGCCGGATATAGCGCTCGGCGGCCAGCTCGTCGCGAATTTCGCCCAGCTCGGCGAGGGTCGCGCAGTTTTCAAGATTTTGGAGCTGCCCCGCCAGATAATCGCGTTCCTCGGCGCACTTGGCCCGCTCCTGCACTGCGTACGCGCGGGCGGCGCGGCTTTTTTGATCGCGCTTAAAATACCGCTGCGCGTTCTCGCGGGGGCTTAAGCCGGGATCGAGCGAGACGCTTACGCGTGTTTCGCCCGTTTCGTCATAATGCGGAAGTGCAGCCTCCCGCTGCCCGCGCCGCAAGGAAGCGAGGTTTGCGAGGATGAGCTCCCCGCAGAGGCGGCAGCGGTCACATTCGGCTTCGTTTGCAATGGCCTCGTCAAAGGCCGCGAGCTTGTTTTCGGCGCGCGAGAGCGCCGAGGAAAGCGTGCGCCGGAGCTGCGCGCCGTAGCGAATCCTGCGCGCCGCCGCGTCCCGCGCCTCGTAATAGCGCTCGTAGGCTTCAGACATGCTCTCCGCGCGTTCGCCGCCCGGCACGGCAAAGGGATATACCGCCACCGGCTCGCCCGCCGCATCTAAAACAAGCGTGGGCGCAAAGCTGCCTGCGGCAAAATCGGAAAAGCGCGCATGCAGGCGGGAAGCGCCTGCGCAGCCCTCGCCCAGCGCGGCGCAGCTTGCGCGCGAAAGGCCCATAAAGGCGGCGGGAAGCGCTTTTTCGGACGGCTGCCCGGCGGAAAGGCAGGCGGCAAAATCCGCTTCAGAGGCGCAAAAGGGATTCTTTTTGTCTTGCCCCGGCGCGGGCGTGAAGGGAAGCCCCGGCAAAAGCTGCCGTACCTGCGACATGCCCGGCCCCACGTGCTTGATACAGTCGAGCACGGTGTTTTGCGCGTCCACCAGGATGATATTGGAATACTTGCCCATCAGCTCGATGATCAGGCGGTAGCTTGTTTCATCGTAAAGCTCGTCGCGCGCGGCGACGCGGAGCGTAAGCACGCGGTCAAGCCCCGCCTGCTCGACGGCGGCGATGCGCCCGCCCACGAGTCTTTTGCGCAGCAGCATGCAGAACATGGGCGCGTCGGCCGGGTTTTCGTAGGCACGGGAGGTCAGTTGCACACGCCCGTTTTCCGCGTGCGCGCTTAACAGGAGCTTGCTTGTGCGCCCGGGCGCGCGCACGGTCAGCAGCAGCGCGTCCGAATCGGGCTGCTGCACCTTGTCGATTTTTCCGTCCACAAGAGGCTGCAATTCATATACGACCGCCGCGAGGGCCAGTCCGTCCATCGGCATATGTGTCTTACTCTCTTTCCTTCATCCGATCCAGCGCAAGGCGGTAGCCGCCCGCGCCGTAGGAAAGGCAGCGGTTTACCCGGCTGATGGTGGCCGTCGATACGGCGAGCCGCTGCGCGATTTCCTGATAGGTCTGCCCGCCGTCAAGCATGCGCGCCACCTGCCAGCGCTGGGAAATGGAATTCATTTCCATTACCGAGCACACGTCCTCGAAAAAGCGGTAGCATTCCGCACGGTCGCGGAGCGTCAGCACGGCGTCAAAAAGCGCGTCCAGTTCCTCGGATTGCAGATTGGATCGATATTCCACGTTTCAACACTCCCGCAAAATAGGATATCCCCATTGTAGCTGTTTTCGCGCGCCAAAGCAACCGGGAAAGGGCGCGGACGCAGGGCGAAAGCCCCGCCCGTACAGCCCCGCTTTTCTTTTTCGGAAAAACAAGGTACAATAATGGAAAAGCGAACGACTGGAGAAATGCAGCCTATGCAAAAGAAACGTGCCATCGTGATTGTGCTGGACAGCGCGGGAATCGGCGCTTTGCCGGACGCGGCGGACTTTGGCGACGAGGGCGCCAATACCATCGCCAATATTTTGCGCGCGCGCGGCCGCCTTGCGCTGCCGAATCTGATGAGGCTGGGCCTTGCGCACATACCGAACTGCGGCCTGCCCGCGCCGGAGGGGCCTGCGGCGGGCTGCTACGGCAAGTGCGGCGAGCTGACGCGCGCCAAGGACACCACCTGCGGGCATTGGGAAATGGCGGGCCTGCCGCTGGAAAAGCCCTTCCGCACCTATCCGGGCGGCTTTCCAAAGGCCTTCATCGACGCGTTCTGCGCCGAGATCGGCCGGGGCGTGCTGGGCAACGAGGTGGCAAGCGGCACGGAGATCATCGCGCGGCTTGGCGACGAGCACGTGCGCACGGGCAAGCCCATCGTGTACACCTCGGCGGACAGCGTGTTCCAAATCGCGGCGCACGAGGACGTGCTTCCCCTCGCGGAGCTGTATCAAATCTGCGAAACGGCGCGGCATATGCTGACGGGCGATTATCTGGTCGGCCGCGTCATCGCCCGGCCCTTTACCGGCGCGTCCGGGCGTTATACCCGCACGGAAAACCGCCGGGATTACGCGATGGAGCCGTTTTCGGACACGGTGCTCGACGCATTGACCAAGCTTGGGTATCTAACCGTGGGCGTGGGCAAAATTGAGGATATTTTCTGCCACCGGGGCATAGGGCTGGTGGATCACACCAAAAACAACGAGGCGGGCGTCGAAGCCACGCTCCGGCTCCTGCGCGCGGGCACGGGCGATTTTATCTTCACAAATCTCGTGGATTTCGATATGCTCTACGGCCACCGCAACGATGTGGAGGGCTACGCGGCCGCGCTCGAGCGCTTCGACGCGCATTTGCCCGCGCTCCTTGCCGCGCTGCGCGAAGGCGACGTGCTTATCATCACCGCCGACCACGGGTGCGATCCAACGCATGCGGGCACGGATCACACGCGCGAGTATATTCCGCTCCTTGTAACCGGGCGGAGCGTGCGCGAGAATGCCAATTTAGGCGTTCGCAAAAGCTTTGCGGACATCGGCGCGACGGTATACGAATACATCACCGGCCAGCGTTGGCGAGTCGGCGTCTCCTTCCTCGGCGAGCTGCTGGCGGACTAAGAAGCCCTCTTGCGGCGCTTTAATGGTCTTTTCGCGCGAGATTACATGATATCCCCCGCTTCGGCATATGCTTAGGTAAGGCTGAAACGGGGGTTTTATTTATGAAACGGCTGGCCGCGCTGCTGCTCGTCGCAGGCATGCTATTGATACCGATGGGAGGGAGCCTGGCCGAGGAGGCCGCGCCCGCGCTGCTGCCCGCCGCAAAGGCTGCGGTGCTTATTGAGCACGCGGACGGCGCGCGCATTGCGGAGAAGAACGCGGACGAGGCTCTGTCCGTCGCAGGCTTAAGCAAGCTTCCCGCGCTGGTCACGCTCGCGCAGCTTCTCGACGGCGGTGGCGTTTCGCCCGACGCGGAAATGCATTGCAGCAGCTACGCCGCATCCGTTCCGGGCCCGACGGCATTTCTTGACGCGGGCGAAACGCTGCCCGCCATGGAGCTGTTTCGGGCGGCGGTCATGATTTCGGCTGGCGACGCCGTCATGGCGCTGGGCGAAAACGCCTACGGCTCGGAAAGCGTCTTTACAGACAACATCAACGCCACGCTGCGCCTGCTCGGAATCCAGAAAACGCTTTCCGACGCCATGGGCACGGGCGTTTCGTTTACGGCGTCGGAGCTGGCGCTGCTGGGCGGCGCGGCGGCAAGGAGCCCCTCGTTTGTTAAAATGAGCGCGCAGTATATGGCGACGCTCCGTCACGCCGACGGCCGGGAAACGGAGCTGGTGAACGCGAACCGCATGATCCGCAATTTTGCCGGCTGCTCGGGCCTTGTAACGGGTTCCTCCCCGGAGGACGGCTACTGCGGCGTGTTTTATGCCAGCCGCGGCGGCACGGGTTTTGTTGCGGTGGTGCTCGGCGCGGCAAGCGCGGCAGCGCGCTTTTCCGATGCGGAAATGCTGCTTGGCTACGGCTTTGCCAACTTCCGCTCCCAGCAGCTCGCCGCGGCGGGGGGCGTGGTGGTGCCGGGCGTGCCCGTGCGCGGGGGCGAGGTCAAGCGTATTAACCTCGTTTCGCGCGCGGATTGCAATGTATTGCTCGATAAAGCGGGCGGCGCGCTCACCGAGCGCGTGGAAGCGCCGGAATATCTCACCGCGCCCGTTTCCGGCGAGGACGCGCTGGGCAAGGTGCTCTATATAAACGCACAGGGCGCGCTTGTGGCGGAGGTGCCGCTTTATGCCGAGGCGGCGGTGCGCTCCTACGGGCTGCTCGACATTCTGCGCCAAATCGCCTCGGCGTTTGTCGGAAGCGCGCCATAAGTTGCATTGGCCGCCGGGATGCGGTATAATACAGCATCACGAAAGAATGCCGCGTTAAGGAGATACGAGCTTGTTTTCAAGACTGACCCAGCTTTTTACAGACCCCATGCAGCTTGTCTATACGCTGCCGGCTATCCTCATCGGGCTGACGGTGCACGAGTGGGCGCACGCGTTCGCGGCGTACAAGCTGGGCGACCCCACGGCCAAAAATTTGGGCCGCATGACGCTCAATCCGCTGGCGCATGTGGATTTATTCGGCTTTCTCATGCTCATTGCCGTGGGCTTTGGCTGGGCAAAGCCCGTGCCGGTCAATTCCCGCAATTTCAAGAATTTCCGTCGGGACGATATCATCGTGTCGCTGGCTGGCATTACCGCCAACCTCGTCGTGGCGTTCCTCGTCACCGTGCTCTATTACTTCGGTGTGTTTAAGGGCGGATTGTACGGCAACGAGGCGTTCACCAGCATTTTTACGTCCATCATCGTAATCAATCTTTCGCTCGCGGTGTTCAATCTCATTCCCATCTACCCGCTCGACGGCTCCCACGTGGCGGAAAGCCTCCTGGCGCGCCGCTTTCCCCGCGTCTTTTTGTTCCTGCATAACTACGGCTCGTATATTCTGATCGTGCTGCTTGTTACGGGCCTTGTCTCCACGGTGCTGGGCGCGGCGGTGAGCTTTATTTTCCGCGGCTTCTCGGCGGCGGCGCTCGCCATCGTGAGCCTGTTTTAGGGGGCCGCTTGTACCGCGTTCAGCTTTCACAATTCGACGGGCCGCTGGATTTGCTGCTCCACCTCATTGCGCAGGCGGAGATCAACATTGAAGAGATCTTCGTTTCGGAGATTACCGCACAGTATCTTTCCTATATGGGCGCGCTGAGCGCGCTTGAGCTCGATACGGCCAGCGAGTTTCTCTCCATGGCCGCGCAGTTGCTTTACATAAAATCGCGGCAGCTTTTGCCCAAGCCGCCCCGGGAGGAGCCGGAGGAGGAGGAGGACCCGGAGCAGGCCCTTATCCGCCAGCTTCGCGCGTATCAGGCGTTCAAAAACGCGGGGGCTGCGCTCGGCGCGCTCCGTGCGGAAGCGGACAAGAGCCTCGCGCGGCTGCCCGCCGACGTGCTCTTGCCCGAAAAGCGCATAACGCTCGACGGCGCGACGCGCGAGGGGCTGCTCGCGGCCTTTGCGGCCGTGCTTTCCCGCTCGGAGGCAGGAGAAACGCCGCCCGAATCTCACAGCGTCCGGCCCGATTTATACACGGTACGGAGGCAGCGCAGGAAAATTCGCGCCCTGCTGGCCCAAACCCCGCGCCTGCCCTTTGAAACGCTGTTTTCCGAAGGCGCGGACCGCATGGAGATCATCGTCACCTTTATGACGCTGCTCGAGATGCTCGCGCACGGCGAAATCCACGTGGATCAGAGCGCGCCCTTTGCGCGCATTACGGTGCGGGCCAAAAACCTCCTGCCCGAGGACGACGAAGGCTACGCCTATATGGACGAAACGGAGGATTGACGCATGGATCATCAGCGCAGGCTGGAAAATCAGATTGAATGCATGCTCTTTGCGGCGGGCGACCCGGTATCGATCCCGGAGCTTGCACGGGTGCTGGAGCTGTCCAACGCGGAAACGCACCGGACGGTTTGCGAAATGGAGCGGCGCTTCCGCGAGGAGGAGCGCGGCGTCCAGCTCCTCGTCACGGAGGAAACGGCGCAGCTTGTGAGCAACAAGGCCTATATCGAGCAGGTGCGCTTGCTTTTGCAGCCGGATGAAACGCGGCAGGCCTCTGCCTCCCTGCTCGAGACGCTGGCCGTCGTGGCCTACCGCCAGCCGGTTACAAGGGCGGATATCGAGGCTGTGCGCGGCGTGCGCTGCGATTATGCCGTAGGCCAGCTCCTCAAGCTTGGCCTGATTACAGCCGTGGGCCGCAAGGATGTGGCGGGCCGCCCCGCGCTGTTTGGAACCACCGATCGCTTCTTAAGGCGTTTTGGTCTGCACTCCCTCGAGGAGCTGCCGGAATTGTCCGCGCTCCATCCGCCGGAGGCGGAGAACGTGGAGGTATAAGCGCAAGCCTTTTATCGGCCGGGCAAAACGCCCAGCTCATAGACGCAAAAAAGCCCCCATTCGGGGGCAAAAGCCCCCATTTGGGGGCTTTTGTATGTTTCCTTATCTCTTGCTGAACTGGGGCGCTCTGCGGGCTGCGTGCAGACCGTACTTTTTGCGTTCCTTCATGCGCGGGTCGCGGGTAAGATACCCGGCCTTCTTGAGCACAGCGCGAAGCTCGGGCTCCGCGATGAGCAGCGCGCGGGAAATGCCGTGACGGATGGCACCCGCCTGGCCGGTGGTACCGCCGCCGTAGACGTTGACAAGAACGTCGTACTTGCCCGTGGCGCCCGTGAGCACCAGAGGCGCGCGGACGATCATCTTGAGGGTCTCAAGACCGAAATAATCGTCGATGTCACGCTTGTTGATGGTGATATTGCCGCCGCCGGGGAGCAACCGAACGCGGGCAATGGACTTTTTGCGTCTGCCGGTGCCAAGATACTGCGTAATAGCCATGTTCCGTTTCTCCTTTTCTTATTTGAGCGCAAGCGGCTCGGGTTTCTGCGCGGCGTTCTTATGCTCGGGGCCTGCGTACACGCGGAGCTTTTTGAGCATCTGATCGCCCAGAGGGCCCTTGGGCATCATGCGGCGAATGGATTCATAAACGGCGAATTCCGGCTTGGTCTCCATGAGCGTGCGATAGCTCGTCTCGCGCAGACCGCCGGGATATCCCGTGTGACGGACATATTTCTTCTGGTCAAGCTTTTTGCCGGTCAGGCGAACCTTGGCGGCGTTTACGATGATCACATGGTCACCGGTGTCGACGTGAGGTGTAAAAATAGGCTTGTGCTTTCCCCTGAGAATGGCTGCTACCTGCGAGGACAGACGGCCGAGCACCATGCCGTCCGCATCCACAACGTACCAGTTGCGCTCAACGGTTTCGCCCTTTGCCATATAGGATTTCATGGCGATTCCTCCCATTATCTATTCAAATCTGCTGCGCGCTTGGTCGGTTGCTTCCGGGGCTGTGGACGCACTCTACCCAATGGCACATCGCTTAGTTTAACAAACGGGGGGTTCCCTGTCAATCCCAAATCCACGTGAAATCCGTGTTTTTTCACGGATTTTTATTGCGGAAAGGGTGCACAATAGCAATGAAAAACCAATTTCTGCGGCTGACGCGGCGCAAAGCCGCTCGGATTCCGCAAGCGTAAGGAGGCGAAACTTCCATGACCAGGCGCATGACGCTTTTTCTTGCCGTAACGGCGTTGCTGCTTATTGCGGCGGCGCTGCTGATGCTGTTTTGGGCCAAGCGCAACGAGGGGCTGCTGGGCGACGGCATTTATTTTGTCCAAAGCACGCCGATGCAAGGAGGCTTGCCCCATGTCCGCTGACGCAAGGGACGCCGCGCGTCCGCAAGTGCTGCTGCACGGCGGCGGCGGCGACAAAACGCCCGGCGACCGGGAAACCCGCTTTGTCGCCTACGATTCCACCCGGGAGGAAAAAACCGCTATGGTTCAGTTTAACGCAAAAAGCTACCGGGCGCAAGTCAACGCGCGCGCGCCCCGGAGCCGCACCCTGCTCTACTGCTTCCGCGCCTTTCTTGTCGGCGGGCTGATCTGCTGCGTGGGTCAGCTTGTGGGCGACCTCGGCAAGCAATGGTTCGCGCTCACGGAGGAACAAACCGCGTCGTTTACGGCCATCTTCATGGTCTTTCTCGGCGCTGCCCTCACGGGCGTAGGCGTATACGACAAAATCGGCTCGTTTGCCGGCGCGGGCTCCGTCGTGCCGATCACGGGCTTTGCCAATTCCATTGTCGCGCCCGCCATCGAGTTTAAGGCGGAGGGCTTTATCATGGGCACAGCCGCGAAAATGTTCACCATCGCGGGGCCCGTGCTGGTTTACGGCATCGGCAGCTCCATCCTCGTGGGGCTCGCGGCCCTCATCCTCGGCGCGCTGTAAACGCGCGCCGTTCAGCGTCAAACGCGCGCCCGGCCTTTGCTTGCCGGGCTCGTTTTGGCTTCGCCTTCTGTTCTCCAATTATTCTAACGGCTTCTCATATTTTTCAAGCTGAATCCTCACTTTCTTCACGCGCACGCGCTTGTTGTTCCGGCGTGCTTGTGCTACAATTTCGACAGGCTTTGACAAGGCCGGAGGCAAAGGGGGAATCGACTTGAAGCGGAGCGTTTTGTCTGCGACGGCGCGTCTTTGCGTCATTTCGCGCGCAAAAGGCGCTTGTGTTTTTGCGCTGTGCCTATGCGCGCTTTGCGCGTGCGTTCTTTGCGCATGCGCGCCTACGGAGCCGGTCGCGCAGGAGCCGCCCGTTTTTGCCGCCTCTCCAACGCCGTCCAACCCGCCTGAAATCGCCGTTTTCTCCATGCCGGAATGCACCGAGCCTCCGCTCTATACCCTGCCCCCCACCCCCACGCCTACGGCTACGCCCGTCCCCACGCAAACGCCCAAAATTACGGACGCTTGGTATCAGCAGCGCAGCGAGGAGCTTTTCGCCCTGCTCTCCCGCAACGGAAGCTACCCGAGCGCGGAGGCGGTCAGCGCGGCGGTTTTGCGCATGGAGATCGACCCGGACAAGCCCATGGTGGCGCTCACCTTTGACGACGGGCCGACCGCGGGCGTAACGGGAACCATTCTGGATGTTCTGGAAAAATACAACGGACGCGCCACGTTCTTTATCGTGGGCCAGCGCATCGCGGGAAACGAGCAGCTTTTGCGGCGGGCCGCCGCGCTGGGCTGCGAGCTGGCCAGCCACACCTGGGGGCATGACGATCTGAAATCTGCCTCCACGGAGCGAGCCGCGGAATCACTGAAAAAGACCGCGGACGCGATTTATGAAACCACGGGCTATACGGTGCGCTCCCTGCGCCCGCCCAAGGGCGAGTCCGACAAGGCCGTAAAGGAGCTTGCGGGAAGCATGGGCCTGTCGCTGGTGTTTTGGAGCCAGAGCACGCACGATTACCGCATCGACAGCGCGGACAAGATCGCCCGCTATGTGTTTAAGGACGGCGAATCCAAGCGCGAGCTCAAGGACGGGGATATCGTGCTCCTGCACGATTTGCGCAAGCCAACCGCCGAGGCCATGGAGGCCATCGTTTCCAGGCTGGTGGAGGAAGGCTACCAGCTCGTGACCGTACAAGAGCTTTTGCAGCTTTCCCCGGATGGTTTTGCGCCCGGCAAATCCTATTCGCGGCAATAAGCAGCCCGTCCTGGCGTTGCGCAAGCGGCAACGGAACGCCCAAAGCCCCATGCCTCTTGGAAAAGCTTGGCCCGCCGAAGCACGTTCGGCGGGCCGCTTGTTTTGTGTTGCCGTCTGAATCCTTTTGCGCCGCACGGGCGCGCAAGCCGCGCTTTTCAAGCGTCAAACGGAACATCTTTCCCGTGCATGAAAGGAATGCCCGTCCTATTCCACCGTGATGGCGTATTCCTCGGCGCGGGGGTACATTTCAATCCAGGTGTTGCCGGGCTCGAGAATGACCGTCTCGCCGCTGTCGAGCAGATAGGTCGTGGCGGCCTCAAGCGCGGGGCGCGACCAGGTTCCTGTCAGGTGCCGGCCGTTGATGAAATAATCGCACCTGCCCTCGCCGAGCACCTCCGCCGTGCGGCGGCCCTTCTGGTCGTTGTCCATGCGGCCGTATTCGATATGCTGCACCACAAGGTTTTGCACGGTCAGCGGCTCGAGCGTCACCTTGGTGATATCCCGCTCCGCGTCGTCCGCCGGTGTGCGCGTCATAAACGCCTCGCCGTCCTGGAAGCGCAAAAGCTTGTTTGCGGCCGCGTCGTAGGTATAGTAAATCTGGTTTGCCGCCTCCTTGACAAAGAAGGGCAGCGTTACCTTGGTAAAGCTTTGGGCGTTTTCATAGGCTACGCCCTCCATATAGCGGAAGCGCTCGTTGGTCGGCGGCGTGTATCCGCTCGCGCCGTACTGCTGCGCCACAAGCTCCTTTACGTCGACCATGAGCGTATGCTCGGTGGCCTTGTTCTCCTTGTTGCGCCAGAAATACCGGCTGCACCAGATGCCGTTGACCTGCTGAGAGCGCTGGATATGGATCTCGATAAGCTTGCTTTTCAGCCTGTATTCGCCCTTCTGGGGGCCATAGCCCTCGTGAACGTACATGGCGGCCCACTCGCGCTGCATGTCAATGAAATAATACCTTGCGCTGCGCACCGGGCCCGCGAAAACAGGCAAATTGTCGTTGAAGAGCACCTGAAAGCGCGTGATGGCCGATTCCACGGCGAATTCGTACACGATATCCGCCATGTTGAGGGCAAACTGCGGGCGTGCCGACGAGCTGTTCTCGATGGACACGATCACGGGCTGGTGCACGGGCTCCGCGCCGTTCTCCGTCGCAACGCCTGAGGTCCAGGAGCGAACCTTGGGCTCGGGTGTGGGCGTCGGCGTGGGTTCGGGCGTGGGCGTAGGCTCGAGCGTCGGCGTGGGCGTTAAAACGGCGGTCGCCGTGGGTTCGGCCGTCGGAGCGGCGGTTTCGGCAGGCGCCTTCTGCGCGCCGCATCCGCTCAGCACAGCCAGCAGCGCGATGAGAAAAAGGAGCGCCGCAAATCGGATCGGTTTCATGGAATGCTTCCCCCTTATCGGTTCATAGTCAGTTCTTAATAACCAATGTATATCTGCTTTTCCGCGCTTTGCAGCACAATCCAGGTGTTGCCCGGCTCCAGCAGCAGCGCGCTTCCGTCGGAAAGGCGATAGCGCGTATACTGCGTATCCGAACTCCGTTCCCATGTGCCCTCGATGTGCCGCCCGTTCACAAAATAATCGCAGCTTCCCGTGCCCACGAGCTGAAGGAGCCTATGGTAGCCGTTGTCATACAGGCTGTAGGCGCAATACTGGACGATGAGGTTCTGCACGGAAAGCTCCCGCGCCGTATAGCCGCCTCCCTCCGCATTGGGCACGCGAACCGTGCAGGGCGCGCCGTTTTCATAGCGCACGAGGCGGTCCGTCCCGCTGTCGTAAATAAACGAGACCTTTTCCGTATCGTTGCTCATAAAGGGGAGGCCGACCCGGTAAAAATCCTCCCCCTCCGCGTATGCCACGTCCGTGAGGAACGTAAAGCGCGCCTGCTCGGAAACCGTGCGGCTCATATAGCGCTCCGTCCCCAGCTTTGCCACCAAGGCAAGGCGCCAATCGTCGTCCTCCACAAAAAAATCCGGCCATTTGGAAGCGTTCGCCTCCACGAAGATGTCCCCCTGCTTGATGCCAGGATAGCCCTTCAGCTCTGAAGACGGATACCCGTCGTAGGCAAAGAGGGCCTTCCATTCCTTCTGCAAGGAAACGGTATACGCACGGGCGCTGTCAACGGGGCCCGCGCGCTCGGGATAGGAATCCGAATAGACCGCGAGAAACCCCGTTTTCATGGCCTCCGCCGCGAATTCATATACCACGTCCGCCTCCAAAAGCGCGGTCTGCGGGCGCGAGATAAAATCGTTTCGGATGGCCACCAGTACGGGCCGGTACGCGTTTCGCCCGGTGAGCGGCAGCCCCGTTGTGCTGGAATAGCGCGTTTCCGAAGGATCCGGCACGGCCGTCGGTTCGGAGGTGGGCGCGGGCGTTTCCGTCTGCTCCGCGTCGGGCGCGGAGGTGGGCGTCGGCTCCGGCGTTGCGGTGGCGGCGGGGAATGCCGGAATCTGCACCACGGCCGCGCCGCTGTCCGTTTGCGAGGGCGTTGGGCCGGCGCTCACGGTCTGCCGCGGGCGCGCGCAGGCCGTCAGAGCGAGCGCCAGAGCGCAGAGCATAAACGCACGGGCTTTAGCCCGCGTGCTTATGCCGCCGTGTCCGCCTCTTTTGCCGTTCATAAAAGGAATCCTATCTGCTCCGGCTGCGTCTGGAAAGCAAAAGCATGATAACAGTAAGCAAAACGATGGCCGCCAGCGCCGCAAGCAGCACCGGCAGGGGGCTTTCATCCCCCGCGCCGGATTGCGCTGGCTCCGGGCTGGGAATAAGCGTGGGCTCCGGCGTAACGCTCGGCGCGGGCGTGTCCGTCGGCACGGGCGTGGGCGTGGGGGTCGGCTCCGGTGTTCTGGGAACCCACGGGGTCACGAGCGGCGCCGGAATGGGCGCGCCGCCCTCCGATATGCCGCCGTTAATCAGCGTTACATATACGTCGGGCCGCTGCACATAGTCCGCGTCCACGCTCGAGCACAGCGCGTCGGTGAGGATGACCGCGCTGCCCTTGTCGCTTGTGAGCGTAAAGTGGAGCGAAAGCACCACGCCGCCTGCCGTAAGGCCGTCCTTGGCGGCATAGGCAAAGCGTACGAGGCCCTTGGTTTCAATATTGGAATAATAAATGCCGCCCGCGAGGAGTTCTCCGCCGTCCACGCGCAGAAGCGTGAGCGCCTGAGGATCATAATTGAGCCGGAATTCCAGCGAATCCACGCCCGCGCATTGATCGATCGTCACATTGAGCGTGACCGTATCCCCAGCCGCGCCCGTGCCCTGCTCCACCGCAAGCTGAACCGGCTCCTCCGCCGACGCCGGAACAAGCCCCGCCATCAGCGCGAGTATTGCGGCCAGCGTCGCCGCGAAAAAGCGTTTTTTACGCATGTTCTTGCATCCCTCCATGGAAGCGAGTATTATATATAGGGTACGGCGCTATGCGGCCGGGCTCCGCGCACGGTATGCATGCTGTTTTTATAGTATCGCATTCCGCCGAATAAGTCAATTTTTCATGGAGGCTACGATGCAAAATATTGGTTACTATAACGGTACGTTTGCGCCCCTGACAGAGCTGATGGTTCCAGCGTGCGACCGGGGCTTTTTCTTTGGCGACGGCGCGTACGAGGCCATCCGCGTGGAATACGGCGTGCCCTTCGCGCTTGAGGAGCATTTGGATCGCTTTGAAGACAGCCTTCGCCAACTGCGCATCGCCATGCCCATGCCGCGCGAGGCGTTGACCGACGTGCTCATGGAGGCAGCAAGCCGCGTGGACAGCGAGCACCAGCAGCTCTATTTCCAGGTTACGCGCGGCACGGCCATCCGCGTGCACGCCTTCCCCGAGGGGGACGTAAAGCCCAATCTCTTCGTCATGACCCGGCATTATCCGCTCGCGGAGCTTTCGACTCCGCGCAAGGTCATAACCCTGCCCGATCTGCGCTGGCAGCACTGCAACATTAAATCCCTCAACCTCCTGCCCAACATCATGGCGGCGCAGCAGGCCAAGGATCGCGGCTGCGCGGAGGCTATTTTGCACCGCGAGGGCCTTGTAACCGAGTGCACGGCGAGCAACCTGCTCATGCTCAAGGACGGCGTGCTCCGCACCGCGCCCGCCGATTGCCACATCGTGCCCGGCGTGATGCGCGGGCATCTTCTCGCGCTGGCCCGGAAAAACGACATTCCCGTCCGCGAGGAGGCCTTTACGCTCGAGGAGGCCATGGACGCCGACGAGCTCCTGATCTCCAGCACCTCGGTCAACGGCGCGCCCATCGGCGAAATCGACGGCAAGCCCGTCTGCGGGCGCGACGGCCAGCGGCTCCGCTTCCTGCAAAAGGCGTTCCGCGCCTATTTCTCCGAGCGAATCGGGCACGAAATCGGCATATAAGCCGCCCGCGCGCCGCACTGCGCTTTGCATACAAGAACGCCCTCCGCCGCAAAGCCGGCAGGGGCGTTCTGTTTTTGCAGGGGCAGTTTATTCCGGCTTGGCTGTGGACGCGGCGTCGAGCAGCTTGCCGTCCGGCAGCACGTAGACGGTTTCGGTCTTTCCGTTGTTGTCCAGCTGCACCTCGTACACCTGCTTGCCGTCCTTGAGGGCATGCTTAACGGTTTTAATCTTCGCCTCGGGGTATTTCTGCGTCAGGGCCGTTTTGATCTCGGGCACATCCTCGGGTTTGACCTCGGTGCCTTCCCTAAAGCCCGGAATGCTTGTGCCCGCGCCCGCATCGGGACTCGTACCGGCGTCCGGGCTCGCGCCCGCGTCGGGGCTGGTGCTCGCGCCCGCGTCCGGGCTTAGCGCCGCGTCCGGGCTCTCGCTGAGCGCGGGCGAGGACGACATGGCGGGCGAGGGCGAGGGACTCGCCGCAGCCGTGGGCGAGGGATTTGCCGTCACGTCGTTGCACGCGCAGCCAACAACGCCGACCATCAGCAGCACGACGGCGAAACAACACAGAATTTTCTTCATAATAGGGGTATCCTCCTTCAATGTTGCCGCACCCGAACGGGTATCCGTTGCGCTGCACGGCTTCGATTCAGAGGATAGTATGTACAGCTTGCGTCCAATTCATGTTGATTTTTCCAAATATAACGTGGGGAGCATGGCAAGACCCGGTTTGGCGAGCTTTTTGGCCTCCGTAAGCACGAGATACGGCGCGCCGTCCGCCCGGGCGGACACGAGCCGCATGCGCTTGGGCTCGAGGCGGTTTTCCGTCAGCGCGCAAACAAGGCGCGTCAGCCCCGAAACGGGATAGCAGAGGAAGAATCGGCCGCCGTTCTTCAGCAACTGAAACGCGGCCGCGCAAAACGCGCTCAGCTCGCCCTCCGCCGCGTGCCTCGCCAACGCGCGCGCGCCTGCCGCGTCCGGCGCGCTGCCTTCAAAATACGGCGGGTTGCACACGGCCGCCTCGAACGCGCCCCGACCGAGCGCCTCCGGCGCGTCGCGCACATCCATGCAATAAAAAGGAATATCCTGCCCGTTGAGCGCAGCCGAGCGCGTGGCCAGCGCGCACAATGGCTCGCTGCTTTCGACGCCGCAAAAGCGCGCGCCCGTTTTATCCTGCCCCAATATGCTCAATATTCCGCAGCCCGCGCCGAGATCCACCGCACGCGCCCCGGATGGGATGCGGAAAAAATCCGTCAGCAGCACCGCGTCCTCCGTAAAGCACGCGCCGTCTGTGAGCTGCAAGACGCGCAATCCGCCGCGCATCAAATCATCCAAGCGTTCCATAGCGGTATCGTATCATATTTATCGAAAAAGAAAAATATAAGCTTTCTTCCTTGACAAAAGCGTTCATAGGTATATAATAATAATCATAACGATTATTAATTAAAGGAGCAAACTTTTTATGAGCAATCAATCGTTCTACATTTGCAGAATCTGCGGAAATCTGGTCGGCATGATTCATTCCTCGGGCGTACCGCTCGTCTGCTGCGGCGAGGAAATGGAGGAGCTCGTCCCCAACACCGCGGACGCGAGCCGTGAAAAGCACCTGCCCGTGGTCAAGGTCGAGGGGGACGAGATGACCGTAACCGTCGGCTCCGTGGAGCATCCCATGACCCCCGCGCACGCCATCGAGTGGATCTATCTCCAAACCCGGCAAGGCGGCCAGCGCAAGGCGCTTCCTGTGGACGGCGCGCCCAAGGCCGTGTTCTCCCTTTCCGGCGACGCGCCGGTGGCCGTTTACGCCTACTGCAACCTGCACGGCCTCTGGAAGACCGAGCTGTAACGGCGGCGCTTCCTCAGCATTTCATGTGTGTGCGATAAAAATCTGGCCGGCGAAGCTTCGCCGGCCGGATTTATTTCTGGTGTAAAGAAAATACCAAAGGAAAGCCAAACATTTAATTGCATGCGCAACAAGGTATCCTTTTCTCAGGAAAAGCCAGGTTTACCATTTGCGCGCTATGCGCATCCCATCAAACGTCAATGCCAAGGAACTTTTTGACGAGCAGGCCGATGACAAACGCGATGAGCGCCACGCCCAGGCTGATGCCCGCCATTTCAAGAAAGCGCTTCTTGAAATTCAAATCCTTGGCCACGGACAGATAGTAGTTGAACGCCGCGATAATGGCGATGACCGTGAGCACCATGGTGCCGAGCGCATAGAGATAATGCGCCGCACCGAAAAGCAGATACGGCAGCACCAGCAGCGTAACGGTTATAAGGTAGGCGATGCCTGTATAGACGCAGGATTTGAGCGCGTCGCTGCGCCCCTCGCTGCGCGCGGACAAAAACTCCGACGAGGCCATGGAGAGCGTGGCCGATATGCCGGTGATCAGGCCCGACAGGGCGATGAGCCGCGTATTTTGCAGCGCAAGCGTGAGGCCCGCGAGCGTGCCCGTAAGCTCGACCAGCGCGTCGTTTAAGCCCAGCACCATGGAGCCCACATATTGCAGCCGCTCCTCGTCGAGCAGCTCCAGCAGCGCGCGCTCGTGCGCATCCTCCTGCGCGGCAATGTCCAACGCCTCGGGCGCTTCGCCCGCAAGCGCGCGGTAATCCACCGACGCGGACGCCTCGCGCCCCTCCATGAGCTTGACCGTAAAGGTAAAGCCCAGCACCGTGATCATCACCCGCCGCCACCACACAAGCAGCTTTTGCGGCTTCAGCTTCTGGCCCGTATAGCGCCCCCAGATCTCCGCGTGCGCAAGCTCTTCGGCGGCGAGGCGCTCCAGCACCTCCCTGTTATGGCCTGATTTTTGCTTTTTTGCAGCCGCGAGATAGGTCGCCCATTCGGTAATCTCCGTTTGCTGCATGCCGCGAATGGTACGCAACGTTTCCCCGGAAAGCTTTTTCTCCATGCTCCATCCCTCCATCTTTCCTCTGCGATTCCGTTTTAGCCGTATCGTATCAGATTCCGGCCCGCAAGACAACAGGAAAGGCTCCCGCTCTCTTTGCGGAAGCCTCCGAATCGGTTGTTCTTCTTAACGGCGTGCCGCGCGGCGCAGCAGGGCGCGCAGCCACTTGCCTTTCCCGGCGCGCAGGGCCGCTATGGGCACGAGCGCCGCCGTCGTAACGCCCATCAGCGTCAGCAGCACGGCCGGGATAGCCTCTCCATCCGTGTTCTCCTCCGGCGCGGCCTCGTTTACGCTATTCTGCGCGGCAGCATTGGAACGGCCAGCACCGTTCGGATTGGAAAGCGGCACGATGCCCGCAGGCGAAGCAAGCTGCGCGTTTTCCGCCGCGTCGGTCACGGTAAAGCGCACGATCATGGTGGCGCTTGCGCCGCCGTCGCCAAGAAGCGTGAGCGTTTCCTCATACATGCCCACCGCAAGACCCTCAGGCGGCCGCACCGTAAAGCGCGCGTCGCCTAGCGGCGCGAGCGTGCCGCTCGTTAGCGCGTTTACGATAAATATGGAATTGCCGGAAAGCGCGACCCCCGTGCGCAGATTCCCCGCATTGTGCGCCGTAACGATCGCCGCGGCTGGCGCGGCATAGCCGCTTGCCAGGCTGCCAAAGTCGAGCTCCGCACAGCTCAGGGTAAGCGCGGTGCGCGCCTTTTCCACATACACGGTGTAGCGCCGCGTGGTTCCGTCCTGCGCGGTCACCGTATACGTAACGGGGGCGGTATAGTCCAGCGTGGTTCCCGCGCGCGGGCGGCAGCGCGCATAGCTGGAGGCGCAGCTGATCACGGGCGTAAGCGCGGTCACATCCGTGTCCGCGGGCACAATCACGCGGATCACATCGCCCGAAATCACGCCCGCAGCGTCCGGCGCGGCAAACACATAGCTGCTGATGGCGGCGTCCGTATCCGGCTCCTCCACGCTGGTTTCAAAATAGACGGTTCCCACGCGCAGGCGGCGGAGCGTTCCGTCGCCAAGGGCGTATTCATACCAGAGGTAGCCCTCGGAGGCCGAAACGAACTTGGCCAGCTCGACGGAAAGGAGCACCTCGCCTTGATGAATGCTGGTGATGCCGCACACGCGCACGCCCGCCATGGAATAGGACAAGCCCTCGTTATCCGAAATGCGGAACGCGCCGTACGGGAAGGTGCGGGCAATCGTGCCCACGGCGGTGGTGAGCTGCAGGGTGTCGCACGCGACCGCGTTTTCGCCGTCCCCATAGCGGAAGCCGGCGGTCAAAGACTTGTCCTCGCCGAGGGTAATGGCCGGATCGACATACGGCATGGCCGTGGCGGCCTCGCTCCGCGTGCCGCCCGCCAGATTGACCGCCTCCACGCGGAATTCATAGCTCGCGCCGTTTAGGAGCGCGCCGGACTGCAAAACGCCGCTGTAGGCAAGCTGCCCCGCGATGGCCGGAACCTCGAGCGCGGCAAACGCGCCCGTCGAGCCGGTCAGCCTGGAAAGCACGCGATATAGGCGCACATCCGCGCCGCCGCTTGATTCCGGCGCGTCCCAGGTGACGCGTACGCTCCCGTCGCCCTGCCCGGCCGAGGCCGTCACATTGCGCGGCGCGGACGGCGCGCGCGCCATCTCGCGGCTAAGCTGCGCGGACCTTGCGCCCTCGCCCGCAGCGTTTATGGCGGACACGCTGTAGGCGTAGCTGCCGCCCGCCGTGCAACCCGGGTCAGTATAGCTGCGCGCGGCCGAGGAAAGCGCCACGGTGGTGATCAGGCTGTCGTTTCGATATACGTTATAGGCCGTAATCGCGCCGCCGCCGCTGACGACGGGCGCTTCCCAGCGCACGGTAAGCGAGCCTGCGCCGCTTGCTTTAACCTCCGTAACCTTCGGCGCGCCCGGCACGGTGAAGACAGGCTGCGTTTCCGCGCTGTCCACATAATATCCAAAGCCCTCCGCGCTTATGCGGAGCTTGAGCTTATAGCCAAGGTCGAGCTGCGTGGGGCTGTAGCTTGCGCCCGTTTGAGAAGGCGCCTGCACGAGCGTGCCCGCGTCGCTGTCCATGCGATACCAGGCGTAATAGGGCGCAACGCCCGCTTCCGCCGCCGCATAATCGCCCGTCAGCGTACCGCCCACAAAGCCCTGCCCGCTTACGTTGGCCTTGCCGGCAAGCGGCGTGTAGAGCGTGCCGCTCGCATTTGCGCCCGCACAGGCACGAATCTCGCCGCCCTGCGCCGGGTAATAGCGCGCCTCGCCGCCCACAGGCGGGCGCAGCACGCCGCCGGTGACGCACATTTCGGCCGGCAGATACACATAGACCCTGCCCGCTTCGTCCGTCGCCGCACAGCGCATGCTATAGGAATAGGAAAGACTGTCCAGCTCGACGGCACGCACGCGCGTTGCAGCCGCAACGCCCGAAAAGCTAAGCGCAACTTTGTATACGGGCACGCCGCCCGCTCCGGCCGCGCTGCGCGGCTGGGGCAAAAGAACCCCGTCCGCCGAATAGACGCTGCCGCCCGTGATGCAGATATAGCGCTCTTCCGAGCTCGCGCCGCCGCCCGTGGCCGCGTCGCCAAGCCCCGCCGCCGCGCCCGCGCCGCCCGTGGCCACAACCGAGCCGCCGGAAAGCTCCAGCACGCCGCAGAGCGCGTCCGCGCCCGCGCCCAGGCCCGCCGCCTTCCCGCCGCCCGCTGCGACCGCACGGCCGCCCAGAACGCGAACCGTCCCGCAGGAAGCGCCCACGCCGCCGCCAATGCCCGCGCCGCCCGCGCCGCCGTTCGCGATTATGCGGCAGCCGTGCAGCTCAAACGCGCCGTCTCCGCCCGCCGCAACGCCAATGCCCGCGCCGCCCGCGCCGCCTGCGGCCAGCACGCTCGCGCAGGCGTCTTGGCAGACGTGGTTATGCACGGGCGAACCGTTGTTCCAGGCCGTCGCGCAGTAGAGGCGCAGCGTCGCGTTCTTTTCGACCCGGATGCCCGCGTGCGAAGCCGACGCATCGGCGGAGGTGTTGCGGGCAAGCAGGGTGAGCGTGTCCGATATTACGAGGTTGACCGCGCCCGCGCGCACATCTACGCCCGCGCGCTTGGAAGCAAGGCTCAGCCCGCGCACGGAGTCGGACAGATCCGAATCGATCACCGTAATGGTATGCGCGCCGCCCAAGGCCAATATGCGCCTGTTGGAAACCGCATGCCTGTTCCCGTCTTCAAAGAAGGGCGTTTGCGTGACCTTGCCGTAAGCCGCGTCGGAAGCCGAAAACTCGCGTCCGCCGTAGCGCATGCAGGGCGCGCCGCCCGCGTCCTCGGCAAAATAGACGTTGTCGTAGCCCGCGTCGATCTCCGCCCCGTCGTTTTCGGAAACGCGGCCGGAGAGAACGCCGCTTTGATGCGTGATCCAAAGCTGCCGCCAGTCGCCCCCCGCCTTGACAAAGCCCGCGCAGCGCATAACCGGCAGGTACGCGCAAAGCACCGCGTCCCCGTCGAGCAGCGCGGTGAAAAGATCGTCCGCGCCATAGGCGCTCCTGCCCTCCGCATCCACGGAGGAGCCCAGCTTGAGCGCATCGACGCACGCGCCCTCCACGGCTCCGGTCAAGCCCGTAACGGCAAGCAGCACCGGCGCCGCCGCGTCGCCCCCATCCGCTCCCGCGCCCGTGCGCGGAGCGGGCGCTATGCCGTTTTCCGCATGCACCGAGCCGCCTGTAATCTGTACATAATTGGAGGAAGACGCCGCGCCGCCGCCAAGGCCGTTTCCAATGGAAGCGCCACCGTCCGACGAGGCCCATACGGTGCCGCCCGCAATGCACAACGCGCCGCCCGAAGCGCCCGCGCCGCCGCCGACGCCCGCGCCGCCCCCGTTGCCGCGGGCCGTAATTCTGCCGCCAAAAATACGAATGATGCCGCACGCGCGGCCAGCGTCGCCGCCCAAGCCCGCGCCGCCCGAAGCGCCCGCAGCGTTAAGCGCGCCCTTGCCCGTTTCGTCGAGTAGCACGCAAAGCGACGCGTCCTCCCCCACCGCCACACCCGCCTGTCCAGGCGCGCCGACGGCGGTATTGACCGTCCCCGTTTGCAAAATCAGGTTCACTTTGGTTTGCGCGCTCGACCGCGTGCCTATGCGTATGCCCTCGGAAAAGCCCACGCCGTCGAGCCGCAGCGTCAGCGCGCCCGCCCCGCCCCCTTCGGCCTCCACGGTGAGGGAGCGCGCGTCACCCGCGTTCTCGGCGCGCACAAGTCGCAGCTCCTTTTCGCAATTGCCGGAAACGGATACGTCTTTGCGCGCGCCGCTCAGCGTGGCGCGATAGGTTCCGTCCTCCGCGAGCGCAATGTGCAGCGCGTCGCCCGTGTTCAGCTCGAGCACCGCAGCGTCCGCGCGCGTATTCGGATCGTTCAGAAGCGGAAAGGCAAACAAAAGCAAGGCCGTCACCACAAGCCCTGCGAAAAGTCGTCTTTTCATGCCCTTATTCTCCACTTCTTGCGGAATTTCCGTTTATTCAGTCCCGTACGCTGTAAAATTCACAATGGCTTAACATTTATGCGACAACTATACCATATGCGGTAAAAAAAAACAATTATCTTGACAGATATTGTGGAAATTCTGTGAATTGTTCATAAATTATTAATCTTCCCCCGTGTCTTGCATATCCAAACGTGCATATGCAGGCAAAAAGGCGTACATAAGCGCGTTTTCGATTCATAAACTATACATAAATGCGAAACGCGGTCTTGCTTTGCAAAGCCGGCCCGCGCTTGACAGCGTCGGACGCCTGTGATAAAGTCAGGCTGTCTCTTTGCACTGCATTATTCGGTCGCAGGCTTTTGCCCAACGCCGGACGCGATCAACAGTACAAACTGAGCAGGCGATGGACTCCGCGCGGGGTCCGTGGGGCCGGGCCGCCGATTCGGCGGCAGCAGAGGCGCATATCCGGCGCATCTGTGGGACAGTGGGTTGTTCCGCAGATGTGTTTTCTTTTTCTCCGAAAGCCATTTTGACTGGAGCCGCCCAAATATCGCAAGGCAAGCATGGAGCTATCTTCAACTTGGAGGTAACTGTACATGAACGACCCGATTTTGGACCTTGGACTGACCGCCGCGGAGGCGCAAAAACGGCTTGCGCAATACGGCAGGAATGAGCTTGCCGGCGCGGGCAAGCAAAGCTTCTTGAAAAAGACGCTCAAAATGATTGCAGAGCCCATGTTCCTGCTGCTGCTGGCCGCGGCAGTGATCTATTTTGTATTGGGCGAACCGCGCGACGGAGCCATCATGCTTGTATTCGTCGCGGCCATCATCAGCATCGACGTGGCGCAGGAGTGGAAAACCGACCGCACCCTTGCCGCGCTGCGGCAGCTTTCCGCGCCGCAGGTCACGGTTTTGCGCGACGGGCGCGAGACCTCCATCCCAAGCGCGGAGCTGGTGCCAGGGGACGTGATGCTCCTTTGCGAGGGCGTAAAGATTCCCGCGGACGGCGAAATTCTGAAGGCGAGCGACCTTTGCGTGGATGAAAGCTCCCTTACGGGCGAATCGGAGGGCGTGTGGAAACTGCCCGTTTCGAGTGCGCCCGCCTCGGAGGGCTATTGGCGCAGGGATCTTTGCTACGCGGGCACGCTGGTGACCCAGGGCTCAGCCGCCGTGCGCGTGACAAGCACCGGCTCCGCAACCGAATACGGCAAGATCGGCCTGCACGTATCCCAGGCTGAAAAAACGGATACGCCCCTGCAAAAGCAGACGGGCAAGCTCGTAAAAACCTGCGCTTTCATCGCGGCGGCGCTCTTTGTATTTGTCGGGCTGGTTACCTATCTGAATATCTCCGATCATACGCCGGGCGAGCGCGTCATCGAGTCCGTGCTGGCCGGCATTACGCTCGCCATGGCAATGATTCCCGAGGAATTCCCGGTCATTCTCACGGTGTTCCTCTCGATGGGCGCGTGGCGGCTGGCAAAAAAGCGTTCGCTCGTGCGCAAGCTTCCGTCCGTGGAAACGCTCGGCGCGGTGTCTGTGCTCTGCGTGGATAAAACGGGCACAATCACCAAAAATCAGATGGAGGTGCGCGAACTTTGGTCCGCCGGCCCGCAGGCGGAACTGATCGAAACCATGGGCCTTGGGTGCGAGGAGGAAACCTACGATCCCATGGAAAAGGCCATGCTGCGCTATTGCGAGGAGGCGGGCTTTCCCCGCTCCCATCTTTTCGGCGGGCGGCTCATTACAGAGTACGCCTTTACAAACGAGCTGAAGATGATGGGCCACGTGTGGCGGCACGACGGCGAGCTTCTCGTGTGCTGCAAGGGCTCGCCCGAGCGGCTGCTCACCATCTGCGAGCTAACGGAAGATACGCGCGCGACAGCCGAGGCCGAGGCGCTGCGCATGAGCCAGACGGGGCTTCGGGTCATCGCCGTGGGCGTGCAGCGCCCCGAAACAGAGGACGAGGTGCCCGATCGCATCGGTGCGTGCCGGTTGCGCCTGCTGGGGCTCGTAGGCCTTGCAGACCCCCCGCGCGAGACCGTGGCGGCCGACATTGCGCGCTGCGTGCGCGCGGGCGTGCGCATTGTAATGATCACAGGCGACAACGGTGTGACCGCGGCCGCTATCGCGCGGCAAATCGGCATTCCGCATGCGGAGCAAATCATAACCGGCGATGAGCTTGCGGCCATGGACGACGATGCGCTCTGCGCCCGCGTGCGGGATGTATCCATCTTCTCCCGGGTCATACCCGCCGACAAAATGCGCATTGTCAAGGCCTTTCAGCGCAACGGCGAGATTGTGGCCATGACGGGCGACGGGGTGAACGACGCGCCCGCGCTTAAGCACGCGGACATCGGCATTGCCATGGGCAAGCGCGGCTCCGAGGTGAGCCGCGAGGCGGCGGATCTCATCCTCATGGACGACAATTTCTCCACCATTGTGGACACCATCCGCGACGGCCGCCGCATTTACGACAACATCCGCAAGGCGGTTGGCTATGTGTTTACCATCCATATTCCCATCGCCGCAAGCTCGCTGCTCGCGCCCATACTCGGGGTGAGCCCGGACGCGCTCTTTTTGCTGCCGCTGCACGTCGTGCTGCTCGAGCTGGTGATCGACCCGACCTGTTCCATCGTGCTCGAGCGTCAGCCCGCAGAAACAAACGTGATGGAGCGCAAGCCGCGCTCGCCGGAGGAAAAGCTCCTGACGGCGGGCGGGCTGTGCCGCAGCATTGCGCAGGGGCTGATGATTTTTGCGGCCTCCTTCGGCGCGTATTACGGCATGCTGCAAAGCGGCTTTCCCGCCGAAAGCGCCCGCGCGATGGGGCTTGCTGTCATTATGCTGGCAAACCTCTTTCTCGTGCAGATGGTTTCGTCGGACTACGATTCCGCGTGCCGCTCCGTGCTGCGCCTTGCGCGCGATCCCGTAATGTGGGGCGTCGATTTGGCCACGCTCGCCATGCTCGCGCTCATACTCTATACGCCGCTTGCGGGCTTTCTTAAGCTGGCGCCGCTCACGCTCCCGCAGCTCCTCACGGCCGTCGGCCTTGCCGCCGCTTCTGTCGTTTGGTACGAAGGGGTGAAGTGGATCAAGCGCGCGCGCGCAAAGCGTCTGGGCTGACGCCGGAGCTGGATGTTATGCAAGGGACGGCGGCCCCTTGACAATCCCCGGAGGCTTATTTAACAGGCTGGGGCGGAGACGGCGGATGGTCGGCTCCGCCTTTTTTGTCCCTCCGCCCGCTCTCCCCCGTCTTGTCATCCGGGCGCAAATCTGCTATTCTGCTTTCAATGGGGGAATTTGCAATGCAATACGGACTGCTCTTTCTTTTGGGCGGCATACTGGTATTCGGCGTGGCCATACTCGTTTTGTGGCGGCGGGCCGCTTCCTTGTTGGGGCAGTTCTTTGGTACGGCGAACTTGAAACGGATCGAAGCCGATTCAAGGCTCTCCGAGTCGAACACGCCCAAATCCCTTTCGACCATGACGGGCCTGCTTTTGCCGCGCATTCAGCGCGACTTTCCTGAGTTTAGCTGGCCGGACGCGCGGGCGCGCTGCATGGACGCTTTGCGTTCGTCTCTTTTGGCCGTTTCCGAGAGGAGCGTGGAGCCGCTGAATGGCGAAAGCGGACGGCTGCTGGAGCAGCTCCGGCTGCGCATCGAAGCCGACCGGGCTGCCGGGGAGAGAACCATATACCGCGAGGTTACGGTGCACGGCGCGGAGCTTGCGGGCTACGACCTGCGCGAGGGGCTCGCGATCGTCACCGTGCGGCTTGCGGCGGGCTTTTTCGAGTGGCGGGAAACGGACGGGGGCGAGCTGCTTTCAGGCGACACGGAATACCGCCGCCAGACGCGCTTTGAAATGGAGCTGGTCTATCTGCGCGACGCCTCCGAGGCGGACGCGCCCGGGCTGGGCTTGACCTGCCCGCGCTGCGGCGCGCCGGTCACGAGCCTTGGTCAAAAGAGCTGCGTCTACTGCGGCACGGGCGTGATCCCTGTCAACGACAAGGTTTGGAGCCTGGGCCGGATTCGCGAGATTTAATCCGTCAAGCGCCCTACAGCAGCGCCGTCACCGCGCACCACACCAGCGAAAGCGCCATGAGCGTGCTGCATACGCGGATATACCGGCTGTACACATTCCGAATGGCATGCCCGCACATGCCCCACAGCAGCGTCGCCGTGAGCATGGCGAGCGTGGAGATGGCCGCGCACAGGATCACGCTCCAAACAGAGCCCGTATAGGGGATCACATAGATAGAAAACACGCTGAGCGCGAACACCCAGCTTTTCACGTTGAGCAGTTGCAGCAGCACGCCGCTTCGATAACTGGACTGGCCCGCGCCGTCCGCCTTCGGCTCGTCCTTTTTGCGCCATCCGCTCAAAAGCATGTGTACGGCCAGATAAATCATATAGGCTGCGCCGATCCATTTCAGATACGGTACGGCGGCGGGCACAAGCGACGCCAGCGCGAGATTGAGCGCGCCGCAAAGTAGCATTTTGATGCAAAAGCAGACCGTGCTTGACACAATGAACCTGCGCGCGCCGGCAATGCCATATTCGGCGGAAAGGTACATGACCATCAAATTATTCGGCCCTGGCGTAAAGCAGGCCACGGCGATATACACCAGCATCGGCGCAACATTCATTGCACAAAGCCCTCGCATGAAAAAGATATATTCCGCTATTATACCAGCAAATCCAAAACAAGCAAGCGCGAACAAGTCCGCGCGAAAAACGGACGGGGATGACCCGTCCGTTCAAGCCGCCCTACAGGCAGGATTTTCTTAGAAGATCGACAGCGAGAGGAACAGCGAGGACAGCAGCGATGCGACGAGCGAAACGACCGTGATCTGCGTATTGATCGACGGACCCGCCGTATCCTTGAAGGGATCGCCGACCGTATCGCCGACGACCGCCGCCTTGTGCGCGTCGCTCCCCTTGCCGCCCTCGTGGCCAGACTCAATATACTTCTTGGCGTTGTCCCAGAGGCCGCCCGAATTGGACATAAACAGCGCCAGCAGCAGGCCGCTTACGATATTGCCCATGAGGAAACCGCCGATGGCCGATACACCGCCGACAAAGCCCACGACGATCGTCGCGAGGATGGCGAACAGGCCCGCCGGAATGAGCTCGCGCAGCGCGCCGTGCGTGGCGATATCGATGCACTTGTCGTATTCGGGTTCCACGCCCGCCTTGCCTTCCTTGAGGCCGACGATCTCCTTAAACTGGCGGTGAATCTCCGCGACCATGCGCTGCGCGTTGCGATCCACGCCCAGCATGAGCATGGCGGAGAACACGGCGGGCACAGCCGCGCCTACCAGCAGGCCGAAGAACACCGTGGGGTCCATAATATCGAAGCCGATGAGCAGCTCCTTGCCGAGCGCCGCCGCGGCGGCGTTGACCTCGCTCATGTACGCGCCGAGCAGGCTGATGACCGTAAGGCCAGCAGCGCCGATGGCAAAGCCCTTGGTCACGGCCTTGACGGTGTTGCCCGCGCTGTCGAGCTCGTCGGTGATGTTGAGCGCCTCCTCGCCGAGGTCGCCCATTTCCGCAAGGCCGCGCGCGTTGTCCACGATGGGGCCGTACGCGTCGTTGGAAATGATCATGCCCACGATGGAAAGCATGCCGACCGCGGCCATGGAGATGCCGAACATGGCATAGCCCGCGCCAAGGCCGTCGCAGAGCTTAAAGGCCACAAGCGCCGAAATCGCGATGCCGATCATGGCGGGCAGCACGGATACGAAGCCGTAGGAAATGCCGGAGAGGATCGTAAAGGCCGGGCCGGTGCCGGAGGCCTTGGCCACCTTGCGCACGATGGGCTTGCTGTCGTCCGTAAAATAGTCCGTGGCAATGCCGATGATTACGCCCACCACGAGACCGACGGCCGACGCGCCCCAGATCTCCCAGCGGAAGCCTTCAAAGAGGGCGGTCGCCAGCGCGGTAAGCGCCACGAAGATGGCGGTGGTAACATAGGTGGAGGCGTTGAGCGCCTTGGTGGGATTGCCGTTTTTGCCGATACGCGCCGTGGCAATGCCGATGATGGAGGAGAGCAGGCCCAGCGCCGCATAGCAGAGCACCATCGCCGCATTCACGCCGCCCGGGTTTTTGTCGAGCGCCACGGCCATCACGAGCGCCGCCGCCATGGCGGCCACATTGGAATCGAACAGATCCGCGCCCATGCCGGCCACATCGCCCACATTGTCGCCCACGTTATCGGCGATGACCGCGGGATTGCGCGGGTCGTCCTCGGGAATGCCCAGCTCAACCTTGCCCACAAGATCCGCGCTCACGTCGGCGGTCTTGGTAAAGATGCCGCCGCCCGCCTTGGCAAACAGGGCCAGCGAGCTTGCGCCGAAGGAGAAGCCCAGCAGCGCCGTGGTATTGCCCGTAAGCGCAAGCACGGCCGCAACGCCGAGCAGGCTCGCGCTCACAACGGCGAGGCCCATGACCGCGCCGCCGCGAAAGCCGGTGAGGAACGCGGGCTTAATGCCCTTCTGCGCAGCCTCGGCGGCCTTGGCGTTCGCGATGGTCGCAACATAAATGCCGATTTTGCCCGCGATGGCGGAAAAGACCGTGCCCGCCAAGTAGGCCAGCATCATCACGACGTTGCGCAGCGCGTCGCCCTTCCAGATGGGCGCGGGCAGGAAGACGAGGATCAGGATGGCCGCTACGCCCGCAAACTTGGCCAGCACCTTGTATTCCTTGCGCATAAAGGTGTTCGCGCCGCGCTTGATCAAAAGGCTGATCCGCTCGATTTTGGCGTTTTCGGACGGCTGGCGCCGCACCCACACGCACAGGTATGCGGCAAAGGCCAGCGCAATTGCCACAACGAGAAACGACATACAGTAAAACAGTCCGATCGACGGGTTCAAGAACCCCACCCCCAAGTCATGTAATTTGGTCTATCGTTCAGGCAGCGTTTGGGCGGAAGCCCGCGCGCATTCTGCGCTTGCTTTCGCAAAAACGACTGACGTAGATCCGCGCGTTGGCATGCCTTCCACGGTTGAAAATGGCTTGGATGCATTTTTATGCAATAAAATTACATCCTCCCCTGTTTATCACTATACCATATTTTTTTCGCATTTCAAGCCCCGAATTGTGGTTTTTCATGTTAAGAATCCGCATAGATTTTACAGTCGGCCGCAGATTCATCCGAGCGTCGGGGCGGGGCGTGCTATAATGCGGCTATAGCGGCCGGCTTGCCGCACTTTATTGCGCGGGAGGCGCTCCATGCACGAAAACAGCCCGCAAAAGAACCCGCGCGGCCCGGTGTTTAAAAACGTCTGCTTGCTGCTTGCCATCATTGCGGCGGCCATGGGCGCGTGCTTTTTCCTGCGCTCGATCGACCACAGCGACGCTTACGCGCCGATGGTCTTCATTTTGGCCGTGTTTTTAATCGCGCGCTTCACCCGGGGCTACCTCTACGGCATTTTCGCGTCGCTTGCCGGGGTGCTGATCGTCAACTTTGTGTTTACCTATCCTTACTTTTGTTTCAACTTCACGCTCTCCGGCTATCCCATCACGATTTTTTGCCTGCTGGCCGTGTCGCTTATAACCAGCGCCATGACCACGCGCATCAAGGAGCAGGAGCGCGTCCATTTCGAAGCGCAGCAGGAAAAGATGCGCGGCAATCTTTTGCGCGCCATTTCGCACGATTTGCGCACGCCGCTGACCTCGATTTCCGGCTCGAGCCTCGCCATTCTCGAAAATGACGGGGCGCTTTCCCGCGAGGAACGCCTTTCGCTGGCCTCTGGCATCCACACGGAAGCGCAATGGCTCATCCGCCTTGTGGAAAACCTGCTCACCATCACCCGCATCGGAAGCGAACCGGATAAGCGATTGCAAAAAACGCCGGAGGCGGCCGAGGAGCTGGTGCAGGAATCCGTTACGCGCTTTAAGCTGCGCTTTCCCGCCTTTCAGGTGGACGTGCGCGTGCCCGCCGAGCTGCTGCTTGTGCCCATGGACGCGATGCTCATCGAGCAGGTGCTCATCAATCTTCTGGAGAACGCGGCCCTGCATGCGCGCGGCGCCGCGCGGGCGGCGCTTTGCGTGCGCAGGGAGGGCGCGTACGCGGTCTTTTCCGTATCCGACGACGGCTGCGGCATCCCTTCGCTGCTTTTGCCGCACCTTTTCGAGGGCCGCTTTGAGCAAAAGCAGGATACCGACGGCGGCAGCCAGCGGAGCCTGGGCATCGGCCTGACGGTATGCAATACGATCATCCGCGCGCACGGCGGCACGATGTGCGCCGAAAACCGGCCGGCGGGCGGCGCGGTCTTTCGTTTCAGTCTGCCCCTGGAGGAGGAGCTTGCATGAACAGCGCGTTTTCTGTTTTGATCGTCGAGGACGACGCGAATATCGCCCGCTTTATGGCGGCGGTCTTTTCCGCCAACGATTACCAAGTGCTGCTTGCGGGAAGCGGCGCCGAGGCCCTGCGGCTCTTTACCTCGCGCTGCCCCGACGTGCTGCTTCTCGATCTGGGGCTGCCCGACATGGACGGCACGGCCATCATCCGCAAGCTGCGTGAGTGGTCGCAAACGCCCATTATCGTCGTATCGGCGCGCACGCAGGAGCGGGAAAAGGTGACGGCGCTCGACGCGGGCGCGGACGATTATGTGACCAAGCCCTTCGGCACCTCCGAGCTGCTCGCCCGCGTGCGCACGGCCCTGCGGCACGCCAGCGCGCGCAAATCCAGCCCAGACGCGCCCGAAGAGGGCACGTTCCGCGCCGGGGGCCTTGTGCTCGACTACGGCAGCCGCCGCGTGAGCGTGGACGGCGAAAGCGTGCGCCTTACGCAGATTGAATACAAAATCCTGTCCCTGCTCGCGCGGTACGCCGGGCGCGTTTTAACCTATGACTTTATGGTGCGAAACGTTTGGGGACCGGGCGCCAAATACGACAATCAGCTTTTGCGCGTCAACATGGCCAATATTCGCCGAAAAATCGAAAAGAACCCCGCCGCGCCGCGCTATATCCTCACGGAGATCGGCGTGGGCTACCGCATGACCGAGGAGGATTGAGGGCGCGGGAATACGGAGAACATATTTTTTCTTTCACGAGAAAGAAAAGAATCGAAAGAAAGCGGGGGGCTTTTTGGGTGCGGCACGCGGCGTTCAGCCCGGCCAGGTGTCCAGAAAGGAGATTTCCTCAAGACTTTTGCGCTCGATGGGCGCGGGCGGAAAGGCGGCGTACCCGACGGGAAGCAGAAAGAGGCAGCGAATATCAGCGGGGAGCTGGAGCGCGTCGCTGGCTCCGTCTATGTCGAGCCACCCGATCAGGCAGGCAGACAGGCCGCAGGAGACGGCCGCGAGAAACATATGCTCCGCCGGGATAAGCGGGGCCGCGTTGGCAAGCAGGCTCGCAACGCGCCGCCAATCCGGGTATGCCATGAGATAATCCAGAAACGCCTCGCCCCACCGAAGCCGATTCACCTCCAGGCCGAAATCATCCGCGGGCAGGCTGTGAAAATCCGCGTCAAGCCTTGCGCAGCAGGCCACGACAAGCGGCGCGTCCGCAATCCAGAGCTGGTTGCCCGCCGCTCTGGCAAGCGCCCGCTTCGTATCCGCGTCGCGCACGATCCCAAACACATGCGTCTGCCCATTGCCGCCCGACGGCGCGGCCTGCGCCATGCGCAGCATCTTCCGCACGGTTTCCTCCGAAACGGGCGTATCCAAAAATTTCCGCGCGGAGCGCCTGGTTAATATGGCGGCTTCCAGCTCCATTCCATTCCTCCTGCCTGCGGCCGTGTTCCCTTCCGTTTGATGCGTTTCTTCCATTCGCAAAACGGTGCAAGCGTATCCAAAGCGTGTGCTTCTTTTGTTTTTGGCCGTTTGCGTCACGCTTCAAGCGAGACGACATAGTCCAGTATCACTTCGCCGTTTTCATCAGGCTGCGTAAAGCGCGGGCAGGAATACCGCTCGATATACCATGCATCCTTCGCAATTTTCCAGCCCTTTTGCGTGAAGGCCGCCATGCACGCGTCGTGCATCTCATAGAGCGCCGGCTCGTCCTTCCCTTGAATCCATGCCGTGGCGTACGCTCCGCCGGAAACGGCAACGCCGGAAAAACCGGCCGGGATAGCCGTGTTTTCCTCCATGAGCATGCCGATCCAATATTCAAACACGCCCTCGTTCATCCGCATGGCGCCCACATAGCCGCCCCCGAAGCAGGGCCGTCCTTGCGCTCCCAGAGATGAAAACCAGCCCTTTGCGAACCATTCCTTCCATTTTCCCGAGTACGTACCGTATGCGTCCCGGTCTTCCTCGTAATAAGCCTTGCCCACAAGCATAAGCGCCGGGGCTGTTTCCTTGTAGACCTTGATAATGCTTGCCATGGCCTTCCCTCCGCGATAAATTCTTCGTTTATATATGCTTACAGGTTCATCAGCAGCGCAAAATTGCCCAGTACAATGAGCGCGAGTCCCAGCAACGTCGCGCCCGAAAGCCGTTCCTTTGCGCACACGCGCGCAAAGAGAGCGGTGACGAGAATGGCCGCGCAGCCGATGGGCGCAAGCTCGCTCCAATCGCCAAGCTGCTCGCCGTAAAAGCGGCTTAGCCACGCAAGGCCCGTGCCGAGGCCCGCGAGCACGGAAAAAAGCCAAGCCGCAAAGGGCGTTTCCCGCAAGGCACGGAAGGCGCGCCCCGCCACGGCAAAGAGCAGGAGCGAAACAAACGCCACGCTCACGCGGAAAAGCGTGGCAGTCCAATGATCGAGCGCGGGCGCGCCGAAGGAGAGCAGCGCGTCGGACGCGGCGGAAAAAAACGCGGCAAGCAGCGCAAACAGCAGCCAGAGCGCACTTTTGGCCTTGGGCTGCCCGCTTTCAACGAGCAAGGCGCCCAGAAGAATCAGCACGATAAAGCACAGCCGCCAGATACCCACGCGTCCGTCGAAAAACAGCGCCGAAACGCCGAAGGCCAGCACGGTGGAAAGCTGCGCGATCGGGGACACGCGCAAAAGCATGCCCTGCGAGAGCGCGCAAAAGAGGCTTAAGCACATGCCGCCCGTGCAAAGGCCGGCGAGGATAACGCAGACGAGCGCGCGCGCGTCCGATAACACGGCGGCAAGCGGCGCAAACGCGCCGCTCATGGCAGCCACGCCCGCCGAGAAAAGCAACGCGACCAGCGCATAGACGAGCGCGCACACGGCCGGCGCGCCGCGCTTTGCGCCGGTTCTGATAAAGACCGGCGTAAGCCCAGTGAATACGGCCGCCGCGCAGGCATATAAAATGCGTTCCAGCATGCGTTCTCCCCCTAAGCCCCTTCCGGGCGACGCCAACTTCTTTATATACAGTATACAACATCCCGGCCGGGCGGGCAAGCTGCGGACGGAGGCGGCTTGCGCGCGTTTCCGCCCGCGGAATGGCGCAGGGCTTGTTCGGCGGGCGGGTCAACGGGTCGTGCATATAAATGTAACAAATCGGTGTCCAAACGCAAAATTCGTTGAATTCGGGCAAGCGCTGTGCTATGATAGCAACGAATTTTGGGAGAATACGCTGGAACAGAAAGGGAAATGAATGAATAAGGGCCTGAAGATTCTTGTAATCGTGCTCGCCGTGCTTGCCGTGCTGCTCATTGGCGGGTATCTGCTTTTAAGCAATACAATCTGGAAGGATAAGCTCGACATTGTGGACGCGCCCGCGGAGGACACCGCCGCGCCGACGGATACGCCCGAGCCCGCAGTCGCGGTCTTCGACGCGCCCGAGGCCACGGCCGAGCCCGAGTCCGCGACCCCCTCGGCGGAGCCCATTTACCGCGCCGAGATTCTGGACCGCGAGGTCATCAACGTGCTCGTCGTGGGCGGCGATTCGCGCGACGAGGATAACCCCGATTGGGACGTGGTCGGCAATTCGGATACCATCATGCTCGCGTCGGTCAATACAAAAACGGGCGTCATTTCGCTCGTCTCCTTCATGCGCGACAGTTGGGTTCCCATCGTCTACGAAAGAAGCAAGAAGGAAGGCCTGCTCAACTCCGCCTATTCCAACGGCGGCGTGGGCCAGTTGATCAACACCCTGAACTACAATTACGCTCTGGACATTCAGGACTATGTGGCCGTGAGCTTCAACGGCTTTATCAAGCTGATGGATCGCATCGGCGGCGTGGAGGTGGAGATCACCAAGGCGGACGCCTACTACATCAACTGGAGAATGGCGGGTCTGAAAAAGGCCGACAGCAAGGACAACCGTCTTTCGCTCCTCAAGGGCATGGGCAAGACCCCGCTGGAAGAGCAGGACGGCACAGTCAAGCTCAACGGCGAGCAGGCGCTTTGGTTTGCGCGCGACCGCTCGACCAATTATCAAGGCAGCAAGACCGCGAGCGATTTCACCCGCATCGCGCGCCAGCAGGATCTGATGACGATCGTATACGGGCAGCTTCTGGGCGATTCGAACATCATCGCCAACGTCCCGGCCCTGACGGCCTTCGCGCTGGAAAGCGTGCAGACCAACATGTCGCTCGATACCATCACGCAGCTTGCCGAGTTTGTGCTGACCACGGACTTTGAAATCGTCAAGATTCAGGTGCCCTACGACAAGACCTGGAGCTATCGCAAGAACGACGACGGCTCCAACGCCTCGGGCATCTCCTTCAATATCAAGAAGGCTACGGCGCAGCTCAAGCTCGACCTCTACGGCGACGGCGAAGCGGCCGGCGGCGAACCCGAGGCCGCGCCCGAGCCGTAAGGCGGGGCCCGCTTCCATAAAACAAAAGCCCGCGCGATTTGCAAAAACCGAATCGCGCGGGCTCTTTTTGATTCTGCTGGGTTTGCGCGCAAAAACGGGCGTCAGCAATCGCGCATCAGGCGCAGATAGAACGCGACGGCCCTGCCGATCTTCTCCACCGGAATGCGCTCGTTGTTGCCGTGGATCATCTTCCGCTCCTCGCTTGAAAGCTCCATGGCGCAGAAGCGGTACACATGATCCGAAACGCCGTCGTAATGGCGCGCGTCGGAGCAGGCGATCATCAGATACGGCGATACCAGCGCGTCATTCCAGGTGCGCTCGATGGCCGAACGGACACGCTCCCACGCGGGACCCTGCGTTTCCGAGCTGTGCGAGGGCGACATGCCGCGCAGATTGCGCAAGCGAATCGCCCGGTTGCCCACGCGCTTTTCCAGATATTTGAGCGCGGTTTCAGGCGTTTCGCCGGTCATAATGCGGAGGTTTGCCGTGACCGACGCCTTGGGCGGCAGCACGTTTCTCGCGTCGCTCCCCTCCATCATGGTAAAGGCGCAGGTGGTGCGCAGCAACCCGTTCATTTCGCCGCCCTTCCTTTTGCAAAGGAAATTCAGCAGCGGCATAAAGCACCACAAATTCGCAAACAGCACCCGATACGGGAAGGAGGAATGACGGCCGAGCGTATCGAACATTTCCCGCGCAGCCTTGGCAAAGCGCAGGGGAAAAGGATGGATTTGTCAATAAAACGAGACACCCAAATTTCATTAATAGTAGCATCGGTCA
>CAZWSI010000021.1:0-37852 GCA_964636405.1 uncultured Oscillospiraceae bacterium
CTTTTGCAGCTCCACATCGTCCTTGCTTTCGCCCGCGTTGATGCGCTTATAATGATTGTAGACCGCCACGGCCAGCGCCTTTTTCGCGTCCTGCTGGCCGATGACGTATTCGTTGAGCGTATCCAGAATCTCCTGCGGCTTGGGAATATCCAGCAGCTCCAGAGGCGCCTGCTCGTAATCCTCCTCGATGATATCGCGGCAGAGATCCACACACTCGTTGCAGATGTTGACGCCCGGGCCCGCTATGATGCGGTGTACCTCCTCCTGCGTCTTGCCGCAAAAGGTGCAGCGAACGTTGCTCTTATCGTCGGTTTTTGCCATGTTTCACCTCGAAGCTTATCGTTTTGACGGGATCACGTCGTCGATGAGGCCGTATACCTTGGCCTCGTCGGCGGTCATGTAGTTGTCGCGCTCGGTGTCGGCGGTCACCTTCTCCACGCTCTGGCCCGTACGCTGGGACAGAATTTCGTTGAGACGCTTTTTAATGCGCAGAATCTGCTCGGCCTGAATATGAATCTCCGTGGCCTGCCCGCGCGCGCCGCCCGAGGGCTGATGGATCATAATCTCCGCGTTGGGCAGCGCCTTGCGCTTGCCCTTTGTGCCCGCCGCCAGCAAAAACGCGCCCATGGATGCGGCCAGCCCCACGCAGATGGTGGACACGTCGCACTTGATATACTGCATCGTGTCGAAGATGGCCAGCCCTGCCGAAACGGAGCCGCCCGGGCTGTTGATATAGAGGTTGATGTCCTTATCCGGGTCGTCGCCCTCCAAAAACAGCATCTGCGCGATGACGATATTGGCCGTATCGTCGTCGATCTCGCCGCCTAAAAAGATGATGCGATCCTTCAGCAGCCGGGAATAGATATCGTAGGAGCGCTCTCCCCGGTTGCTCTGCTCCACCACCATCGGTACCAGATTCATCGTGTATCCTTCCTGCCGCGCACCCGCGCGGCGCGCGGTAAGGCGCGTTACTCCGCCTTCTCCGCTTCCGTATCAGGCTTTGCCGCTGCTGTGGCAGCGGGCGTTGCTTTGGGCGCAACGAGCTTGACGCTGCCAACGATGCACTTGACGGCCTTGTCGGCCAGCGCGCGCTCGCGCACATATTCCTTGTCCTCGTCGGTCACGCCCTTGGCAAATTCCTCGGCGGACAGGCCGTTTTGCTGCGCCATTTCCGCAAGGGCGCTTTCATAATCCGCATCCTCGCACACAAGGCCCTCGGCCTTTTCCACAGCGTCGATCACAAGCTGCATCTTCACGCGCTCGGCCGCCTCGGGGCGGTAGTTCTTTTTCATGTCCTCGAGGGTTGTGCCCGCATACTTGCAGTAGTCCTCGAAAGAAATCCCGCTCATGCTGAGGCGGTAGGCGATATCGCGCAGCATGTAGTTCACCTGCCGGTCGATCATCACGTCGGGCAGCTCGACGGTTGCGTTGTCGCACACGGTCTTGAGCGCCGCGTTCTCAATGGCGGTTTCGCGGTTCTTCTTCGCCTTCTCCTCGAGCTTGGCGCGGTGGTCGGCGCGCAGCGCCTCCAGCGTATCGAACTCGGAAACGTCCTTGGCAAACTCATCGTCCAGCGCGGGCATTTCCTTAATCTGCACCTCGCGGAGCTTGATGGCGAACACCGCTTCCTTGCCGGCCAGGTTCTCGGCGTGGTAGCTTTCCGGGAAGGTGACGGTGATGTCCTTTTCTTCGCCCGCCTTCATGCCGGCAACCTGCTCCTCAAAGCCGGGAATAAAGGTGTTCGAGCCGAGCACCAGCACCTGCTCCTCGGCCGTGCCGCCCTCGAATTTTTCGCCGTCTACGGAGCCGGAATAGTCGATCACGACCCGGTCGCCGTTGCCGGCGGGACGATCCACGTCTACAAAGCGGGCGCTTTTATCCCGCTCCTTTTGAAGCTCCGCGTCCACGTCGGAATCCTCAACAGTATACGTTGGCTCCTCGACTTCTATACCCTTGTACGCGCCGAGCGTAAGCTCCGGCCGGAGCTGTACCTCGGCGATAAAGGTCACGCCCTTTTCCTTATCGATCTCGGTGATATCCAGCGCGGGCTGATCCACGCCCGTCAGGCCGTTTTCGTCCATGGCGGCGTCGTACGCCTCGCCCCAGACAAGCTCGAAGGCGTCCTCGTAAAACACGCCCTCGCCGTACATATTCTCAATCACCTTCCGGGGCGCGTGGCCCTTGCGGAAGCCGGGAATGTTATACCGCTTGCCGTTTTTGAAATATGCCTTCGAAATCGCGCTTTCAAAGGCCGCCGCGTCCACCGTGATGGTCAAACGCGCCTTGTTGTGCTCCAGTCGTTCCACGGTTGCCATGTTCTTCCTCCATCCATTCGTGCATAATGCGCCAGTATCGAAGTATGTTACCATAAGCCGCGCCGAAATGCAACAAAAAAGCCGCGCAAGCAGGGCATTTTTCCAATCAGGGGGGAAAAGCAAAGGGGGGCGCCGCCCCCCATAAAAACGCTCGCAGCCCGGCCGCTTTGCCGCTAGAAGCCGAAATAGCGCTTGACGTTGCCGTAGCTGATATTGGCCACAAGCGTTTGCAGCGCGTCCATGTCCGCCGGATACTCGCCGTTTTCCACCAGCGTGCCGATAAAATTGCACAGGATGCGGCGGAAATACTCGTGGCGGGGGTAGCTGACAAAGCTGCGGCTGTCGGTCAGCATGCCCACAAAGCTGCCCAGCACGCCCGTCGCGGCAAGGTCTGCAAGCTGCTTTTCCATGCCCGGTTTATGATCGTTGAACCACCACGCGCTGCCAAGCTGCATGCGGCCCGGGCAGGGCGCGTCGGTCTGGAAGCAGCCCATGACGGTGGAAATCATCTCGTTGTCGTTGGGATTGAGGGAGTAAAGCACCGTTTTGGGAACGCCGGCGTCCTGCTCCAGCGCGTTTAAAAAGGCGGAGAGCTTCTTTGCGCCGCCCGCGTCGTGGATGGCGTCGTAGCCTGTGTCCGGGCCAAGGCGCGCGAACATGGCGGCGGAATTATCGCGGATGCAGCCGAAATGGAGCTGCATCACCCAGCCGCGCCTTGCGTACTCGGAGGCGAGGAAGCGCAGAACGGCCGTTTGATAGGCCTCCGTTTCCCAGGCGGTCAGCGGCTCGCCCGCGCGGCCCTTTTGCAAAATCGCGTCGAGCTGGCCCGCCGTCGCTTCCGCGAACACCGGCGTTTCCAGCGCGTGATCGCTCACAAGGCAGCCTTGCCCGGCAAAGAAATCGAGGCGGCTTTTCAGGGCCGCGTAAAGTCCGCTCATGGCGGAAATCGCCACGCCCGCGCGCGCTTCCAGCTTGCGGATATAGTCCGCGAAGACCGGCTTGTGGACGTTGATCGCCTTGTCGGGCCGGAAGGCGGGCAGCACCCGGAAGGGTAGCCCCGTTTCCGCCGCGAGCGCCTTGTGCGCCTCGAGCGAATCGAGCGGATCATCGGTGGTGCAAAGCAGCTCTACTCGGCTCTTTTCAATGATGCCGCGCACGCGCATATCGGGCCTTGCAAGCGCCGCGTTGCAGCTTTCGTATACGGCCTTCGCGTTTTTTGAAGACAGCGGCTCGTCCACATCGAAGTAACGCTGAAGCTCAAGGTGCGTCCAGTGGTAAAGCGGGTTGCCGGCAAGCTGCGGCATGGCCCCGGCCCAGGCGGCGAATTTCTCGAAGGGCTCCGCCTCGCCCGTAATCAATCGCTCCGGCACGCCGCAGCCGCGCAGGGCGCGCCACTTATAGTGATCGCCGCCGAGCCAGAGGTCGGTAATCGTTTCATAGCGCTTGTTTTCCGCGATTTCGGCGGGGTTGATGTGGCAGTGATAATCGATGATCGGGAGCTTTGCGGCCGTTTCGCGGTACAGCGTGCGGGCCGTTTGGTTAGAAAGTAAAAAGTCGTCGTCCATAAAGGGTTTCATGCGTGCTTCCTCCCATTTTGTTGCGTCAGTCTGCGAGCGCGATTTCGAGGCTGTAGGATTCGGATACCGCGCGGATGAGCGGCCGGAATATTTCGTAGAGCTTATCCCTGGCCTTGGTATCGGCCTGCGCGAGCAGCGCCGGATCGCCCAGCTTTTTGCGCATGGCCTCGTCGATCGAGGTTTCGAGGATCTTCTGCTGCTCCTGCGTAAGCTTTACGTCGCCAAAGGCCAAAAGCGCCTTTTCCGTATCCTCAAAGGTGGTTTTCGCCACGTCCAGATTCACGAAATACAGCTCCGCGAGCGGAATGGTCACGGTCACGAGCTTGCGCGTTTCGTCCACCGCGACGCTCTTTTCGCTGATCTTGGCAAGATCCACCGCGTACGCGCCCGTGCCGTAGGAGTGGACGACCTTGGTCTTGGAAAAGATGGCGAGGTTTGCGAGGGCCTGCGAGATGGTGCTGTCCACCTGCACGTCCTGCTCCATGACCACAAGCTGCTTTTTATCGCGCGTCTCGCCCAGAATCGCGCCCGCGAAGTCGAGCTTGACGTAGCCCATGGTTTCGTCCGGCAAAAGCGCGGCGACCGACTGCGGCGTTTCCACGGTAAAAGCGGTTTTCAGCCCGAGTAGCCGCTGCACCTTTGGCCCAAGAATCAGGATGGCCGCGATGATGGCCGCAAGAACGAGAATGGCTTTTATCAGCGCGCGGCGGCCCCTGCGCCCGCGCCGCCCGCGCCGCTTGCGCGGCGGCGCGCTTTCGTCAGCCGCGGGCGGGGGCGGCGGCGCTTTGCGGCGCGCCCGGCCCGGCCGCGTTTGCTCTGAAGAGGGCGGATATTGCGGTGCGGCGCCGCCCGCCGCGAGAAGGCGCGCATAGGCCGCCTGCTTTTCCTCCAGCTCGCGCTGGGCCTGCTCGCAGGCCGCCCGCGCACGCGCCGCCTCGGCTGCGTACGGGTTTTCGACGTATTCGGGCGGACAGGTCTGGTTTTCCGGCGTCATGCCCTTTTCCATTCCGATTGCGCTCCCCTCCGGCGGCCCGCGCCGCGCGCATATTTCCTAATCATCGTTCAACGGGAAACAAACTACAGTATAAAATTTACGCCGGATTCTGTCAATCGATGCGGGGAGGGGGCGAAACCCGGTCTGCGCCTCGGCTTTGCGCCGCCCCCGGACGGGAAACCTTTTTATTCTATATCGTATAACAAGCGGGGCCGTTGTCCATACTCCTGCATGAGGTGATGGACATGTATCGTTTTGATCGTACGCGCGCCCTGACGGCGCTTACAGCGCTGCTGCTTTTGTGCCTGGCGGCCCTTCCCGCGTCCGCCGGAGCGGTCTCCGCGACGGCGGGGGACGCGCCTGAAAAGGAAGGCATTCTGCGCCTGCATGTGATTGCAAACAGCGACGGGAGCGCCGATCAGCGCGTAAAGCTCCTGGTGCGCGACGCAATTTTGGAGGCCATGCCCGCCGGCGAAAGCGCGGCGGAGACGCGCGCCCATCTGCTTTCGCAGGGCGCGGCGCTGCTGGAAACCGCCGAGCGGGTGCTGCGGGAGAACGGCTTTTCCTACGGCGCGCAGCTCATGCTGGGGCGCTTTTCCTTCCCGGACCGCAGCTATGGTGACGCGTTTTTTCCGGCGGGCGAATATGAGGCGCTGCGCGTGGTGCTTGGAAGCGGCGGCGGACAAAACTGGTGGTGCGTGCTCTTTCCGCCGCTGTGCATCGTGAGCGAAAATGGCGAACCCGCCCCGGCGCGGGAGGACTTGCGCTTTGAAAGCAGCCTGCTCAAGTGGCTGCGCGCCTGGAGGGACGGCAAATGAGCGCCGCACGCAAGCGCAGGCTGTTTTGCCTTTTTCTTACGGTGTTTGTGCTGCTGGTGAGTCTCAGCCCGGTTGCGTCGGCCGCGTCCTTGCGGCGCGGGGATTCCGGGAGCGAAGTGACCACGCTGCAAAAAAAGCTCCGAAACTGGGGCTACTACTCCGGCGCGGTGGACGGCATATTCGGCTCCGGGACCGAGCAGGCCGTCATGTATTTTCAGCGAAAGAACGGGCTCACGCCAGACGGGGTGGTGGGCGCGGCCACGGCCAAGGCGCTCGGCATGAGCCTTTCCGGCTCGTCCGGCTCGTCCTCGAGCGGCAGCTCGAGCGGGAACGTATACCTGCTTGCCAAGTGCATTTACGGCGAGGCCCGGGGCGAGAGCTATAAAGGACAGGTGGCGGTGGGCGCGGTCATATTAAACCGCGTGAACAGCTCGAGCTTTCCCAACAGCATCGCGGGGGTGATCTATCAGCCGGGCGCGTTCTCGGTCGTATCCGACGGCCAGATCAACCTTTCGCCCAACGAAACGGCCATCAAGGCCGCCAAGGACGCGATGAACGGCTACGACCCTACCGGCGGCTGCATTTATTACTATAACCCGGCCAAAACCAGCAATAGCTGGATTCGCTCGCGGCCCATTATCACCACCATCGGCAGTCATGTGTTCTGTAAATAAAGGAGGACGCCATGAATCGAAAAAAGAAGCTTGAACGCGCGGCCATGATCGCCGTGCCCGCCATATTGACGCTCGCGCTGGCCTTTGCGTGCGTCTGGGGCGCGCAGCAGAGCGCCCGCGCCGAGGAAATGGAGCGCGGGGTGCAGGGCATGTACCGCCAGGCCTACTATAGCCTCTGCGACAATGTAAACGACATGCAGACCTCCCTCAAAAAGCTGCTTGTCGTATCCTCCTCCCAGCAGCACGTGCTGCTGCTCTCCGACGTGTGGCGGCTCTCCGGCGCGGCTGTTTCGAGCCTGTGTAACGTGCCGCTGTCCCACGTGGATACGGAGCGGGTCAACCGTTTCCTTGTGCAGTCGGGCGATTATGCCCATGTGCTCAGCCGCCGTCTGCTCAACGGCGAAACGGTTTCGCAGGAGGACCGAGAGCAGCTTTTAAGCCTGTACGAGGCGAGCCGCTCCGTATCCGATTCGCTCACCGACGCGCTCGACCGGGGCGAATTGCCCGTGGAATCCGTGACGCAGAGCGGCTATTATACCGCTGCCGCTGAAGGTGAAAACGCGGGCGAGGCGGGCGGCTCCGGCGAATCCGGCGGCGCAGGGGCGGGCGAGGGCGGCAAGGACGAGGACAGCGCCGCCAATTATCCCACCTTGATCTACGACGGCCCCTTCTCGGAAAGCAATGAAAAGGCGGAGCCGCGCGGGCTTTCGGGCGGCGAGGTCGATGCGAACGCGGCGCTGCTTGCGGCCATGGGGTATCTCGGCGCGGGCAGCAAGCTCGCGCTGACGGGCGAGGTAAACGGGCTGATGCCCGTGTATACCTTCTCGGGCACAGACGCGGAGGGCCGGCAAACAGAGCTTGCCGTCACAAAGCAGGGCGGACAGGTGCTGTGGATGATGGCCGAAGCCTACGGCGCGGAGGAGGGCGTGCCCGATGAAAGCATGACCGCGCAATATCGCGACGCGGCCAAGGCGTATCTCGACGCACGCGGCTACAGCGGCATGCGGGCCACCTATGCGCAATACTACGCGGGCACGGCGGTGCTCAACTTCGCCGCCACGCAGGACGAGGTGATTCTTTACAGCGACCTTGTCAAGGTCTATGTGGAGCGCCAAAGCGGCAAGATCGTGGGCGTAGACGCGAACAATTATCTCTTTTCCCACACGCGGCGCACGCTGCCCGACGTGCTGCTGACCCCGGAGGAGGCGCGCGGGTCCGTTTCCGAGGCGCTGGAGGTGGAGCAGACCGCGCTCTGCTTTATTCCCAAGACCGCCTCAACCGAGCTGCTCTGCTATGAGTTCAAGGGCCGCTGCCGGGACGCGGACTTCATCGTGTACGTCAACGCGCAGACGGGCGTGGAGGAGGAAATCTTCGAAATCATCAATTCCGACGAGGGGCAACTGGTGGTATAAACGCGGCGCAAATAAAGAAGCGCCGGTTCGGCTCGCGTGTCGCGTGATTCGGCCCGGCGCCGTTTTTGTGAAGCAAAGCTCGCTTCCAGTTTAAATCATGGGCACAAGATACCCGCCGTTTGCAAGGGCGAAGGATTTGCCCGCAAGATACGCGTTGTCCGCGAGGCTTGCGTCGTAGTAGAGGGAAAAGCCGTTGCCAAGGATGTTTGTAAAGCGCCCGTCCGCGTTTTTCAGCGCGCCGATATAGGAATCCTCCGTCAGCGACAGCCGGCTCGACGCGTCCAGCTCCACGGAGAAGCTGCGCGGATCGTCGGAAAGGAACGCGCCCGTAAGCAGGCTGCCGTTTGTCAGCACGAGCGAGCACACGCTCTCCGGCCCCGCCTCGAGCAGGCCAGAAAGCGTTTGGCCGTCGCACTCGACGCGCAGCGAACCCGCCGTCACGGACAGCAGCTTGCCGGAGGGGTTTTCCGCCGTTACGCCCGACAGGCGCACGCGCGCGGCCGGATGCGACGCGGTGATCAGCGCAGCCTCGCCCGTCGCCGTGAGAAAGCCGCCGGTAAGCTCGCACACGGCAAGCGCGGCTGGCATAGCGGCGTTTTGCTCCGACGAGGCCTGTTCCGCCGCGCCGCTCCCCGCAACAAACGAGACGCCGCCCGCGCCGGTGAGCGCGGCGTTCGTGCAGGCCGCATTGCCCGCGCCTGCAAGCTGGAGGCAGGGCGCGGCAAGGCTCTTAAACGTGCCGCCGCCAAGTACGGCGCTTCCGCCCGCGATGGATACGCAGGGCGAGCCGGCGCCCTCGGCGGAAAGCTTTGCGTCGGCGGTGAGCGCCGCGCCGCCGGATACGGCGGAGAGCGCGGGCGCGTCCGCGCCGGAGGTTACGATCATGCCGCCCTGCAACGTGACGGAGGCGCTTTCGCCCATCACGTGCACACCGATCGCGCCAAGCGCGTTGGTGGTCACAAGGCTGTCAAAGGCCGCGAGCGACGAGCCTGCCGCCACATTTACGGCGGCGTTGCAGCCCTGCGCGCGGCACAGAAGCGGCTGCGCGGTATCGCCCGTTTTGCTTACATCCGAGCCCGTGAGCGTGAGCGCGCCGCCGCCGCGCACCAGCACGGAGATTTCGTCCGGCTCGGCGGAGGCATATCCGCCGCCGGAGAGCGTCTCTGCTTCGCCGTCGAGCACAAGCACGCCCGCGAGCGCATGGCCATCCCACCCGCCCAATACGGCGGGCGCGGCCGTTTGCTCGGGCGCGGCCGTTGGCGCGGGCGTCTTGTCCCGCCCCTTGCAGCCAACGAGCAGGAGCACGGCGCAAATGATACAGAACAATCGCATTTTCATGCTCCTATCATGGCTTTCAGTTGTGTCCGCCGCATGTCCGGCGTATGAACGATTCGTAATTTCAACCGCCAAAAAGCGCGTTAGCCCTCCAAAATCTTCCGGGAGGAGCTTGCGCCGATGCGGGTCGCGCCGCTTGCGAGCATGGCCTCGGCCTGCCCGCGCGTGCGCACGCCGCCCGAGGCCTTTACGCCCATGTCCGGGCCGACCGCCGCGCGCATGAGCGCGATGTCCGCCTCCGTGGCGCCGCCCGTGGAAAAGCCGGTGGAGGTTTTCACAAAATCCGCGCCCGCTTCCTTCGCGGCAAGGCAGGAAAGGCGCTTTTCCTCGTCCGTAAGCAGGCAGGTTTCCAAAATGACCTTCACGAGCGCGCGGCCGCGCACGGCCTCGGTCACGGCGCGAATATCGGCCGCCACGCCAGCCCAGTCGCCCGCCTTGGCAAGGCCCACGTTTTGCACCATGTCCACCTCGTCCGCGCCGTTTTCCACGCAGCTTTGGGCTTCAAAGGCCTTGACCGCGCTCGAGGTCGCGCCCAGCGGAAAGCCCACCACCGCGCAGGTCTTTACGCCGCTTCCCTTTAGGCTGGCATGCACGAGCGGCACGTAGAAGGCGTTTACGCACACGCTGGCTGTGCCGTAGCGCACGGCCTCGGCGCATACGGCGCAAATTTCCTCGGGCGTCGCGTCCGGCCGGAGCAGGGTGTGATCGATGGTTTTTGCAAGCGTTTTATCGTCCATATTAGAAGTATCTCCTTAAAAGCCCCTCAAAACCCCTGCCGTGCCGCGCTTCGTCGCGCGCCATTTCGTGCACGGTGTCGTGGATGGCGTCGAGGCTCTTCTCCTTGGCAAGCTTTGCCAGCTTCGTTTTGCCCGCGGTCGCGCCCAGCTCCGCCTCCGCGCGCAGCTCGAGGTTGCGCTTGGTGGAGGGCGTCAGCACCTCGCCCAGCAGCTCGGCGAATTTAGCCGCGTGCTCGGCCTCCTCGAACGCGTAGCGCTGGAACGCCTCCCCAATCTCCGGGTAGCCCTCGCGGTCGGCCACGCGCGACATGGCCAGGTACATGCCCACCTCGCTGCATTCGCCCTCGAAATTCGCGCGCAGGCCGGCAAGCAGCTCGGGCTCGACCCCGGCGGCCACGCCCAGCACGTGCTCGGAGGGATACGCCTTGGGCTCCGCGTCGAGCGCAACAAATTTTTCGGCGGGCACGCGGCAGGTGGGGCAGGAGATGGGCGGGTGGTCGCCTTCATAGATGTAGCCGCACACGGTGCAACGGAATTTTTTCATGTTCGTCAGCCTCCCGATTTTTGTTGAAAGTGGGGAATCCCGCGCGAAAGCGGGGGGATATGAAACAGTATATCTTGTGATATGTGAACAATCAATCACAAAATAGGGGAAATCGATGCAATTCCACCCAGCATTTGGTATACTGTGCGCGATCCAATATAAATGGATACGGGAGATAGGGATGAAACGGATTTTAATGCTACTGCTGGCTGCGGCGCTGCTGCTTGCGCCCGCCGCCGCGCTTGCCGAATTTGATTATAGCGCCGTGCCTACGCCCGCCGTGATCGTGACGGACGGCTACGATACGGGCGAGGTCTTTTTTGAGCGCGGCGCGGATACGCGCGCCTACCCCGCGAGCACGACCAAGATCATGACCTGCATTCTGGCTTTGGAAAGCGGGCGGCTCGACGAGCAGGTGACCGTGGGCAACGAGGTGCTCGAGGGCTTTACCAAGTACAGCTCGCTCCTCTATGGCGACGCGTTTATGCAGGTGGGCGAGCAGTATACGCTGCGCGACCTTGTGTACGGGCTTATGCTGGTTTCGGGCAACGACGCGGGCGCGGCCATCGCCGTGCACGTGGGCGGCTCCATTGAGGGCTTTGTGGCCCTGATGAACGACAAGGCCGCCGAGCTGGGCATGAAGAACACGCACTTTGCCAACCCGCACGGCGTGCACAGCGAAAATCACTATACCACCGCGCGGGATATGGCCAAGCTCACCGCCTACGCCCTGCAAAACGACGATTTCCGCGCCGTCTGCGCAACGAAAACCTATACGCTGCCCGGCAACGCGCTCCACGCCAGCTATACGCTGAGCAACACCAATAAGCTCGTCCGCAAACCGGATTCCGATGCGGAAAGCTATGTATATGAGTTCGCCATCGGCATAAAGACCGGCGATACGAACGCCGCGGGCAAGTGCCTTGTGGCGGCGGCCGAAAAGGACGGCGCGCGGCTGATTGCGGTGCTGCTCGGCGACACGGCCGATCTCTACGGCGGCGACGCGGCCATGGCTCAAAACGGCCGCTTCATCCACGCGGCGGCCATCTTTGAGGATATCTTTTCCGCCAAATACGAGCTGGTCAGCGCGGATACGCTGGGCCTGCCCGCCACGGTTTCCGTGCCCGTATCGGGCGCGAGCCCCGAGGACGCACCGGATGGCGCGCTGGAAGTGGCCGTTCCCCTCGCGGGCGTCTCTTTGCGCGCGCTGCCCGCGGAGCTTTCCCGCTACCGGGCCGACGCGGCTTCCATCACCGTGGAAACGCGGCTTGTCGCCTCCGTGGAAGCGCCTGTCGCGGCGGGCACCTATCTGGGCGACGCGATCTATTCCTATAAGGGCCGCGTGCTTGCAAGCGCAGCGCTGCTTGCGCCGAAGGACGTGCGCGCGTATACGGAGATAACCACCCAGCCAGGCGATCCGGGCAGCTCGCCCGCGCCCGGCGCACCCTCGGCCACGGCCGCGCAGGGCGAGCGGGAGCCGGGCGAGGGCATAAGCCCGCTGCTGCTCGTGCTCATCGGCCTCGTCGTGCTTTTGATCGTGGTCATCGCGCTCTACGCCGCCGCGCAAAAGAAGGCGCGCGAGCGGGCCCGCCGGCGGCGCAAAAACGCGCGCAGGCAGCGCAGGGCGGATCAGTCGGGGGAATAAGCGGCACAACCCCATCCTTGGCTTTAGGAAAAGGATCTAATACTATTTCTGAATGGTAATGCAAAAATAGTATAAGAAGGCAGTCCGTTTGCACGCGATCGGCAATTGCGACCGATGCGCGGCAACGCCTGCCTTCTGTTTGCGCGCGGCAGCACGCAGCCAGTCTTTTCAAAGCAACGCACCCATTTTCCCCCTTCGGCATATATTGACAACGGATGAATTGACGAATATAATATACTTGGCCGAGAATGAGTGGTGGAGTCTGTCATAGAGCGCGTGCCATAGCGTTCTATTTATTCGAGTGCTGAGCCCAACGGCGTTGGCAGACCATGCCCGCGCCGGAGCGCGGATGAGATAAGGACAGACAGGGCCCTTGTGGTTCTGTTTTTCTTTATACGGCGGGCGAAGTATGCGGCGGCGGCTTCCACGGCTTGTTTTCGGAATTCAACGCCGGAAAGGAAGCACCGCTCAAAACGCTATGGAAATTCTTTACACCTACCTTCTCCAGATTCAGTGGCAGCAGATCGTTATGTGGATCATCGGAGGCGTCCTGATTTATCTGGCCATCCGCAAGCAGATGGAGCCCTCGCTCCTGCTGCCCATCGGCTTTGGCGCAATCCTCGTCAACCTCCCCTTCTCCGGGGCCGTCACGCAAATGGTGCGCGGCGTGGCCGAGGAGGGCGCGCTCAGCGTGCTCTTTGAAGCGGGCATTGCCAACGAGCTCTTTCCGCTGATGCTGTTTATCGGCATCGGGGCCATGATCGATTTCGGCCCCCTGCTTTCCAATCCCAAGCTCATGCTCTTTGGCGCCGCGGCGCAGTTCGGCATTTTCTTTACGCTCTGCATGGCCTCCATGTTTTTCGATATCAACGACGCGGCTTCCATCGCCATCATTGGCGCGGCCGACGGCCCTACGTCCATCGTCGTGGCGCAGAAGCTGAATTCCAGGTATCTTGGCTCCATCATGGTCGCCGCCTATTCCTATATGGCGCTCGTGCCCATTATCCAGCCGCCGGTGATTAAGCTCCTTACCTCCAGGGCGGAGCGCCGCATCCGCATGGCGCCCGCCGCCCAGCCCGTTTCCAAGCTCACGCGCATCCTGTTCCCAATCCTCGTCACGCTCCTTGTAGGCTTGATTGCGCCCTCCTCCGCGTCGCTTGTGGGCTTCCTCATGTTCGGCAACCTCATTCGCGAGTGCGGCGTGCTCAATTCGCTCTCCGAAACCGCGCAGAAGGTGCTGGCAAACCTCATCACGCTCTTTCTCGGCCTCACCATCGCAAGCCAGATGCAGGCCGAGCAGTTCCTCCGCGTGGAAACGCTGCTCATCCTCGGGCTGGGCCTCGTCGCCTTTATCTTCGATACGGCGGGCGGCGTGCTTTTCGCCAAGCTGCTGAATCTCTTCCTCAAGCAGAAAATCAATCCGATGATTGGCGCGGCGGGCATTTCGGCCTTCCCCATGTCGGGCCGCATCGTCCACAAAATGGGCCTTGCCGAGGACAATCAGAATTTCCTGCTCATGCACTCCATCGGCGTGAACGTGTCCGGGCAGATCGCGTCCGTGATCGCGGGCGGGCTGATACTCAATTTTTTCATGTAAGGAGAGGCGCATATGATTACGTTTAATCCGCTTGCATTCGTTGACAATCTTTACTATATGGGCGTGGGCATGCTCGGCATCTTTGTGGTGATGGGCGCGGTAATCGCGCTCGTGCTCGTGCTTAACCGCGCGACCCGGCCCAGGGGCAACAAATAAACGCACGGCGGCAAAGCCGTATTTGCCTCGCAAGGACCTTTGCGCCTTGCGGGGCGTTTTTTTGCGAAAAACTCTACGGAGCGTTTCTTTGCTTTTCCTTTTTCGGATGCTATACTGATTGCCACGGAGGCGGAGGAACGATGGACTGTGACAAGATGGGCGCCCTCATTCGCACGCTACGGCGCGCGCGGGGCCTTACGCAGCGGCAAATGGCCGATATGCTGCTGGTGAGCGACAAGGCCGTGTCCAAGTGGGAGCGCGGCATGGGCTGCCCGGACGTATCGCTGCTGCCCGGATTAACCGAGCTTCTCGGCGTGCGGCCCGAAGCGCTGCTTGCGGGCCGGCTCGACGCGAACGATCCCTTGGGAGGCAATATGAAAAAACTGAAATTCTATGTGTGCCCGGACTGCGGCAATGTGATAACCGCCGCCGCCGAGGCCGCCGTGTGCTGCTGCGGAAAAAAGCTGACGCCGCTTACGCCCGCCCGGGCCGAGCAGCCCCTTTCCGTGGAAAGCGTGGAAAACGAGCGCTTTATCTCGTCGGAGCACGAAATGAGCAAGGCGCACTATATCTCCTTTGTCGCATTCCTGACGGGCGATACGCTCCTGCTGCGCAAGCTTTACCCCGAGTGGGATCTCCAGACCCGCCTGCCCGCGCTGGGCCACGGCACGCTTCTCTGGTACTGCACAAGGCACGGCTTGTTTTACCAGCTCGTGTAGGGGACGGGCGTGGGTGCGGGGACCGGGGGGACGCAAGGGGCGCTACCCCTTGACCCTGCCAAAGGGGCTTCGCCCCTTTGGAATCCCGTCTCTGACCGCGTTTTGTGCGTGCGCTTTAGCTTTTCCTACAAAAACAACTTGGCCCGGCAAGCTTTTGCCGGGCCGAGTCTTTGTCTATTTGCTTTCAGGGCGATTCCACGGGATTCCATAAGGGCATCGCCAAGGCTTTGAGCCCTAAACCGTTCCCACTCTCCGGTCGTTCCCCTTAATCGACCTTCACCACGCCGTCGTTTTCCAGCGGGTCGTCCACGGTGGGAATGCGTTCGGAGTAGCCCCACATGATCATATCGGGCACGATGCGGGTGTGCTCCTCGGAGCGCTTGTTCACGTATTCGCCCATAAAGATGAGCGCGCTGGACGCGCCGCCGTCCATATTGTGCGCCACAACGCAGTTTTCCTCAACAAAAAGCTCCGCGAGGCGCGCGGTGGATATGCCCGCGCTGTAGCCGGGCAGGCGGCCGTCCACCACGATGGCCACATAGTGCCCCGGCTCCACCATGCCGAGCGCCACGCGCGGGTTGGGCGAGCTTACGCGGTTCCTGCCCGCGTTTTCGTATACCTGGCCGTCGAGCACCAGCGTGGGGCCGAAGGAATAGGTATCCTCCACGCCGTCGTCGAGCAGTTGCTCCGCCGTCACCTTGTTGCGCAAAAACACGCGCATGCTCATATCGGGATACACCGCGAGGAGCGATTCGCCCTTCTTTTTGTTGTACACCTTGCCGTTGCGCATGATAATGCCCTTTAGATCCGCCTCGCGCTCGATCATGTCATCGCCTGTAATGGCGAGCACCGCGCGGTAGCGGCGGGCGATGGTCACGCATTCCGTCTTGTCCTTGCCGTCCTCGCGGAAGGAGCCGAAGCCCGTGCGCAGGGAATCGGCCAGCGTGCGGATGTGCGCCACATAATAGGTGAATTTGCGTGTTTCGTTTTCCATGCCCTCACGGGTGTCGATGATCACGGAGAGCGTATCGCTGCGGTATTCGTAATAGCCCTTCTCGGGATCGGATACGATCACCTCGTCAGGCTCGCCCTCGGCGCGAAAATACTGCGCCCAGGGGTGTGGCGTGGCGGTCGGGGCCGGCGAGGGAACGGCCTCCGGCGTTTCGGCGGCGGGCGCGGGCGTTGCTTCGGGCGTTGCCTGCGCCCCGGCCTCCACCAATTGCGCGGTTGCCGTTTCCTCCGCCCTGCGCCAGCCGATGATCACAACGAGCGAGGCGATCAAAACGCCGGCGGCGATGAGGAAAACGCAGAGCAGCAGCACCTTGGAGGCGCTCCCGTCCTTTTTGCGCTGCCGCCAGAGCAGCAGCACGAGCGCGAGCAGCACCGCCCCGGCCCCCACGGGTATGAGCACCCGCGTGAAGGGGAAGCGGGGCGCGGCGGCCTGAAGCGCCGTGAGCGCGGGGGTAGCGGTCGGCGCGGGCATGGACGTTGCTTCGGGCGTCGGAGCGGGCGTAGGCGTCGCCGCCGCCGCTTCCGCCGCCGCCTCCGCCGCGCGCGCGGCCTCCGATTTGCGCAGGGGGTTCGTCAAACACGCGGGGTCAAGATGCGAAAAGAGATCGTCCGTCGCCTCGTCCTCGCCCACAGCCGTGTACGCAAGCCCATAGGACTGGGGAACGCCCGCTTCGTTATGATACATGCTCAGCCCGCTGTAAAGTCCGTAGGCGCGCGCGGAGAGGGCTGCCGCGCTTTCCCCCGCGAAGGCCGAGAGCGGCGCGCTGACATCCGGCGCGGCCGTGCCGCCCGCCTCGCTGTGAAAATAGACCTTTTTGACCTGCCACGCGCCGTAGAGCTTTTCGCTTGCGTTGTAGCCCTTCGCGCCGCTGTCCGCCGCAGCGTCCACAGCCGCGAGCACGGTTTCGGCGGTATAGGCGTGCATGGTATCGCCCGCCTCGCCCGCCGGGTCGTGGGTCACGACAACCGTGGGCCGGCATTGGCGAAGGAGCGGCACAAGCGCGGCGAGCATCACGTTTTGCTTCCAGTGATAGCTTGCGCGCATGCGGTCGGGCATAAATTTATACGGCAGGCCGCAGAACACCGGCTGCGCCTCCAGCCCGCAGAGCCGCAGCCCCTCGAGGGCCTGCTCCTGCGCGCATCTGTTTTCGTGAGAAAGAAACACCACGCAGACCTTAAGACCCTGCTCCCCGGCATAAAGGGGCACAAGGCCTGTAAAGCGGAGCTGCTCGTCGCCCGTGTGCGCGCACACGAGGAGCAAATCGCATGTTTCGGGCAGCGCGCCCATATAGCCGAAGCGTTCCGGCGCGTCGCCCGGGCCGTACACATATACATCGGAAAGGGAAAGCGCGCGCCCGGCCGTGAGCACAAGCGAGGCCGCCCCGTCTTCAAGCCGGATATAGCGCTGCAAAAGCCCGTCCGCGACGGATTCCTCGCGCAGCGCCGCGCCCGCAGCGTCGAGCTGCGCGACGATTGCCGCGGTCGGAGCCTCGTACCAATCCAGCCGCACCCATGCCGCGCCCTCGGGCAGGGCGACGGTCATGGTATCCTCGGGGGAGAAGCGCACCCGGGTCATGGGCTCCGCGTCGAGAAGGCGTGTTTCCGCGCCCTGGCTGGCCTTGGCGGAGAAGGCGAAGCCCGCGCCCGCGGTAAGGTTTGCCACCGTACCGTCCGCAGTCGCGGCCGGAGCGTCTTCAGGCGAAAGCGCAACGCCGTCCGGCGCAGGCGTTTCGCCCTGGCCGGAGGGCGTTTGTTCGGCGCGCGCGGCTGGCACGGCGCAAAGCAGCGCAAAAAGTGCGAGCAGCGCCGCGAAGAAACGCAGGGAAAGGGGTCTAACGGAGAGCTTTTTCATCATTTCGGTAAAAACAGCCTTTTTGCGCCGGGCACAAGGCAGCACCCGGCGAGATTTCCAAGGGTCATAACGGCCATATACAGCAGCGCCCGAAGGGACCAGACGTTCGCGGCGGAAAAATAGAACATATTCGCCACGCAGTGCTCAAAGCCGCAGAGGATGAACGCGGACACGCACAAAAACAAGCCCGTGTATTTGCCCACCGGGTGTTCGTTTTTGCGGAAGCCGTCCACGGCGATAAACATGAGCAGCCCGCAAAACACCGAGAGGATGAACACGCTTGGGAGCGAATCGGTCAGCTTCACGCCGCAAAGCTCGGCCGCGCGCGCCCCGATGGACGCGATGCGCGTAAGCCGCAGCGCGTAGCCGGTAAGGCCCGCGCCAAGGAGGTTTCCAAGCCAGGTAACGCCGAGGTCGAGCAGATACCGCGGCCCCTCCTCCACAAGGTATCCCGCCCGCCCCGTAAACAGGTGCAGCCCGCACACGCACACGGCAAAGAGCCCAACCGTAAACAGCAGCGCGCCCGCGACGGGGTTTTCCACGCGCAGGTATACCGTGCCGCCAACGCCGATACAGGCGCCTGCAAGGATGGCGAGAACGAGATCGTGAAGGCGCTTTCGTATCGTCCGCATAGCTTTTAGCATACCCCTATTCGGTAAAAAATGTCGCCGTTTGCGCAAGCGGCTTGCGCGTTTTTGCGCGGATGCCGTCGCTTGCGGCATAGCCCACGGAAACGAGCAGCCGCACGCGGCGCTCCGCCGCAATATCCAGCAGCTTTTTGATCCGTTCCTCGGAAAAGCTGCCCAAGATGCAGGTGGACAGCCCCTGCGCCGTGGCGGCAAGCACGAGCTGCGCGGTGGCAAGGCCGATATCGACGGAGGTGAAATCCTGCCGGAAAACCGTGCCGCCCGCTCGGGCCAGGAGCTTGGCAGGCTCCTCCACCACGGCGATAAAGGCGTTTACCTTCTCGCAAAAGCGATTGAGTCCAAGCGCCTTGGCGCATAGCCGCATTTCGGGCAGCAGCTTCGGGTCCGTAACAACCCGAAAGCTCCACGGCTGGCTGTTGCAGGCCGACGGCGCAAGGCGCGCGGCCTCGATCATGCGCGTAAGCGCTTCCTGTTCCACAAGCCGCGTTGGATCATAATCGCGGCAGCTTTGTCTTTTGCCAATCAGCTCCGAAAAATCCGTATAGTCCATGGGCGCGCCTCCTTAGCTTTCTTTTCCCGCGCTTTCGCGTTCGATCTTTTTCAGCGTATCGAGCCGCATTTCCTCGCGCAGCGCGGCCAAATACGGGAATTCCACCGCGCTTTCCGCGCCGTAGGTGAGATTGAGCGTATATTCGAGCGGAATCCAGCTTTCGATGGGGCTCTCGTTGTGCGAAACGACGGCTTCCATGCGGTCGAGCGCTTTGGCAAGCCGCGCTTCGGAGGTTTCTTGCGCGTCCCATTCCGCAAAAAGCGCCGAAAAGGCCGCGCGCTCGCCCTCCGGCAGGCTTGACAGGAGCGACGCGACGGCCGCGTCCTCGCTTTGCTCGTTTTTATCGGTCTTGACAAAGGCGGGCACGTCGCCGGTTACAGCCTCGCCAAAGTCGTGCACGAGGCACATGCGCGTTACGCGGCCCATGTCCAGCTCGGGAAACGAGGGCGCGAGAAGCAGCGAAAGCACCGCCAGCCGCCAGCTGTGCGCGGCTACGCTCTCGGGCAGGCCCGCCGCCGTTTGGCTGTGCCGGGGCACGGATTTAAGCGGCTCGATCCGCCCTAAAAAATCCAGCAGCGTCCTCGGCTCCATCACGCGTCCTCCCTGAAAGCTCTGTTTTTTGGAAAAGCCCGGTTTCCCTCTTGCGCGCCATGCGCGGGAAACCAAAGCTACGCCAAGCGGCCCGCTGGCGCGCTATGCGCGGCGGCCGCTCGGGGTGCGAGTTGTCTTAAATTGTAAGCGCATCGGCGCGGCGCGTCAAGAGACGCTTCAATCCCCGGCAGGCGCGAGCGGGTTTGCGCCCTCGGAAATCACAATCATGTTGGGCAGCGCGCGCCCGCCCTTGACGGGCTTGTTGACCGTCTGTCCGTCGAAGATCATAACGGAGCTCTGCCCGCCGTCGAGGTTAAACGCCTCCTGACAGCCCAGCTCCAGCAGGATCTCGGCAAGATCGCGCATGGTCAAGCCCGCGGCATAGTCCTGCTGGCGGCCGTCGGCCACCATAAAGCAATAATGCCCAGGCTCGTAATAGCCCATCGTGGTGCGCGGCGCGTGGCCGCTCGTGGCAAGATTGGAGGGAATCTCCCCGTTTTTGATCAGGATGGGCCCAAACGCCCAGCTATTCCACGCGCCAGCCGCAAGCAGCTCGTCCCCGTCCTGCCGGCTCGACATGGAAAAGGTTTCCATACGCCCGTCCTTATACAGCACCAGCAGCGGCCCATCGATGCGGCTTTTCCGCATAAGGTTGCCGTTTCGGATGACGATGCCCGTGTTCCAGTCGGAATTCACCGCGAGCAGCGCGTTGTTCTGCGCGGCGATATCCAGGGGCGGCTGGTAGGTCGAGCGGAAGGTATCGTTGGAAAACACGGCCTTAAAGGCCTCGAGGTTCCGTATCCATACGTCCGCGATAAAATATGCCTCCGGGAATTGAACGTACGAGCGCACGGCAATGCGGATCTCGTCGCTTTGATAGCTGTAGTCCGCGTCTGCGCCGGTGTCGTAGTCCGGGAAATTGACCGCGATATCGCCCGCCTTGGGCGCGCGGGTCGGCGCCGGTGTCTGGGTGGGCGCCGGAGTCGGCTCGGGACTCGGGGTGGATATAAGCGTGGGCGTAGGCGCGGCGGTCTGGCCGGCATGCTCGCTTGCCTGCGCCTGACGCGCCTCTGTTTCCCGCAGCAGACGGAATAAAAACACGTCGCCCGCCACAACGACGGCCGCAAGCGCGGCAAGCAGCACGATGGCCGCGATAAAAACCGCCGTCAGTCGCTTGCGACGCTTGCGCGCGGCCGCGCGCTTTGCGCGCTTTGCGAGCGCCCGCGCTTCCGGGGCGGCCGTGTCGCTTAAAGCGGGACGGCTTGCTTCGAGCGCGCCGTTTTCCTTTGCGGCGGGTTCCTTATCCGGCATACAGCGCCTCCATCAAAATCGGTTTATTCGCTTCCGCGTCCACGGAGATCACGCTTTCGCCTTCCTTTTTGGCATAGCTCCAGCAGCCGTCGGCAGGCGCGCGCGCGGTCACAAAGGTTACCTTGTCCGCCTTGATGATCTCCTTGCCGGTTTCGGCAAGCAGGCCTAGCTCCACGTTGGTTTGCAGTCCCGAGAGCACAAGGCTGAGCAGCTTGCGCATCCCCGCCTCGTCGGTGGCCTGCGCGCGCAGTTTCCTGAAAAAGGCCGTCACAAGCTTTTGTTGGCGCTCCGAACGCGAAAAATCACCGTTGCCGCCCGACGTGCGATCGAGCGCGTAGGCCATGGCCTGCGCGCCGGTCAACTGCGCGCTGCCGCCCTCCGCGGGAAGCGACGCGCCGGTATGCGCGCCGACATAGGCAGCCTCCTCGGCGGTGAGCGTGAGCTCCACCCCGCCCAGGTCGTCGATAATCCTTGCCAGCTCGGTTACGCCCGTAACCGCGTAGTTTTGCAAATCGAGCCCGAAATAATCGTTGATGGTGTTGGTCACAAGCCCCACGCCGCCGTAGCTGTAGGCGGCCGCGAGACGGTTGAAATCGTGCCCCTCGATGGGAACCCAGCAATCGCGCAGGAAGGAAACGGTCGTGAGCTTTTGCGTGGCCGCGTTATAGGAAAAGAGCATGATCGTGTCGGTCTGCCGCTCCGCGCTTTTTACGCTGCCCGTTTGGGCCACAAGCAGCACGCTGAACACGTATTTGCGCAGGCGGCCCGTGGCATAGATGGGTACCTCCGCCGTTTCGTCCGTCTGCACGCCGTGATCCACGTTCAAATCGTCCGGGTCGCCCTCCACGCTCTGCAAGCTTTCGTCCTTTACGGGAACGGGCGTGCCGATATTGTCCGCGGGCCGGTCTACAATTTCCACGGACGCTTTTTGCAGCGCCATAAGGCGGTTTACGAGGTATACGCCCACACCCGCGCCCAGTATCACGATCACCGCGAGCGACGCGACGACGGCCTTCAGCAGCGGCGCGACGCGGACGCGGCTCTTTCTTTTTCCGGGAGCGCCCGCCGGCTTACATTTCTCCAACAGCCTTCTCCTTGTGCAAGTTTTTCATTCATTATAGCCAAAACGGCCGCCCCTGACAAGCAAAGGGGCGGCCGGGTGCGTGACGATTCTGTGAATCTTCGATGAGAACCGCTCAATACCGCGCGGGCACGAGCCGGGCCTTTTCCAGCGCGAGCACGACGGCCGGAATGAGAACGAGCTGAATGAGCAGCCCCGGCCAGCAGCTCACAAAATACCCGGCTGCCCATACGGCCACCGAATAGCCCTGCGGCGCGAAGAACAGCGCCTTCACTGCGCCCCCCACGGCGCGGCCCGCAAGCAGCGCGGCAATGAGCGAAACATACAGATCCGGGTAAAGCCGCCCCGTGCGGACCCACTTCATCATCAGCCCGGAAACCGCGCCGTATACGGCCAGCTCCGCCATCATCGCGGGCAGAATCGCCATGGGCGGCATGCCAGTCAGAAGGCTCGAAAGCAGCGGCCCGATCAGCCCGCACGCCAGCCCGAAGGGCCATCCGCAGAGCAGCCCGCACAGCAGCACCGGGATGTGCATGGGCAGAAATACGCTCCCTGCGTTTGGAATGGCGTGAAAGGCGAGCGGCAGCACCACGCAGAGCGCCGCGCACACCGCCGCGAGCACCGTTTTTTTAACAGCCGTCATGGAAAAGCTCCCTCCCGCGTTCCCGTTTTTGGCCAAAGCCGGGCCACGGGAGCATTGTACCAGCCCCGCGGCCGGCCGCGCAATGCCCCGCGGGGGGATTCGGGCGCGGGCGCGACGGAATGCCGGGGTGCGGGAAAAAGATGCAAAACAAAACAGCCCATCGGCAAAGTAGCCGATGGGCTGCATCGCGCGTTGCGCGCGTAAGCTTTATTCCGTTTTTTCGGCTTCGGCAAGGGACGCGGCGGGCGCGTCCGTTTCCACGGAGGCCTCCGCAAAGAGCACCGGCTCCTTCTCCACGCTCTCCTCGAGCGGGGGCGGTACGGCCGCTTTGCGGGCGCGCATGTAGCCTTCAAAGATGCTCAAAAGCAGGCCTGCGAGGAAAAGCACGGGCGTAAACCAGGTAAGCCCGCGGATGATGTTGGGCATAACGAGCGCGACCGAGCCGATGACAAAGCCGAGAATGGCAAAATAGGAAAGGGCATGGTAACGCTTCAGCGCGGCGTTGACGAGCTTGATGAGCAGCAGCGCAACCGCGCCAAAGCCCACGGCGACCATCATAAGCGTGACGATGGACGAGCCCATTTTGCTCAGCGCGGAGGAAAGGCCCTCGCGCAGCAGCAGGGAAATATTCATAATGCCCGCCATCGCGTCGAGCAGCGCGGCGTACAGGCCCATGTAAATGAGCAGAAACGACGAGCTTGCGCCCGGAATCACCACGCCGATGGAGAGCACCGCGCCCGCGATAATCGCGGTGACGGGCGTAAAGGCGGCGACGCTTTCGTTGGTGGTGACGCTGCTTTCAAGAAAGCCGAACGCGAGCACAAAGAGCAGCCCGCACACAGCGGCCACGGCATAGCGCTTTTTGAAGCGATCCTCGCCCTTGGCCTCGAGAAAGAGGGAGGGGAGGCTTCCCAGCACAAGCCCGGCAAAGAGCGCCATGACCGAGGCTTCGTTCTTTTCCAGAAAGATGGAGAGCACGTTGCTGGTGAGCACAAGGCCCACAGCTCCGCCGATGCCCAACGGAAGCAGATAGAGGAAATTGCGCTTGACAGCCTTAAAAAACCCGCTGATGGCGGAGATCATGCCCTCGTAAAGGCCCATGCTGATGGCCATAATGCCGCCCGAAACCCCGGGGAGTACACAGCCGACGCCAATGACGATGCCGCAGAAGACCTTTCTGAAGAATTCCTTCATGGCCGGCTCCTTTCTTTGATGCATATCATTCATCGTTTTATTGTACTTGCTTGACGATACGGTGTCAAATGAAGAAAAGATGAAGATTGGCGCGAAAATGCTGCCGGGCCGCCTTAAGACAAGCGGCCCTTCAGCGGCGGAAAAAGCGCGGCGCCTACTCGCGCAGGAGCTTGCGGATAAAGCGCTTTTCGCGCAAATTGATATCGCCGTTTGCGGCGCAGAAGGCGAGGCAGAAGATGACCATGCTGTACTTGACCTCCTCGTCGAGCACGCCGAAGAGATCGGCAAGCGCGTCCACGATCTCCTGCGCCTCCCGGCCCCCGGCCGCGTCCACGATGGCGCAGGCGGTTTCATAGGAAACGGTCACGCCCGTAACCTCCTCAAAGAGCTTGTATTCGGCCAATTCAAAGCGGCCGCTCGCGGCGCAGGAGGTGGCTACAAAGAGGATGAAGGAATCCAGCCCGTCGCCCTCGAGCGCATCGAGCGCGGGCAGGATAACGGCGCTTTCGTGCGCTACGATGCCCTTGAGCTCCTCGAAGCTGAGCGCCTCGTATTTCTTGCACATTTTGTCAAACTCAAACATATGGAAAGCCCCTTCCGTTTTTTGTCAGTATACCATATTTTTCGGTCGATACAAACGAGGAAGTATGGTACAATCGATACAATAGAGCGTAAAGGGAGGCTTGTGCAATGGAACAGGCGACGGTCAAAATGGTTCGGTGCCTGGTGTGCGGGGCGGTGTTCCCCGCGGACGTGGAGCTTTGTCCCGTGTGCGGCGTGGGCAGCGAGAACTTCGAGCCGCTGGAGACGGAGGACGAGCCCGCTTTTCTGCGCGATACGGACGAGCGTTTTTTGATTCTGGGCGGCGGCCCGGCTGCCGTCCAGGCGGCCGCGGCCATACGCGCGCGCAATGAAAGCTGCGATATTTGCATGCTCTGCGGCGAGGACGCGCTGCCCTACAACCGCCCCATGCTCACAAAAAACCTCCTGAAGGGGCTCGAGCGGGACGCGTTTGCCATCCATGAGCGGAGCTGGTACGAAAAACGGAACATCCGTTTGCAGACGGGCAAGCGCGCGGTATCGCTCGATGCGGTCGCCCGCACGGTGCAAACGGCGGACGGCGCGCGCTATCCCTATGATAAATGCGTCTACGCGCTGGGCGCGCGCTGCTTTGTGCCGCCCTTTCCCGGCGTGGAATTGCCCGAGGTGGTCAGCATCCGCAGCCTTGCCGACGTTTTGCGCATCGGCGAGCTGCTGCCGCGCGCGCGGCACGCGGTTGTCATCGGCGGCGGCGTGCTGGGGCTCGAGGCCGCCTCGGAGCTTCGCAAAACCGGCATGGGCGTGGCCGTGGTGGAAACGGCCGACCGGCTTTTGCACCGCCAGCTCGATGCGGAAAGCTCCGCCTTTTTACAAAAGCTTGTAACGGCAAAGGGCATTCGGCTGGCGCTGGGCGCAGCCGTGGAGCGCATCTGCGGACAGGAGCACGCAGAGAGCGTCACGCTCAAGGACGGCTCCTTCCTCGCGGCGGATCTTGTCGTGGTGTCCACGGGCGTGCGGGCCAACGCGGAGCTTGCCCGGGACGCGAACCTCGCCGTCGGCCGGGCCGTGACCGTAAACGAGCACATGGAAACGAGCGCGCCGGATCTCTATGCCTGCGGGGACTGCGCGGAGTATCTGGGCGTGAATTACAGCATCTGGCCCGAGGCGAGCGCCATGGGCGAGTGCGCGGGCGCAAACGCCGCGGGCGAGCCGCTTTCCTACCAAAATCCGCTCCCCGCCCTCACGCTCAACGCCATGGACACCTCGCTTTATGCCGTCGGCGACATCGGCAAGGACCCCGGCAAGACATACGAGCACATCGCAAGGTACGCGCCGGACGGCCTCTCCATGGCTTCATACTACCTCTGCGAGGGCAAGCTTGTGGGCGGCATTCTCATGGGCGACAGCTCCGATATGCAACTGCTCGCGCACGCGGTGATCGACGGCGTTCCGTACGCGGGGCTGTTTACGCGGTAACGGGCGACACGGATTTTACAGGAGGCAAAGCATGGTTACAGCCGTTTTACTGGGCGCGGGGCAGCGCGGCGCGGGCGTGTATGCGGCCTATGCGCTTGCGCATCCGAAGGCGTTCCGCATCGTGGCGGTGGCCGAGCCGAACGAGGCGCGGCGCGCGGCGCTTTGCGTTGCGCACGGCATTCCCCCGGAGCGGGCCTTCGCGGACTGGAGGGCTTTGCTCGCGCAGGAAAAAATGGCCGACAGCGCGCTTGTTTGCACGCAGGACAGGCAGCACGCCGAGCCCACGAAGGCCGCGCTGGAGAAGGGCTATCACGTGCTTTGCGAAAAGCCCATGAGCGCGGACGCGGCCGCGTGCGTGGCCATGGGCGAGGCGGCCAGGCGCTACGGAAAGACCATCACCGTGGGGCACGTGCTGCGCTATTCGCCGCTGTATACGCGTGTCAAGGAAATCCTCGACGCGGGCACGCTCGGACAGACGGTCAGCATCCACCACGCCGAAAGCGTGGGCTACTGGCACATGGCGCATTCCTATGTGCGGGGCAATTGGCGCAGCAGCGCGGAAAGCAGCCCCATGATTCTCGCCAAGAGCTGCCACGATATGGATCTGCTCCTCTACCTTGCCGGGAAGCGCTGCCAAAAGGTTTCGTCGTTTGGCTCCCTTTTTCATTTTCGCAAGGAATGCGCGCCGCCGGGCGCGGCTCCGCGCTGCTACGACGGCTGCACGCGCACGGAAAAATGCCCTTTCTTTGCCGGGAAAATCTACCTTGAGGGCGAGGGCTGGAAGCGTGAAAGCTTCCGCAGCGTGCTCGCGCTCGATCTCACCCGCGCGTCGGTGGAGCGCGCGCTGCGCGAGGGGCCGTACGGCCGCTGCGTGTATGCTTGCGATAACGACGTGGTGGATCATCAGGTGGTCAATCTCCTTATGGAGGACGGCGTAACCGTGAGCTTTTCCATGAGCGCCTTTACCCAGCGCGAAACGCGTGTGATGAACATCATGGGAACCAGAGGGCAATTGCTTTGCGATCTTGACCGCAGCACGATCGAAATCGCGGATTTTCTCACCGACGCGCACACGGTATACCAAATCGACACGGGCGCTTCGGGCCATGCCGGGAGCGACGAGCGCTTTATCGCGGGCTTCCTGAAAACCGTGGAAACGGACGGCGCGTATCAGCTCTCCTCGGCGGAGGCTTCCGTGGAAAGCCACCTTGTGGCGCTCGCGGCCGAGCGTTCCCGCCTGACCGGGGCCACGGTGGACATGGCGGATTTTTACGCGGAGCAAATCGCGGCGCTGCGCCTATAGCAAAACGCCGCTTTGCCCGGCATTTGACGAACGGGCGGTTATGGCGTACAATTGACAAACTTGCCGCACGGCAACCGGCTGGCGCGCCGCGTGGCGATTGGCGCGTATCATTTTTTTCGTGTGAGGAGCGTAATGGAAACCGTTTTCGATGTTTTTCAGCGGCTTTACGGGCGGCGCGGCTCGCTGCTGCGGGTGTTCTGCCCCTATCGCGTGTGCCCGCTCGGCGCGCATGTGGATCACCAGCGCGGCAAGGTGACGGGCTTTGCGCTGGATCGCGGCATTGAGATTTTCTTCGAGCCGACAAACGACGGTATTGTGCAGCTGCGCAGCGTCAATCTGCCCGGGGAAACGGTTTTTTCCGTGGAGGCCGTGCCGCCCCGGCAGGGCGACTGGGGCGATTATCTGCGCGGCGCGGCGCAAGCGCTTTCCGGCGGCGAGGGCCGCGGCGTGGAGCTTGCGCGCGGCGTGCGCGGCGTGGTCAACGGCATGCTGCCCATCGGGGGCCTCAGCTCCTCGGCGGCCCTGACCATCGCGTTTCTCAGCGCGCTGTGCCATGTAAACGGCGTCGCGCTGACCCCCGAGGAGGTTATTCGCTGCGCCATGCGCGCGGAATCGGAGTATGTGGGCGTGCGCGTTGGCTCGCTGGATCAGTCCTGCGAAATGCTGGCAAAAAAGGACAGCCTCCTTTATCTCGACACCGCCGACGGCCGCTTCGAGCGCATTCCCGCCGCGCCCAAGGCCAAGCCCTTTGAAATTGCCATCCTGTTTTCGGGCGTGGAGCGGAGCCTCGTAGGTTCTCAATACAACCAGCGCGTGGACGAGCTCAAGGCCGCCTCCTACGCGCTCAAGGCCTTCGCCGGGCTTCCCTGCGGGCGCTTTGCCGACAGCTGTCTGCGCGACGTTCCGCCGGACGTATTCGCCCAGTACGGGCGGCTTTTGCCCGAGCCGTGGCAGAAGCGCGCCAAGCACTTCTATTCCGAATGCGCGCGCGCCGAGCAGGGCGCGGCGGCGTGGCGGCGCGGCGATATCGAGTTTTACGGCAGGCTTTGCTTCGAAAGCGGCTACAGCAGCATCTATTTATATGAAACGGGCTCCGACGAGCTGCGCGCGCTCTACGACCTCATGCTCGATACGCCCGGCGTTTACGGCGGGCGCTTCAGCGGCGCGGGCTTTAAGGGCTGCTGCATGGCGCTTGTCGATCCGGCGCGGCGCGACGAGGCGCTTGCCTCCATTGCGGAGCGCTATGCGCGCGCGTTCCCGGCGCTCAAGGACGCGTTCAGCACGCATATCTGCCGCACGGCAGACGGCTGCCGCTTCGGCGAGGCCGAGGAGCTTGGCCAATGATCGCGCTTGTGCTCGCGGCGGGCTATGCCACCCGGCTCTATCCCCTGACCGAACGCTTCCCCAAGCCGCTTTTGCCCGTGGCCGGAAAGCCCATTTTGGACTGGCTGCTGGACGATCTTGACGCGGCGGGCTGCGTTTCGCGCTATGCCGTGATCGGCAACCATCGCTACGCCGCGCATTTTGCCGCGTGGGCGGAGGGCGCGCAAAAGCGCCTCTCCGCGCCCATAACGGTGCTCGACGACGGCAGCGAATCCAACGATACGCGCCTTGGCGCGGTGCGCGATTTGCATTTTGCCATCGAAAGCCTGGGCTGCGACGACGATCTGCTGGTGCTGGCCGGGGATAACGTGCTGGATTTCTCCCTGCGCTGCTTTCCCGCCTACTTTGCAAAAAAGCGCGCCACCTGCGTGATGCGCCACTTCGAGCCGGACGCGGCGCGCCTTTCGCGCACGGGCGTGCTGGAGCTCGGCGAAGACGACCTCGTTTTGGGCATGGAGGAAAAGCCCGCCGCGCCGCGCTCGCATTGGGCCGTGCCGCCCTTCTATATCTATGCTAAAAGCGACGCGCGCCTTGTGGGCGCCGCCCTTTCGGAGGGGTGCGCGGCCGACGCGCCGGGGAGCTTTATCGCGTGGCTGTGCAAAAGGCGGCCCGTGTACGCCATGGAGATGCCCGGAAGCCGCTTCGACGTGGGCACGCTCGAGGCCTACCGCGCCATCGACGCAAGCTACCGGGGCATAACGCGTCAGTCGGCACCCATGCGCTAGCCGGGGCGCGCCAGACCCGCCGTCGAGTTTTGTCATATCCTGGAAGCCAAAAGGCCGGCCCCATGGGGCTTTGCGTCTTTTCTGTTCACATTCTGTGGAGAAGCTGTAAACAATTTGTAAGACCTTCCGTTTCGGCCCCGCGTCGGCTTGACAAAGTTTTTTTTTGGAGATATCGTGCTCACTGTACAAGCATAATCTTGTATTGTGGTGTGCGTCCCGCGCGCCCATCATATTTTTAGGAGGGGGACTTTATTTATGACCAAATCCCGTATTCGCAACATCCTCGCGCTCGTTCTCACGCTGGCGCTGTGCCTTGGCGGCATAGTGGGCCTGCGGAACGCGCGCGCGGACCTCGCCGGCATCAGTGCCACCAAGACCACCTTTGCCGTAACCGATACCTCTGATCTGAGCGCCAGCTTCGACGCTGCGGGCGTAGGCGCAGGTACGGTTACCTGGACGTCCAGCAATTCGGCCGTCGTGTCCGTACCCGCGGCCAACACCGGCACGAGCATCACCGTTACGGGCGTTGCGCCCGGCACGGCGACCGTTACGGCGACCTACGCTGACGCCACGGCTACGCCCGCGGTCAACACGGTCAAGACCATCGATCTGACCGTTACGCTCAAGGGCACGGTCACCGTTTCGCCCGCCACGCAAACGCTCACCGTCGGCGAAACGGTAAACATGGCTGTGGCCGGCAATAGCCTCGACACCACCACCTATCCCGGCACGTACGCCTGGTCGAGCAGCAACACCGCCGCCGCCACGGTCGACGCAAACGGCAAGGTGACCGCGGTTGCGGCCGGTACGGCCAACATCACCGCGACCTTCACCGGCACGAATCCGCAGGTGACAGCCACGACCGCGGCGGCCGCCGTCATCACGGTAAACGCAGCGCCCGCCACGCCCACGCTGTCCATCGGCGCGAACCCCACCTCGCTTACGAGCGCGAATCAGGCTTCGACCGTCACGGTGACGCTGAACAATCCCAACAGCAGCTTCGTGTCGAACAACGTCGTGGCCTGGAGCATCAACGACAAGGGCGCGACCTCCACCAACGTGGCGCAGTTCTCGCCCGCGCCCGGCACCAACCTGACCAATAACGTGGGTCTTGCCCAGATCATCGCCAAGGCCTCCGGCACCACGGTCGTGACCGCGACGCTGACCGCCTCCGACGGCACCAAGCTGAGCAAGTCCATCGAGATCGTCGTCTCGCTGCCCAACCCCACGCTGGGCCTGAGCTCGGATGTGCAGACGCTCACGAGCCGCAACCAGCGCTCGACCCTGACCGCCACCCTGACCAACGCCAACGCCGCCACCCCGGCCACCAGCGCCGTGAAATGGTGGTGCGACAGCGCGGATTCCAACGGCAATTTTGACGGCAAGGCCGACAGCAAGGTCGTCAGCATCGCTTCCTCGGAAAAAGAGCTCCGCGCCGGCGTGGCCACGGCCTATGTGAAGGCCGTCAACAACGGAACCGTGCGCGTATACTGCCAGACGGCAAGCGGCGTGACCACCTACCACACCATTTATGTAAGCGGTCTTGCCTTCCTGCCCCAGACCGGCCAGGATATGACGTGGGTGTATGTGCTCGGCGGCGCCTGTGTCGCCCTCATTGCGGCAGCGGGGATTGTGAATGCGAGAAGAAAGAAACTGCGCGCCGAATAACGGCGACGCAAAGGCCAAAAAGCTGACGCGAGCGCTCCTCATTGCAGCGCTCGCGCTGGCCTTTGCGGTGTGGACGCTCTTTGCCGTGAAGTATTTTCAGGGCGTACAGGCCGGCAAATATGCCAACAGCCTGCTCGTAGCCTTTGAGGAGAAGAACGGCAACACGCCCATGCCCGAGGGCCCCACCGTACCGCCCGAGCTGCGGCGCACGCCGCAACCCGCCGAAACGGATGGACAGGCGCCCGCAGCGCCCACGGTAGACCCGGAAGCGGCGGCGAACGAAGCGGCCGCCCAGAACGCGGATGAGCATCAGGCCGAGGACGATTCCCACGGTGTGGACGAAGCGGGCGCGTACGTTCCGCCCGAGGATCCCGCCGAGGTCGAGTTCGAGGCCATGATCGAGAAGATCGTCAATTCCGTCGGCGACGACGGGGTGATCGGCGTGCTGGAGATCCCGGAGCTTGAGCAGAAGCTGCCCATCATCGGCAAGTGGTCGTATAAGCTGCTGAAGATCTCCGTGTGCCGCTACAAGGGCCCCGGCGCGAACGAAAAGGGCAACCTCGTGGTCATCGGCCACAACTACAAGAACGGCTCCCACTTCGGCCGCATCGACGAGCTGAAGGAGGGCAGCGAGCTGTTTCTCACCGGCAAGGACGGAACGCGCGTGCGCTACGAGGTGTACGATATGAAGGGCATCGAGCCCGACGCCTTCAGCGCGCTCGATAAATACAAGGGCGAGTGTGGGCTTACGCTCATGACCTGCCGGAACAACGGCAACAATCGCCTGCTCGTCCGCTGCGTGCAGAAGGAGACGGCCACGGGCTAACCTCCCTCCTCCGCCGGCGAAACGGAGGGCGCAACCCTCTCGCGAGCCGGCAACCCACGGCTCCACAGGCGGGCCGGTTTCCGGCCCGCCTTGCTAATATTCATGCGTATATACATGCGCGATATGCATTTTTTGACAGCCGCTTCGGGCTGGCCAAACGCGCGGGCATTGCACCAAAGCTATATATAAGAGTGAAAAGTCCCCGAAAACAGCAGCTTGGATTTGTTCACAAAACGTTGATATTGAACTTTTCATGACGTTTTTACCCCAGATGTGGGGGCGAATTATGAGGTTTCCACACAAAATATGGGAGAACTTGCCTAGATTTTCAGGAAATTGTGACGCGGAGGCGAAGACCGTCACTTTTGGAAGTGTTTACAGATTATGCAATGTCCTGTATAATCCGGGCAGAATCGTATTTCATGCGAAACGAAAGGATGTTATGGGTATGAAACGAATGATCGCCGTATTTCTCAGCCTGCTTTTTGTGCTGACAATGCTGCCGGCCGTCAGCCTGGCTGACGGAGACAGAGAGGAGACGGAACCCGCGTCAAAATCGGTCGCCATCACAGCCAAGCCGACCGACACGACCTATAAGGCTGGGGACGCGTTCAATCCTCTCGGCATGGTGCTCACCTATTATGATAAATACGGTGCAAACTATGCGGGCGATACGTATTTTGCGAAGTATCCCGGCCCGAGCGAGACCTGGGCCTATTCGTTTGACAAGGACGGCAAGGCCACTGGCGTCGCCTTGGGCGCGCCCTCGACCTACCCGGTCAAGCTGGCCACCATGACCATCGCCGTCGCCCTCAAGAACGGCGACGGTTCGCTTGGTTCGTTTGTGGACATCTTCACGCAGACCGGCTCGACGGTAAAATCGACGGGCTATAAATTCCCCGGCCAGGGCAAGTACGTCATTCGCGTGACCATGGGCTTCTACCCCTACGGCTGGGATGTGGTCAAGTATCACACCAACGCCTGGACAAGGAGCGCCTCCTTCGAGCTGGACGTCGTCGATAAGTATCCCTCCGCGCTGGTGGTCGTCACGCAGCCCACGCAGCTTAAATACTTCGCGGGCGAGTCCTTCTCCCCCGAAGGTATGGTCGTGAAGGTTGAGTATACGGACGGCACGTTTTCCGACGCGCTGAGCCTGGAGGATTTTGCCTACAGCCCCTCCCGCACGGACAAGCTGACCGCGGACACGACCGTCACCCTGACCTCCCTTACCTATAAGGACGAAGCGGGCGATTATCTGACGGGCGCCACCGACAAATTGACGGTAAAGGCCGCCGCCGCAACCGTGGCGCTCACGGCCATCACGGACGCGCCTCTGGCTGTGGGCGGAACGCTTACGCTGACCGCCACCACCGATCCCGCGGCGGGACTTGACCCGGACGCGCTGGATTGGGGCATTACGGATGTGACCGGCACGAACGTGGCCAGCTTCTCTCTCAACGCCGAAAAGCGCGATGCCACCGTTAAGGCGCTGAACGTGGGCACGGCGATTATCTCCGTTACCGCGCGCGGCGACGGGACGGACGCCACCAAGCGGAAGGCCTCCTACACCGTGACCGTAACGGACGCGCAAGTTACCATCACCAGCATGGGCCTGGACAAGTCCGCTCTGACGCTGGGCGTTGGCAAGAGTGAAAAGCTGAATGTCAGCATCACGCCCGCGAACGCGACCAACAAGACCATAACCTGGTCTATCAAAAGGGTAACGGACGCGGATGGCGCTGCCGTCAAAGCGGAGGACTTCTCCAAATATGTGACCGTTGACGCAAACGGCACGGTCTCCGCGATTAAGGAATGCAGCGCGGCCGTGGTGCAGGCCAAGACCAACGATCCGCTGCTTGGAGACGATTCCAAGCAGATCATCGACACCTGCACGGTGAAGGTGATCGCCATCCCGGTGCAGAGCATCACGCTGTCCGCAAACAGCCTCGAGCTGAGCCGGGCAAGCTCCGCGCAGCTTCTCGCCACGGTCTACCCCTCCGACGCGACCTACGCGAACGTGAGCTGGATGAGCCTTGATACCAGCGTCGCCACGGTCGATGCGACGGGCCGCGTGACGGTGCTCGCGCAAACCGCCGCCAACAAGGACAAGAAGACGGTCATCATCCGCGCCACGGCGACAAGCGGCGTGACGGCGGACTGCAAGATCACCGTGAAGGACGGCAACCCGGTTACGGAGCTTTCGCTTTCCGATACCGTGCTGGCCATGAACATTGGCGATACGCAAAAGCTCGTCGCCACCGTCGGGCCGTCCAACGCGACCGACAAGACCGTGAGCTTTACCTCCAATAACCAGTCTGTCGCCACGGTAAGCGCGGACGGCACCGTCACGGCGGTCGCGCCGGGCTCCGCGGTGATCACCGTGGTCACCAACGGCCGCACCGACGCCAACAAGGAGCTGACCAAGATGTGCACGGTCAACGTGACCAACGTGTCCGTGGGCAGCCTGATTCTCAGCAACAATACGCTCTCCATGATCGCGGGCGATTCCGCGACGGTGACGGCCAGCATCTATCCGGCCAACTCCACCATCAAGAGCGTCACGTGGACGAGCTCCGACAAGAACGTCGCCACGGTTACCGGCGGCAAGATCACGGGCGTGGGCAAGGGCATCGCCATCATCCGCGCGCTGGCCAACGACGGCAGCGGCGCGTATGCGGACTGCATCGTGTCCGTCGCGGCGCGCATCGCCGCAACGAGCGTGACGCTGAATCTGGATTCCTTTGATCTGCTGCTCAACGACACCACCAAGCTCGTGGCCACCATCGCGCCCGCCACGTCGAACACCAAGACGGTGACCTGGAAAAGCTCCGACAGCTCCATTGTGAGCGTGAGCGATACGGGCCTCGTGTCCGGCCTCAAGACCGGCTACGCGGATATCACCGCAACGGCGGACAGCGTATCCAAGACCATCCGCGTAACGGTGGTGACGGCGATTTCCAACACCGGCACGGTGGCCAACTGCAAGCGCAGGGTCAATGTGCGCGGCTCCGCCTCCGCCCTGTCCAAGAACCTGGGCTACGCCTATCTTGGCGAAACCTATAAGGTGCTGGGCAAGACGGGGAGCTGGTACAAGATCCAGTACGGCGCCACGCAGCAGGCCTTCATCTGGAGCAGCTACATAAACCTCTCCAACAAGGGCAGCTATACCTCCTCGGGCGCGGTGGGCTCGACCACACCGACGACCCCGACCACCCCGGTGACCAACCCCACCAAGGTGACCATCGTCAACTGCCTCTATTCGGTCAACGTGCGCGCCGAAGCCTCCCTCACGGGAACCAAGCTGGGGTATGCGAAGCTGAACGCAACCTATACCTACAACAAGACCGTGGGCGAATGGTGCGAAATCGTGTACAACGGCAAAACCGCCTATGTGCACGCGTCCTTCTGCTCCCTGAGCTAGCAGGAAAGCAAACCAAAGCAAGGGGGCTGTCCCGTAAAAAGGGCGGCCCCTTTTTGAAAAACGAAATATGCCCGCTTTGCCGAGGATTGTCGCATGAGCGTTTATCTGCCGTTTAAGGGCGCGCCGAGCGCCGCCATCGCCGTGGAGCTCGTCCACGAAACCCAGACCGTAGAGCTTCACTCCCACGCCTATCAAGAATTTGTGCTGGTGCTCGACGGCGCGTGCAAGCACCGCTATAACGACCGCGAGGTGCCGCTGCTGCCGGGCGATATCTTCCTTGTGCCCGCGCACCGCCCGCACAGCTACATCATCGAAAACGCGATTACGCTCTATAACGTGCAGTTTTTCCCCGTTCTTCTCGAGGAGCGCTGGGGCCCGCTCTGGCGCGGCGACAGCCAGGATGGCGCGGGCAACCCGATCGACGCGCTGCTGCCCGACAGCGCCGCCTACCCCGCCGCGGACGACGTGAGCGACCTGCCGCTTTCCGCGAGCCTCAATCAATTCGGCATTCTGCGCCTGAATCAGAACGAAGCGGGCTATGTCACCGCGCTGCTTTCCCAGATGTACCGCGAGCAGCAGGACGCTCTGCCCAACCATGAGCGCGCCCTGCGCGCGTATCTTGAAATTCTGCTGGTTATTTTTTCACGCGTGCGCGCGCGGCAGCTTTCCGTTTCGGAGGAGTTTACGAGCACGAAAAAAACGTTGGTGAAAGATGCTATTTTATATATAGAAAACCATCTTTCCGATTCCATCAGCTTTTCCGAAATCGCGGCGCAGTCCTATCTGAGCCCCAACTATTTCCGCACGCTCTTTAAGGAGGCAACGGGCCTCTCTCCCGTAGACTACCTAAACCGCTTGAGGATTACCACCTCTTTGGATTATATACGAAAGAGCGGCGTGACCATCGCGGAGGCCGCCGCCATGGTCGGCATCAACGATCCCAACTACTTTTCACGGCTCTTCAAGAAAATCATTGGCTACCCGCCGAGCCAGCTCAAACATATTGGTGATTGATGCTAGAAATGAGTCGTATAATCCTGTTGCCCGTAAACGTTTTCGGCTATATAATGCAAGCATAAGCATGCGCATTCGACAAAGGTCAGCAAACGAGCAATGCAATAAGGAGGACGACACGGATGGTCAACATCGGCATTATTGGCGCCGGACGAATCGGCCAGGTGCACGGCAAGAGCATTCTCACAGGCGTGCCGCAGGCGCGCATCAAGGCGATTGCGGATCCGTACCTGAGCAAGCAGGCGGAGGAATGGGCCAGGTCCGTCGGCATCGAAAAGGTTTCCCTCAACTATAAGGACATTATCGACGATCCCGAAATTGACGCGGTTCTCATCTGCTCCTCGACCGATACGCACGCGCCCATCTCTATGGAGGCGCTCAAGGCGGGCAAGCACGTATTCTGCGAAAAGCCCATCGATCTCAATATTGACCGGATTAACGAGGTTATCGCCATGGCGAAGGCCTCCGGAAAGAAGTATCAGGTCGGCTTTAACCGCCGCTTTGACCACAACTTCGCCGCGGCCCGCAAGGCCGTGCAGGACGGCAAAATCGGCGAGGTGGAGATCATTCGCATTTCCTCGCGCGATCCCGAGCCGCCCCCGGCAAGCTATGTGCGCATTTCCGGCGGCATTTTCCTCGACATGATGATTCATGATATCGACATGGTTCGTTTCCTCTCCGGCGCGGAGGTGGAGGAGGTCTATGCCGTGGGCGCCGTGCTCGTCGATCCCGCCATCGGGCAGGAGGGCGACGTGGATACCGCTGTGCTCACCCTTAAGCTCTCCAACGGCGCTCTGGCCGTGATCGACAACTGCCGCAAGTCCGTCTACGGCTACGATCAGCGCGCCGAGGTGTTCGGCTCCAAGGGCTCGGTTTCCGTTGGAAACGACGCGCCCTCCACCGCGGTCATCAGCACCGTGGACGGCGTAACGGGCGAAAAGCCCCTGTGGTTCTTCCTTGAGCGCTACATGGGCGCGTATCAAAGCGAGGTGCGGCAGTTTGTGGACGCCATCGTAAACGACACGCCCACGCCCACCACCGCCGAGGACGGGCTTATGTCCATCCGCATCGGCCTCGCGGCCAAGAAATCCCTCGCCGAGGGGCGTTCAGTCAAGCTTTCCGAAATCTGATTTCGCAATCAAAAATAACGATTAAGAAGGAGATTCAAAACAATGGCAAAGACAATGCGCGGCGTAACCCTGCATGCGACCTGGGATCCGAAGCCCGGCTTCAAGCTCGGCAGCAAAGACATCGACAAGGTACAGACCTATCTCGGCAGCCAGGTATGGAGAGATCCCTACATCACCATCGACGAGTATCCCATCCCCGAGCCGGGCCCGGGCCAGGTTCTGATTAAAGTGAAGGCCTGCGGCATCTGCGGAAGCGATGTTCACATGGCGCAGAAGAAGGAAGACGGCTACATCTTCTATCCCGGCCTGACGGGCTTCCCCTGCATCCTGGGTCACGAGCTTTCGGGCGTGGTCGTCAAGGGCGGCCCTGGCGCCAAGGACAAGGCCACCAACAAGCCCTTCGTGGGCGGCGAGCTCGTTTGCGCCGAGGAAATGCTCTGGTGCGGAAGCTGCAAGCCCTGCGCGGACGGCTGGCCGAACCACTGCGAGCGTCTCGATGAGATCGGCTTCAACGTCAACGGCGCGTTCTGCGAATATATCGTGCTGCCCGACCGCTGCCTGTGGAGCCTGGAGCCCCTCCGCCGCATCTACAGCAACGAAGCGGACATTTTCCTTGCCGGTTCGCTGGTTGAGCCCTGCTGCGTCGGCTACAACGCCGTCATCGAGCGCGGCGGCGGCGTCCGTCCGGGCGACAACGTCGTCATCTGCGGCACCGGCCCCGTCGGCCTGGCTGCCTGCCGTGAGCTCAAGACCATGGGCGGCGCGATCGTGATCGTGTCCGAGCCCCAGCCGGAGCGCGCTGAGCTTGCCAAGAAGATGGGCGCGGATTACGTGATCGATCCCTCCAAGGTCGATTTCACCCAGGAAGTCCTCCGTCTTACGGACGGCATGGGCGCCAGCCTCTACCTCGAAGCCACCGGCCTGCCCACCAAGGTATACCTTGGTGGGCAGGCCGGTGGCTTC
>CAZWSI010000022.1:0-27697 GCA_964636405.1 uncultured Oscillospiraceae bacterium
GCGCAAGACCTTCTCCATGGGCGAGGCCAACGAGAAGCGCTACTATCTCGAATGCAGAAAGATTGAAAAATAACGAGGTTCTATGGCCATTAAGGTAACCAAATTCGGCGGAACGTCCATGGCGGACGCGGAACGCTTCAAGCAGGTAAAAGCCATTGTCGAGGCGGACGCGGCGCGCAGCTTTGTCGTACCCTCCGCCCCCGGCAAGCGCATGCCCGGGGACGACAAAATTACGGATCTCCTGTATCTCGTTGCGCAGCAATACGCGCAGGGCCTGCCCTACGACGAAGCCTACGCGCGCATCGAGGAGCGCTTTATCGGCATCGAGCGCGCGCTGTCGCTGGATACGCACATCGCGCAGGAGATCTCCGCCATCCGCAAGAATATCGAAAACGACGCGAGCGAGGACTATATCGCCAGCCGGGGCGAGTATCTTTGCGGCTTGCTGCTTGCAAGCTATCTGGGCTTTGAGTTTCTGGACGCGGCCGAGCTGATTTGCTTCCACTCCGACGGCACCTACGACGATGAAACGACCCAGAAATGGACGCAAAAGCTCGAAGGCCGCAAAAACGTCGTCGTGCCGGGCTTTTACGGCCGCAAGCGCGACGGGAGCATTAAAACCTTCTCGCGCGGCGGCTCCGATATTACGGGCGCGATCGTCGCGCGCGCCGTGCATGCGGACGTGTACGAGAACTGGACGGACGTATCCGGCTTCCTGATGGCCGATCCCCGCATTGTGGAGAATCCCCGCGTGATCCGCACGGTGTCCTATTCCGAGCTGCGCGAGCTTTCCTACATGGGCGCGACCGTGCTGCACGAGGACGCGATCTTCCCCGTACGCAGGGCCAAAATTCCCATCAACGTAAAGAACACCATGAAGCCCGACGAGCCCGGCACCATGGTCGTGCCCGACAGCTACCTCAAGTATTACGAGCGCAACGGCGTGCTCACCGGCGTTGCCGGGCGCAGAGGCTTTACGGTCATCACGGTTTACAAGGACAACATGCACAACGAGGTGGGCTTCGGCTACCGCATGCTGCGCGTGCTTGAGCGCTACAACATCTCCTTTGAGCACATTCCCTCCGGCATCGACACCATGTCGCTTGTGGTGTCCGATTCCAAGCTCAAGGAGCACCTCGAGCAGGTGCTGCGCGAGATTCAGCGGGACTGCGACCCCAAGACCATCGAGCTGCAAACGAACATGGCGCTCGTCGCCACCGTGGGCAAAGGCATGATCCGCAGCCTGGGCGTGGCCGCCAGGCTCTTTACGGCGCTTTACGAAGCGGGCGTAAACATCCGCATGATCGACCAGGGCTCGTCGGAAATGAACATCATCGTCGGCGTGGAAAGCGACGATCTTGAAAACGCCGTCCGCGCCATTTACCACGCGTTCGCGAAGTAGAGCCCCTTCCATTGTACAATCTTCGTGCCCGTCTCCCGGAGGCGGGCTTTTCTTTTGCCAAATATCGCTCATTTGCCGGGCATATATAAGGGTAAACGGGGCAAGTGGGCCCATAGCTGGCCCCTTGCCTGGCTTAGTCCAATTTGCAAAGGAGATGTTTACCCATGAAATTCCGAACAAAACGACGCCTTGCGCTCCTGTTTTCCCTGCTTTTCCTGCTGACAAGCGCCTTTGCCGCATCGCTTGCGGACGGGGCGCACGATCTGCGCTATATTGGCGTGGAGCCGTACGGCTATACGTATGGGGATTTAGGCACAGGCCTGCTGCTGCTCGAGGACGGCAGCGGCGCCAGGCTTGCCACCTACTGCATCGATACCGAAACCGTCGTGCAGGACGGCAGCATGTACCGCCGCACAAATCTTTCCGATACGGAGCTTGTCCCGCAGGAAACGGCGGGCGGCGTGCGCGCGGTGATTCTAAACGCCTATCCGTATTTTGCTCTCGAAGCGCTGCAAGGCGCGAGCGGAATTCCCGCGCTCACGGCGCAGGAGGCCATCTCCGCCGCGCAGCTTGCCATCTGGCATTATACCGACGGCAGGGCCTTTACCCCGCCGGAGGCCAACGTGCTCGCGCTGTATAACTGGTATCTCTCGCTCCCGGCGGCCCAAGCCGCGCAAAAGCCCGTCGCCTCCCTCTCTCTCGAGGCCGACTATTCCTCGGAGGGCGACACGGTGCTGGCCGTTTACCGCTTTATGGCGGATGAAACCAACGCCGACGGCACGCCCATCGCGCTGCGCTACGGCTTTACGACCGACGTCGCCGCCGCGTACGGCGCGATTGTGACCGACGGCGGCACGGATCAAAGCGGCAAGCGCGTGGTGATGGTATCGGGCCTCCCGGCGGACGCCTCCTTCCGCTTTTTTGTCGAGGGCACGCAAACCGTGGCGCAGGATTGCTATTTTTACGCCCCGCAGGGCGGCCGCGACGCGTCCCAAAGCCTGATTGGCGCATATGAGGGGCAAACGCGCGTATATCGTGACACGGCCTTCGCGCCTGAGGTGTCCTGCGGCTTTACGCTCTCCATCTGCAAGCAGGATTCGCTCACGCTCGCGGGTCTTGAGGGCGCGGTCTTCGAAATTGCGGATACGGAAGCCTTCGACGGAACGGTATACACCGTCACAACCGACGAAAACGGCTTTGCCGCGCAAACGGGCCTGACGGCCGGCACGTGGTATGTGCGCGAAAAGGAAGCGCCCATCGGCTACATCCCCTACGAGGGCGTGTTCCCCGTGGAGGTGCACCAGTATACGCACACGCAGTACTTAAAAAACACGGCGTACAGCTTTATCCGCATCGTGAAAACGGACGACAAGGACGGGAACGTAGCGGGCGCGACCTTCGATATCTATGAGGGCGACGACGCGACGGACGAAAGCAAGCGCGTGTACACGGGCCTCGAAACGGACGCAAACGGCGTGATTTTACAGGGCAACCTCACGCCGGGAACCTACACCGTAGTGGAAACGGCCGTGCCCGAGGGCTGGGTCTTGGACCCGACGCCGCAAACGCTTGACGTTAAGCCGGGCGAAACAACCGAGATCACGCTTGTCAACCATTATATCGAGCGCTGCGTTTTGCAGCTTTATAAGCGCGACGCAAAGACCACCGAGCAGCTTGCGGGCGCGGTGCTGGGCGTGTATGCGGACGCGGCGTTTACGCAAAAGCTTTACGAGGTGATCACCGCCAGGACCGGGCCCATTGAGATAACGGATCTCATGCCCGGCGTGTATCACATCAAGGAGCTTGCCGTGCCGGAGGGCTATTTGCTCGATTCCGTGCCGCAGAGCGTGGAGCTGGTCGAGGGCGAAAACCGCGCGGTCACCTTCTATAACAACGAGGTGCCGCACACCGCGGGCAATTACGGCATGCTGCTGCTGGCTGGCGGCGTGGCCTTCCTCCTGACCGCGGGCCTGGCCATCGCGTTCAGGAAGCGCATCTTCGGCAAGGCGAAATAGCGCATGAGCCGTAAACGAAAGAAGAAGCGGCCGCGCGCCAATACCTCCATTATCGTGCTCTTTTGCCTATGCCTCGCGGTGTCGGCAGCGATTATGCTCTACGGCGGGCTGGAGCTTTGGGAGGTCAACGAGGAGATTGCGCGCAATGTGGAGACGGTGCGCTTCACGCTCCGCTCGGAGCAGGCGCCGGCCCCTTCCTCCACGGGCGACGCGGAGGCGCAGATTTCGCACACAAACCGCGTTGAATACGAGCTGACCGCGCGCGCCATTCTCACGATGCACCTGAAAAAGGAGGTGTCCGTCGCGGTATACGACGGCACGAGCGACGAGGCGCTCTCCATGGGCGCGGGCCGAAGCGAGGGCATGGCCGAGCCCAATACAGTCGGGCGCTGCGTGCTGCACGGCCACCGGGATTCGGCCTTCGCCCCGCTCGAGCACATAGCGGTGGGCGACGCGCTCACGCTGGAAACCGCCTCCGAAAAGCTGCGCTATATCGTCTCGGATATCTACGTGACCAGCCCGACCGACCCGAAGATCTATGCGCAAAGCGACCATGTGCAGCTCGTGCTGGTCACCTGCTATCCCTTCTCCTTCGTGGGCCCCGCCCCGGAGCGCTATGTGGTCGTCGCGGACGCGGAGCAGGGCGCGTAGTCTGGCATTGCGCGCAAACGGGATGCCGGGCCCTTCTGTTGAACAAACCTGGAAGCGGGCTTTAAACAAGGCCCGCTTTCAGGTTTTGGGCAGGCATACCCTGTAAGCGGCAGGCAGGCTGTGAACCGTATCGTCAAGCGCCGTCCAGCCCGGCGGCGTGTCCCCCGTCACCTCGGTGCTGCAAACGCGCATGCGCCATTCAATGTGCGTAAAAATGTGCGTGCGCTCATAAAAGCCGAGCGCCCCCACGGGCCGCAGGCCCCAATGCGACAGGCGCGCGGCCGCTTCCTCCGGGCTGAGCGCGCCGGGCTCGTCCGGGAGCTGCCAAAGGCCCGCCAGCAGGCCCGTATCCGCGCGCCGGTAGCCTAAATACGCGCCGCCGCGCAAGAGCGCGAACACCGTCTTCTCCTCCACGCGGCGCGGGCGCTTGCCCGTTTTAACGGGAAGGCGCGCTTGCGCGCCAAGCGCGTTTGCGCGGCAGCGGGCGTTAAGCGGGCAGACCGCGCAGCGGGGCGCCCCGCCCGGCAGGCAGACCGTGGCCCCCAGCTCCATCAGCGCCTGATTAAACTGCCCGGGCGCGTCCTCCGGCATTTCTTGCAGCAATTCCGCGCGCACGCGCGCGCGCGTGGCGGGCAGCGCGATATCGCTTTCGTCGGCAAACAGCCGCGCAAGAACGCGCAGCACGTTCCCGTCCACGGCGGGCACGCGCTCGCCAAAGGCGATGGACGCGACCGCCCCCGCAGTATACGGCCCCAGCCCCGGCAGGGTACGCAGTTGTTCGTAGCTTTGCGGCAGGCGGCCGCCGAAGCGCTCCATGGCGCATTGCGCCGCGCGCTTGAGGTTTCTCGCGCGGCTATAGTAGCCCAGCCCCTCCCAGAGCTTGAGCAGCCGGTCGTCTCCGCAGCGTGCGAGCGAGGCGAGATCGGGCAGAGCCGCGAGAAAGCGCGCGTAATAATCCAGCACCGCCGTGACCCGCGTTTGCTGGAGCATCACCTCCGAAACGAGGATGCAATAGGGATCGCCCGTTTCCCGCCAGGGCAGCTTGCGGGCGTGCTCCTTATACCAAAGGGTGAGCGCCATGGTCCAATCCATGTGCTAAGTATACCATAGTTCTTTCTTCTGTGATATAATGTCCGCCGATAAGCACGGGATTTGCTCCCTATACTATGAAACGAGGTGTTTTCCCTTGGATTATCTGCGCATTGAAAACGAGGCGCGCGGCGCGATGGAAATCCTGCTCGCGGCGGCGCCCCCCCGGCCCGGCGCGCTCATGGTGATCGGCTGCTCGACAAGCGAGGTCGCGGGCGCGCGCATCGGCTCGGCCAGCAACGAGGACGTAGCCCGGGCCGTTATGGACGGCATTTTGCCGCTTGTGGAAAAAAACGGGCTTTATCTTGCCGTGCAGGGCTGCGAGCACATCAACCGCGCGCTCTGCGTCCCCCGGGCGTGCCTCGAGCGCTTTCATTTGCAGGAGGTGTGGGTCAAGCCGCATCTGCACGCAGGCGGCGCTTTTGCGACAGAGGCCACGCGCCGCATCGCGGACTATGCCATGGCGGAGGATCTGCGCGGGCAGGCGAGCCTGGGCATGGATATCGGCGGCACGCTCATCGGCATGCATTTGCACCCTGTCGTGGTGCCCGTGCATACGGAGCTTCGCCGCATCGGCGAGGCCACGCTCGTGCTGGCCAAGACGCGGCCCAAATATGTGGGCGGCCCGCGCGCGCTCTATCCCGAGGGCGCGGCGGCACACTGAAGGCGGCTTGCGGCGCATGCCTGCTTCGTTTTTCCGCTCAAAAGCCGCCCCCGTACCGCCGAAAACGGCCCTTATGCCCTGAAAAGAAGTAATTTTTAGCCTTTTTTGCAAGAAACGCAGAAAATGTTTGCATTATGGCGGCTTTGTGTTCTATAATGCAGATGGTGTCCGTAGTTCGGGTCTGTGGTTGAAAATCGATGCCAGTCGCAGGCGAAACGATCCACGTAAGCGGTTTACCGTGAGCATGGTGCGGTCTAGAGGTAAGTCCAACCGGGGCCAAGAGCTTCGAGAGGGGCGGTCGTGCGCAGGCAGCAGATGCCGGCAAGCAAAACCTCCTGTTGGCGAGTGTGGGGGCAAAAACCAGGTCAGCCGTCCACGGATACTAAATATATTTCATCCAAAGAGGGGAAAAACACACATGTTCGAAGACAAGACACTGGTTTGCAAGGATTGTGGCGCACAGTTTGTGTTCACGGCAGGCGAGCAGGAATTCTACGCGGAGAAGGGCTTCCAGAACGAGCCCGTTCGCTGCAAGGATTGCAGATCCAACAGAAAGAATACCCGCAGCAGCGAACGCGAGATGTACGATGCGGTTTGCGCCGAGTGCGGCGCGCCCACCAAGATCCCGTTCGTGCCGAGAAACGACAGACCCATCTATTGCAGCGCTTGCTTCCAGAACCACAAGACCCGCTAACTCACTCCCCTTTGTTTCGCGCCGTGCGCGAATATAAACGGAAGACCCGAGTTAAAAACGACAAAAAGGCCCGTTCCGTCAGGAATGGGCCTTTTGTTGTCCGTTTTCAGCGTGTATGGGGCCGGACTTTAGCTTGTGCGCCGCGCGTGGGGGCCGCGCTTATCGAAAGTCCACAATCACCTCGTTAAAGCTCTTGTCCTTCCAATAGATCACGTCCCAGTTGAAATTCCCCGAGGAATAGCCGAAGGCGTCCGCAAGCGTGAGCGCCGCCTGCTTAAAGTGCGACAGCTCCGTGCGCAGCACATCGGTTGCGGCATTCATCTTGCTTGTCGAGGAGCTCCCCTTGGCAAAGGACTTTGCCCGCGAATCCGCGTCGGAAAGCGCCGCCTGCAGCTCGCTGCGGGCAATGAGATACGTTTGGTAGCACTGGCGCTCATGCTCGGAATACTGCTGCGTCTGCCCAAGCGCAACCTCCGCGGCACGGCGCATGCCAAGGCGCGTTATGCTCCCGCCAAGGCCGCTCCGCGCGGAAAGCCCCGCGTAGTATGCGGGCGCGGGCGCGGGCGTTGCGGGCGCGGGCGTTGCAGGCTCGGGCGTTGCGGGCTCGGGCGTTGCGGGCGCAGGCGTATCCGTCGCCGTCGGCAGGCTTGGCGTGGGCGTGGCCTCCGGCGTTGCGGAGGGCGAAGCCGTGGGCAGCAGCGCATCGGCCGCCAGCCATGCCTCCACCTGGCCGGCGAGCGATTTGGTGGTCGCCAGCGCCTGGTCGGCCAGCATGGACTGCCAGCGGTAATTGGCATAGGCCGCGGTATACTTATACTGGATGGGCGCGTCGACGCCGTAAACCTCCTTGATGGTCGCCACGCGCTTGTCCTGATTGGTCAACACAAAATTCCAGCCAAAAATATTCGTCATCGTGCCGCCGATGGAGTGCATGCCGATATTGTCGCCGGCAAGCTTGTAGGCGAAAAGCGACAGGGCCATGGTCTGGTTGAGCGTGCAGTTTGTATAGAGCTGCCCTTCAAAGGAGCTCACGATGTCCGGGATCTTGAGGATGAGGTTCTTCTTCTGCATAGCCTTAAAGAGCGTCACCATCATTTTCTTTTGCCGGTTGACGCGGTTTTGATCGCCCGTCATGGAGCTTTCAATCCCCTTGCGCACGCGCAGATAATCCAAAACAGCCTGCCCGTCCATGTGCTGCTGGCCCGCGCGGTAGGAGCGGCCCGCCATGGAAAAGCTCATCTCCAGCTCGTAATCCACGCCGCCGAAGGCGTCCACAAGGCCCTTGACCGCCGGCATGGTGACGGCGTAGTAATAATCCACGGGAATGCCGCCAAGCACGTTGCTCACGGACTGGCAGGTCTTCAAAAAGCCCGCGCCGCCCTCCGCATCCAGCCCGCCGCCGCAATTGATGGAGGCGTTGAGCTTGTAGATGCCCTTTACGCCCGGGATCTCCGCATAGGTGTCGCGCGGGATGGAGATGAGATCCACGCGGTTCTCGTCAAAATTGATGGCGATGACCATCATGACGTCGGAATGATAATCGTGCTTGCCATCCCAGGTTTCGCGCTCCTCGGCATAGTCCACGCCGATGACGAGCACATTGAGGATGTTCCCGCTTTGCAGCATGGATTGATCCGCCTGCACGTACATCTCGTCGTAGGGATCGAGCGTGGGCGTGGGGGTGGGCGAGGGCGAGGCTGTCGCTTCGGCCAGATTCACGTCCGCGCGCACGGGCGTGGGCGCGGGCGTAGCGCCGGGCGCCGGGGTACCGAAGAACGACGACGGATTGTAGCGAAGGTTATATATATACGTGCCGCCGACCGTGAGGAGTATGATCAGCAGCCCCGCCGCAACAAGCAGCAAGGCGCGCTTTTTTGAGTCGGAACGGCGCTTCTTCTTTTTCTTCTTGCCCTTTTTGCCCTTTTGCACGTAATCGGTCGGCAAAAAAGGCTCAAAATCGGCCGCGTCCCCGCCGGCTTGTTCGAGCGTGCCGGTTCCCTGCTCCTCACCGGTCAAATCCTCCGGCTGTCCGTTCCACGCGTCGTCCATGCTGTTCCCCGTCCTTTCCTGTGCCAATGGCCGCGTTCGGCCAATATGCCGAGCCTTAACTCATGCTATATTATCGCATAAAACAGGGAAAAACCACGCGCAACGCAAGAAATTACAAAGTGTTTACATTGTCCGCCGTGTAAAATGCATGAAAAGGCACTTTTCACCCGTCTGAAACTGCGCTATAATAAATGCTTAGGTAACGCATATAGTAAAACGTCGGAGGAATCCTTGCCAATGATAGTCGTAATTCCCGCCTACCAGCCTGATGAAAAGCTGTTCGGGCTCGTAGAGGAAATTCGACGGGATACGCCCTATTCCGTCATAATCGTGGACGACGGAAGCGATGCGGCATGCGCCGCGCTGTTTGCGCGCCTCGAGCCCATGGCTACGGTGCTGCGCCACGAAAGCAACCGGGGCAAGGGCGCGGCCATCAAAACGGCCCTCGCGTATATTCAGGAAAGCTGCGCGGATACGCAGGGCGTCGTCACCGTGGACGCGGACGGCCAGCACCTTGTGCCGGACATCGTCTCCGTGTGCCGGCGGCTCCTTTCCCGGCCGGACGCGCTTGTGCTGGGCAGCCGCCGCTTTACGGGCAGGGTGCCCTTTAAAAGCCGCGCCGGGAACGCCATAACCAGGCTGGTGTTCCGCCTCTCCACCGGCGTGAAGGTGTACGATACCCAAACGGGCCTGCGGGCCTTTTCCATGGCGCGCATCCCCATGATGCTCGCCATGCAGGGCGAGCGCTACGAGTACGAAATCAACGTGCTTTTGTATGCGACCCGCCACCGCGTGCCCATTGTCGAGGTCACGATCGAAACGGTCTATATCGATAAAAACGCCTCCTCCCACTTCAACCCCGTGCGGGACGCGTGGCGCATTTATAAAATGATATTGCTGTTTGTGGCCTCGTCGCTTGGCGCGGCGGCGCTCGATTATGTGATGGTGCTCGCGCTGGCCGCGGTTTTTGCCGGGCACGCGCAGCAGCTGCTCTTCAGCGTGGTGGGCGCGCGGGCGGTGAGCTCGCTTGCCAACTATTCGATCAATCGGAACCTGGTCTTCAACGATCGAAGCTTCTCCAGCATTGTGCGCTATTATTTGCTTACCGCGCTCCTGCTGGCGGCCAACTACGGTCTGATGGTGCTCGTTACCCGGGTGATGCCCATTGCCGTTGGCAAGATTTTTGTGGAAGCGGCGCTGTATCCGCTGAGCTTTTATTTGCAGCGTAAATATGTGTTCCCCGCAAGGAACGAAGGAGCGGTGTAAATGCGTTTCGGGAAGGGTCCCTCCAGCGGCATGGCCGACCTGATCCGGGATATTTTGCTGGACTTCGCCGTGTTTACGGCGCTCCTGTTTCTTTTCGCGTATTTTCATCATGTGCGGGTAGACCGCCTTACGCCCACGGAGCTGGCCGCCGCGCCCGCCGCCGCCGAGGCGTCCCTGCCTGCCGAAACGCCTGCGCCGCCTGAAATGGCGGAGCCGGATTCGCTTGCCACGCCCACGCCCGAGCCAGCCGCCACGCCCATTCCAAACGATCTGCTCTCCGGTCGCTATGCCGAGCGGTTTTCCGACGCGACTGTTTCCGACGCGGCGGGCTACAAAAGCCCGTGGGTAAGCGTGACGATGGAGCGCCGCACGGCCTATGATTCCACCTATTATGTGGCCGATATCTATATCCGCGATCTAAGCTGCCTGCGCGCTGCGGTCGCGCAGGAGTATATCGATTTCAACCGCATGCAGGCGCTGGAGCTTGCGCGGTTGACCGATTCCATTGTGGCGATTTCCGGCGATTATTTCGCCTTCCGCAAATCCGGCAATCTGGCCGTGCGCAACGGCAGGGAATGGATCAAAAAGCTCCCGCTCGTTTCGGATATCTGCGTGCTCTATGACGACGGCGTGATGGAAACCTTTTCCGCGCAAAAGCGCATCGATTTCGACGGCATCTACGACCGGGGGCCGTATCAGATCTGGTGCTTCGGGCCGGAGCTGCTGGTTGACGGCAAACCGCCCAAGTATTTTTCAAGCAGCGTCAATTCAAAAAACCCCCGCAGCGCCATCGGCTACTATGAGCCCGGGCACTATTGCTTCGTGCTGGTGGACGGCCGCCAGAAGGGCTATTCGCTCGGCATGACGCTCATGGAGCTGGCCAAGGTGTTTGAGGAGCTGGGCTGCACCGTCGCGTTCAATCTCGACGGCGGCGATACGGCTGTGATGGCCTACCGGGGCGAGTATATGAGCCATCCCGACGGCACGCCGCGCGATGTAAGCGATATTATCTACATTGGAGAGCCCCTCGTGGGCTGAAGGAGGCCCCCGGCATGAAAAATCTTTCCCGTATGCTGAACCGTGTCCTGCCGCATCTGACGATCATTCTGGCATTGCTCTGCTTCCTGCTGTTTGCCATCGACCGGTTTAACAGCAACATGATGTTCCTTGCCAACGACCTGACCAAATGGATCCTCGCCTTGCTCTGCGTGTGCGCCATGTATTGCGGCGTTTCGCTCATCGCTCCGCGCTACCGCGCAAATACGGCGCATGTACGCGCGCATCGCGCCAGCCACAGCGACGCGGTGACCATCGCGCCGGACGAGAGCGACGAGCCTCCGCTCAGCGCGGGGAAAGCGGAGCCGTCCTCCGCGGACGAGTCCCAAGCCCTCCAGCGCTAAGGCTTTCTTTCTCCGTCGTCCGTATTGCGGGAAACCGCCGTTCCCTTGTTCCCGCCGCGTTTTTCTTGTCCCCGGCGGCCTCGCGGCCCGGCCGGGGGCTTTTTTGCGTTTACCGCGTCGTACGCGCCGTTTGCGGCAAGCGACACCATCATGGCGTTTATGGGGATCAACGCCACGCGCTCCAGGGTAAACCCGCAAGTGAACACGTCCGCGAGCGCGAGCAGCGCGAGCGAGATGACGTAGCTGAGCAGCCGTGTTGGAATTCGCTTGCAGACCCCGAATTCCTTGAGAAACTGTGTGACGATGCCCGTCGCGAGCACGGAACCCGCATAGGTCGTCATGCTTTTCCAGGTCAATAATTCATTCATGATATATGATATGCACAAATACGAAAAAAGGGACCCGGTTTTCCGGGCCCCTCCGATTGAGAGCGGTTATTTCCGAGACTTAGTTGAGAGCGTCCTTGAACGCCTTGCCGGCCTTGAAGGTCGGGGCGACGGATGCGGGGATATCGATCACGGCCTTGGTGGCGGGGTTGTGACCCTTGCGGGCGGGGCGCTTCTTGGCTTCGAATACGCCGAAACCAACGATGGAAACCTTCTCGCCGGCTTTGAGAGCTTCTTCAACGGAATCCACAAATGCGCTGACGGCCTTCTCGGCGTCTTTCTTCGACAGTGCGCTCTTGGCGGCAACTGCTGCGATCAGATCGGTTTTGTTCATGTTTCAGTCCTCCGTAAAGTATTTGATGACTTGCATTATTGTACCAGCATCAACCCCCGTTGACAAGCCCCCAATTATGAATTTTTGTCCTGTTTTCGGCAAGTTTTGGCTCTTTCCCATAGCAGATCCTGTTGAGAAAGCGGCAGTTGTGAAAGCGTGTGACCTTCCTCCGACGCCATGCGCTCCATTTCGGCAAAGCGTGCGATAAACTTGTCGGTCGCGGCCCGCAGCGCAAGCTCGGGGTCCAGCTTGAGGAGCCGAAGCACGTTGACGACGGCAAAAAGCAGGTCGCCCGCCTCCTCGCTTCGTTCGCCCTCGCCCGCCATGGCGGCGGCAAGCTCGTCGGTTTCCTCCCGAATCTTGAAGAACGCGTCGCTCGCGCTGTTCCAATCAAAGCCTACGTCGCCCGCACGCTTTTGGATCTTCTGGGCAAAGCGGAGCGAGGGGAGGTTGCGCGGGGTGCTGAGCAGCACCTCGGTCTGCGTTTGCTGATGCTTTTCGGCTTTTTTGAGCTTGTCCCAGTTGCGCAAAACCTCGTCGGAGGAGTTTACGCGCACGTTCCCGAAGATGTGCGGGTGGCGGTAAACAAGCTTTTCCACAAGCCCGGTGGTTACGTCGCGCTGCGTAAAGCTGCCCTGCTCCGAGGCGATTTCGGCGTGCAGCGCCACTTGCAGCAGCACGTCGCCCAGCTCCTCGCACAAAGCCGCGCTGTCTCCGTGGTCGATGGCGTCGAGCAGCTCGTAGCATTCCTCGAGCAGCGCCGTGCGCAGCGATTCGTGGGTCTGCTCCCGATCCCAAGGGCAGCCGTCCGGCGCGCGCAGCCGCGCGACCACGCCGGAAAGCTCGGCATAGCCGTAGCGCCGCAGCGCCGAAAAGGGCGCGGCGGGCACATAGAGCGCGCAGCCCGCGTCGTAGGAGGGCTGTCGGTCCAGCTCGCAGAGCGGAAAGCGCCGCGTGCGGAAGCGTCCGGCCGCGTCCAGCCGCGCCCACTCCACGGGCCACTCGTCCGGGTAGTATTCCGCAAGCAGGAGCTTCACCTCGCCCGCGCGCAATTGGGTGTCGAGCTCCTCCACATACAGGGGCAGGCCAGGCTCGACGGGCGCGGCCAGTCCGCTTGCAAACGCGCGCCGCCCGGCTGGGTGCATGGGGAAGGCCGCCTCGGAAAGCGATACGCCGCCAAGGCATTTGACCGTTACGCCCCGCTCCGCCGCCAGCGCGCAAAGCACCGAGAGGCTTTCAAACGCGCCCGCGCCGGGCACGGCGTATACGCAATCGCCGCCAAAAAGGAGGCGCTCCGCGACGGCGCGGTGGAGCGCGTCAAAATCCGGCGCGCTTTCGTAAAGATCATCCATGGACGTGTAGGCAAGGCCCGCGTCCAGAACGGGCTTGGCCGAGGGATGCTTGTCCGTCTGCAAAAACAGGCGGCTTGCGTGCGTAACGGCCTCCCAGGCCTCGAGCGTGCGCGTCGCGGGCGTGGAGAGGGGGGCGACGGTGACAACCGTAACCGGCATTTTATTTTCCTCCGTACAGAATGCGGGCAAGCTTTTTGCCGCCCGGGATAAAGGCGAGGTCTTCCTTTGTAAACATACGCAGCAAAAAGATGAGCGCTATATAGCAAAGCGCGGCGAGCGCGACCGCGCCGAGCGTCGCGATGCGCGCGGACGCCCGGCTGAGGAGGAAGCCATAGGTGAAGAACGCGCACAGCGCCATCAGGAGCGAGGCGAAAAGGGGCTTAAGGAAGCAATCGGCAATATTGAGCGTAAGGCGCGTTTTGCGCACAAGGTAAAGAAGATCCAGTATGCCCGCCACCGCGTAGCAGCATACGGTGGAAACGGCCGCGCCCTGAATCTCAATTTCGGGATTGCGCATCAAAAGCAGCATAACGACGACCTTTACGGCCGCGCCGATTGCAAGGTTGCGCACGGGCACGCGGGGCCTGCCCACGCCCTGAATGATGCCCGTAAGCGTTTGCACGAGCGAGAGGAAGATCACGCCCACGGCCGATACGCGCATCAGCCGCGCCGCGATGGCGAGGCGTTCCCCGTCAATGGTATAGAGCAGATCAATAATGGGCGCGCTGAGCGCAAAGAGCCCCGCCGCGCAGGGAAGGCCGATGAGCATGGCCAGCTTCACGCCCATGCGGGAGGCGGCGTGGATGCCGCGCGCGTCGTGCCGCGCCCTTGCCGCCGAGATGGCGGGCACAAGGCTCATGGCCAGCGATACGGTGAGCACGGCGGGCATATTGATAATGGAGGTCACGTTCGTGCGCAGCGCCACATAGCGCATGGAGGCCGCAGCCTCGGACATGCCGAGCCTAAGCAGCAGCCGCATGATCATGGTGGAGTCCACAATGCCCGTCAGCGGCATGATGGACGCGCCGATCGTAACGGGGATGGCGATGGCAAGGAGCTTGCCGACAATGCCCTCCTCCCTTTCGCCCGTTCTCACGGCGTTTGCGGGCATAAAGCCGCGCCGCCGCGCCCAATAAAAGCACGCGACGATGATGAGGGCGAGAAGCTCCGAGGCCGTCACCCCAATCAGCGCGCCCATGGCCGCGTATTCAAGGCCCCTGGGCATAAGGGCTTTGGCGAGGAATAAGCCGATGCCGAGCTTGCCCGCCTGCTCCATAAGCTGCGAGACGGCCGTGCCCGCCATGAGCTGCATGCCCTGCAAATACCCGCGGTAGGCGCACATGAGGGATACAAAGAAAAGCGCGGGCGCGAGCGCGCGGAAGGAAAGCGCCGCGCCCGGCCCGGTCTGCTGCAATTCGGCAATGGCGTCCGCGCCGAAAAACATGAGCGAGGTGGTCACAAGGCCGATGATGAGAAGCAAAAACTGCGCCTTGCGGAACACCCGCTTTGCGCCGGCATAGTCGCCCAGCGTCGCGCGCTCGGCCACGAGCTTGGAAATGGCCGTAGGCAGGCCCGAGGAGCTTACGACAAGGAGCGTGGAATACCAGGGGTACACGGCCTCGTAATACACCATGCCGTCGCCGAGCATGTTGTAGAGTGGAATGCGGAAAAAGGCCCCGATGATCTTGCAAAGGAGCCCCGCAATGCCGAGTATGGCCGCGCCCTTGACAAAGGAGCGCTTGACTAAGCCGCCATTTTCCATAGCGGTTAGTATACCAGATTTTTCAGATCAGTACCATCCCCAATGTCAGAATTCCAACATTGTCGCGGTAAATGGACGGCAAATCGGAAATGGGAAGCGGATTTTGTCCAAGCCCCGCCTCGACGGTATAGCCCGGCCGGTTGAAATCCTGAATGAACCAATCCTTGTAGCCGGCAAAGGAGCTGGCGTAGGGCGTATCCTCCAGCGCGTAGCCCGAGGCCTGGGAAAAGGCGCGGGCGATCGTTTCGGCGCGAGGCGGATCGTAATCGAGGAATTTCCAGAAAATGACCTTGCCCTGCGTGTGATAGGAGAGGGTGAGCAGGAAATCGTTTGCGCGGGTGAACTCGTACACGGCGCGGTTCTCCGGCTCCGCGAGCGGGCGCGCGCCCACGTAATCCCGGGGCCCGGGCCGCGTGAAGCCCTGCGAAAATTTAATCTCGCGCGCCCGCTCCCACTCGGCGGGATAGCCCAGATTGAGATCGGTGCCCGCGATGTTCGCCTTCCAGCCGGCGGGGAAGGGGATGGCGGGGTAGAAGGCTGAAAGCGCCCGCGCCTGCCCGTAATAGCTGTCGTCTTCGGGCAGCGCGCCGGTGACGAGATCCACGCCGTCCGGGTTGACAAGCGGCGTAACGGAAAGCCGCGTTTTTTTAAACAACGCTTTCGCGTCCTGATCGAAAAGGCGGCCGCCGCCCGCCACGGCCCGCGCGTATTTTTCAAGGAAGAGCAGCAATACGGGCGCAGTAATCCATTCGTTGGCGTGGTGCGCGCCGTTGTAAAAAAGCGCCTTGTCGCCCGTGCCGAGCGACGCGGTAAGAAGCCGCTTGCCCATCACGCTCGAGCCGATGCTTTTCACCGAAAGGAAGGGATAGCGCGCGGCGAGACCGTCGAGCAGGAGGGAGGTGAGCGCGTAGGAATACGCAACGTTGTCCGGCACCACGGGAAAGCCCAGCGGAATGACGAGCGTCGCGCCTGCGGGAAGGTTTTCCGGCGTAAAACCCGGATTCGCCGTTTCAATGGCGGAAACGCTCGTGTCGTAGAGCGAGGCCAGACGGGAGAAGGTGTCGCCCGGGCGCAGCACGCGCAGGGTATAGCCCGCAAGATAGGGGAAAAGCTTGCCCCAGGTAAGCCTGCCTGCGATACCGTCCGCCGCAAGGCCGCTGTCGCGCTGAAACTGCTCCAGCGCGCGGAGCGTGCGCACGCCAAAAATGCCGTCCAGGCTGCCGGGCGCGTAGCCCGCCCGCGTGAGCGCGAGCTGTAAATACTGTACGAAGGGACCCCGGTCGGAGAAACGAAGGGTGTCCATATTCGTGCCGCCTCCTCCATTGCCGACAAGTTTATGCTCGACAAGGCGCTTGCCGGTTGCTATAATCTATATAGTATAGAAAACCTGCAAGGAGGATAGAACGATGGGTTTGGTCAAAGCGATAGGCGGCGCCGTCGGAGGCGTGCTTGCCGATCAATGGCGGGAGTATTTTTACTGTGAGTCGCTGGCGGCGGACGTGCTTGTCAAGAAGGGTCAAAAGCGTACCTCCGGGCGTTCGTCCAATACCAAAGCGTCCGATAACATCATTTCCAACGGCTCCATCGTGGCGGTCAACGAGGGCCAGTTTATGATGATCGTGGAGCAGGGCAAGGTCGTGGAGTTCTGCGACGAAACGGGTGAGTTCGTATACGATACCTCCACCGAGCCTTCGCTTCTGTACGGGAGCTTCGGCAACAATATTAAAGACACCTTCCAGCTCCTCTGGAAGCGCTTCACCTTTGGCGGTGACACGGCCAAGGATCAGCGCGTGTATTACTTTAACAAAAAGGAAATTATCGGCAATAAATACGGCACGGCCAACCCCGTTCCGTTCCGCGTGGTCGACAAGAACATCGGGCTCGATATCGATATCGGCATCCGCTGCCACGGCGAGTACTCCTACAAATTCGTCGATCCCCTCCTGTTCTACACCAACGTCTGCGGCAACGTGCAGGATTGCTACTACCGCGGCGAGATCGACAGCCAGCTCAAAACCGAGCTCATGACCGCGCTCCAGCCCGCGTTCGCGAAGATTTCCGATATGGGCATCCGTTACAGCGCCCTGCCCGGCCATACGACCGAGCTTGCCGACGCGCTCAACGAGGCCCTTACCGAGAAGTGGTCCAAGCTGCGCGGCCTCGCGATTGCGTCCGTGGGCGTAAGCTCCGTGAGCGCCTCCGAAGAGGATGAAAACCGCATCAAGACCCTCCAGCAGGCGGCGGCGCTGCGCGACCCCACCATGGCGGCCGCCACGCTCGCAAGCGCGCAGGCGCAGGCCATGCAGGATGCGGCCAAGAACGAGAACGCCGGGTCGTTTATGGCCTTTGCGGGCATGAACATGGCCAATCAGGCGGGCGGCATGAACCCCGCGTCCCTCTTTGGCATGGGGCAGCAGCAGCAACAGCAGCAACAGGCGGCGCCCGCCGGCTGGGCGTGCGCATGCGGCAAAGCGGGCAACACGGGCAATTTCTGCGCGGAGTGCGGCAACCAAAAGCCGATCGACGGGTGGAAATGCGAGTGCGGCGCCGTGAACAAGGGCAAGTTCTGCCAGGAATGCGGCAAGTCCAAGCCCGCCGGCGCGTTCCTCTACAAGTGCGACAAGTGCGGCTGGGAGCCGGAGGACCCCGCCCATCCGCCCAAGTTCTGTCCCGAGTGCGGCGACGTGTTCGACGAGGCCGACAAGAAATAACCGCTCTCAATCCGAGGGGCTCATAAAACCAACTCCCGCACCTTGCGTGCGGGGGCTTTTTTTGTTGCGCGGCTTTCCCAAATTTGAAAGCCCTGTTGCATGTGGACTTATAGCCTTGGCTTTTTCAAAAACAAAAAGCTATGAAAAGAGCCTTGCTGCATGCAAACGGAAAAACCCGGCTTTTCTGAAGAAAAGCGTGCGTGGTTGCATATAAACCAAATATCCGGCTTTTCTGAAGAAAAGCCGGCGTGGCTGCTAATAAACCAAATATCCGGCTTTTCTTTGGGTGCTTTTGTTTTCTTCGGAAAAGAAAAGGATGCCGTACGCCCGCCTACAGCCGCCCCTGGGCCGTCACCGTCGTATAGCCGCGCAAGCGCTGCTGCAAACTGTCGCGCCGCACGATGGGCATGACGGCGCGCACGAGCTGCATGCGCGAAATGCCCGTGAGGTTGAGCAGCATGGCGGAGGCGTCCTGCACCGAGGGGCTTTCGTCGAAAATCGCCGTTATGGAATCGTCGCGTATGCACAGGCGAATGAGCTTGGTAAAGGGCGTTTCGAGGAAATGCACCGAAAGCCGCAACGTCCATTCGCCGGTGTTTTCCGAGCTGCATTGGAGCCTGACCGCCACGCGCTGCGTGTCCTCCCGGAGCGTGACCGCGCCCGTGGTATACGCATCGGGCCGGAGCGCAAGCGTGTTTCGGTTCCGCTTTTCGTCAAAGGTGACGGAAAGCGCGCCGTCTTCCGTCTTGCGGAATACGATATGCTCCAAGCCCTCCGTAAAGTTGTTGCATATGGTTTGCAGGTTTGCCGGAAACAGTCCGCCGATGTTCCGCTCGAAGGTATAGACCCGGCCGTCAATCAGCTCCACGAGGGCGGAAAAGGGCGCGGAAACCACGCCCGCCTCATAAAAGGGCACGCGCCCCTTGCAGGAAAGCCGCGCAAGAAACGCGCGCAGGTGCGAAAGCGCCTCCGGATTTTCGGGGAGGGGTTCGGGCTGCGCGCCTGCAAACGCCGCGTCGATATAGTCCATCACGCCGCCCTGCGCAAAGAGCCGCGCCGTGCCGGAAAACAGCGTCACGGCCGCGTTGTGCTCGGGCATGGCGAGCATATACTGCCCAAACGCGCCGTTAAAGAGGAACGCGCCGGGCCGCTTGGTCATCCAGATCTGGTAGCCATAGCCATAGGTGATCTCGCCCTTGGGCGTTTTTATCTGCGGCCGCGTGGCCTCGCGCACCCATTCCTCGGAAAGCAGGCGTTTTTTCCCGTCCTCGCCATCCCACACGCCGCCGTTGAGATAAAGCATGCCGATTTTCGCGACGCTCTCGAGCGTGAGCGAAAGCCCCCAGCCGCCCTTCTCCGTGCCCTTTGGGCAGGTTTCCCAGGGCGCGCGCGCGATGCCCAGCGGTTCAAAGAGCCTTGGCCGCAGATAGTCCGTGAGCGTCTGCCCCGTTTTTTTGCGCACCACCGCGGCGAGCATATAGCTGTTCATGGAATTATATGAAAACGCGGTTCCCGGCTCAAAGAGCGTGCTCTCCGTGAGGAACTCCCGCACCCAATCCGAGCCCAGCGCCGAACCGACCTCGTTAAAGGCCGAGCCCGTGCTCATGTCCAGCAGTTGCCGCACCGTGAGCTTATGCGCGGGGTGCAGCGGGTTTTCCGGCGCGCGCTCCGGGAAAATGGCGCAAAGCCGCTCGTCCAGATCCAGCCCGTTCTCGTCCACCAGCATGCCCACGGCCGTGGCGGTTACGCTCTTGGAGAGAGAATAGAGCTGGTGCGGCAGCTCCGCTTGATACGGCTCCCAGCACGCCTCCGCCACGACGCAGCCGTTTTTGACCACGAGCATGCCGTGCGGCTGCGCCTGCGCGTCCACGTCGAGCATGGTAAACAGCCCCTCAAGCGCCGCGCTGGAAATGCCCTGCGATTCGGGCGTGGCGCGCGGCAGGGACGCATCGCGCTTTGCAAGGGGACGCTTGGGCCGCGTTTCGCGGTTGGGATAGGCGTAGATATGCTGCATGTCCTGCCGAAGATACCGTCCCACCAGGTCGGCAAAGCGCTTCTCCATGGTTTCGTCCACGGAGGCCAGCCCCCAGCGCAATATGCCCGATTTGCGCTTAAGCGAATACTTCTCCCGCTCGGTTAATTCCAGATAGCGCGCCTCCACGCCTTCGGTTACCTCGGCCCAGGCGTGCGGGAGGGTGACGCGCGCCCGCTCGCCCATGGCGCGCAGGGCCCCCGGGTTTGAAAGCGCGCGGGCAATGGCCGCCGCCATCGCCGGGGCGCTGTCCTCCACGCACAGCCCGTTTTCGCCGTCGCGCACGCCCTCGGCCGGGGCGCTTCCCCGCACGACCAGCGCGGGCGTGCCCATGGCCGCCGCCTCCTGCACGACGAGCCCGGAGGCCATGAGCGGCGCGGGGTAAAGCAGCAAATCAGCCGTGGCATACAGGCAGCAGAGCATGCGCTCGTCGGACACGGTTCCCAAAAACCGCGCCACGCCCTGCATGGACAGCTCGCGGATATAATCGCGCGCGGCCTGTTCATCCGGGCCCTGGCCTACAAAAAGCATTTGAAAGCGCTTGCCCGCCGCCCTGAGCATGGCGGCCGTACGCAAAATGCGCGCCACGCTGCGATCCATATCGATGCGGCCTACATACAAAAGAATGGGCGCTTGCGTCAGATGAAAGATATCGCGGCAGCGCGCCAGCTCCGCGTCGGAAAGCGCGGGCGCGTTGCTGCCGCTCGGCATGACCTCCACGCGGCCGTTATAACCCGCCTCGCGGAGCATATCCCCCGCCTGCCCGGACACCGTCCATACCTCGTCGCAGCGCGTGAAAAAATCCGCCGTGCGCTTGAGGGCGGCCGCGGCAAGGCTCTCATAGGAAATGGAACGGCTCAAATTTTCAAAACAGCTCGGATGAAAGGTTCCAATGAGCGGAATGCGCAGCCGTTCGGCCAGCCGCGCCGCCTCCAGGCCCGCCGAGCCGGGGCTGTGCGCGTGCACAATATCGAGCGGAACCCGGTCCATGCGCGCCACGTAATGCATATCCAGCTCCGCCACACCATAGCGCAGCGCGCGCTTTCCGGGCATTTTCAAGCTGAGGTAATCTACAATTTCAAAGGGATACCGCCCGCGAAAGCCCGCGTCCGCCGCGGGCGTAACCACATAGCACTCGTGGCCGCGCGCGGACAACGCGCAGGAATACTCATACACCGCGCGGCCAACGCCGTCGGTAATGGGCAGAAAGGAATCGGTGCACTGGGCAATGCGCAGCAAGGCTTTGCTCTCCTTTACACGTTTCTGCGGCGTCCTTTTCTTTTCGGGAGAAAAGAAAAGCCAGGTGTTTCGTTTATATGCAACCACGCACGCTTTTCTTCAGAAAAGCCAGGTGTTTCGTTTATATGCAACCACGCACGCTTTTCTTCAGAAAAGCCAGGGGTTTCGTTTATATGCAACCACGCACGCTTTTCTTCAGAAAAGCCGGGTGTTTCGTTTATATGCAACCACGCACGCTTTTCTTCAGAAAAGCCGGGATTCCCTTTTGCGCGCGATGCGCATTGCGCAACATCCTATAGGATGCGCCAAAAGCGTTATTCGTAAAACGCGGTCACCGCCTCCGCCACGCGCGCCACGGCTTCCGCCGGCAGCCCGTAATACATGGGCAGCCTCAAAAGGCGCTCGCTCTCGCGCGTGGTATACACATCCTCGCCGGCAAAGCGCGAAAAGCGCAGCCCAGCGGGCGCGGAGTGCAAGGGCACATAATGGAACACGCACCCGATTTCGCGCGCCTTGAGGAAGGCAATCAGCCGTGCGCGCTCCTCGATATCCGCCGCCTTGATATAGAATATGTGCCCGTTGTGCGCGCAATCCGCCGGAACCGTGGGCAAGTCAATGCGCCCCGCCGCCGCGAGCGGTGCAAGCAGCTCGTAATAGCGCTGCCAGCTTGCGAGGCGATCATCGTTGATTTCGTCCGCGCGCTCAAGCTGCGCAAGCAAATACGCCGCGTTCAGCTCGCTTGGCAAAAAGGAGCTGCCCAGATCCGTCCAGGTATATTTATCCACCTGACCGCGCAAAAACCGGCTGCGGTCGGTGCCCTTTTCGCGCAGAATCTCCGCGCGCTCGATCAGGCCTTCGTCGTTAATGAGCAGCGCGCCGCCCTCGCCCATGCTGTAATTCTTCGTTTCGTGGAAGGAATAGCAGCCCAGCACGCCAAGGCTGCCCAGCGGGCGGCCCTTATAGCTGGACATAACGGCCTGCGCCGCGTCCTCCACCACCGCGAGACCGTGCTTTTGCGCAAGGGCCAGTATCGCGTCCATTTCGCACGCCACGCCCGCGTAATGCATGGGCACGATGGCGCGCGTCCGCTCGGTAATCGCCTGCTCGATGCGCTTCTCGTCGAGATTCATCGTGTCCGGCCGGATATCCACAAATACAATCGTCGCCCCGCGCAGCACAAAGGCATTGGCTGTGGAGGAAAATGTGAACGACGGCATGATCACCTCGTCGCCCGGCCCGATGTTGAGCAGCAGCGCCGCCATATCCAGCGCGTGCGTGCCCGAGGTCGTCAAAAGCGCCTTCTTCGCGCCCGTCTTTTGCGCGAGCCACGCGTCGCAGCGCTTGGTCATGGGTCCGTCGCCGCAGAGCTTGCGGCTTGCGATAACCTCCGCGATATACGCATCCTCGCCTCCGGTATAGGGCGGAACATTGAAGCTGATATACATGGATTTTTTCCCCTTATCCGAAATCGTTCGTCCTTTTCTTTTCGGCGGAAAGGAAAAGGCGCGGAACAAAAACCGCGCGTCCCGTTTGCGCGCAATGCATTATGCGTTAGTATAGCACGCGCGCGCGGCGTAAGGCAACCTCGCGCCATGCGCGAAACGCGCGCCACTGCAGGGCGCCGCCTGCCGCGCCAAAAAAACCGCGCGCAAAACACGCGCGGCTTTCGCCCGGTTTGTTCGTCGAAGAAGGTCATGCGTCAGCTAACGACAACCTTTGCGCTGTTAAGGTACTCCGTCAAAACGCCGTTGCCATCCTTTACGCGCACACGAAGCGTATACGAGCCAGCCTCCGTGAAGGTGTAGCTGTAAGTCGCTGCGCTCACCCATGTCTTGGTATCGATGGGCGCGCTGATGCCGGATTTATACAGCCGGTAATAATAGGTTTTTACGCCGACGCCGCCCGTCACCTGCGGCGTCCATGTGATGCTCTCCCCGACGCTGGCAGCTACGCTGCTTGGCGTTATCCCCGTGAGCGCGATGTTTGCGTTAACGACCACCTTCGAGCTGTTTGCATACTCCGTCAAAACACCGTTGCCGTCCTTTACGCGCACACGGAGCGTATACGAGCCAGCCTCCGCAAAGGTGTAGCTATAGGTATCGTCGACGACCCAAAGCTTGGTGTCGATGGGCGCGCTTGTGCCGGATTTATACAAGCGGTAGTAGTAGGTCTTTGCGCCCGTGCCGCCCGTCACCTGCGGCGTCCACGTCACGCTGTCCCCGCCGCTGGCGGCTACGCTGCTCGGCGTTACCCCCGTGAGCGCGATGCGCGCGGCCGTAACCACGACCGGCGCGCTGTTGAGATACTCCGTCAAAACACCGTTGCCGTCCTTTACGCGCACACGGAGCGTATACGAGCCAGCCTCCGCAAAGGTGTAGCTATAGGTATCGTCGACGACCCAAAGCTTGGTGTCGATGGGCGCGCTTGTGCCGGATTTATACAAGCGGTAGTAGTAGGTCTTTGCGCCCGTGCCGCCCGTGGTTTGCGGCGTCCACGTCACGCTGTCCCCCGTCTCCACGGTGCTGGCGTTGGGAGCAACCGCGTCAAGGGTGAGGGCTGAAGCGTCAATAAAGCGCGCGATCAGCACGTTCTCCGTATCGCCCGTGGGCATTTCATAAATCAGCTCGGTGGATACGCGCGTGCCCGCAGCGTTGTACCAGCCGTCGAAGGTCGCGTCGGCAATGGGCTGCGCAATGGCGGTGGCTGCGAACTTGTTGCTCGCGTTGGTGTATACGCGCTCGGCAACCGTGCCGCCCGCCCCGTGGGTGAGATAGAAGGCGCAGCGGCCGGCTTCCGTATTCAGCACGCCGCGCACGGAATGGAGGGGATTATCCGCGCAATTGAGAGTGGTCATCAAGGTGTTGGCCCGCACATCCAGCGCAGTGAGCCCGTTCTCCTCACAAAACAGCTTCTTAAGGGACGTGCATGCGGAAACATTCAGCGAGTTGAGCATATTGCCAGCGCAGTTAAGATAGGTCATGGGCGTGCAGTCGCTAACATTCAGCGCGGTAAGCGCATTGTTCTCGCAATCCAGTTCCCGCATCTGCGCGCAGCCCGTAAGGTTGATGGAAGTAAGCGAGCAGCTATAGCAAGAGAGCTTTTCCAGCGCCGTGCAGCCCGATACATTCACGCCGGTAAGGCGACTGGCGCTCCAGCAATGCAGGGCCGTAAGCGCCGTGCAGCCGGAGAGATCCAGCACGCCTTCCAGCGAATTCATCCGCGAGCAGATGAGCTTGGTCATGCGTCCGTTGGTCCACGTGACCGCCCACGATACGCTGTAGCCCGGCGTCCATGTGGCGGGGTCGTTGGGATCATAATCGGCGCTGATGGAATTGCCGTTTGGCGTGCCGTTTGCGCGGCGCTGCTCGAGGAAGGCGCGCAGTTTGCCGTAATCGCCGGGATGGTAGCCAAACAGCGCGGTGCGGGTGTAATCGCCGCCTGCGGAAAGCGTGAGCGTATAGTCTATGCCGGCGCTGCCCGCCGCATCGAACCAGCCGGTGAAATAAAAGTTGTCCTGCGGCGGCACGGCGGTTACCACCGTGTCGATAAGTGAATCGTTGCCGCTGTGCTCCTGCGTATAAACGCTCAGCGTGCCGTTTACTGCCTTGAGGTTGAGCGCCGAACCGCTGGCGCCGTTGTAGCCCGTGCGCATATCGGCCTTAAGCGAAACGAGTGGGTTGTTCCGTGCGTCCAGCGAGGTGAGGCGGATATTGCCAGATGCATCCAGCGAAGCAAGGCGGTTGCCGCCGCACGCAAGGGTTTGCAGCCATGTGCAGCCGCTCACGTCAAGCGAGGAAAGATTCGCATTGGCACAGCTGAGTGTTTCCAGCTTTGCGCAGCCAGAAACGTTGACGGAGGTTACCCCGCTGCCGCTTACTGTGAGGCTCCGCAACTCCGCAAGGTTCGATATGTCCAGCGCGCCCACAACAGCCTTGTTCAGCCAGCCGATCTGACTCACGCGCCCCGATGCGTCCCACGCGACCCCCGTCCACGTGGCGGGATCGTCCGCATCGTAGCTTGCGTTAAGCTTCGTGCCGTTCTTCACGCCGCTTGCGTCTGTTTGCTCCAGGAAGGCGCGGAGCTGGGCAACGTCTTCGGTGCTGTATGAGGGCAGCGGCGCGCCCGGCGCAGGTGCGGGGCCGGGTTCCGGCGTGCCCTCCGGGGTGGCACTAGGCAGCGGCGTATCCGCCGCAGGGGTGTTGGACGGTTCCGGCGTAGCCATCGGCAACTGCGTTGCCGACGGCAACGGCGTTGCCGACGGGGTCGCCTCGGGTGTGGCTTCGGGTGTAGCCATCGGCAACTGCGTTGCCTCCGGCGCAACATGCGAGCTGCCCGTGACCGTGCCGCCCGCAAGCACCACGATGGCGTTGCTTTCGGCCGGGTCGAACACGGCGGTATCTTCAAATATAACTTCGCCCGCCGTTTTGAGCGCGCCCTTGTTCACCAGCGTACCGCCGATTTTCAGCACGCCACCCTTTTCTACCGTGAGGGTAAGCTTCTTTGGCACAGTCAGCGTAAACGCGCCCGTGTCCAGCAAAACCCCATTGGGGATGGCTAAATCGGCGGTAAGCTCGAGGTCTTCGCTCAATTCGGCCGCGCCGCCCGCCGCCAGCGTTTCCCGCAGGAGCGCTTCCGGTGGAAGCGTCGGCTCGGGGGTGTCCGTCGGCTCCGGCGTGTCCGCGGGTGCAGGCGTGTCCGTCGGGTTGGCCGGGCCGCCTTCCTCGGCAAGCGAGCTCAGGGGGGACGCCGACAGGAGCAGGCAGAGCGTTAAAATCAAACAAAGAATCCGCTTCATTTTCCAACACCGTCCTTGCTGAATTAATACAATATACACCATGCGATACGAATGTTTGCGTGAATGCGCCGGTCTGGCATTTGCATTCGTTTTCAGCCACTTCGCCAGAAAACATACGCTGGCCGACGCTTCCCAATACATATATTTCCAATTGTTTCATCTTATCGGACTTTAGCCAAAAAGTCAATTATGCGGGCGTTTGTCAGCGGCGGATAAAGCGGTTCCCGGCGCCGCCTCTTTGCGCAAAAAAGCCGCCCGTGTATTCCACGCGCGGCTTTTGGCAGGCCTATTTGTTTTTGTCCGTGTTTCCCTTGTCAGCTTACCGTTACCGCCGCGCTGTTGAAATAATCCGACAAAACGCCGTTGCCGTCGCGCACGCGCACGCGCAGTGTATACGAGCCCGCCTCCGTGAAGGTGTAGCTGTAGGTTGCGTCGCTCACCCACGTCTTGGTGTCGATGGGTGCGCTGGTGCCGGATTTGTACAAGCGGTAGTAGTAGCTCTTTAACCCGCTTCCGCCCGTGGTCTGCGGCGTCCATGTGACCGTACCGCCCACCGTCGAGTCTGCGCTGCTCGGCGTTACCCCCGTGAGCGCAATTTTTGCATTGACAACCACCTTTGAGCTGTTGACATACTCCGTCAAAGCGCTGTTTCCGTCGCGCACGCGCACGCGCAGCGTATACGAGCCCGCCTCCGTGAAGGTGTAGCTGTAGGTTGCGTCGCTCACCCACGTCTTGGTGTCGATGGGCTCACTTGCGCCCGTTTTATACAGGCGGTAATAATAGGTCTTTGCGCCCGTGCCGCCCAGGGTACTCGGCGACCACGTGACCGTGCCGCCTACCGCCGAGATCCCGGCGCTGACCGTGACCTGTGTAAGTACGATATCGTTTACAACCACCGCCGTGGTGTTGAAATAATCCGACAAAACGCCATTGCCGTCCCGTACGCGCACGCGCAGGAGGTATGAACCAGACTCCGTAAAGGTGTAGCTGTAGGTATCGTCTGCGACCCAGAGCTTCGTTTCTACCGGCTCGCTTACGCCCGATTTATACAGGCGATAGTAGTAGCTTTTTACGCCGCTGCCGCCCGTGACCTGCGGCGTCCAGGTTACGCTGTCGCCCACTATGGTGTTGGCTGCGTTGTTCGCGGTCGCTCCCGTGAGCGCGATTTTCGCGTTCACAACCACATACGAGCTGTTGACATACTCCGTCAACATGCCGTTTCCGTCCTTTACGCGCACACGCAGGAGGTACGAACCCGTTTCTGTGAAGGTGTAGCTATAGGTGTCGCCGCTCACCCACTCCTGCGTATCGATGGGCGCGCTGGTGCCGGATTTATACAGGCGGTAATAATAGGAATTCTGCCCGCTGCCGCCCGTGGTTCTTGGCGTCCAGGTTACGCTCCCCTCCACGGCCGAGATGCCGGCGCTGACCGTAATCTGCGTGAGCGCGATCTGCTCGGCTACAGCTACCTGCGCGCTGTTTATATAGTCCGACAGAACGCCGTTTGCGTCCCGCACGCGCACGCGCAGGAGGTACGAACCCGACTCCGTGAAGGAATAGCTGTAGGTTTCATCCGAGACCCACGTCTTCGTGTCGATGGGGATGCTGGTTCCCAATTTATACAGGCGGTAATAGTAGGTCTTTGCCCCGAACCCGCCCGTGATCTGCGGCGTCCATGTAACGCGCCCGCCCACGGCCGACGCGGTGCTGCTTGGCGTTGCCTGTGTGAGCGTGATCTTCTCTCCTACAACGACACTCCCGCTGTTGACATAGTCCGACGTAACGCGATTCCCGTCCCGCGCGCGTACGCGCAGGGTGTATGTGCCCGCCTCCGTGAAGGTGTAGCTGTAGGTATC
>CAZWSI010000023.1:0-27347 GCA_964636405.1 uncultured Oscillospiraceae bacterium
GTCCGTTGTGTATGCCGTTCCACCACAGCCGCAAAAGTTCAAATAGATTATAGTGGAACGCGCGGAATTTCTCAACCCCCAAAACAGCTGGATGCCATCTCGCAAAGCATACATGCCCCCGTACACCTGCGCCGCAAAACCCGCGCGCCCGTTTGCACGCAAATTCCGCGCCGCAGGGCAAATACTTTCAGGCCCTTTGCAACGCAGGGCTGCTAAAACCTCGCCGCGCGGCGCATACTAACCTTGAGGTGATGAACAATGCAATTATCGCAAAAGGAAACGACGCTTTTGCAGGATCTGAAAACCCAGGAGCAGCTTTGTGTGGAAAAATACGAAAAGTACGCGTCGGCGGCCTGTGACGAGCGGCTTGGGAAGCTGTTTGCCGAGATCGGGCAGATGGAGCAAACCCATCTCGATACGGTGGACAGCATGCTCTCCGGCACGGTTCCCATGATGGCGGGCGGCGGACAGCAGGGCCAGAGCGCGCAGCCCTCCCAAAGCGACTGCTCCCCGGAGGAAAAGCGGCAGGACGCGTACCTGTGCCAGGATGCGCTGGGCACGGAGAAGCACGTGTCGCACAGCTACGACACCTGCATCTTCGAGTTCAAGGATGCGAGCGCCCGCAATGCGCTCAACCACATTCAAAAGGAAGAACAGCAGCACGGCAAGCGCATCTACGACTATATGTCGGCCAACGGCATGTACAGCTAAACGGAAAACGCGCGTCTCAGCCCAACGATAAGCCCACGCTTCAGCCGAAGCATGGGCTTTGTTGCGCGAGGCGGAAGCGGAGGAAAAGGGAAAAGAGGGGGAGACGCCTCAGCGGTAAGCGCGTCCGTTCCATTTTAGCTTGATATAGCGCGTCATCTGCGGAGCGGAGCATGGAAGCTGTGTCCGACGGCGCATCCGCATCAGAAAAACCGCGGCTTATCGCTTTTCGCCGCCATCGCGCTCCCGCAGTCCGTTCTTCTCGCCTATATCCTCGTTATAGAAAGCGTAGCTGCCTTTCCCGTGCTCCTTGACGTGGTAGAGCGCGCTGTCCGCCTTGTGATAGAGCGTCTCAAAGTCCGTGCCGTCGTCCGGCGCAACGGCAATGCCGATGCTGGTCGATACCTGCATGTCCCGGGGAAACGCTGCCTTGATCTTTCGACAGATGCGTTTGGCGCGGCTTTCGATATCCGACCTGTTTGTAAACCAGCACAGGCATATGAAGAACTCGTCGCCTCCTAAATGGCATACCATGTCCTCGGCGCGGACGCAGGAGGTCAGCACCTCGCCAAAGCGGATCAGCGTCTCATCGCCGGAGGAATGCCCGTAGGTATCGTTGATCTGCTTAAAATGGTCGAGGTCAAACATCAACAGCGCATGCAAGACGTCATCGCTGCCATTGGCAAGCAGCGCGCCCATTCTCTCGGAGAAAGCGGCGCGGTTGAGCAGCCCGGTCAGCGGGTCAGTGTCGGCGCGTTGCTCGGTCTGAATCTGTTCAGTCACGTCGCGGAAGGACACGACTGCCGATTCGGGGCTGCCATTCCCGGAGAAAACGGAGAAATAACGCGCCTCCAGCCATCGCCATGCGCCGTTCAGCTTGCGCTGATAGCGTATCGTTCCGTCCGGCTTGCCCGCCAGAATGCTGTCAAAGAATGCAGAGACGGCTTCAACGGAATCCTCTCCGATTTCCCCTCCGGCAATGGCGCATTCGGGGAATGGGTGCAGTTCCTTTTTAAAGCCGTATTTAACAACCGCTCGATCGGGCATGAGCATCGTGCGCCTTGCGATATCATAGCGGCAGATGATCATGCCGCTGTCGTTGACCGCGAGACGGAATTCCTCATCGCGGCGACGGGCAATATTCTCCGCTGCCCTTTGATTCGTGATATCGGTTAAGGTCACATAGTACCACTCTTTACCGCTCTCGTCGCTCACCTTGACGCCCTCGTCGTGGAACCAGCGCAGGCTTCCGTCGGCTGCCTCTATGCGGTAATCAAACTTGCCAATCCCGCCGTTGCCCTCCTGCCGCTCGATCTCCCCGAACGCATACGCCCGGTCTTCGACATAGATCATTTCACGGAAGCAGTTGTGAAACTTCTCGCGGAAGGTTTGCTCTGTGTAGCCCAAACTCTCAACAAGATTACGGTTTACATAGGCAAACTCCGCTTTCTCATCTGCGGAATATTTAAGAATGCCGCTGGGGATCGAGTGCAGCAGAGCACCCAGCTCAAACTGCGCCGCATGGAATGCAGTCGTATTCCGGCTGATGCCGTATAAGCCGATGATGTTGCCATGCGCGTCGCGCAGCGGATACTTCGAGGTGCTGATGAAGCGCAACGCTCCGTCTGCACCAAGAGCCGATTCCTCGTTATCCAGCACAACCTCACCGGTGCTTAGAATGCGGCAATCGTCAACGGTGTATTTTTTTGCCACTGCCTCCGTAAACAGCTCCGCGTCGGATTTTCCCAATATATCCGTCTCGCTCTCAAAGCCCAGGAAATCCACCACCGAGTTGCTGACGGATACATAGCGTCCCTGCGCGTCCTTAACAAAGGAGAAGTCCTCGGAGGAATCCATCATGGCGTCGAGCGCCAGGCGCAGCATGGACTGCACCGCCATCTCGTCGCTGTCAATAGGCGTATAGGCGGCGTAGATGCGATACCCGCCGCCGGGTTTCTTCACAATATTTCCGATGATATGGAAGGGACGGTATGCATTCTTGCCGTAAAGGATACGGATATTGGCATCAAACTCCCGATCCTGCCGGATGGCCGATTCAAGCTCCTGCGCAATGAGGACGCGGTCGTCAGCATGCACAGCGTCGATAAAAGAAATGTCGTCGTAATCCTTTCCGACTCTGCCCACCATTTCCCAATAATGCCGGTTGAGATGCTTGACGGAAAGGGTTTTGCCATCGTACTCATACAGCGCCGCGCCGCAGGGCAGGTTGTCCAGAAGCTCAGCCTGCCGGGCTTCAGCGGCGATGAGCTCTGTGGCGTCGGAGTAATACACATTGACAAAGGTATTTCCCTGCTCATCGGTATCCGCTTTGGCGTGGATGGACACCGTGAGGTAGGCGCGGCCGCCATCCGAGCGCAAACGGTAACGAAGGTCGTGGAGCTCTTTTCCCTCTGCCGTATGCGCAATGGCAGACTTGAGTCTTGGGACATCGTCCGGATGCACCATGGCCAGAATATCGTTGCAGGTGATTTGGTCTATCTGTTCATGAGTCATGCCCAGCATGGACAGATAGCCGCGGCTATAATAGCTTTCTGACAGCCGTCCGTCATTGGTTAGCCTAAAGCGGCAAAAGCCGCCGGGCACGCCGTCCATGACGGCTTTCACGATGCGGCTTTCAGACTTGATGCGCAGCAAAAGATCGCGCCGGGTCAGCAGCACAGATGCATAGTCGCCCAAAGCGGGCAGAGCGTCGCGCTGCTGCTGCTGCCGGTGCTGCGGATTGTCTATCCCTATGAAACCGCTGTAAACGCCGTTTTCATGAATGGGCGCTGCCACCATGGAATCAATCCCCTGCATTTCCAGCAGCGCCCGTTCCATTTCCCGATCGGGCGGAAGCGTTTCGGTGTCAATGCTGATGATGGCGGCGTCGTCAAAGGCTGTTTTCCAGAAGGGGATGCTGTCAAGCGGAATATTTTGCAGATTGTCCTTCTGCGGCGCAACGCCCGCTCTGCATACCTCGTAGGTGTTGCTGGAAAGACCGTCTTTATATTCGATAATATAGACACGGTCGCCGCCGAAATACTCCAGAACCATTTGCATGGAGTCCAGAATGGCCTCCTCCGCATCGGGCTTGGACAGCAAGCCCTTTGACATTGCGTTGAGGAAACGAAGCTGCTGGCTGGTTTCGCGCTCCTGCTGCTCGGCCTCCTTGCGGGCGGTGATGTCGTTGACCATCGCCAGATGTACCGGCTCGTCAACTCCCGGCAAATCCACAATGGTAATATCGCTGAACACCCACCGAATGGCTCCGTCCGGCTGGACAATGCGAAATTCCGCACTATACGGTTTCAGATCAGCGCAGGCTTTGGCGATAATTCCGTTGACCCTTGCCCTGTCGTCTGGATGGATGACATGAAACTCGCCGGTAAACTGCGCGGTGTATTCTTTTTGTGTGCGTCCCATCAGCTCATAATAGCGGTCGTTGGCAAACAGGTATGTAACCTTCCCGTCCCTGACTACCGACGCGGCGACGCCGCCGTTGATGTGGTTCATGATGAGCTGGAGCTGGGTCGTGATGGAACGTTCCTTTTGCTCCGCTTTTTTTTGCGCCGTGATATTGTCCACATAACCGTAGAACAGAGATCGCTCGCCCGCCTCCGCAATGCGGCGAATACTGACGCGGAGATATTCGCCGTGTCCCGGCAAGCTGAACTGCGTGGAGTATGCTTCAAAGGCTTCTCTTTTGCCGCTTTCACGGGCGCGCTTGATGGCGGCGAATGCCTTTTCGTTGGTATCGCCGTCGAAGGCGGAGAACGGCTCCCGCTTCAAAATCTCATCATCCGTCATCTGCGAGCAGACGGTTTCGGCAAATTCGCTATTGATGCGGAGCATCTCGCAATGCCCCCGGTAGTGCTCAAAAATAAACGCACCGCCGGAAAAGTGATTAAACACAAGCGTATCGAGCGATTCCGCAGTCCAAAATGCGCTGCTGTCAAAGCTTTCAACAATATTCAGATCGCTTAGCTCTCTATTCTTGCGGGCGTTTCCCAACACAGCCTCATAGTCTTTAAGAGGCATTGGCCTTGCGTAGAAATAACCTTGCATGATGTTGCAACCGATGGAGCTGAGATAGTCCGCCTGCTCCCGGGTCTCCACGCCCTCCGCAATCACGCTCATTCCCAGCCACTTGGCCATGCGAATGACCGATTCGACAATGTTGCCTCCGCGCTGAGAGTTCTCGGCGCTCTCAATGAATCGCATATCCAGCTTCAATATCTGCGCGGGTACATCCTTGAGCGTGTTGAGCGAGGAATAGCCGCTGCCGAAATCATCAATCTCCACGGTGAAGCCCGCATCGATCAGCGCATTTACGATGGACACGATCTGATTCGGTGATTCCGTGAAGGCGGATTCCGTAATTTCCAGCCGCAAAAGCTCCTTGGGCAGCGCATAGCGATCCATAAGGCCTGTGATAAAGCGCAGAAAGCCCTTGTGGAACACATCGTGCCGGGATACATTCACAGAAACCGGCATGGGCTCGCGTCCCTCGTCCAGCCACCGGCGCAGCAGCACGCACACCTGCTCCCAGATATACTTGTCCAGCTCATAAATAAAGCCGTTTCGTTCAAATACGGGGATAAATTGGCCGGGCGATATCAGCGTGCCGTCTGGCCGTTTCCAGCGTACCAGCGCCTCGCTGCCGATGAGCGCGCCGGTGGCATGATTATACTGCGGCTGAAACCATGGCTCAAACTGGCCGCTTTTGAGTGCGCCGCGCATTTCCATGACGATTTGCTGTTCCGCAAGCAGCCGGTCGCGCATGGATTCTTGATACTGCGCGATATATACGTCGTAGCGTCCTTTGACCGAATCCTGTGCAAGCGTCGCCCTGTCATACATGGAGCTGACGGAAAGCGTCAGGTTCTCCACCAGATAGCGTCCAATACGGATCGAAATCTTGCGGGCAATGCATTGGGGCGCAACCATGATTCTATGCGCATTCTTCACAATCTCGGAATTGGTGTCAGCCGCAGGATACAGTGCGGCAAAGCGATCGGCCATCAGCCTGCAAACGATGCTGCCCACCGACTGGGCGCACTCGGCAAGACACTCCGCCACATGGCACAGCACCTCGTCGCCGGACTCCGTCCCGTGCTGGTCGTTAATGACCTTAAAATTATCAATATCAAAGCAGGAGAGCATATAGTAGCCCGGCTCGCGCTGCCGTATCAGCTTTTCAGCCTCGATGAAAAAAGCGTCTCGGGTGTACAGGCCGGTCAGACTGTCCTTCATGGCGGCGTTGGCAAGGGCCGCCGTTTCACAAAGAACGATCGTGTTGCGAAGCATTTGCAGCAAAAGCGCTTGATTAAACGGCTTTGTCACAAAGGCGTTTGCGCCGGATTCCAGCGCCTTGATCTGGGTCGATTCGTCCTGCATGCCGGTGGTGACGATCACCGGGATCGACCGCCAAAGGGCGTTGCTTTTGAGCTTGGTCAACACCTCAAAGCCGTCTATGCCGGGCAGCATGATATCCAGAATGATGGCGGATATGGACTTAAACTGCCGGCGGAGAATGTCCAGCGCGGCCTCGCCGCTGACGGCCTCCAGCACCTTATATTCTTTTTTCAGCAGTCCTGAGAGTAATACCTGCTCCACATGGCTGTCGTCCACCACCAGAATCTGTTTCATCCCTGTGTCCTCCTTTGTCCGGCCTGCCGTATTTTCTTCAGCTCTTTGCTTCTTGCTTGCCTTTCATGTCAAACGCTTTAGCCAGCGCCGTCGCCAAGGCGTCCGGCTTGATGGGCTTTGCGACATGGGCGTTCATGCCGACAGAAAGCGCCCGGGCAATGTCCTCGTTGAAGGCGTCGGCGGTTTGAGCGATGATGGGAACGGTTTTTGCATCAGGGTGAGAGGAGGCGCGGATGGCCTGCGTCGCTTCCAGCCCATCCATGGCCGGCATTTGTATATCCATCAAGATTGCGTCGTAATAGCCGGGGGAGGAGGAAGCAAACCGTTCCACTGCTTCCTGCCCGTTTACAGCAAGCTCCACAACGACGTTGATCTTTGCAAGATACCCCTTTGCCACGATCTGATTGAGCACGTTGTCCTCCGCCAGCAGCACGCGCTTTCCCGCAAAATCCCATGCCCGCAGTTCGTCAATGGGCGCGGCGATCCTGCCGCCCGTGAGCGTCATGAACAGGTCGAAAAGAGATGACTGAAACAACGGTTTTGAGAGGAACATATCCGCGCCTGCGCTCTTTACGGCCTCTCCGGCCTGATAATAATCGTAGGCTGAAACCACTATGACCACCACATCCCTGCCATAGCGCTCGCGGATGCGCCGCGTCGTCTCCTCGCCATTCAGCTCCGGCATGCGCCAGTCCACAAGGCAGATAGTATAGGGGTCATCTGCATGCTCCGCCGCTTCCAGCGCAGCAAGCGCCGCCTTTCCACTGTCCACGCAGGTAAAGCGCACGTTCATCCGGGAAAGCACCCGGCCCATGTAGTCAAGCTCGGTCTTGTCGTCGTCTACGGCCAGAACCCGCAGCCTTGTGACGTCCGCCATCACCGCGCCCGAACCAATCTTCGTTCTGCCGAAGGGAAGCTCTACGCGGAAGGTCGTTCCCTCGCCCAGGGCGCTTTTCACATCGATGGTGCCGCCCATTATGCCGATCAGGTTTTTTACGATGGACAGACCCAGGCCGCTGCCGCCGTACTTGTGCGCGGTCGTAGCGCTTTCCTGTTCAAAGGGCCTGAAGAGACGCCCCAGCATTCCCTCGCTCATGCCGCATCCCGTATCGGATATTTCGAAGCGGAAGAAGGCTTTGTCCGCTCCCACGGTCGTCTGCGCCACCGTCAAAAAGACATAGCCCCGTTCCGTAAACTTGACGGCGTTTCCAAGGAGGTTCATGAAGATTTGATTGACCCGCAGCTCGTCGCCGATGAGCCAATCCTCCGTTACCGACTTCATCCGAATCTCGAAGTTGACGCCCTTCTGCTTGCATTGCGTGCCGTAGATATTGGTAAGGGAGGTGAGCATTCGCTTGAAGTTGAAGGGCGCGTTTGCCACCTTCATCTTGCCGGATTCTATGGACGACATATCCAGCACGTCATTGATGACATTCAAAAGCTGCTTGGCCGCGATAGCGGAGCTTGCAAGATAATTTGTCATTTCCTCGGCGCTCGCGCCCTTGGCCAGCTCGATAAAGCCGATAATTGCATTTAAGGGCGTGCGCATTTCATGCGAAACGCGGGACAAAAACTGTCCCTTGGCGGCTCCCGCCTTTTCCGCTGCCGCCAGCGCGTCGGAGAGAAGCTGGGCGTGGCGCACCTCGCCGGCGCGTATTTCCGTCACATCCGTCACGGTTACCGCCAGCAAGCCGTATTTGCGGTCTGTGTAGAAGAAGGTGAGCGCCTTGTCGATGCGCTTGCTGCCGTCATCGGTGAGCGTGGCAAAGACCTGATAGTATTCCTCCGCTTCAAGCCTTTTTTGCACCTCACAAAGCGCTGTGGCGCGATGTAACTGCTCGGGATTGGCAACCGTAAAGCGTTGAGAGAAACAATTGCTGTAGCTGATATCACCGTAGAACCCGTCATGGCGGGTAAGCTTGCCGCCATCCTCCACTACATACTGGATGCATCGGTCGGTCGCCGGATCGATGCTCATGAAGCCGTCGCAGTCGGAAAGCGCCATGTTGCGCATAATCTTTTCGGTAATATACTCGTCGGTGACGTCCCGGATATAAGTAAAGCACATCATGTGCCCCGTTTGGGGGTTGTGCCGCAGCGCGAGGTCGCAGCGCAGCCATTTAAGAGCTCCGTCTGTTTTGCTGCAAAGCTGTACGCTTTGCTCGGACCGGCCCTGCACATAGGCGTTTGCCATGTATTTTGCAGAGAAGCGCGCTCTGAGCGCGTTGCGTTCCTCCTGCGTTTGGAATTCAGAAAGCGCGGGCGTGATTGCGGCAAAAAAAGCATCCACCGTGATACCGGCCTGAACGCCGGAAAGAGCAAGGTCTGTCTGCGTGAGCAGCTGCTCGTCAATGTCGAAACAGATGGTATAAAGCATACCGTCGCCACGCTGCTCATTGCGGTTAAGCTCCTGCATGTAACGGCTTTCAACCAGCCGGGCGCTCGTCTCCCGCTCGGTAACGTTAATGAATACCTCCTGAAAGACCCGGCCCTGTTCGGTGGCGACGATATCCATAATGCGCTCGGTATACGCCATCGTACCGTCGCTTCTCGTGATTGGCCACACATAGGAAATCGGGCCTCCGGTTTGCTCGCAAAGCTGAAATTTTTCTAAAAAATCAACGATCGTGCCTTCCGCTACGACGGCGTCCGGCGTTTTGCCAATCAGAACGCAATCGCTGTCATAGCCGTATATCTTTTGCACGGCGGCATTGCAGTTGATGATTCGGTGCGGCTGTTCATATTCATATTGAAAGATGCCGCAGGGGACGGTATCGTACAAATGCCGCAAAAAGTCATGCTGCAACTGTAGCGTTCGATTGAGCTTTTTTTGCTGCTTTGTCTTTTGGGCGCGAACAAACAGCAGCACGCCGGCAGCGATGACCACAACGGCAATAATCAGAAGGAACACCCAGTTCTCAGCAAGCCAGTCCGCCAGCGTTTGACGCGCCGCCGCCGCGCTGTTGGCGACGATCGTTTCATTGGCGGCCAGCGCCGCTGTGGGGAACAGCGCGGCAAGCAGCAGCAGCGCGCCCAGTGCGGACAGCAATCTGTTTAGCAAGCGATGTTTTGTTGTCATATCAGGCTTCTCCGTTCCATATTCAGTTTTCGCCGCGCGGTGCGAGAATCCCGCTTAGCAGGGCTTTCGGGTTGATTGCTTCCCCCGGGCGAGCATTCACGCGCCCAACGCCTCGCGCACCGCCGCCTGCGCGGAAAGGTACGCCGTCTCGAATTTTTGGTAGCCTTCCATGAGCGCGTCCTCGCTGTAGTCCTCACTGCGCAGCAGGCTCACAAGATCGGCGGTTATCCGATACGCCTCATTCATGCCCGCATTCCCGCTGGAGCCCTTGGCTTCATGCGTGACGAAAAGGAGCGCTTTTTTATCGCGCTTGTCGTATGCGCTTCGCGCGCGCTTTACGATGTCATCGGCGGCAAAAGCCTCCAGCACGGCATGATAAAGCGCCGCGTCGCCCATAAAACGGGCCAGTCCAGCTTCATATTGAATGCCGGCTTTTTGCAAAACATCTTGATTCATCGTCTTTCCTCCCCTATCGGCGCGCGTATCATTTGTCATATCCGTGACGTGCTCTATAAAACGATATGCTTTCCTCCCAGGTGCATGGAAACCATCACGATATATGCGTCAAACCCAGAAGCTGTATTGTTTATCAACGCGGACTGGACGCCCGCGCGGTTAATGGGGGACAAGCCGCTGCATGATTCCGTAAAAGCTGGCTTCCATGGAACAGACCGTAATGGAGTCAAACGGGTTTTCAAAAGGCGCCCAAAACAAGGACGATATAAAAGCGGCGCCTTATTGGGCGCCCGGCTCCGGCACGGCGAGGCGCAGCAAGGCGGGCGCCATTTCCACGGTAAAATGATCGCTAAAAATGATCTCACCGTCAAGCGAATAGGCAAAGCCCGGCTCCGCGGCAATCTCCACCCGTTTGGCGCGGCGGTAGACCATGATATCGGAAAATTGCGGATCGTCCAAATGCAGGCCGTCGGTGTAGGGCCCGAGGAGCTTAACAAAGCGCAGCCGCGAAATGGGCTTGACAAGGCACACCTCAATGAGGCCGTCGCTTACTGAAGCGCGCGGCGCGCAGCGGAAGGCTCCGCCCACGTACTGCCCGTTTGCGACGGTGCAGAGGAGCATGACGCCGTCATTGAGCGCTTCGCCGTCCGCCGTTACCGTACAGTTGCTTTTCATGGCCGTAAGCAGCGCCTTGACCACGCCCGTGGTATAGGCGTTTTTGCCGCCGAGCAGCTTTTTGTTGCGCACTTTGTTCATGGTGACGGCAACGGTTGTGTCAAAGCCGAAGTTGCAGATGTTTACGCAATAGCGCGCACCGATTTTGAGCAGATCGAGGGGCTGCTCGGGCGCGCGCAGCAGCGCGCCCACGTCGAGGAAAGCGTCCTTGCCGCCGAAGCACTTGACAAAATCGTTCCCACTGCCGCAGGGGTAGCAGGTAACGGATACATTCTCAAAGCCCACCGCGCCGTTGAACACCTCGTTGATGGTGCCGTCGCCGCCGCAGGCGATGAAGCGCAGCTTTTCCGCGTGCGTTTCGCAAAAAGAACGCACATAATCCGTCGCGTCGCCCGTGCCCTTTGTTTCGTAAAGCACGCAGTCGCCTCGCTCGGGCAGACGCTCCACAGCCTCGCGAATCGTCTTCGCGTGCTCGCCGTGCCCCGCGCAGGGATTGACTACAAAAACGTATTTCATGTTGGCCTCCGCAGAAATGAAGGATTTGTTCCATTATACCGTATTGTTCGACAAAATTATAGTGCATTTCCGCCACGTTTTTTTCTTTATTGCTTGAAAACATAAAACGTTTCCTATAAACTGATTTTCAGGCTATCAAAATCTTTTTTTGCGGAGGCTTTTGCGGTGAACGAAGGCAACATGCGGTACGTGTTTTTTGGTCTTTTCCTGTTGGTGAGCCTCGTTCACCTGTACGGTAGCTTTCGCGACGACAAGCCCTTGCGCAACCTGACCAAGGGCTGCATCCTCATCAGTCTCATGGGCTACTACGGCACGGGCGCGGCGGAGGTCAATTATCTTGTGGTGGCGGCGCTCCTTTTCAGCCTGATCGGCGATATCGCGCTCATTTTTCCAGGCGGCTTTGCCTATGGCGGCGTGAGCTTTATGCTCTCGCATGTGTTTTTCATTCTGGCGTATCTGCCTGCTATCCGTTTTGCGGCCGTTCCGTTTTATTTGTATATCCTGCTGCCCCTTGTCTACGGCGGCGCGGTCTTTTTGCTCCAGCGCGAACTAAAGCCGCATATTCCGCCCAAGCTCTTTCTCCCCATGACGATGTATCTGGGCTTTAACGCCGCAATGAACGTGTTTGCCTGTATGCGGCTTTGCAGCGCGCCCTGCCTTGCCACGGCGCTGACCTATATCGGCGCGGTGCTGTTCTTTCTATCGGACTGCATCCTGTTTACGGTACGCTTTCACAAGACCAAGCCTGTGTGGCGGAATCATTTTCTCGTCATGCTGGCCTACATTTTGGGCGAGTTTTTGATCGTATACGGGCTTATGACCTACTAAACAGGCTGCAATGCGCGCAAAAAAAGGGCCTTCGGCCCCGCGGACGGACGCGGCGCCGGCTTTCGCTTTTTGCGCGTCACTTAAACAGCTCTCCGCTGTTGAGCACCAGTGTGGAAAATATAAACAGCACGTCCTGCTCCTCCCATTCGATAGAGTCGGAAAGCAGGGCGCTTGTGAAATAACGCGGATCGACGAGCGTGATTTTTCGGTATGCGGGCAGCAACAGCGGCGCGAGGCTCGAGCCGAAGGAATCGCGGAACAGCACCAGCTCCGCGTCGCTTGCGGCAAGCGGGTTTGTAACGGTGAGCAACGCGCTCGCGCCGGAAAGATATACGTCATAGGGGTCCACATGAAGAAAGTCCGCCGCGTCGTATACGGGCATGGTTTCACCCGTTTCCAGACTCCAGACCGAGGCCGCGTCCGTATAGGCGCTATGCAGCGTATACAGCGTTTCCGCAGGCAAGGGCAGCGCGGCCTGCCCATACAGCACGCCGTAAAACGGCTCGTATGCCTTGCGTTCATAGGCCGTATCCGCAAAGCGCGGAGCTTTGCCCATGCCGGCGAGAATGCGGTCGGTCACGCCGCCAAGGCGCTCTTGCCGCCAGTGGATATCGGTGAGGTAATATGCGTCCGCGTCCAGACAGTCGGCAATCGGTAGCTCCGCCGCGCGCCCGTCCAGGGTTTCGCGCAGGATGCGCGCAAGCCCCGCGCAGTCAAAGCGAGGCGCGGCGCTTTCATCCCAAAACGTGTTCTTATCGGGAATAATCGCATAATATGCGCGCGCGCCCGCCGGGAGCCCGTCCGCGACGCGCGCCATCCAATCGGCCGCCTTCTGCACGGACGCGGGTTTAAGCGGCGCAACCGCCTTGTAAAGCCCGCCGTCATGCAAGGCTACGCCGTTTGTTTCACGCTGCATAAACAGATACAACCGCGCAAGCGCCGCCATGCGCCGAAATGGCTCGCGGAGAGGGAATTGGTCGGGCGCGGCTGCGTCGGCCTCCTGCGCGAAGCGGCCCGAGACGAGCGACGAAAGGCTGAAGGCGGGCGGCTGCGCAAGGCGGCGGCGCTCCGAAACGGAAACAGCGCCGGGCGCTTTGAGACAGGCGGCAAGCCCCAGCCCAAAGAGGAGAGCGAGCAGCAGCGCGGCGGTAACGCGATCCTTCATAGCGCCTCCTAAAAACGAAAGTACAAAAACGGATTAAACGACCCGTCCACAAGATACGCCGTGCACAAAAGCAGCAGCACGCCAAGCGCGGGCGCTTCGAGCGCGACAAGCGCCCGCCCGCCGGGGCGTGTGTTGGCGAGGCGCGCAAAAAGGCGCGCAAGAAGGGGTGTCGCGCAAAGGGCGGCCAGCAGGAGCGTAAAGGCGTAGCTTGCGAGCAGATAGAGCGAATGCGCGTCGGAAAACGCGTTTACGCCCACGCCGAACAGCGCGAAAAGCTGCGCGCGCGCCGCCGCAAAGCTTTCCGCGCGAAAGAGCACAAAGCCAAAGAGCACAGCAAGGAGCGTATAGAACCGCCCGGCGCATGCGGGCAGGCGGCCGAGCGTTCGCAGCAGAAAAAGCTTTTCGCAAATCAGGAGCGCGGCAAAATACAGCCCCCACGCAAGAAAGGTCCAGCTCGCGCCGTGCCACAGCCCGGTAAGCCCCCAAACCACGGTCAGGTTCAGGAGCCACCGCGCCTTGCCCACGCGGTTGCCGCCCAGCGGAATGTAAGCGTAATCGCGGAACCATTGCGAAAGCGTGATGTGCCACCTGCGCCAGAAATCCGTCACGCTCACGGCCGTATACGGATAGCGGAAGTTTTCCGGGAAATGAAAGCCGAACATCCGCCCAAGCCCGACCGCCATATCGGAATAGCCGGAAAAATCAAAGTAGATTTGCAGCATATAGCCGACAGCCGCAAGCCAGGCGCACAGCACGGTTCGCGCGGGCGCGGCGGCGCATTCGGAAACAAGCTGACCCAGGACATTTGCCAGCAGCACTTTTTTCCCAAGCCCCAACGTAAAGCGCCGCAGGCCGCGCGCGACGTCCTCCGCGCGAACCGCGCGCGCGGCAAGCGACTGCTCCACCTCCGCATAGCGCACGATAGGCCCCGCGATGAGCTGCGGGAAGAATGTGATGTACATACAAAAACGTACTGGGCTTTTCTGCGGCGCAACGTCGCCCCGGTAGACATCCACGACATAGCTTGCGGCCTGAAAGGTGTAGAAGCTGATGCCGATGGGCAGCGCGAGCCCCGGCAGGGGCAGGGACGCGGAAAAAACGGCGTTGACGCTCCGCACGGCAAGGTCGGCATACTTAAATATGCCCAGCGCGCCCAGCGCGATCACAAGGGCCGACAGGAGCGCGCGCTTTTTCCCGCGTTTTGTTTCCGCGTGGGCAATCCACAGCCCGTGCAGGTAAGCGGAAAGCGCCATGGCGAGAATGAGCGGGGTATAGCGCGGCTCCCCATAAAAATAGAACGCGAGGGAAAGCGCAAGCAGCGCCGCATTTTTCGCGCGCGGGGGCGTTATCGCATACAGCAGGAGCGATACGGGGAGAAAAAAATATAAGAATGAGAGGCCGGAGAAAACCATACCGCTCCCGCGCCGCGCTCAGTGCGCGAGCGACAGAAAACCCTTGTGCAGCGCTTCGGAGCCGTCGGCCATAATGAGAATGACCAGATTGCCGATCGAATCCACCACCACGTCCGCTGGATCGACGGATACGCAGATCCATTTGTTCGGGTTCGCGTTTTCCAGTATCGTTTTCTTCACGGCTGTTACGTCCGCGCCGTCCTGCAAGCGAACGAGGCAGACCGAATGGGGGATGGCGGAAATCAGCGCCTCGGAGGCAAGCCCCTCGGTGATAGCGACCTCCGCGCCCAGGTAGGAGGCCGCGTTTTCGCTTGTAAGCGCCACATTGCCGAGGTTGGGCAGCTCGCTTAGGCCGGAGGCCGTGTACACGCGCGCCATGATTTCCTCGAGCGTGCCCTCCACGGCAGGCTCGGCCGCCTGCTTTTTACAGCCCGCGAGCGAAAAGAGCAGCGCGCAGGCGAGAAACGCGGAAACCCATTTTTTCATAAATCAAGAAGCTCCTTTTCTGAATACTGCGGCTTATTGCACGCGCGCGCACCGGCGCTTGTGAAACAAGTCATGCATAGCATGCGCAAAATGAGCGTTTTTCTTGCGGAGACGCTAAAAAAGCAGCACGTATACGAGTGTGAGCACCACGCCCACGCCAAAGAGCATCAGCTCAAAGGCAAGGGTCTGGCTGATCTTGCCCATGCGCACGTATTGCCGCGAATAATGCGCAAAGTGCTCGTCGCGGCCCGCGCGCACGCGGCGGGGGGCGTGGTAAAAGAGAAGAAAGCCGCAGCCGCCCGCAACCCAATCGCCCAGCGAATACGCAAGCCGCGCGGCAAAGCCCAGCGCAAAGCGAAGCGCGGCAAGCAGCGGCCGGTAGAAGGAATCCTCGAGGTCAAAGAGCGTAAGCTGCCGGTACGCGCCCGTGTCGCGGTTTGTGAGCGCAAAACGCACCCCAAGACCGTACACGGCAAGGCCGATGAAAAGCGAGATGGCCGCGCCCTTTAGGCTCTCGCACGAGAAAACGGCGAGCGCGAGCGGAGCCGTGCCTGCATCGCCGCCCAGATACGCGAGCACCCAACCAAAGAGCTTGTTGGGCGCAAGGCCGAGCGCTATAAGTAAAAGCGTCGGCAGCGCCAGCGCGGCGGCGGTGGCCGCGTCAAGCCGGACGGCGGGCGCGGCGGAATCGCCCTTTTCGATAAAAAGCTTATAGAAAAGCTTGCCCATATAGGCGAGCGTCAGCCCGCCCGAGAGCAGAAACAGGCCCTCAACCGCGCGCCAGAGCAGCGAGCCGCCCGAGACGGCAAGCAGCGCCGAAATGGCCTCGTGCATCACCGTTTTGCTGGCAAAGCCTGAAAAGAGCGGCACGCCCGCAATGGACAGCGCGCCCACGGCAAAGCAGCAGGCAAGCAGGGCATTGCCGCGCCCCGCACCCTTGAGCGCGTTGAGATCGAGCGTGTGCCGGGCTTTGTAGATACACCCCGCGCAGGTAAAGAGCACAAGCTTGATAAGCGCGTGGTTGAGCACGTGCATCAGCGCGCCGTCGGTAGCAAGCGCCCGCTCGCCTCCAAGCACGGCAACGGACAGCGCAGTGAGGATAAAGCCGATCTGCGAAAGGGAGGAGCAGGCGAGCGTGCGCTTCAGGTCGATGGAAAAAAGCGCCAGCAGCGCGCCGAGCACCATGGTAATCACGCCCGAGCCCAGCAGCACATACGCGTAGGGGACGCTGCCTGCCATGCAGGTATTGCCCAGCAGCAGGATGCCAAATATGCCCGCCTTGGTCAGAATGCCCGAAAGCAGCGCGCTCGCGGGCGCGGGGGCAACGGGATGCGCCTTGGGCAGCCAGACATGCAGCGGGAACATGCCGGCCTTAGCGCCGAAGCCCACGGTGAGGCAGAGCGCGGCAACGAGCAGCGCGCCGGGGCTTTCGCAGCGGGTCGCGGCGCTTAAGAGCGCGTCAAAGCGGAGCGTGCCGCAAAGCCCGTCGAGGCGGACGAGTCCGTAAAGCATCGCCAGACCGCCGAACAGGGCGATAAAGAGATAGGTGTCCGCCGCGCGGCGCGCGCCCGGCGTTTCGTTTTGCGCCACGAAGACCCAGCTGCTCAGCGACATAATCTCGAAGAACAGATAGCAGGTAAAGAGATCGGCGGAAAGGAACACGCCCTGCATCGCGCCGAGCGTAACGAGCAAAAACGCCTCGTAGCGCCCCACGCGCGCTTCACTGGCAAAGTAGGCGCGGTTGGTGAGGCTGCTTAGCGTAAAGAGAAACGCGGACAATACGGAGAGGAGCGAGCCAGCGCCGCCGGCCTTCAACTGCGCGCCCACGCCGCAGACAAAGGCCGCCTGGCATTGCCCGCCAAAGGCAGCCGAAAGAATGGACAGGGCCAATGTCAGGCTCGACGCGGCAACGCACAGGGCCTCGCGCAGCGTGCCCTTGCGCCTGACCGCGTATACGGCGGCAGCGGCAAACAAGGGCAGGAGAATCGATGCAAAAAGAAGGATGTTCATCATCATTTCCATTGTGGGCCTCCTAGGACAGCCACGCGGCAAGCAGCGCGCTCACCCGGGGCGAAAGCACGGACAGCGTCGCGACCGCGAGCGTGGTTGCGGCGATAACCGAGGTCATGCCGGCCGTCTCGAGGCGCGCTGGCCCTTTTGTGCGCACCGAGCCGCCCAGCGGGAAAAAGGCGTGGGTCAGCGTGCCGCATTGATACAGGGCTGTGAGCAGCGCGGAGAGAATGAGCGCCCCTATGCCAGCAAAAGCCGCGAAGGAGCCCTGCGCCGTGGCCGCCGTCAAGAGCTGCCATTTGCTGAAAAAACCGCAGAAGGGCGGCACGCCCATCAGCGCGAGGGAGGCTGCGGCAAAGCACGCGAAGGTGACGGGCATAGCGCGCCCAAGCCCCTCGATTTCATCCAGATAGCTCTTGCCCGCGCGCTCCATCACCTGCCCAACGGCAAAGAAAAGTGTAATTTTGATAAACGCGTGATAGAGCATGTGCAGACCCGCGCCGAGCAGCCCCGCCCCGGAAAACAGCGTTACGCCGAAAAGGATATACGAGAGGTTGCTGACGGTGGACCACGCCAGGCGTCGCTTGAGGTGGTTTGAGCGCAGCGCGGCAAGGGAGCCGAGCGCAATGGTCACAATCGCCGCGCCCATGGGCAGATATTGCGAAAAGCCGCCCGCGACCAGCTCCGTGCCGAAGCAATAGTAGCTTAAGCGGATGCAGGCAAACGCGCCCGCCTTTACAACCGCCACCGCATGCAGCAGCGCCGTTACGGGCGTAGGCGCAACGGAGGCTGCCGGCAGCCACGCGCACAGCGGAAAGAGCGCCGCCTTCACCGCAAAGCCGAAAAACGCCACGGTAAACACCGCGCGCAGCAGCGTTTCCTTGCCTGTAACGAGCGCGGGGCTCAGCGTGCCGCCCAGCGTAAAGGGCGCGCCCGTGCCGTAGAGCGCGGCAAACACCACAGCGATAAAGCCCAGCGCCGCACCCGACATGGAGTAGAGCAGATAGCGCTTGCCCGCATAGCGCGCCTCGTCGTCCATCTTATGCATCACAAGCGGCAGCGTCGCGAGCGTCAGGCTCTCAAAAAACAGATAGAGCGTCGTTAGGTTGCCGCTTACCGTTATGCCGGCAGCCGCGCCGTAGGAAAGCAGGAAAAAGGCGAAGAAACGGCTCTTTTTCTCGTCATGTCGGAGGTAATCAAAGGCGTATATCGCGGTGAGCGGCCATAGCACGGCCAAAATAAGCGCAAACAGCCGGGAAAGCCCGTCGAAGGCGAGGGTGAGGGAGAGGCTTCCTGTCAGGGCAAGGAGCGTGAGGCTTCCCTCGGGCGGACGGACAACGCAAGCAAGCAGCAGCGCGCTTGTGGCGACGCAGACCGAAAGCACGAGCGCGCGGCGCAGCCTTTCGCCCTGAAAGCATTTCGCCGTGAGGGCAAGCGCGCCCAGTATGGGCAAAAGCACGGGCACAAGCAGAAAATACAGGCTCATAGCACACCTCCAAAGCCCGCCGCGTACAGCGCGGCAAGCGCGCGCTCCAATACGCCCGAGAAAAGACCGCCCGCCAACGCAAGCGCGGAAAGGAGCACCAGCGGCAGCAGCATGCCGCGCGGCGTTTCCCGCCGCTTCGAAGCGACCGCTTCGCCCGGGAAGAACCCGCGTGAGACAATGGAAAGCAGATAGCCGGCCGTCAGCAGCGCGGAAAGCAGCAGCACGAGCATGGCTGCTTCGCCCATTGCCCCGCCGTAATCGCGCGCGCCGCAAAGCAACGCCCATTTAGCGCAGAAGCCGCCCATGGGCGGAATGCCCACCAGCGAAAGCGAAAGCAGCGTAAAGCAGGAAAGCGTCGCGGGCATGCGGCGGCCCACGCCGTTAAGCTCGCTTACCAGCACCGCGCCTGTTTCGTGCATCATGGCGCCTGCCGCGAGGAACAGGCCCGTTTTGACCAGCGCGTGGAACACAAGCTGCATGAGCGCGCCGGAAAGCCCCGCTTGGTTATAGAGCAGCAGCCCCAGCACAATGTAGCCAAGCTGGCTGACGCTCGAAAAGGCAAGCCGCTTTTTGATGCGCTGCTCGAGCAGCGCGAGCATGGAGCCCGCAAACACGGTGACCAAAGCGAGAACCAGCAGCGCTGTATGCGCAAGGGAACCGCGCACGGAGGCGGGGATAAACAGCTCAAGCGAAGTACGCAGCATGCCGATGATCCCGGCTTTGGTGATTACGCCGGAGAGCAGCGCGCTCGCGGGCGCGGGCGCGGCCGGGTGCGCCGTGGGGAGCCAATTGGAGAGCGGAAGCAGGCCGGCCTTTGCGCCAAAGCCAAGCATAAGAAGGAAATACGCCCAACGCATGCGCGCCGTATCCGCCGAAAGCGTGCCGCCCGTCGCAAAGGGCGCGGCGGAGTCGGGGCCGAGCAGCGCGAGGCCCGCAAGCGCGAGGCCCGCGCCAAACACGGAAAAACCCAGGTATTTCAGCGCCGCGCCACGCGCCTCCTTTGTGCCCTCGCATAGCACAAGCGGGAAGGAGCAAAGCGTGACGAGCTCAAAAAAGAGATAGACCGTGAGCAGGTTCCCGGCCATGCACAGCCCCAGCAGGGCAGCGAGCGTGGCGGCTGTAAAACCGAAAAACAGGCCCTTGCGCGGGGATTTTCCAAAATAGGGGAACGCATACAGGCAGGTAAGCGCCGTGAGCAGCGCAAAGAGCGCAAAGAGAAAGAGCCCCGCGCCGTCCGTGCGGAAGGTAAACAAGGAAGCAAGCGTCATGTCCGGCACCCCCCTTACAAGAGCCGCAGCCCGCGCGAGATGATTTCGAGCACGGGCGCGGCGCAGCAGCCGAGAAGAACGATCAATGCGGCAAGACACCCCGCGGAAAGATGGCAGCAGGCCGCGCGCTCCGGCTTGCCGGGCTTGACAAAGGCCGAGGGCGTCCAGAGCGCAATCACGGCGGGCACATAATACGCCGCGTTGAGCACGCTGCTTGCGGCAAGCGCCAGCAGCGCAAGCCAGAGCTTATGCGGATTGAGCGTGGCCGCGTCCGCAAAGAGAAACTTGGCGATAAAGCCGCCCAGCAGCGGAAAGCCGATCATGGACAGCGCGCCCAGCGTAAAGCATACGCCCGCAAAGGGATCTTTGCGCGCCGCGCCACGCAGGCGATAGAGGCTCTTTTCGTGCCCCTGCACCTGAGAAAGCCGCCCTGCGCTGATAAAGAGCAGGGGCTTTGCGACCGCGTGCGTGAGAATATGGAAGAACGCCGCCACCATGCCGATATCCGTGCCAAGCCCGATGCCCATGAATACATAGCCGATCTGTGCGATGGAGGAATTGGCGAGCATCCGCTTGATGTGCTCCTCCTGCATGGCGTTGACGGAACCCACCAGCATGCCCGCCACGCCGAAAACGAACATCACGTTCGTGATATTCAGCGCGCGTACGACCCCGATGGTAAACACCTGATAGTAAAGCTTGATGAGCAGGATGATATAGCCTTTCAGCACAAGCCCCGAGAGAATGGCGCTGGAGGCTGTGGTCGCGCCGCCGTGCGCGCCTGGCAGCCATGCGGAGAAGGGAAAGAGCGCGCTCTTGATGGCGATGCCGATGGTAATCAGCGCCACGACGACCGTAAGCGGCACGGTATACTGCCCGCCCGCGACGAGCGCCGCGATGGCTTCCTTGAGGTTTGGCATGAGCAACTGGCCCGTGATGCAGTAAAGCAGCACGATGCCGATGAGAAACAGGCCGGAGCCCAGCAGGCTGATGACCAGATATCGAATGGTCGCGGCGATGGTCTTGGCCGTATCGCGCGCCATGACGATGGCGCAGGCCGCGATGGTGGATATTTCGATAAAAACGTAGCCCGTGAAGATGTCGTTGGTATAGGTGAGCGCCAGCATCGCCGCCTCCAGCATGGAGATCATCACGAAATACAGGCTCTGCTTGGGCACGAGCACGTCGGAAAGAATCGCGTCCCGGCCGCCGAGCAGGGACAGCGCGGTAATCAGAGAGAACATGAGCGCGCAAAGCGCTTCGAGCGGGCCGGCGGCAATTTCATTGCCCCAGGGCGCGGGGAAGTGGCCCATTTTGTAGGAAAAGTGCTCGCCGGCGTTATAGAGCGTGCAGGTTAAATAAAGCGAGAGCGCCGCCACCGTTACGCTTACCGCGCAGCACAGCGCAAAGGCCGCGCGCCCCTTGCCGACAAGCGGCATAAGGATGCCCGAGATCATGCACAGAAAAATGCAGATAAAGGGGATATTCTGATAGAAGGGAAGCATCACTCGGCCTCCTTCCGGGCCAGGATCATGATTTCGTCGAAGTCCACCGTGCCGTACTTTTTATAGAGCCTTTGCACGAGCGCGAGAAAGAAGGCCGATACCGATACCGAAACCACAATGCCTGTGAGCACGAGTCCGCTGGGTATGGGATTGATATAGTCAGCCACGTTTGCGGCGGCGCCCGTGCCGACGGGCGCAAGACGGTCCTCGATATAGCCCTGTGCGGCCAAAAAGAGGAACACGGAGGAGTCCATCACGTTGAACGCGATGATCTTGCGGATGAGGTTCGTTTGCAGCAGCAAATTCATAAAGCCGATGCCAAAGAGCACAATAGCGGCTATTTCAAACCGATACGTAAGTACGGCGGCAAAAAACGCCTGCATTATATTTCCCCCCTGTAAAAAAGCGCGTAAAAGCCGTACATGGTACACGCGACCACAAGCCCCACGCAAATATCCAGCACAAAGATCAGCCCGCTGCTGAGCAGCGCGCCGGGCGTGCCAAGCGGGATGCCCGTGGGCAGGCCGTTTGCGCCGGTAAAGAAGGAATAGGCCTTTGAAAGCGCGTATACCATGAGCGCCGAGGCGGTGAGCACGCGGAAGGAGCGGAGGTTGATTATCTTGCCAAGCCGCTCCGGCCCGAAGGACGCGCTGAAGAGGATGAAGCCCGCGCCCATAATGGCCCCGCCGGAGAAGCCGCCGCCAGGCGAGAGATGGCCGTTAAGCACCACGTATACCCCAAAGAGGAGAATGCACGGCAGCACAAGCGCGATGACCCGCTGCAAAATGGGATCGCGCATCTCTCGCTCAATTTTGATTTCGTGCGCGGTGTGCGCGTCCTCCTCGGCGGAGATATTGTTTTTGTCGCGCAGGAGCAAGATCAGCACGCTCGTGACCGCCAAAAACAATACGCTCGATTCACCGAAGGTATCAAACGCGCGGTAATCCAGGATCATACCGGCCACAATATTGACCGCGCCTGTTTCCTCGAGGCCTTTTTCAACATAGCGCTCCACAACCTCGTTGCTGGCGGGGTTATCCGGCGAGCCGAACAGGGGGAGGCGGAACACCGTGTACATTAAAACGCTCACAATGGTCACGCACACGATCACGGCCACGATGCGGTAGCTCGTGATAAAGCTGTGGATGCGGCGCTGCTCCGGGTTCCCGTCCGCTTCGTAGCGGCGCTCGCGCGGCGCGGATTCCGCCCTGGAGCGCAGCTCGCGTGCGGGCTGCTCCTCGCCCTCCACCCAGCGGGAGAGACGCATAAGGAAGGTTTTCTTTTTCTTTTCCATCTCGCTTACTCGTCCTTTGTGCCCTTGAGGGCGTGAATGCGCTTGAGCGTTAAAAAGAACAGGATGCCCGTCACGCCCGCGCCCACAGCGGCCTCGGTTATGGCAAGATCGGGGCTTTGCAGCAGCACCCATATGATGGTCATAATGAGCGAATAGGCCATATAGATCACAACCGCCACAAGCAGGCGTTTCGAGAGCATGGCGGCAACCGTGCACACGATAAGTCCCGCGATTAGAATCAACTCAAAAACGATCATCATCGTTTTGCACCTCACATTCATCCCGCAAATGCGCATGGGTCATGACCTCCGCCTTGGCAATGAGATGGCTCATGACGGGGCTTGCCAGCCACATAAACACGATAATCAGCGCCATCTTGGCGCTCTGCCAGCTAAAGCCGCACAGCACAATGAGACCCGCGAGCGAAAGCAGCAGCCCAAGCGTATCGCACAAGGCCGCCGCGTGCATGCGGTTGAGCACGTACCGAAAGCGGAAAACGCCCACAATGGCCAGACATATTGTGATCAGCCCGGCGCCTACCAGCGTGCAGCCGATGATTTCGCGAATCATTGCGCCTTTTCTCCCTTCTGCGGCGCATCCAAGCCGCCCGATCGCGACAGCCGCGCGTCCGCAAGCTCTTTTTCCTCCTGCGCGCGCCTGCGCACAATGACGAGCCGCGTGAGCACCACGATGGCGATAAAGCTGAGCAGCGCGTATACGATGGCAACGTCCACAAGAAACGACTCGTCAAGATATACGGACAGCAGGCACATGATGACGATGGTAATGGTGCCGATCAGGTTGACCGCTACAATTCGGTCGGTAAAGCGCGGGCCGCGGATGGCGCGCACCATGCTGAGGATCATGCACAATCCGAGCACCGTGCAGCCGCAGAGCAGAAAGACGCCAAGCGGCGTACTATTTTCCACAGCGCGCATCCTCCTTTTCAAGCAGCTTGACAAAGCGGCTTTGGTCGATATCCGTCAAAAAGCGTTTGTCGAGTCCGTGCACGACCAGACGGTCGTCGGAGAGCCACACGGTGATGGTGCCGGGCGTAAGGGTAATGGAGTTGGACAAAAGCACGCGCAGGCTTTCGTTTTGAATATTGGGCTGAAAGCGCACAAGCTGAGGCTCCACCTCAAGTTTAGGCTGCAAGATAAGCCGGATCACCTGCAAGCTGCAAAGGACGATTTCCTTCACAAGCTCCGCAAAATAGCCGAGGAGCCGGAATCCGGCCGCAACGACCCGCAGCTCATGCCCAAAGCGGTTTCCCATGAGACGGTTGCTCAGCGCGTCCAGCGCGCCCGCAATCACGATTCCGAAAAACACGATTTCCCAATTCAGCTTGCCGTTGAGCACAACCCAAAGCACAAAAAGCGCAGCAAACAATGAACCGCACCTTCCTTTATGTAATAATCATCCGCAAGCTTCGCTTGCAACTTGATACCATAGCACAAAGGTTTGGGGAATTCAACAGCCAACCCCGATTATTTTCATCTAAAAGCGTAAAGAAGCCGTTAAAGCTTTGGCGAGACGCAAAACAGACCCGGCGCAATGCCGGGTCTGCAGAAATGGCGGGCATCGCCTTGCTGGAAACGCGTCCGGCTACGCCTCAAACGGGCCGTCCAGGCGCATGCCGTCGTATGCGATTGTCACCTGCGCGCCAAAGCGCGCCCGCGCGGCCTCGCAAAGCTCGAGATGGGTCATGCCGCACTCCATGCCGATGTGGGTAAAGACGATTCTGCTGCGCGCGTCGATTGCGCCGCATCGCACAAGCCTGCCCAGCACCTTTTCAAAATGATCGAAGCTCATGTGCCCGCTCGTTTCCGAAATGGCCAAATCGCCGAAGGTCATGTCAATCACCAGCCAATCCAGCCTGCGGCCCCGCAGGTATTCGTAGGCCGCTTCCGTGGGATAGCCGGTATCCAGCGCGTAGAAAAAGCGCCGTCCATCCTTTTCAAAGAGATAGTTGAGGCTCCGCTCACCCTCCAGCATGGCGTCGTGCGCGCCATAGACCGCCGAAACGCGCATGCCGTCGATGTCATAATCGCGGAACGGCTCAAAGCGCATGGGGTGCGCATAGCGCTCGTAATCCTCAAACGCGTGATCGTGCACGCGAAAGGGCAGGGCGTTGAGCTCGTCGCGAAAGCGGAGGAGTGAATCGTACGCCTCGGGCGAAAGGTATACGTGCAACTGCGGCGGCTCCGTGCACGACATGAGAAGCTCCTCGAAGGAGCTGAGCGCGGCGTGATCCGCGTGCAGGTGGGTTAAGAACACGTTTCGCAGCGTTGTAAGCGAAACGCCGAATTCGCCGCAAAGGCCGGGCACGTCGGGCCCGAAATCGATAAGGTTGCGCGCGTCGAGCAGCAACGCGCTGCGCCGCCTGCGGTCGCGCGCATCGCCGCCTCGGCGAACCTTTTGGCAAAGCGCGCATTCGCAAAAGGGATTCGGGACGAGCTCCGCCGCCCCTGTACCTAAAAACTGCATCGGTTCCATCCTTTCAGCATAAAAAAGCATGCTACACGTTCAGTATAGCATGCTTAAGAAAAAACGGACAGCGGTATCCGTCAAAAAACGCTATTGCCGGCCAATGGTCGCCACCATGACGGCCTTGATGGTATGCATGCGGTTTTCCGCTTCGTCAAACACGACGCTGTATTTGCTGCGGAACACCTCGTCGCTTACTTCCATTTCGGCAAGGCCGAAGCGCTGAAAGATATCCTCTCCAACGGCCGTGTTGCGGTCGTGGAAGGAGGGCAGGCAGTGCAGGAAGAGTGCGTCCGGGTTCCCGGTTTTTTCCATGAGCGCCATGGTCACGCGGTACGGCTCAAGGAGTCGAATGCGCTCCTCAAAGCGCGCCTCCTCGCCCATGGAAACCCAAACGTCGGTATAGATCGCGTCCGCGCCCGCTACGGCGGCGGGTTCCTCGGACAGGGTTACGGAGCCGCCCGTTTCGGCGCAGAGCGCGCGCATGCGTGCGACAAGCCCTTCGTCCGGGAAAAGCGCTTTTGGCGCGATGGCCACAAAATCCATGCCCAGCTTGGCGCAGCCGATCATGAGGGAATTGCCCATGTTGTTGCGCGCGTCGCCCACATAGCAGAGCTTCATCCCGCGCAGGGGCTTGGCAATATGCTCGCGCATGGTCAGCAGATCCGCCAGCACCTGCGTGGGGTGGTATAAATCGGTGAGTCCGTTCCAAACAGGCACGCCGGAAAAACACGCGAGGTCCTCCACAAGCTTCTGCGAAAAGCCGCGGTACTCGATGCCGTCGTAAAAGCGGCCCAGCACGCGCGCGGTATCCTCGATGGATTCCTTCTTGCCCATTTGGCTGTTGGACAAAAAGGTTACGTGCGCGCCCTCGTCGAAGCAGGCTGCCTCAAAGGCGCAGCGCGTGCGCGTGGAGGTCTTGTCAAAAAGCAGCACGACGTTCTTTCCCGCGAGCAGCTCGCCCCGGATTCCGGCGCGCTTCTTTTGCTTGAGATCGGCCGCGAGATCGAGCAGATAGGTAATCTCCTGCGGCGTAAAGTCCAGGAGCGTAAGCAGGGAGCGTCCCTTCAAATTGACGGGCATGTGTTGTTTCTCCTTTACGTTCGATTTTTTACGAGGAAGGTGGCCACCTCATTGCCGTGGGTGCCGCGGCCAAAGCCCGCGTCCGCGCCGCGACGGCGCGCCTCGTCGCCCGATACCTGCGTGCCGCCCGCGATAAACAGGAGCTTGTCGCGCACGCCCATTTCCCGGGCAATCTGGTCGATGCGGGCAATGTTTTTGTAGTGGATATTGTCATGCGAAATAATGACCGAGGCCAGCATCGCGTCCGCGTTCATTTCCACGGCCGCGCCCACGAGCTTTTCCGGGGAAACCGAAGTTCCCAGATACACGACCTCTACGCCGTATTTTTCGATGCCGCCGTGCTTGATGTCGATGATCTCGCGCAAGCCGACCGAATGCTCGTCCTCGCCTACCGTGCCGCATACCACGCGCATGGGGCGCGCCTCGATGGCGGCGCGCAGCGCGTCGTCGGAGAGAACTTCGGGCTCCTTGGGAATGACCAGCGCGTTTACGTCGATGGCAAAGTCCACGCGTCCGCGCAGCTCAATGCGCGTGCCCTCCGCGCCGTGCATAATCTCGCGGGAGATCACGGCCACGTCGGTGAGGTTCATGCGGCGCGCCGTTTCCAGCGCGGCCGCCTCCGCCACGCGCTTTTCTGCGGGGAAGAACAGCGTAAGCAGCACCGTGCCGTCGGCAAGCCACTCCATCTCCGGGCGGAGCTTTTTTGCGTGGGGCTGGGCAAAGTCCGCCACCGCCTCCATGCGGAGGTATACGTTGTCGTTTTCGTCCAGTTCGTCGATGTACTGAATTTTCTCGGGGCACTCCAGCGTGCAGCCGCCGATGAGCGCGGCGGGATTATTCGCGTCGCCACCGTACTGCTCCACGTTGTTGTAGCCATAGTGCGCGCTTACGGGGGCCATATAGTCCTTTTCCCTGCGCACCACCGTGCCCGCGCCCACGCCGCCGTCGAGCCTGCGGGCAATGCCGTCGCCGTTGCGCGCGGGAAACAGCCCCGAGTCCACAAACATGCCCGCTTCGACCGCCGCAAAGTAGCCGCCAAGGGCTTGCATTTCCTCGAGAAACAGCACGGCGCGCTCGGTCAGCTCCCGCGCTTTTTCCGCAAGATAGCCGTCCTCCTTGAGCGTGACCATTTCCATAAGCCCGTCGAGGCCCACAAGGGTTTGCTTGGCCGTGTCGCAGGCCTCGATGTTGTAGATGTGCCAGGGCACGTTGCGCCCCTCGTCGGGCGTGATGGTGGATT
>CAZWSI010000024.1:0-25697 GCA_964636405.1 uncultured Oscillospiraceae bacterium
TTGACGGCCTCGGTGGCGATATTAAACACCCGCATGAAGCTCACTGGGCCGCTTGCAACGCCCCCTGTGGACTTGACCGTGGAGCCCTTGGGCCGGATGCGCGAAAACGAAAAGCCCGTGCCGCCGCCCGATTTATGGATGAGCGCGGCGTTTTTCACCGCGTCGAAGATGGCCTCCATGCTGTCCTCTACAGGCAGCACAAAGCAGGCCGAAAGCTGGCCAAGCGGCCTGCCCGCGTTCATAAGCGTGGGCGAATTCGGCAAAAACCGCTGCTCGATCATAAGATTATAAAAGGCTTCCGCGACCGTCCCCGTATCGGACGAAGGCGCATAGCGCGCGTCGGCGGCGGCAACGGCAGACGCCACGCGCATAAACAGCCCGGACGCGTCCTCAGTCAGCCGCCCGTCCTCGTCCCGCGCCAGATACCGCCGTGATAAAACCGCCATCGCGTTTTCAGAAAGCCGCAGCTCTTCCATTCCCTGATACCCCCATTAACCCCAATTTCGTTGCGCAAGGGTATTATGACACAACATCTTGTTATTGGCAACCAATTTCATCACTATATATGCGGTTTTATACTTTGTTCACAAACAAAGATTTTTTTGCCGAAAAAAGCTGAATTTGGGGGAAAATATGCTATGATAGAAAAGCGTTTCGCCCGCGCATGGGATGGCGCGTTCGGGGCGGACGCGGGGATTGCGGCCGGTTCCTCGCGGGAACGGAATCCCGCTTATCCGCATATTGGGTTATGGGGTGAAGGCGAATGAGCTACCTGAACGGTTTTTTGCAAAATCGGATCTTGATCACGGCGCTGGCGGCGTGGGCCATCGCGCAGGTTTTAAAGCTTGCGCTGTATATGCTGATGAACAAGCAGTTCTCCTTTGAGCGGCTTGTGGGCAGCGGCGGCATGCCCAGCTCCCACGCTTCCACGGTGTGCGCGCTCGCGACCGCAGCGGCCAAGACCTGCGGCACGGGCTCGTTTGAATTTGCCGTCACGGTCATCCTCGCCGCCGTGGTGCTCTACGACGCGCGCGGCGTACGCCTGGAAACGGGCAAGCAGGCGGTGACCATCGCGGCCATTGTGGAATTTCTGGAAAAGGGCGGCAAGGTGGATCTGCCCGATCTCAAGCTCAAGGAGCTCATCGGGCACACGCCTGTGCAGGTGTTTGTGGGCGCGGTGCTGGGGGTGCTCATCGGGGTGCTGCTGGGCTAGGGCGCAAGCGGCTTTTATTTGCTGGGCCGGGTGTGCGACATGGGCGGCTCCATTTGATTGAAGAATGCCAGCACGTCGCGGTAATCCCCCTTATCGTAATCATAGTTTTCGCCCGCGCCGGAATCGCCCTTGGCATAGCCCTTCTGCTGCCAGCCCGCCGCAGCATCGTCCACAACTATATAGCTGCCCAGCTCCGCGAGATTTTTGGTAAACAGGACGAGCCTAACGTACCCCGGCGTATACGTGCCGGTATTCTTGTTGTAGCGAACGACGCGCACCCATTCGCCCGCCTGATAGGCGCTGATGTTTTGATCCGTCCACCAATAGATCGTCCCCGAATTGGTGATCGCCCAGGAGCGGATGTTCAGCGTGTCAAAGGGCAAGCCTTCTTCCAAAAGCCAATCGCGTGTTTTCGCCACGTTGGTCGGCTTGCCCTTGTCATTGCCGCCGATATAGGTCAGCGGGGCGGTGGAATCGACGCGATTGGCTTTCAGGCCCAAATCCGCATACGCTTCCCCCAGGCTCTGGCCCGGCGAAGGATCGCTCCACACAAGGCCGTTGCCAAAGTCGAGCACGCTTCTCAGGCTCCCCACAAGGCCCGGCACGGCGCAGAGCGTGCGCGCGCCCGTTTTCACGGTCAAGGTCGCTTTAACAAGATTTGCGCCCATATTCTCGCAAACCATTTCCACGCGTTTATCTTCATAATATTGTGCGGAAAAAACCGGCACGCCGCTGAGCAGCAGAATGCCGTCCGTCACGCGGTAAAAGCCGCGCCCAACGTGCAGCTCCCACGCTCCGTCCGCCGCCGTGGCCGCGTATACGAAGCTCGAACCCTCGGCCAGGCCGCGCATTTCGTCGAGGAGGCTTCCCGCTAGCTGCAGGCCGTCCGCGCTTTCCTGAATGCGGCGGTTCTCCGCGTAGAGCGGCGCAAGGAGCGAAAGCGCGGAAGCAAAGAGGATCGAGGAAAGCGCCATGGCTACCACGACCTCTACGAGGGTAAAGCCCTTGCTGTTTCCGCGCCTAGTCCGCAAAATAGATCAACGCCCCGCTTTCTCCGCAGCTTCGAAGGCCCACGGCTATGGATACGCCGCCATAGCCCGCCATGTCCACCAAAAGCGCGCCGCTGCCCGCGGCCGTGCCAAGGCCCGCCTCGGCCTCCGTTTCCGCCTTTTCCAGCGCCTCCATGCGCATGAGCGCCGCGCGGTTTTCATTCAGCGCGAAACGGAGCATGGCCGTTACGGTCGCCAGCATCAAAAGAATCATGGAAAAAGCGACGATCGTTTCCACCATCGTTTCGCCCGCGCGCCTGCCGCGCCCCTTCCGCCTCAATCGAATGTGAGTACGCGCCACGTGCCGTTCCACCCCCATGTATCCGCTACCGTATCGTGCGTGGCCCAGCCCAAATAGCTGTAGACCACCGCTGCGTTATAGCTCTTTGTGTTCCAGTTCACCGTAAAGCTTAGCTCCGCCCGGTCGAAGGACACCAGCACCTGCGTGGGCGTGCCGCCGACATCGCGCGCGACCACGCTCCCCGCGCCCTTGAGCGCAAGCCTTGCTTCCGTAACCGTCATGCCGGAAAGCGCGCTGAAGTCCGACGAAACGCCGAGCGCGACCGTTTGATCCACGCTGACCGCGCCATCTTGCGCGAGCACGTCCGCGCGCACCGCTTCCCGCAGCTTTTTGCCTATGTCGCCCGTTTGCAGGCTGGTATCCAGCGCGTCGAGCACGGAGCGGGCCAGAAAATAGCACTGACGCTCGCTTGCGCGCGCGTTGACCGCGGCAGCGGTCCCGGCCCCCGCCGTCATGACGGACACGCCGACGGACAAAAACACAAGCAGCAGCAGCACGGCGAAAAGCATCGATTCGCCCCGGCCGCCCAATGGGTTTGTTTTTTTGCCCCGCTTTATCATGCTCGCCTCTTTCGCCGTTAACCCAGCGTGTAAACAGGGGAGGTCTCCGTATAGCCGCCCAGCGAGACGGTGATTTGCACCGTTTCGCCCACGGCAAAGTCCGCTCCGAAGCGCATGTCATAGCTGCGCTTCTGCCCGCCGCCGCTGCGCGCGTCAAACGTGACGGTTCGCCCGCCGATGGTCAGGGCAAAGTCATGGTTTTGCTGCACGTCATACGTCGCGCTTCCCGCATTTACGCCGTTTATATACAGGGTGAAGGTGGCGTCCGTGTCCGCGCCGCCCGTGAGCAAATCGCTCGTCAGGATCACCTTCGCGGTATTGGAAGAAAGCGCAGCGTCCGTGTCGGGCTCGAAGGTGATCTTCCCGCCGCTGCTCTGCATGGGCTTTTTGATGGTGTCGCTCCATGCGAAGACCTGCTCGTACGGGGTATCCTTATCGGGAACGGCAGTCTGCGGATAGTCCTTGTCGCACACATAGGCGCGCACCACCGCGCCCGCGCTCAAGCTTGCCGGCTCGCCGTTGGACGGCTGCCCCGCCGCGTTCGTGTTGTTCCACAGGTTTTCCAATTCATAGCGGTTTTTGTAGCCCATATACAGCAAGGCGCGCGCATCCAAATCGCTTTGCTCCAGCGCGGTCTGCTTTAAACCGTAGGTGTAGACGCCGTCCTTGGTCGATACCGTGTTCGCGCCCGTTTTGTCGCTCGTTAAAAAGCGCACGTCGCCGCCGTTGTTCTTGTGGATGATCCACACCGCGTCCGTGATAAAGTAGAAGACGGTATCGATAGGCTCCCCGCTGCTTGTCAGCGTCACGGCCGCGTATTCTTCGATGGGCTTGTGGTACGGCGTGCGGTGGAAATCGTTGCCCAGCGTGCAGCTCGCGTTGTCGATGGAGATAAAGGGCAGGGTATAGCCGTACGGGCCCACGCCGAAGCGCCCGTAAGCCCCCTCGCGCAGCGTGCCCGCGCTGAGCCCGTCGGCCGACAGGCCGCGCAGCGCGGCGGAGGCGCACACATTGAGGCCGGCCGTCTTCGGCTCGCCGCCCGCCGCCGTTTCGCTGGTGAGGTAGTCCTCCTTTTGGTTGTGCGTGGTTTTGAGATACGAACAGCTCGCAACCAGGCCCTTCATCATGCCGAACGCGCCGTGGCCGCTGCCGCCGACATACTGCGCGCTGTAGCAGCGAAGAACCTTTGCCGTTTCGTCGCCGTACCCCACGATTCCGCCCACCCACGTGCCGGATATCCCGGAAGCGTAGCTATAGAGCGTATCCGAAAAGCTTTGGAAGGCGGTAACAAGGGCGGACGCGTTGACAAGGCCCGTGTTGTAGCAGCCCTTGATCTCGGCATTGCAATAGCCAAAGAGCCCGCCCGCGTTCTTGCCGCCCGAAACGGAGCCCGCGTTATAGGCCTGGAAGGCCGCGCTGTTATCGCCCGTATTGGTGATTTGCCCCGCAAGGCCGCCCGCGCTCGCGGTCGTGCCCATGGCCTCCACCCGGGCGGCGTTGACGCTGTAGCGAACCTCTCCGCCGCTCTCCACCCTGCCCGCAAGCCCGCCGGCGCTGCCGTTGTTGCCGGAGGCAAGCACGCTTACCAGATCGTTTTCGATCCCCGCCGTGCTGTAATCCGCCGTTGCGCCCGCCGCGCGCGCGCCGTAATCGGGCGTGCCCGCAAGATAAGGCGCGCCGCCGCTTCCCTGGGCGAGCGCCGTGCCCACCTCGCAATAATGGATACGCCCCGCGCTCACGCCCGCAATGCCGCCCGCGCTGCCGTTTTCGCCCGAAGCGGATACGTTCGCGGCGGCGTAGCAGGCGCTGATCGCCTTTGCATCGCCAGCGGCGTTGTGCACGCCCACAATGCCGCCCGCGCTGCCTGCGGCCGTCACCGTGCTGCCCGGCAGCACGGTGCAGCGGCTCACCGTACCGAGGCTTTCGCCCGCGATGCCGCCCGCATTCGCCGTTCCCGCGATCTGCGCGTTTTCAAGCGTGACATAGGAAACCGTGGCGCTTGCGGCAAGCTGCGCGAAGAGTCCCGCGCTGCCTGCGGACACCTTTAAGCCCTCAATGCGATAGGGCGTATCCTCCGGCATGCCCGTATAGCTGCCCGAAAAGGACTCTATGGGCAAAAAGGCCAGGCGGCTGCCGCCCGCGCCGTTTTTGCGGGTATAATCGCGCACGGAGATATCCCGCGTTTGGCGGAAATGCGCATCCGCCGCGAGGCGGACGTTGTTTAAGTGGCGCGGGCTTGTGAGCGTGTAGGTGGCCGTGCCGCCCGCCGCGACGGTTCTTTCCTCCGCAAAGAAGGCGTGCGCCGCGTTGGGCGTAACAGCCGAGCTGGAAGCCTCGCCCGCCGTGGCCGTAAAGCGCGCGGCCAGATATCCATTTTTCACGTTTGGATAGTTGTCCGCGATGCTGAAGCCCGCCGCCGCGTAATCCAGCACGAACACGACCACGCTGCGCCCGTCCGCGCGCGTATAGAGATACCGCACGATCTTGCAGGCGTTTCCGCCGACGGTGCGCGTGGTATAGCCCGTAAAGGCGGCGGAAAGCGAGATGGCGGACACGTCGCCGCTTGTAAAGCGCAGGGTGTCCACGACCGTGCCAAGCTGGATGAGCTCAAGGCTGTACGACGAAGCGCCGCTTTCGGGCAGCGTGCACTCCACGCACAAAAGCCCGTAGTTTTCACCGCCGTTGATATCGTTGCCAAGCAGCGCCGCCTCAGCCGAGCCGTCGTAATCCGCGATGCGCACCTCGACCTCGCCCACCCGCGCGGGCGCGGGCTGCGCCTCGCCCGTGGAATCCACGCCGAAGTACCCCACCTCGCCCTTGGCAAGCGCTTCCTCGCCCCGGTTGAAGACGTTATAGCGGGTCTTGCCGGCAGCTCCGTCGTAGCCCAGCTCGTTTACCGTGTCGCTATAGAAAAGCGAAAGGGCGTTGCCCGTTTCGGTATTGTATTCCAGCAGAATCGCGCCCGAAAGCGCGACGGGATCGTTGACAAAGGGCGCAAGGAGGGAATAGAGCGTGTTGCCCGCCGGATTCGCCTCGTTTCGCCCGAGAACCAGATAGCCAAGCTTGCCCGCATTTTGCTGCTTTTCCTCCTCGGACGCGTTGGCAAGCCTTGTTACATCCACCGCGCCGTCCGCCGCGGGCAGCGCGCCACCGCCGAGAACGGACTGCGAAAGCGCGCTCTGCGCGCTGGAAAAGAGCGTGCGCGCCGTGTTGTTGCGCGCGGTCTGCTCAGCCCTTTGGACAAAATGAACGATCAGCGGAATGGCGATTGCGGCCAGGATGACCGTAATGGTCACCACCGTGATCACCTCCACCAGGGTAAAGCCTTTTCGGCATGATTTTGCTTGCCGCATTCTTCTCATTCCTTTTAGGGGTTGGTCTGCGGCTCGCCCCGCTCGTCCACGCGGTCGTGGACGGTGCAAAGCAGGGTGGGCTGGCCGTTGATCTCCTTTTCCACATATTGTCCGCCGCTGGGGCAAAGCGCGCTCACATTGCCGTACTCCGCCTCCGCATAGTCGAGCAAGCTCGCGTTTGCATCAAAGCGCGTTCTGTAGCTTGCGTAAGACTGTTCGATGCCTTGGCGCTCCGACGCGCAGCTTCTTGCATCGGCCCCGCGCACCCAAGCCGCGTACAGGGGAATTGCGACGGCGGCGGCCGCGCCCAGCGCCAATAACGTCAAGATGGCCTCCAGCAGGGTCATGCCCCGCCGCTTGCGCCCGCGCTCCATCCGCCCGCCCTCTCTATGCAAAATACTGCTCCAAATCCCGTTTGTCTACGGCAGCCGCCATGGCCTGCTCCGCCGTGATTTTATGCGTGCCAACCAGCCTGGCCAAATCGCTGTTCATGGTGTGCATGCCCAGGCTGATGCCGGATTGCATGGCGCTGCCGAGCTGGTGGCACTTGTTTTCGCGGATGAGGTTGGCCACGGCGTCCGTGCCGGTAAGGATCTCCGTGGCCACCACGCGGCCGTTCCCCGCCGCGAGGGGCAGAAGCTGCTGGGTGACCACCCCGCGCAATATCATGGAGAGCTGCGAGCGCATCTGCTGCTGGGCCTGCGGCGGGCAGGTGTCCACAATGCGGTCAATGGTTTGAATCGCGCCCGTGGTGTGCAAGGTGGAGAGCACAAGATGCCCCGTTTCCGCCGCGGTTACGGCGGTGGAGATCGTTTCATAATCGCGCATCTCGCCCACAAGGATGATATCCGGGTCCTCGCGCAGGGCGCTTCGCAGCGCGGCGGCAAAGGAGCCGACCGTTTCCCCCACCTCGCGCTGGTGCACAAGCGAGCGGTTCTGCTCGAACACATACTCCACCGGATCCTCCACGGTGAGGATGTGCGCGCTGCGCGTGCGGGAAATATAGTCGAGCATGGCCGCAAGCGTGGTGGACTTGCCCGAACCCGTGGGGCCCGTCACAAGAATGAGGCCGTTGGGCTTGTCGGCAAGCGTTTTTACGGCGGCGGGCAGCGCGAGATCCTCCAGGCTCGGAATATCGCCGCGCAAAAGGCGAATGGCTGCGCCAAGGCCCAGCCTGTGCCGGTAAATGTTCACGCGGTAGCGCGCATTCTTGCCGCCGCCGGGCGCGGGGGTTTCGCAGGCAAAATCCAGATCGTGCCCGTTTTCCAGCGCCGCGCGCCTTGCCTCGTCGCAGAGCGAAAGGATGAGCGGCCGCGTTTGCTCCGGCGCGATGGGCACGTCCAGCGGCACAAGCGCCCCAAAGCGGCGCATGGCGGCCGGAAGCCCTTCGCTTAAATGCACGTCGGAGCAGTCCTGCGCGCGGGCGTGCAGCAAAAGCTCATAAATCGTCATGCGCGCTCCCTCCTCATTCGGAATAGTAGGCCACCTTCTGGAATTCGGCTACGGTGGTCACGCCGTCCTCGACAAGCTTAAGCGCGCTGTCGCGGAGGGTCACAAAGCTCTGGTGCTCGGTTACGTACTCGCGCACCTTGTCCATGGGCGCTTCGTCCACCACGAGGCGGCGGATGTTTTTATCGAAAAGCACCACCTCGTGCACCGCGATGCGGCCCCTGTAGCCCGTGTTGTTGCACAGGTGGCAGCCCTTCCCCGCGTGCAGATGCGGCACGTCCTTGCCTAGCACCGCCTTGTCCGCCACGTCGGGCGTGTATTCGTAGGCGCAGTTTTTGCAGATTTTGCGCATGAGGCGCTGGGCGACCAGCCCCACCACGGAATTGGCCACAAGGTAGCTTGGCACGCCCATGTCGCGCAGGCGCACAATGGAGGAAATCGCGTCGTTGGTGTGCAAGGTGGAGAGCACAAGATGGCCGGTAATGGCCGCGCGCACGGAGATGGTCGCCGTTTCCGCATCGCGCGTTTCGCCCACCATGATCACGTCCGGGTCCTGCCGCAAGATGGAGCGCAGCCCCGCCTCGAAGGTGAGGCCCGATACGTTGTTGACCTGCACCTGATTCACGCGCCGCAAATTCCGCTCCACCGGGTCCTCCACGGTGGTGATGTTGACCTGACGCTTGGCCAGCTCGTCGAGCACCATGTAGAGCGTGGTCGTTTTGCCCGAGCCCGTGGGGCCCGTGATATAGATGATGCCGTGCGGCGAATCCAGCATTTTGCGGAATTTGAGATAATGCTCCTCGGTCATGCCGAAGAAGCCAAAGTTATCCACGCTCACCTGCATGGACAAAAAGCGGATGACCGCCTTTTCGCCAAAGACCGTGGGAATCACCGACACGCGCGCGTTCATCTCCACGCCGTTGACGGTCGTTTTAAAGTGACCGTCCTGCGGGAGGCGGCGCTCCGCGATATCGAGGTTGGCCAGAATCTTGATGCGCGCAACAAGCGCGCTGTGGAGCGATTTGGAGAGCGTGACATAATCGGTGATCACGCCGTCCACGCGCATGCGCACGGAAACCTCGGTTTCAAAGGGCTCGATGTGAATATCGCTCGCGTTGGCGCTGTAGCCGCGCGCAAGGAGGCTGTTGAGCACCTGCACGACGGGCGCTTCCTCGTCGGCCGCTTCCTCGGGGGCGTCGGCGACGGCGGCTTCGAGGGAAACGGCAAGGTTGGCCTGCCGTGCCGCATCCTTGGCGCTGATTTCGGCATAGTAATAGTCGATTGCGTCCTCGATATTCTTGCGCAGATCGAGCACGGTCTCCACAGGCAGGCCCGCAATCTGCCGCACATCCTCGATGGCATAGAAATTGAGCGGATCGTTCATGGCGACGGTCAGGGTTCCGCCCGTAAGCGCCACGCCGATCAGCGTATATTTCTGCGCGATCTGCCTCGGGATCTTTTCAACCGCGGCCGGATCGACCCGATAGGTTTTCAGGTTGATCAGCTCGATTTCGGCGCGCTCGGAGAGCGCGTGCAAAAGCTGCTCCTCCGTTACGTAGCCGAGCTTTTGAACAATCGCGCCCAGCCGCAGCTCGGTATGCGCCTTTTGATAGGCCAGCGCCTCCTCGAGCTGCGCCTCCGTAATCGCGCCGGATTGGGTCAATATGGTGCCGATGCGGATATTCTTCATGCCTTCGCCCCTTTACTCGGCTTCGCCCGGCGCGAGCGCTTGCTCATAGCAGAGCAGCTCAAAGCCCATGCTCGCGGTATAATACGGCACCTGCCGCGTGATCTCGATGGGCGCCGCCGACTGCTCCGTTTTCTTTTTCTTGTTGCTGGCGTTCTCCGCAGCCTTGGCCTCGGCCTCCGCCCTTGCAAGCGCCGTGGCCGCCTCATCGAGCACCTCGTGATAGCCGCCGAAGCGGATGGTGAAATCGGATACGCGCACGCCGTCGATGTCGCTCGTCCGCTGCATGAGGCTGATTATCTGCTCGAGCGCCCCGCTTGCCGCCACGGACACGCGCACCGCGCCGATGGACGCGGCCGTCTGCGTATAGCCGCTCTCCGTAAAGCTGAGCGCTTCGGCCACCAGCCCGTTTTCCTGCAATAGGCCCGTAATATAGCGGTCGAGATCGTCGCTGGTCATGGCGGGCAGATATTTGCCCTTGCGCTCCTCGATGCGCGCTTGCGCCTCGGCGATATCCGCCTCCACGGCCGCGCGCGCGGACAGCGCGTTTTGCATGGAAGCAAGCGCCAGCTCCCGCTCGCCGACGGCCGTATCGAGCGTATCGCGCAGATTCGCCTGCGGCAATATGGCAAAATACACCATGCCCGCGACCACGACCACAAGCGACAGGATATACAGGAGCGCTTTTTCGCGCTTCGTCAGCTTTTTCATGCCTCCGGCACCCCCTCAAGCAGCGCGCAGTCGACCGTGCAGGAATACACCCCGTCCGCGTCGCTGGTATAGCCCGTGTATCGCACGGAGGAGAAAAGCCCCGTCGCGCGCAAGCACTCGACCAGATCCGGCACGTCGTTGACCGACGGCGCGGACGCGTCGATGGACAAAAGCCGCGCCTGCTCCTCATAGCGATAGAGGCTGATGGTAAAGATATCGCCCGCGCATTCGGAAACGGCGGCAAAGAGCGCCTTGTCCACCGTGGGAGCCGTTTCGCTTGCCGCAAGGCCCGCCTCAAGCGCCGCAAGCTCCGCGTTCAGCGCGCTGCGCCGCTCGGTGAGCGCCAGCGTTTCGTCATATTGCGGCCTTAGCACCGCCATCTGCTCCTCCAACGCGGCAAGGCGCATGACGCGCTCCGCGTTGCCCGCAACAAGCAGCAAAAATACCGTCAGCAGCGCCGCCGCAAGCAGCGCAAGCGGGGCGATGACCGCGAACGTGCGGCCGGCCTTTTTTTTGCCCGCGCTCTTGCGAACGTCCTCATAGGCCTGTAAAAAATTCAGGTTTCTCGGCTTCAGCTTCGTCATACGCGCCGCCTCCTCACATCCGCAGCAGGTTGCCGGCCGCGTATGCGTAATCGGCAAGCGCAAAACCCGCCTCCGCCGCAACGCTGGCCGGCTCGTCCGGCAGCACCGCGCCCGCAAAGGAAAAGCTCTTTGCAAGCGCCGTGGCAAGGCCCTTTTCATTTTCCGGGCAGCCGGTGAGATACACGCCGGACACCTCCTGCCCGCTCCGCTCCGTGCGGTTAAACTGCACAAGCGAGGAAACCGTGCGGGCAATCTCCTGCAAGCTCTCCTCCGTGCCGCGCTCGGAAAGCAGGCGCACGCGGTTGTTCATGCGGAATTCCCCCTCCGCATAGAGCGTCGCGTCGAGGCTGCTGCCGTCCATGGCCAGCAGGATAAAGGTTTTTCCTCGCGTTTCGGCAAGGAAGCGCACCAGCTTGAGCTGCGCCGTGCGCACCGTGTCGATGCAGGAAAGCTTGATTCCCGCCTCCGAAAACAGCGCGCTATACTGCGTGACGAGCTGCTTTTTGCACGCGCACAGCAACGCCGAAACGCCCTTGCCGCCGGGCGCGGGCCCAAGCGGCGCGTAATCGAAAAGCAGCTCGTCCGCCGCGTCCAGCTCGACAAACTCCTTTTTCACATATTCGAGCATGCGCTTGCGCGTCAGCGCGGGAACGACCTCGCGCTTGACGTAGATCTGGCTCGTGTTCACGGCGAGGCGCACGCCCTTTCCCGCGCCCTTGGGGAGCTTTTCCATAAGCTGCTTGAGCGCGTAGGAAAAAAGCGCCTCGTCCGTCACCACGCCGTTGATCAGCGCGCCCTCGGAAAGCGGCTCCGCCGCGAAGCTTTTTATCACAAGCTTGTTGCGCGCAAGCTGCCCGCATACCGCCGTAAGCCCAACGTTGCCGATGCAGATTGAGGTTTCCATATTTATGACCATCCTTCCTTTCGGAGTTGGGGCTGGTTTTGCAAAGCAAAATGGTCGCCTGTATGCGGCAAGGGCCGCAAAACGGGTTTGAAAGCGAAGTCTTTCAAGCTATAATCCTCCCGCCGCGCCGATGGCGCCGTATAGGGTGGTGAGCGGCAATATGACCGAGATCATGATCGTGCCGATGACGACCGCCAGCACGATGATCATGACCGGCTCCACGAGCGCGACGAGCCTTCCCAGCGCCATTTCGGATTCGTAATCGAAATCCTCCGCCGTGGATTCCAGCATATCGTACAATCGGCCCGTTTCCTCGCCGATGAGGATGCTGCCGGACAGCTTGCTGTCAAAGCCCCGCACCGCGCGCACCGCCTCGGAAAGCGCCCTGCCGCTGCGAACATCGGAAATCAGCCTGGGAAACTGAGAGGCGATATACGCATTGCCCACGGTATCGCGGGTGTTGAGCAGCGCGTTTACGATGGAGATGCCGCTGGAATAGCAGGAGCTGAGCGTGCGCGCAAAGCGCGCCGTGTAAATGGTGCGCAAGAGCTTCCCCGCGATGGGCACGCGCAAAAGGATGCGGTCGCGCGCTATGCGCACAGGCGGAATCCGCATGAGAATCTGCCCGATCAGCACCAGCGCGAGCACGCCGATGACGAGCCACAGCCAGTCGTCCTTAAGAAACCTGCTGAAGCCCAGCATAAAGCGCGTAATGCCCGGCAGCTCCGCGTTCATGCTCTCAAACATCTGGAAGAACTTGGGCAGCACCACGAGGAACACCAGCAGCACCACGCAGAGCGTGACCACGCACAGCACGATGGGGTAGGTGAGCGCGGAGCGCACCTTTTTATTGAGGCGGTTGGATTTGGAATAGTGCTCCGCCATCTTCTTGCAGGTCACGTCCATCTGCCCGCTGGCCTCGCTTGCGCGCAGCATGCTGATGAGCAGATCGGGGAAGGCCCCCTCCTGCGCGCGCATGGCCTCGGAAAGCATGCAGCCCCGCTTGAGCTCGCGATACACGCTGTTATAGATTTCCTTGACGTTCGTCTTAATGTCCCGATCCGCCATGATGGAAAGCGCGCGGATGAGCGGCACGCCCGCGCCGAGCATGGCCCCCAGCTCCCGGCAAAAATCCGAAAGCTGCTGCGCGGAGAGCCTTTTCAGGCTTTTTACGCTCTCCTTCTCGTACGATTCCAGCAGATACAGGGACTGCGCGGAAAGCTGCTCGTGCAGCGCGGCCTCGCTGATGGCCTGCGCCTGCCCGCGCACGAGCTTTCCGTCCAGCCGGGACGCTTTGTATTGATACAGCGGCACGCGTGCTCCTCCCATCCTCCAAATGATGGCCCGCAAACGGGACGCAAAGCCCGTTTGATTATTTTACGCCAGCCCGAACAGGCCCAGATACCAGAAAAGAATCGCCTCGCCCGCAAAGAGCGCAAGCGCGATGCCAAGGCTTAAAAACGGGCCGAAGGCAAAGTGCGCCTTGCCCGATTCGCCCTTGACGCGGAGCAGATACGCGCCGTACGCGCCGCCCGTAACGAGCGATACAAACGCCGCCACCAGCATGCCCTTCCACCCGAGCAGCAGCCCCGCCGCCGCGCAGAGCTTGATATCCCCGCCGCCAAAGCTTGTGGGCTTAACGCAATCAAGCAGCAGCATGGGCACGCTTATGCAGACCGCGCCGAGCAAGCGCTCCACGATTCCAATTTGATTATACAATAAATATGAAAACACGGCAAGAACTGCCAGCGCGAGCACAAGCCCATCCGGGATTTCCCGCGTGTCCGCGTCGATGAGCGCCACGGTCAGCAGCGTGAGGCAGCAACAAAAAGCGACGGCCGCCATGGCCGTAAAGCCAAAGCGCAGCGCCGAGAGCACCGCAAGCGCCCCGCCCGCCAGCTCCACGAGCGGATAGCGCGGGGCAATCCTCGCGCCGCAATAGCGGCATTTGCCGCGCAAAGCCAGCCAGCTAAACAGCGGCACAAGGTCGCGCGGAGCGAGCGTATGCCTGCACGCCGGGCAAAAGGAGCGGCCCCTCGCAAAGCTGATGCCAAGGGGGATGCGGTATACGAGCACATTGCAAAAGCTGCCGAGGCAGAGCCCGGTGAAGAAGAAAAAGCTATAGAGGACGGCGTAGGGAATCCAGAGCATAGGGGGCCTCATTAGCATCAGAGCGGCCGGTTAAGGCCGCTCTGACGGGTGTGTTGATGGGTTATGGGCGTCAGGACACGGTGAACTTAGCCGCACCCGTTTCCGTAGAGTCGTAGGTGACGGTCTGGCCGGAGGAGGCGGTCATTTCAAACCCGGTAACAAGCGCATCCGTGTTCACGTCAACGGTGCCCGTGGTAAAGGTCGCGCCCACATCGGCAAGATCCTCCGCCTCGCCTTCCTGCGCGGCAGTCAGCGCGGTTACGGTGGCGGAGAAATCGCTGTAATTCTCCGACGCGATGGTCTGAGCGGCCAGCAGCATGGTTCTGGCTTCGACAACCGCGGACTTATCCTCCGCCTTACGAATCCAGCCAATCATGGAGGGGATGAGGATGGCGGCGAGGATAGCCAGGATGACGAGCACGACGATGACTTCCACGAGCGTAAAGCCCTTCTTGTTGCGGGCCTTGAGCAGCATCTGATACATGTTTTTTGCTCCTTTGTATTTGATAGCTTCTTTCCGTTCCGGCCATACGCACAGCCACGCGGAAATGTACGAATTGAGTATACGACAAAATCTGCCATTTTTCAAGTGTATGCAGGAAAAATCTCATGTTACATTGGGATTTTGTTTCCTGTGCGGGAAACGCTGCAAAATACGGTGTTTTTTGAAGCGAGGCCCCAGGGGGCAGGGGCCTACGGGAGCGTTAAAGCCCCCGCGCTTATGACCGCGCCGGGCGGAAAAACAAGAAAACGGCTCTCCTCCCACGGCCCGGCAAGCAGCTCGCACAAATAATCCGGCGAGCCGGAAAGAACCGTGCGCTCCAGCCCCAATCCGCCCGCGATGCGCGCCGTTTGCGCCTCGATCTCGGAGAGCGGATAGCAGCCCGTGTCGATCACGCCCAGATACCGATAGCCGGCGAGCAGCTCGGCAAAGAGCGCGCGCCCCGTTTCCTCGCCGTATTTTGCAACCGCGTACTGATATTCATCCCAAAGGGTGCGCTCACCCCGCAGCCACCCGCGGGTTAGAAAATACGTGTGCAGAATGGACGCCCGGCGCGCGGGCGAGCTTAAAAGCAGCGAAATACAATCGTCCGCGCGGGGCAAAACCAGCTCGAAGTCCCCCGTCCGAAGCCCCGCCATGGCGTTTCCGCAAAAGCCGAAGGCCAGCAGCACGCGCGAAAAGCCCGCGCAGCCGTCCAGCGCGGCCTGAACCCGCTCAAGCAGCCTGTGCGGCGTATTGTGCAGGCCGGATTCAATCCAGAAGGTTTCGTACGCGCGGCCCGTTTTTTCACGCGCCACGGAAAGCTCGTCCTCCAGCGTTCTGCACGCGACGACTGCCGTTTTCATTTCACGGGCCCTATGCGGCCCTTGCGAAAGGCGTTGGTAAAGGCGCGGCAATGCCGATCGTTGCCCAGCAGCGCGTCGGTGACGAGCACGGCTGCCGTGAGCTCGCGGTTGAGCGGATCGAGAATGGCGCTGTCCATGCCCGCCCCCATGGCCAGCGTCAAAAACGCCTGATTGACCGCCTTGCGCATGGGCAGGCCAAAGCTGATGTTGCTTAGGCCGCTGGTGATATGCACGCCGGGCCAGCGCGCGCGCAGCGCCCGGCAGCATTCGGTGAAGGCGGCCATGGCGCTTCCGTCCGCCGCGAGCGCCAGCACGAGCGGGTCGATATACAGCCGCTCGGGCGCGATGCCGAAGGCCGCCGCCCGTTCCATGATCGTTTCGGCAATCTCCAGCCGCTTTTCAGCCCCGGCCGGGATGCCGCCGTTATCGCAGAGCAGCGCCACGCACCGCCACTCCGTTTCCGCGATGAGCGGAAGGAGCACGTCCAGCTTGTCTCCCTCGCAGGAAACCGAATTGACCAGCCCCGGGCGCTTTGCAAGCCCCAGCACGGCCTCGATGGCGCGGGGATTGGGGCTGTCGATGCACAGGGGCGTATCGCACGCCTCCTGCACGAGCGCAATGAGCCAGGAAAGCGTTTCCACCTCGCGCTCCGGCGCGGCGGAGGCGCACACGTCGAGAAAGTCCGCGCCCGCCTCGCTCTGGCGCTCGGCAAGGCTCTGAATAAACGCGCCGTCCCGCGCCTCGATGGCCCTGGCCACGGAGGGAATCGCGCCGTTGATCTTTTCGCCTATGATGATCAATGCCTTTTCTCCTTTACGACGCCCACGCGCCGCACACGTCCACGGCCTTTTGCGGGCTGTGGCCCCAATCGTCCGCGCCGATGGCCGCGCAGGCCTCCGCGCTGGTGGGATTGCCGCCGATTAAAATCTTCACCTGCCCGCGCAGCCCGGCCGCCGTGAACGCATCCACGGTGGCCTTCATGGAATCGAGCGCGAGCGTGAGCACGCCCGAAAGCGCGATCATGCCGATGTTCTCCTCCTTCGCCTTCTCCACAATCGTCTCCGGCGGCACGTCGATGCCCAGATCGAGCACCGCAAAGCCCGCCGCCTCCAGCATGGCGCGCACGATGTTTTTGCCGATATCGTGCAAATCGCCCTTGACCGTGCAGAGAATGAGCCGCCCCCGCTGCCCGCCGGACGCGCCGCCAATCAGCGCGGGCTTGAGGATTTCCACCGCCTCGCTCATGACCTCGCCTGCGAAAATGAGGTCGCTTACAAAGTATTCGCCCGCGTCGAAGCGGCCGCCCACCTCGGCAAGCCCCGCCTGACACGCGTCCATGGCGGCCTTCGCGCCGCCCTCCGCCACGGCTGCGGCCGATTGCGCGAGCACGGCCTCCTCGTCCAGCTCGGCCATGGCAGCTTTTAATGCCTCCGCGTCAAACATATTTCCTTTCCTCCCTTTTCAGCCGTCGATTAGGATAGTCAGCAGCAGCGGCATGAATTTTTTCGCCATCAGCCGCATATAGAAGGGCATTTTCAAGTCCTTGAGCAAGCGCGCGTAGCCCGCGGGATAGGATGTGTAGGGGCTTTTCATGCGTATATCCCTCCGTTATAGTCGGTAGGACGCAGCGAATTCGCACACGGCCTTCAGGTTCTCGCTCCGCGCGTCGTTGCGGTAGGAGAGCATTTTGTCCTCGCTGAGTATAAAGCCGCCGTCCGCGCCCAGCTCGCAAATGAGGCGCCTGGCGTAATCCACGCACTGCTCCGGCGTGCCCCGGGCAAGCAGGGCGCTGGTCATGCCGCCCATGATGGCCACGTTGGGCAGGCGTTTGCGCACCTCGAAGGGATCGTCGTTTTCCAGATGAAAGGTGACCGTGCCCTTGGGGATATCCTTAAAATAATCGCAGTATTTGAGAATGCTGCCCTCCGTAAACACGCGCACGTTCATTTTCTTTTCCGCAAAGGCCGTGAGGAGCGCGCTTAGATGCGGCCAGTAATAGCGTTCAAACTGCCTGGGATTGAGCAGGTTTTGCGCGAGCATCATGATGGACGCGTCGTAGCAATATTTGGTGTTGGGGCCCTTGCCCGCCCGAATCTTTTCGATATAGGGGGTGATGTGCGTTTCGTCGTAGCGGTCCACAAAAGCCTGAATTTTCTCGGGATCGCGGCGCATGGCCATGGACAGCTCCTTCATGCCGAGAAGGTTGGCCAGCAGCTCCTCTATGCCGAAGGAAACGGCCCCGCTCATGGGATTGGTTGGGGCCATGCCGGGCAGGCCGTAGGTTTTGCCGGCCAGCGAGCCCATGGTGAGGATAAACTTGACGTAGCGCAGATATTCGTCGAAGGTGCGCTGCCACACGGGAAGCGGCTTTTCGGCAAAGTCCGGGTATTTTTCGGGCAACGCGGTTTCCCAGAGGAATTTTTCGCGGTTGTCCAGATACGCGTCGAGCGTGTCGAGCGTACAGTGGTGGTGGTCGCGGACGCCCACGACCTCCTTGTCGTAGTAATAGTAGCCCGCGCCGAAGGCCTCGGTCACGTTAAACTGGTTGCGGATGCCAAAGTCGATGAGCGCGTCCACGGGGTAGTTGTCGAGAAAATGCACGACGCATTCCTTCATCACGTCAAAATCCGTCATGGCCTCGTCCAGCGTGTGTCCGGCGTCAAAAACCTTCCAGGTCACGACGTTCCCCAGATGCGGAACGCGCGCCGGCTTCTTGAACGACGACGCGTCCCGGAACAGCTGCACGCGGCTTTTTTTCAGTTCATTCGCGTTCATGCGGGCAAGCCTCCTGTCTCCTTATTGCGTAAACAGCACACCGAGCAAAATCGCACCCTGCGCGACCGAATTGACGATTTGCTCGCACCAGTTCGATTTTGCGCTCTTTTGATCAAGCTTTTTGGCCAGCACGCCCATGGCCGCCATGGCCGCAAGGCCCAGCGCGAAGAACGCGGCCGACGGAAGGGAGCTGATATCGGCCCAGAGCGCGGCAAGGGAGATGCGCTTCCAATTGATGGCGACCGCGGCGAGCATGAGCAGAAAGCCGCCCGCCATGCAGGGAACAAAGGGCTTGGTCAGAAACGCGAAGTTGCCCTTTTTCAAGCCGAGCAGGAGCTTCCAAAGCACCTTGCAAAGCCCGGCCACGATGCAAAGCCCCGCGCCCACGGCAAACAGGGGGCTGCCAAAGCGCGCGGCAAGGATGGCCATGCTCCCGCCGAAAAACAGCACGGGCAACGCGTCCACGAGCGCCAGCGCCACAGTAAATCCTTCCATGTACGGTGCGTCCTTCCTTCTCAATTCTTGATGTGTCGCGGGGGTGCCCCGGCGCGCGCCGGGAGCAGAACGGATCAGCTTAAACAGATTATATGCTACTTTGTTAAAAATTTCAACCAAAAACCGGGTTTCTTGACGCGCCCGCGCCTCGCGCATATAATGGCGTTAACAGCCGGCAGGACCGGCGCGAGATGGGGGCTGCCCACAATGGCGTTTGATTATAAAAAGGAATACAGCGCGTTTTATCTCCCGCCCGCAAAGCCGGGCATCGTCGACGTGCCGCAAACGCGCTATCTTGCCGTGCGGGGAACGGGCGATCCGAACGAGGAAAACGGCGCGTACAAGGAGGCGCTCGGGTTGCTCTACGCAATCGCCTTCACCATCAAAATGAGCCGCAAGGGCGATCATCGGATCGACGGCTATTTCGACTATGTCGTGCCGCCGCTCGAGGGCTTCTGGTGGCAGGAGGGCGTTGCGGGAATCGACTATACGCGCAAGGAAAGCTATCAATGGATCAGCCTCCTCCGCCTGCCCGACTTTGTAACAAGGGCGGATTTTGATTGGGCAATCGCGGAGGCCGGGCGCAAGAAGAAGACGGATTTTTCCAGGGTGGCGTATTTTCCGTATCACGAGGGCTTGTGCGTGCAGTGCATGCACATCGGCCCGTACGATGCGGAGCCTTCGACCGTCGCCGCCATGCACGAATACGCCCGCTTGCAGGGCTATGCGCCGGATATCACCGACACGCGCTATCACCACGAGATTTATCTTTCGGACGCGCGCCGCGTTGCGCCCGAAAAGCGGAAAACGGTCGTCCGGCATCCCATCCGGCGCATCGAGGGCGTATAAACAAATCAAGGCGACGCTTGCGTGCCCACGGCAAGCGGGGCGCTTGGCTTGCCCTTTCATCCCTTTTCTTTCCAATTCCTTCATAAATATATGGAAGCTTTTGTCGCTCCGTGGCGTCATATAGTAAGACAATCACAGGAGGAGGGCAAATGGAGCACGACAGGAAGCAAAGGCCGGAGCCCGACGTTCGCACGGCGGACGGTTTTACAAGGGCTCTCCGGCAAATGGAGCGGCTGCTGTTTGCGGTCAGCTTTTCCATTCTCGGAAACAGCGACGCCTGCGCCGACGCGGTGCAGAGCGCGCTGCTGAAGGCGTGGGAAAAGCGAGCAAGCCTGAAGAACGCGGAGAAGTTTCGCGGCTGGGTGCTGCGCATCGTGCAGAACGAGAGCCGCAGCTATCTGCGCAAACGACCCGATCTGCCCCTTGACGCGGACGTTCCCTATACGGAGGAGCCCACCGCGCGGCTGGACGTGAAGCGCGCGCTGGCGCGGCTGCCGGAGAAATGCCGCCTCGCAGCCATGCTGTATTACTTCGAGCGCTGCCCGGCTTCAGAAATTGCAGCGCTGCTGGGCCTGCCGGAGGGCACGGTGCATTCCCGCCTGTCCCGCGCAAGAGAACATCTCAGAAAGGAGCTGCCGGATTATGAAACCAAACGATAAGAGGCTTCGCGCCTATCTGTATGAAAACCGCGTGTCCCCCACGCCCGCCTTCTCGGCCCGGCTCGACGGCGTATGCGCGCGCATCCGGCGCTCGGAAGCGCTTGGCAAGCCCGTGCGCGCGGCGCGGCAAATCCCGCTTCCGCGCAGGGCGCTGCTGGCGCTCCTTGCGGCCGCAATCCTGCTGGCGGCTTTCGGCACGGCCTACGCCCTGTATTGGAGCAGCACGCAGCGGGCGAAGGACTATTCGCAGAGCGGGCAGGCAGCGGACGACCGCGCGGCGCTTGCGGCGCGCTCGGCGGACATGCTGATTGCGGGGCTGACGTTTTACCAAAGCGTATCTGGCACGGCAAGCGCGGACGGCATCGCCTTCACGCTGCGCAGCGTCGCCTACGACGCCTTCGACGGGCCGACCATGCACGTTTGCTTCGACGCGACGGATGAAAAAACGGGCGACGCGACGCGCCTGCCGGATATCGCTTTTGTTCTGCGTGCAGGCGGCGCGGATTACCCGGCGTATTCCTCCCGCGACAAGGGGGATTCCCGTTACGGCAAAACAGCCGTCGCCCGCGCGGAAGACGAGCAAAACGGAACCTATTCCATTTGGTTCCCGGGCCTTCCGGGCGACCCGGCGGATCAAACGCCCATGACGCTCTCGGCCACGCTTTACGCGTATGACGGGCGGGCCAGCGCGGAGAAAGCCTCGGGGGCTTTTCGCTCGATTTTGTTTACGAGCTGCAAACCGAGCAAATCGCGGCCAGGCGCGCGGAGGCGCTCGCCCAAGCGCTGGAAAGCCTCGAGGCGGAGGGCGCGCTGCGGGAGGCGGCCGTTTCCGCGCTGCCGGACGAAATGACCCCGCTGAACATCGTCTGGGACGAGTATACCTTTACGGACGTGTGCGTCACGGCGGAGGGCGTTCTGCTGGGGAATACGGCCGTGACCCGCGGTGCGGACGCGCCCAAGGCCTATATGGACGGTTACGAGCTGTACGGCGAGGGCGTAAGCTCCATCTTTACGCCCGACGAAACGCGGCGGCGCCTCGATATTGCGTGGGGGGAGGCCGAGTATTACGGAACCTCTGAAATCGTGGCGCTCTATCCGTGGTACGCGCCGGTGGACGAGCTGCCCGAAACCGTGCTCTTTGCCGTGCTGCGCGACGCGGGAAGCAAACAGCGGCCAAAGTGGAGCCTGAAAGACCCCAGCGAGTACACCGAAGAAGACATGCTTTCTTTTTCATGGGACGCGGTGGCGCTGCTGCTGAAGGTGAACCCGCGCACGGGTGAAATCACGCTTCCCAGGGACGATGCGGAGCGCGCCGCGTGGCGCGAGGAAACGCTCCGCCTTGCAGCGGACGGACGCAACGAAGACTATACAACGCAGCTTTTCGGCGAGCAGACCGTGGGCGGGGTGACGGTGCGGCTCTACGATCTCATCGTCCGCTCCACGTACAGGCATTCGGCCATGATGGAGTGCCTGATAAACGGCCTGTACTATCCGCGGGAACTGGATTCGACCGCGCCGCAGGTCTATATCGACGGCGTATTGCAAAGCGAAACGCCCGAAAACGCGGCGCAGCGCGCGGAATACGTCTTTTCCGAGGAGGAGGCGCGCGCCTTTGTGGCGCGCAACGGCGGCTGGAAGCGCTATTTCGATTGGTTCGGCAACTTCGATATCGATCTTGGCCCCCGGCCCAACCGCCTGCCGGAAACCTTTACCCTGCGCGTGGTATGGGATATCTATGACCGAAACGAGAGCTGGGAGCGGGTGCTGGTCGGCACGTTCGATCTCACCACGACCGTAAACAAAAGCGATATTCCGCCCTGGGAGCTGATCGAATAGCGCATCAGGTTGTCCGCATTATGCCGCGTCGCTCATGGCTGCGCCTGCGCCGCCCCTGGCCGCGCGTACGTATAGACGTACCACAAAAGCAGGCCGGAGAGCGCGCCGCCCGCAAGCAGCAGCGGGAGCGGGCCGGCGTTGGGAACGAGCAGCGCGATTAAATAGCTTGCCCCGTTAAAGGCAAGGTGCGCGAGGAAGCTTGCCCAGATGGACCCGTACCATTCGTAAAGCAGGGCAAAGAGCAGGCCCATGGCAAACGCGTAGAGCATCCAGATCGGATGGCCGTGCAGCACGCCAAAGAGCGCGCTGCTGAGCGCCATGGCCCAGAATTTGCGCATGCCGTCGCGGAAGCGGGCGTACATGAGGCCCCGAAAGAGCGTTTCCTCCGCTGCGGGCGCAAGGACGATCACGGCAAAGAGGCTCAGCGCGTCGGTGCCGCCAAGCATCATGCCGCTCGCGCCCTCATAGCTTAAAAGCCACGCCTCGGGCAAAAGCGAAAGCGCGCCGGACAAAAAGAGATTGAGCGCGACGCCCAGCGGAAGGAGCGGCCAGAGCGCGCGCAGCGGCACGGGCCGCGCGCCGATCTCCTGAAAAAAGCGGCATCCGCGGGCCTTAAAGAGGATGGCAAGCGCCGCGAGCAAAACAAGATTCGTCAGCACCGAAAGAAGCATGGCGCTGCCCAGAATCCCCTGCATGAGCGCGTTAAAAAGCGCCGTGTAATCCGGGGCGGAAAAATCCATGGCCGTTACGGCCCGCACGGTGATGACCACGACCGCCGGAACCTGCACGAGAAGCTGCGCGCCCCAATAGATCCCAAAGTATAGAAAGCCCGCGCCCACGCGCCTGTCGCGGCGCCTTGCTTCCGCCTTTTGCTCCTGCCACGCCCGCTGCTGCGGGGAAAGCGGCTCTTGCCGCTCCATTGCTTACGCCTCCTCCGCGTTATGTCCGTGCTGGTAAAGCTGCCGGTTCTCCAGCGCCCACTGCCGCTCCGTAAAGCCGCCCCGGGTCACGCCCTCCAGCGCGGAGAACATTTCGTACAGCCGGGAATCCAGCAGGTCGATTTCCGAAAGCACCTCCGCCTCCGGGAACATGGGCGGCCGGGGGCTGCCGAACTCCGCCTGCCCATGGTGGGAAAGCAGCAGATGCGCCACAAGCATCGCCGTTTCGCGCGGCACGCCCAGCAGCTCGGCCGTGGAAAGCACCTCGGACGCGCCGATGGTAATGTGCCCGAGCAGTTGTCCCTCCGCCGTATACGCGCCCGCGAGGCCCAGCTTGCCCGTGCTCAGCTCGTCCAGCTTGCCGATATCGTGCAGAATCACGCCCGTATACACAAGATCCGTATCGAGCCGGGGGTAGGTTGCGCACACCGCCTTTGCCAGCTGCAGCATGGTGAGCGTATGGTGCAAAAGCCCGCCGCGCGTGGCGTGATGGAGCTTGACCGCCGCCGGGAACAGCAGCAAGCGCTCTTTTTTTTCTTTTAACAGGTACTGCACAAGCCGCCGCAAATCGTCATCGCGGAAGCGCTCCGCCTCGGCGTAGAGCGCGTCGAACGCCTCGGCGGGGTTCAGCGGCGCGCAGGGCACGAGCAGCGACATGTCCGCCCCGTCGGATTCCATGGCGCGCCGGATGCGCTCGATTTTGAGCTGCTCCGCATCCTTCCACAAATTGACGCTCCCGCGCACCTTGACCACGTCGTCCTGCTCGTACACGCCATGGGTATCCCGGCTGTAATCCCAGAGCTTGGCCACGCTCTCGCCCCCGCAGTCCGCCAGCACGAGATCGAGATACTCCGCGCCCTTCACATTCTGCCGCACGCTCACGCTGCGAATGATGCAAAAACCCTCAAACTGCGAGCCCGCGGCGTTTTCCAACAAGCGCATTCTGCCCATATCCGACCTCCAAACGTGTTTTTGTTGTTTGATTCATTATAGCATTCTTTTCCCTTATATAAAAGGAGGGAAAAGCGCGGGCGCCGCGCCGCGCTTTATGCTCCATTATGATATTACCCGCGTGGATGTATTCGAGGGGTACAAAAGTGACTTGACGATATATTGCAAGAAAAAGACATAATTACTGCTTACGCTGTTTCGATTTTATAGCCTATCACCATATGGCAAAGATTTAATGTATCTTTCCATATAGTCCCAGTCTGGAAGACCTTTGTCGGTTGCGGGCAACTTTATTCTTGTGTCTGCTATCCTTGCCGACCATTTCCGCCCAAAAGAATATTTAGGACGCTCTAAGTCCAAGACAGCAACGATAAACAGCCCAACAAACGGATTTAAGTGTTTATTATAACCAACCGTTAAATCAGCCGTACCGATAAAATCTTCATTCATATAGTTTGAATAACCCACAGACCCCTGCCCATTCCCTATAAAGACAATGCAATTACCCTTTGTAACTAAACTATCTTCACTGGTAACGCGGCGCATTATACAATTATCGCTCTTTTTCGCTCCTAAATAATAGCAATCGTCCCCGTCTAATAAATCACCAGACGCTTTGTTTTTACAACGCTCTAATGAGAATAGCCCTCCTCTTTCTGCGCCAATAGTAAAATAAATCCACTTCGATGTATCTAACTGCAAGGCATTTTCCGCCTTGTTTTCTGTTGTAATTGAGTCTATTTGCATTGTGTAAACCCAAGCGGGAATAGTATCAGGCAATTCTATGTCTTTCAGCGTCTTGTTAGCCTGTCTACCATAACTATACCTGTATGCGTTCTTTTCAATACACATACAGTAAAAAAGTTTTTCAACTAAAATCATTTCCTTCTTCGGCTTTTATACCATTATGTGATACGCGGTATAGAACGGCTTTGTTTGTACAAATGAAGACAAAACACTACCGCCAAGAGCAACAGTTATTAAGCCTGCGTCAAATGGTGCAACGGTTTCAACCGTTTCTACTTGTGCTACAACGCCGTTATTTTGCGCTGTACGGGAAACAAAGTTGATATTCGATTGTTCCGAAATATCAAGGTTTATTAGCTCTAATCCGTTACCTTGATACGGAATAAATAAGTCCCTGATTTTCATAGTTGCTCACCGTTTTTTAAGACATAGGCTAAATAGTCCTTAATGACTTTTTCGAAATTGCCTTGTGTCAATGTGGCGTAGTTTGTGCTCATATAAGCTTCTGCCAACCATTCATCGTTAGCAGTAACTTTACGGCATATAGAAAGTCCTGTTTCTGTTTTTCTTCCACGATACAATTCAAGCCAATTTGCTTCAATATTTGCCCAAATGCCTAAACCTTTATCGTCTGTCTTTTCTATCCTGCCGAGGTTTTTCCTTTTTACAAATCCGTCGTCCCGAAAATACCCGAAAAAGGTTTTTTCAATAGGAGCGTTTTCGTGCCTTGTTCCAAGATTGAAAACCATACAGCAAGCATTAGCACTTGCACCGGGGTGGAACATATCAGGCGGGAATGAGAAAACAGCGTCAAGGGTATGCTTTTCGAGCATTTTGGCTTTGAATAGCTTTATGTCAGCATCTGTACCGATAGCGCATTGCATAGGTAACAGCACGGCAAGCCTCCCGGTTTTCACCTTTTCAGATATTTCATAGACATAGTGAAATCCTTTTGAAGGGTCTTCCTTTATATTGCGATTCCATGTTTTAGCATATGTTTCATCGCTATGCTTTCGTTGTGCATTATATGGAGGGTTCATTAAAACAACATTAACCCCCTCGTCAACGTAGTTATCAACCTTGAAACAGCTTCCTTGAACAATATTAGAATTGCCGTCGCTATGTATTAACATATTCG
>CAZWSI010000025.1:0-25413 GCA_964636405.1 uncultured Oscillospiraceae bacterium
GACCGATGCTACTATTAATGAAATTTGGGTGTCTCGTTTTATTGACAAATCCAGTGTACCTGTTTCTGCTTCCCGTCGGATTTGGCGCGCTGAGCGTCTTCCTTCTTTCGGCGCTGTGCCGCCGCAGACGAAGCTTTCGCACGCGCCGCCCGCCCGAATAGATCCTGCCGCGCCATGTCCGCGCCGGGTTTATCCAAAAACAACCGGGGGTTGAGCGAGCAAAAACAACCGACGGTATGGTTGCGTTACGCGCAATTCAACCATGCGGCAATGGACGGCGCTTAAACAACATGATATTTTATGAGCATCACGAGCGGGAGGTACGCATATGAGCGTAAGAGGGAAGAATGATGAGGCGCGCATGGAAAAACGCGCGGCAAAGGCGCTGCGCAAGCCGTTTATACGAGCGCTGTACAGGGGCAACGCCGGCAACTGCGTCGCGACGATCGTTTATTATCTGGTGGAAGCGGCGCTGGCCATTTATATTGCGTACATTTTACAACAGCTCATCGACGCGGCCATCAGCGGCGACCGCGCGCTGCTGGGCAGCATGGCGCTGCAAACCCTGACGTTTTTCCTGCTGGACGGCGCGCTGCAATTGCTCGGGCGCGAAACGCGCAACCGCTTTCTCAAGCGCGGCATGAAGCAGTACAAGGCCTACGCGTTCGATCGGATCGTTGAAAAAAACATCTCCGGCTTTTCCAGCGAAAGTACGGGCCGCTATCTCTCCGCGCTGACCAACGACGCGACGCAGATCGAGCAGAATTATCTGCGCGGGTCGATCCGCATGGTGTATTATGCGGCGTGGTTTGCGGGCGCGCTCGCGATGATGTTTTGGTATAACTGGTCGCTCTCGCTCGTGGTGCTGGGGCTTTCCACCGTGCCCATCGTGGTGTCGGTGCTCTTTGGCGGCAGGCTCGCCCGGGAGGAAAAGCAGGTGAGCGACCGCAACGAGGGCTTTGTGGGCATGGTAAAGGATCTGCTCGCGGGTTTTACCGTTATCAAGAGCTTCAAGGCCGAAAAGGAGATTCGCGCGCTGTTTGCCAAAAACGACGACACGCTGGAAAGCTGCAAGGACAAGCGCCGCCGCGTGGCGGAGCTGATCGAGATTTTGTCCGGCGGCGCGGGCTTTATACTGCAATTCGGCATCTTTTTATACGGGGCGCTGCTGGCCATACAGGGGCATATCACGGTCGGCGTGATGATGGCCTTTGTGCAGCTTCTCAATTATGTGATCACGCCCGTGCAGCAATTGCCGTCGCTTTTTGCCAACTGCAAGGCGGCAAGGGGGCTTGTTGACAAGCTCGCCTCGGCGGTCTCCGAAAACAGCGGACGGGGCGGCAAGCTCTGCCCGCCCGTGCTGGAAACGGGCATTGCGCTGCAAAACGTCGTTTACGGCTACGAGCCCGGAAAGCCGGTGCTGAAGAACCTGTCCGTTACGTTTGAAAAGGGCAAGAGCTACGCCGTGGTGGGCGCGTCGGGCAGCGGAAAAACGACGCTCCTTAACCTCCTGCTCGGCAGCAGCGGCGATTACGAGGGCAGCATCCGAATCGACGAAAACGAGCTGCGCGACATCGCGGGCGAATCGCTCTATGATATCCTGTCCATCATCCAGCAAAACGTGTTTGTGTTCGACAGCTCCATACAGGACAACATCACCATGTTCAAGTCCTTTAGCAGGGAGCGGGTGGAGAGCGCCATTGACCGCGCGGGGCTGCGCAGGCTGATTGCGGAGCGCGGCGCGGCGTATGACTGCGGCGAAAACGGCGTGGGGCTTTCCGGCGGGGAGCGGCAGCGCATATCCATCGCGCGCTGCCTGCTGTGCGATACGCCGGTGCTGCTGATGGATGAGGCGACGGCCGCGCTCGACGCGGAAACGGCGCACGCGGTGACCAGCTCCATCCTCGATATCGCAAACCTCACCCGCATCATCGTCACCCACAAGCTGGAGGAGGCGCTGCTGACGCGCTTTGACGAGATTCTCGTGCTCAAAAACGGCGCGCTGCTCGAGCGGGGCCGCTTTGCCGAGCTGATGGCGGAGAAGGGCTATTTTTACTCGCTTTACACAGTCTCCCACGTGGAGTAGGCGCTTGCCGTCCGCCGACGCTGCCCCCGCACGCGCAATAGAATACCCCTCCGCTTTCTTTTGTTTCTTTTCTTTCTCGTAAAAGAAAAGAAAACGTACCCTCAAAATGATCGTCAAAGTTAACCAAAGGTTTGCAACTTATTGTCCGTATGCCGGGTTATAATGATAGCAAGGTGAATAACGTGATTTGTTTTTTACGGAAAAGAGGCGCGGACATGAAGAAACGGGGGGCGGTCTGGGGTACGCTGGCGCTTGCCGCGCTGGCGCTTTTAGCCGCAGCCTGCGCCGGACGCGCGCTGCTGCCGGAGCAGGCGACGAGCGCGCCGGGCTACGCCGATGAAAGAGCGACCTCGGTTTTTGAGCCGCTGGGGCTGCGCATCGACGCGCCGAGCGGCGCGACGGGCGTTGTGTACAGCGTGGTGGACAGCCGCATTGCGCAGGTAACCTTCACCCTGGAGGACCGCGTATACGCGTATCGCGCCGCCTATTCCGAGGCGGATATCTCCGGTGTGTACGCGGCCTTTGACGAGGAGGCAAGCACGATCGACGCATCCGGCGACGGGTGGGACGCGAGCATTTGCATTCAGATGATCGACGGCGGCGAGCATGGCGCGCTGGCCACGTGGCGCTATGGCGAGGCTGCCTTCTCGCTTTATTCGCCCGATCCCATCGACGCGAACAGCATGGGCATCCTTTCGGTCGTATTGGCTTCCACGGCCTACCCGGACTACATGAGCGGCTGAGCGGCCGCTTTGTTTTTTGGCTTTGTTTTCCTTGCCGAGGCTTCGGCGGGCCATCCGAAAAAGCGCGCGCGTACGCCACCCATTTGCGCATAAGGAGCCTGTTGACAAAGCCTTTTGACAAGGAATGCAAATGCGACGCGCAGGCTTGGAAGCGCAGACGTCGCATAACGGCGGCGTTGCTTGCGGAGGATACGGAGCGCGCGGAGGTCTGACGGCCGCCCGCGCTTTTTTTCGCGCTTGACGAATGCGTCCGCGCAGCGTATAACGTTGCTTGATAACGGCCTTGCCGCTATACGCAGAAAGAAAGCGAAGTGATTTTTTATGGAACTCGATTCCGATGTGCCTCTCCCGCAAAACGCGCCGTTTGTGGCCATTGTCGCCAACATCAAGACGGGCGCTGCGCACGAAACCACCGACGCGGAGGCGGAGCTTGACAGCATCGATACCGTGCGCGCCATCGGTCGCGCGCTCAACCTGGCGGGCTGCCGCGCGGCGTTTGTCTCCGCCGACCGGCTGCTGCCCGAGCGAGTCGCCGAAGAAAAGCCCGATTTTGTGTTCAATATCGCAGAAGGCATCCGGGGGCGCGCCCGCGAGGCGCAGGTGCCGGCTCTGCTGGATATGCTGGGCGTCCCCTATACAGGCTCGGACGCCACCACGCTTTGCATTGCGCTGGACAAGGCGCTTACCAAGCGGCTCCTTGCCACCTACCACATCAAAACGCCGCCCTACGCGCTCTTGCATCCCACTATGCGCAAGCTCCCGCATCCCATCCCGTATCCCGTGATCGTCAAGCCCAATGCCGAGGGCTCGAGCAAGGGCATACCCGACGCATGCATAGCCCGTTCGCCCGAGGCGCTCGCCGCCCTGATGGAGCGGAACGCCGTTCTGTATGGTGAAGACATGCTGGTGGAGGCCTTTGTGGGCGGCAGGGAATTCACCGTCGGCTTGCTCGGCAACGGCAAGGACGTTTTTGTTTTTCCGCCCATGGAGATCGTGTATACGCAAACGCCGCCGACGGGCTTCCCGGTGTACAGCTATACCGTCAAGCAGGATTATACGCGCTATGTCCGTTACGAATGCCCGGCCAAGCTCGACGCGGCCGTGGAAAAGCGGATGAAGGAGTATGCGCGCAAGGTCTTCTGCGCGTTGAACTGCCAGGACTTTGCCCGCGTCGATCTGCGCCTTTCCGAGGACGGGCGGGAGGTCAATTTTATCGAGATCAACCCCCTGCCGGGCCTCGCGCCGGGCTACAGCGATTATCCCATGCTGGCGGACTTCTGCGGCGTACCCTACGACGCGCTGATTGCAAAGATCCTCCGCGCGGCCGTTTTGCGCACCGGCGCGGCGCTGCCCGCCGGGCTGGCGTAAGCGCGGGCGGCGGCAAGCGCGCGGGCATGTCACAGCGGGCGCGGGCAAGCCCAAAAAGCACTTGCATTGGGCCCGCGCGCGTGATATACTCACAACCGCTAACGTCCTTCTTGCTCTATCCGCGAGATAGGGCCAACAGTCCATAAGGAGGTGAAATGGAATGAATCAATACGAGGCTTTGTACATCATCGTCCCCGAGCTGGACGAGGAGCAAAACCGTGCCACCATCGATAAGTTCAAGGGCATTATCGAATCCAACGGCGGCGAAATCGCGAAGGTAGACGAATGGGGCAAGCGCAAGCTGGCCTATGATATCGACTACAAGACCGAGGGCTTTTACGTTTTGATGTCGTTTCAAAGTGCGCCGGAGTTTCCCCGGGAGCTCGAGCGCAACTTTAAAAACGACGAGCGCGTGCTGCGCTATCTCGTAACCCGCGTCGAGGCGTAACGGCACAGACGGAAAGGAGTAACGAATGAATAAAATTATTCTTATCGGCAACCTGACCCGCGATCCCGAGGTGCGCTCCACCCAGAGCGGCGTTACCGTCTGCTCCTTTACCATTGCCGTAAACCGTCGTTTTGCCCAGCAGGGCGGCGAGAAGACCACCGACTTTTTCCGCATCAACGCCTGGCGGCAGCTGGGCGAAACCTGCGCGCGCTATCTTGCCAAGGGGCGCAAGGTTGCGGTTGTCGGCGAGCTTCAGGCCCGTACCTACGAGGGCAACGACGGACAGACCCGCATGTCGCTCGACGTATCGGCCGACGAGGTGGAATTCCTCACGCCGAAGCAGCAGCAGGAGGAGGGCGGCTATCAGGGCGGAAGCAGCCCGAGGCAGTCCGATGTTAATCCCGCTGATCTGGCCGGCTTTACCGATATCAAGGACGACGATATCCCGTTTTAACGGATCACTGATTAGAAAAGGAGTGCTTGCACCATGGAAGAAAAGAAAATGCGTCCCCGCCCCCGACGGAGCCGCCGCAAGGTCTGCAAGTTCTGCGTAGATAAAGCGACGTACATCGATTATAAGGACGTGAACAAGCTTCGCGGCTTTATCACCGAGCGCGGCAAGATCATGCCCCGCCGTATGTCCGGCGTATGCGCAAAGCATCAGCGCGACCTGGCCATCGCCATCAAGCGTGCCCGCGTGGTCGCCCTGCTGCCCTACGTGGCGGACTGACAAGACACAATCCCCCCAATTAAGGAAGTTAGCAGATAAAAACCGGCGCAGGCCGGTTTTTTCGTTATCGTCTGTTGTTGCGCGCGTAGGCGCGGGGGGTTACGCCGTATTCGCTCTTGAAGGCCTTGTAGAACGCGGAATAATCCGAAAAGCCGCAGCGCTCGGCGGCCTGCTGCATACTCGCGCCGTCGAGAATGAGGTTGCGGGCGTAGATCATGCGCTTTTGCACGAGCGCGTTGTGGATGGTCGTGCCCGTTTCGCGCTTAAAGGCGCGGGCCAGATAGTATTTGGATAGATATACCGCGCCGGAGAGCGCGTCGAGGGAAACGGGCTCGTCGAGATGCGCGTCGAGATAGCGCATCACGCGGCGCGACACGCCGCCGTCGTCCGCCTTGCGGCGCGCGCCGGCCGCTGGGTCGAGCGCCGCGCGGTTGAGGGACACGAGAAAAGCGGAGAGCGCCGCGCGGCAGAGCACATCCCGCCCGAACGCCTCGGAGCGCGAGGCCGCGATGCAGGAAAAGAGCTTTTCGGAAAGCGCATCGCGTACTTCGGGCGCAAAGCGATACGCGCCGTGGCGGCCCGTTTCAAAGCAGCGGGAAAGCGGCGTTTCGCCCGTGGAGAGAGAATCGATATACGGGCGCGACATCCACAGCACCAGCCGCTCGTACGGCTCGCCATCCTTGGGCAGGATGGGCCTGTGGAGCTGGTTGGGGCCGATGAGCAGCATATCGCCCGGCTTCATGTCGAAGGCGGCGCTGTCGATTTGATAGCGGATGCGGCCGGAAACCAAGAGATAGCATTCGTAAAAATCGTGAAAATGAAGCGAAACCTGCAATTCCGTGCTGTCGAGATAGTGGAAAAGCTCATAATCGGCGGGCAGCATGTGCTGCCGCTGCAAAAACACGTCGCGATCCCGTCCGTACAGCCCCTGCCGGTAGGATTCAGGGGTTTGCGCCCGTTCCATGGCCCTTGCCGCCTCCCTTCCTCTCGATTTAGACTTATCATAACAGGATAGGGCAAGTTTTGCAATGTATCAGGCAATTTTACCATGGAAGCTGTCCTAAGCGTCAGCTATAATGAAGGCGTAACCTTTCTATTACGATGAATATGGGAGTGAGTGTATGCAACAGCAACAAACCAAACACTACGCGCTTGTCGTGCCGACGAGCATGGGCGTGCGCATTACGCCCGCCGTGCGCCAGCCGGTTCACACCTCCAACCAGTTCTTTATGCAGGCCACGAGCGCCGAAACGAACGTGGCGACCGTGCCCGCGTCGCTGGGCATGCGGGTCAAGGTGCTCACCACCTTTGTGGAGGGGAGCCCCATCGCCGCGTTTATCAAGAGCGATCTGCGCGGGCGCGGCCTCGAATACGAGGGCGTAGACGTGCCGCAGGGCGGCCCCTGGGGCTACCGGCATCAGTTCAACATCGCCGATTCGGGCTTTGGTCTGCGCGGGCCGCGCGTGCACAACGACCGTGCGGGCGAGGTGGGCCGCACACTCAACGTGAAGGATTTTGATTTGGAGCGGATTTTTGGGGTCGAGGGCGTGGAGATTCTGCACCTTTCGGGCCTCATTGCGGCGCTCTCGCCGGAAACGGGCGAATTCTGCCTCGCGCTTGCGCGCGCCGCGCACAAGTACGGCACGAGGGTCGCCTTCGATCTCAACTACCGCGCGTCCTTCTGGAAGGGCCGCGAAGCCGAGCTTTCGGCGGAGTTTTCGGAAATCGCGTCGGTTGCGGATTTCCTTATCGGCAACGAGGAGGATTTCCAGCTTGCTTTGGGCGTAAAGGGCCCCGAGGCCGGCGGCAAGAACCTGGGCGACAAGATCGACAGCTTTAAGGGCATGATCATGGAGGTCAAAAAGCGGTATCCCAACGCGAAGACCTTCGCTACCACCCTGCGGCAGGTGCTTTCGGCCAACGAACATCTCTGGGGCGCGATCCTGCTCGAAGGAAACGATTGGTACGTGGCGGAGCCTCGCTCCATTCCGGTGCTCGACCGCATTGGCGGCGGCGACGGCTTTGTGGGCGGCCTGCTCTACGGCTATTTAAAGGGCATGCAGCCCGAGGACGCGCTGCACTTTGGCTGGGCCACGGGCGCGATGGCCACGACCATGCTGGAGGACTATGTCATTCCCGCCGACGAGGAGCAGGTATGGTCGGTTTGGGCGGGCAACGCGCGCGTAAAGCGCTAACGCTTCACACCGCGGAAATGCCTGCGGGCATTTCCGCGGGGGGCCTGTTCCGAGGACTTGTCCGCGGAACAGGGTTTGCACGGCCGCCTAAAATCGCTGCGGCGATTTCCGGGCGGCGGCCGCGCAGGGTGGAAAACCTTGCGGTTTTCATCCGTTCCGGCGAATGAATCGCCGGAGCCGGAAAAGGTCAAGGGGCGCGGTGGGCGCTCAAGTATGATACATAGGAGGACAGAGCATGAAGAAAGCGGATATCGGACTCATTGGGCTCGCCGTCATGGGCGAGAACCTCGTTATGAACATGGAATCCAAGGGTTTTACGGTGGCGGTGTTTAACCGCACCACCGAAAAGGTAACAAAGTTTGTCGAAGGCCGCGCGAAGGGCGGGAACATCATCGGCTGCATGAGCCTGCAGGAGCTGGCCGACAACCTCGCTTCCCCGCGCAAGATCATGATGATGGTCAAGGCCGGGCAGGCCGTAGACGATCTCATTGAAACGCTCATTCTTTACCTCGCGCCGGGCGATATCCTCATCGACGGCGGCAACAGCCATTTCCCCGATACCATCCGCCGCACGGCATATGTGGAGAGCAAGGGGCTTTTATACATCGGCACCGGCGTATCGGGCGGCGAGGAGGGCGCGCTGAAGGGCCCCTCCATGATGCCCGGCGGCTCGCCCGCTGCCTGGAACGCCGTGAAACCCATCTTCCAGGCCATCTGCGCCAAGGTCGAGGATGGCTCCCCCTGCTGCGACTGGGTGGGCGAAAACGGCGCGGGCCACTTTGTCAAGATGGTGCACAACGGCATCGAATACGGCGATATGCAGCTCATCTGCGAGGCCTATCAGCTCATGCGCGATATGCTGGGCATGACCGCCGATGAAATGCACGAGGTGTTCGCAAGCTGGAACAAGACCGAGCTGGACAGCTACTTAATCGAGATTACCCGCGATATTTTGGCCTACAAGGACGAGGACGGCGCGCCCATCGTGGACAAGATCCTCGACACGGCGGGCCAGAAGGGCACGGGCAAGTGGACTGGCATCTCCGCGCTGGACGAGGGCGTGCCGCTTACGCTGATTGGCGAGGCCGTGTTCTCCCGCTGCCTTTCGGCCATGAAGGCGGAGCGCGTGGTGGCAGCCAAGGCCTTCCCGCACGAGAAGCTTCCCTTCACGGGCGACAGGGCCGCCTTTATTGAGAAGCTGCGCAAGGCGCTGTACGCCTCCAAGATCATCTCCTATGCGCAGGGCTATACGCTCATGCGCGCCGCCGCCAAGACCTACGGCTGGAACCTCAATTACGGCGGCATCGCGCTCATGTGGCGCGGCGGCTGCATCATCCGTTCCGTGTTCCTCGGCAAGATTAAGGACGCGTATACGGCCAACCCCGAGCTGGAAAACCTGCTGCTCGACCCGTACTTTGCCGAGACCATCGCGGCGCTCGTGCCCGCGTGGCGTGATGTGGCGGCGACCGCCATCGCCCACGGCATCCCCATGCCCGCCTTCTGCACAGCGCTCAATTACTTCGACGGCTATACCACCGAGTGCCTGCCCGCAAACCTCTTGCAGGCCCAGCGCGATTACTTTGGCGCGCACACCTACGAGCGCCTCGATTCGCCGCGCGGGCAATTCTTCCACACCAACTGGACGGGCGAGGGCGGCAACACGTCGGCCTCTACCTACACGGCATAAGGGACGGGGTACGTTAGGGATGCTGTCCCGAACGCACCCCGCCAAGGGCCTCCGGCCCTTTGGAATCCCGCAGAAAGTCGAGCGTTTCGCCCATCCATAAATGAAAAGTGTGCTTTTCTTTTTGTTTCTTTTTCTTTTCCCGTGAAAAGAAAAAGAAAAGAAAGCAAAATTTGGAGGTAACTGAATATGCAGCTTCCCTACAAACCCGATTTTACGGGCAAGGTCGCGGTTGTGACCGGTGGCGCGGGCGTGCTCTGCGCGATGTTTGCCAAGGCGATTGCCGCGTGCGGCGCAAAGGTCGCCATTCTGGATCTGGCGGACGACAAGGCGCAGCTTGTGGCGGACGAGATTAAGGCGGCGGGCGGCGAGGCCATGGCCGTGAAGACGAACGTGCTGGAGAAGGAGAGCGTCGAGGCTGCGCACCAAAAGGTGCTGGCAAGCTATGGCAAGTGCGCGATTCTGGTCAACGGCGCGGGCGGCAACAATCCGCGCGCGACCTGCGACGACGAGTTTTTTGACAAAGCGACCCTTGAGGCAGCGGACAAAAAGAGCTTTTTTGACCTTGATCCCGCGGGCTTCGATTTTGTGTTCGGCCTGAACATGAAGGGCACGCTCCTGCCCACGCAGGCGTTCGCCATCGATATGGTAGACGAGGTTGGCGGCGTGATTCTCAATATCAGTTCCATGAACGCCTTTACGCCGCTCACCAAGATTCCGGCGTATTCCGCCGCCAAGGCTGCGGTGTCCAACTTTACCAAGTGGCTGGCCGTGCACTTTGCCAAAACGGGCGTGCGTGTCAACGCCCTTGCGCCCGGCTTCTTCTCGACGGCCCAGAACGCGGCGCTGCTGTGGAACCCCGATGGCACGCCCACCGCGCGTACGGGCAAGATTCTGCGCAACACGCCCATGGATCGCTTTGGCGAGGCGGAGGAGCTCATCGGCGGCTTGCTGTTCATGCTGGATAACAACGCCTCCGCCTTCGTTACGGGCGTGGTGCTGCCCATCGACGGCGGCTTCTCGGCCTACTCTGGCGTATAACGCTGCGCGTCCGCGAAAATGCCAGAGGGCATTTCCGTGGGGGTCGGTTCCGAGGACTCGTCCTCGGAACCGGGTTTGCACGGCCGCCTAAAATCGCTGCGGCGATTTCCGGGCGGCGACCGCGCAGGGCAAAAAAACCTTGCGGTTTTTATCCGGTTCCGGCGAATGAATCGCCGGAACCGGATTCAAGTCTAAATGCGGGCAAGCTTTACTCATTCGTTGAACAGGAGGTTTTCATTATGGAGCTTTCCATGCGCGCTGCGTCCGAGACTGGCCTTTCCGACGCGGCGCTTCGCGAGGGGCTTACCGGCCTGCTCGCCGCGCGTCCGGCCAAGAAGGTGCTGCTGCTGCCCCCGGACTTCACCCGCTTTTTCAGCAAGGCTGGGTTCCTGACCAATGTGGCGTACCATTATTATACCGAGCTTGGCGCGGAGGTGGACGTGCTGCCCGCGCTGGGCACCCACGTGCCCGTTACGGAAAGCGAGGCCGCCGAAATGTTCGGCGATATTCCCTTCTCCCGCTTCATCGCCCATTCCTGGCGCAGCGATGTGGTCAAGCTCGGCGAGGTTCCGGGCGATTATATCGCCTCCATCACCGAGGGGCTTTGGACGGAGCCTGTGGATGTGGAGATCAACCGCCGCGTGATGGACGAAAGCTACGATCTCATCCTCTCCATCGGGCAGGTGGTTCCGCACGAGGTCATCGGCATGGCCAACCATTCCAAGAATCTCTTTGTGGGCGTGGGCGGCGCCGATATGATCAACAAAAGCCATATGATCGGCGCGGTGTACGGTATGGAGCGCATGATGGGCCGCGATTTCACGCCCGTCCGCAAGATTTTTGATTACGCGCTGCAAAAATACCTGGCCGACCGCCCCGTTCTCTTTCTGCTCACCGTCACGACCGCGCCGGGCGGTGTGATCCACACCCACGGCCTGTACGCGGGCGCGGAGCGCGACGCGCTGGAGGCGGCGGTGGCCCACGCGCAGGAGAAGAACATCGATTTTGTGGAGCACGGCATCAAAAAGTGCGTGGTCTATCTCGATCCCAAGGAGTTTAAGAGTACGTGGCTGGGCAACAAGGCCGTATACCGCACCCGCATGGCCGTGGCCGACGGCGGCGAGCTGCTCGTGCTCGCGCCGGGCGTGGAGCGCTTCGGCGAGGACCCGCAGGTGGACGCGTTGATCCGCAAATACGGCTATTGCGGCAGAAAGCGGGTGCTCGAGCTCTTTAACACACCCGAAAACGAGGATTTGCGCGCCAATATGGGCGCGGCCGCGCACCTTATCCACGGCTCGTCAGACGGACGCTTTTCCATTACCTACGCGGTCAAGCGCATCACGCAGCAGGAGATTGCCTCCGTGTGCTTTACCCCCGCCGACGCGGACGAGCAAATGGCCCGCTATGATCCGGCCAAGCTTTCCTACGGCTACAACACCATGCCAGACGGCGAGGAGATCTTCTTTATCCCGAACCCCGCCCTGGGCCTCTGGATCAACCGGGAACGCTTCGGCGCGTAAGGACGGGACGGGGGACGGGGGACGTTAGGTACGCCGGGGCTCTGCCCCGGGCCCCGTTCAGGGTTTTCAACCCTTGAAAATCCCATTTCTGACCGCGTTTTGTGCGGGTGCTTTCGCTTTTTTCTATAAGAACAACTTGGCCCGGCAAACTTTTGCCGGGCCGAGTCTTTGTCTATTTGCTTTTGTGGCAATTCCATGGGATTCTTAGGGCGGAACGCCCTTAAGCGAGGTCAAGGGGCAGCGCCCCTTGCGTACTCCCGTATCCCGTACCCCTAACCGATCAGCGCCTGGAACAGGGGCAGCGAGCGCTCGATGGTGTCGTAGGAAACGCAATAGGAGGCGCGCAGGTGCGTGGGGCAACCGAAGGAGTCTCCGGGCACGAGCAGCAAATCGAGCGCCTTGGCGCGCTCACAGAAAGCGGCTGCGTTCCCGCCCGGAGCTTCAACAAAGAGGTAGAACGCGCCCTGCGGCTCGACGCAGCGATAGCCCATGCCGGTGAGCGCGCCGTAAAGCAGGTCGCGGTTTTTGCGATAGGCCGTAAGGTCCGGCGGCACGTCCGCGCAGCGCCCGACCACGCGCTGCATGAGCGTGGGCGCGCACACATAGCCAAGCGAGCGCGCCGCGCCCGCAACGGCGCAGGAAAGGCGGCGGTGGTCCTCGGCCTCGCTGGGGATGAGCACGTAACCGATGCGCTCGCCCGGCAGCGACAGGCTCTTGGAGAAGGAATAGCACACCAGCGTATTGTCATAGTAGCGTGTGACAAAGGGCGGCGCGACCTTGCCGTAGTACAGCTCGCGGTACGGCTCGTCGGAAATAAGATACACCGGGCGGCCAAACGCCTGCGATTTCTCGGTCAGCAGCTTGCAGAGCCGAAGGAGCGTTTCCTCCGAATAGACCGCGCCGGAGGGATTATTGGGCGAATTGATCACAACGGCCTGCGTGCGCGGGGTAATGGCCGCTTCGAGCGCGCAAAAATCGATCTGGAAGGCCGTAAGGTCGGCCGGGACGGAAACGAGCCGCGCGCCGCTTGTGGCGGCAAAGCAGTCATATTCCGGGAAGTACGGCTTGATGGCGATAAACTCGGTGTCGCGGTCGATCGTCAGCGCGGAAAAGCAGCTTGTCAGCGCGGCCGCCGCGCCGCAGGTGAGATAGAGGTTATCCCGCGTAAAGCTTGTGCCGAAGCGCCGGTTGAGGGACGCGGCAATCGCGTCGCGCGCAGCCTCGCCGCCGGGCGCGCTGGTATAGCCGTGCAGGGAGAGCGGCTCCTCGCTGAGCAGCTCGCAAAGCGCCTCGGTCACCTCCTCCGGGGGCGGCACCGAGGGGTTCCCAAGCGACAAATCAAATACGTTTTCCCTGCCCACAAGGGCGGCGCGGGCGCGCCCGTATTCAAACACATCCCGTATGGCGGAGCGCTTCGCGCCCAATTGGTACGCTCTTTCGGAAACCATCCTGCTTAATACCCTCCTGCCGCTAATATTCCTTGATTTCGCCGCCGCGCAGCGCGCGGAACGCGCCTTCGGCAAGCGAACGCATTTCCTCCTCGCCAGGTAAAACAAGAACGTGCGCGATTTTTTCCACATAGCCCGTAATCGCCTCGCACAGCGCGCGGCTGTTTGCCATGCCGCCTGTGAGCACGATGCGCGCCACGTCGAAGCGCAGCACCGCGGCCATTGCGCCGATATCCTTGGCAAGCTGGTAGGCCAGCGCGTCAAAGATGAGCCGGGCCTGCTGTTCGCCCGAAAAGGCGCGGGCCTCGACCTCGCGGAAATCCCGCGTGCCGAGATAGCTGAAAACGCCCGCCTCGGCGCCGAGCAGCTTTTTGACCTCCGCCCTGGTTTTGCCGGAAAAGCAAAGATTGATGACCGCGTTGACCGGGAGGCTGCCGCCGCGATCCATGGCGAAGCTCCCCTCGTCCTTTACGTTGAACAAATCCACGACGCGTCCCTTTTCGTGGGCCGCCACGGATACGCCGCCGCCCATGTGCACCACGATGAGATTGAGCGCTTCGTAGGGCGCGTTCAGCAGCGCCGCCGTTTTGCGGGCGATGCTTTTTTGATTGAGCGCGTGGAAAAAGCTTTCGCGTTCCATGCCGCGATAGCCGGAGATGCGCGCCACCTCCGTAAGCTCGTCGACGGACACGGGATCGACAAAATAGGCCGGAAGGCCCGCCGTATCCGCCAGCTCCTTTGCCAGCACCGCGCCGAGGCTGGAGGCGTGCTCGCCGTAGGGCGGGTTTTCGATATCTTGCAATACGCGCTCGTTGACCGCGTAGGTGCCCGAGGGGATGTGCCGCAAGAGCCCGCCCCGGCCGCACACGGCGGCAAAATCGCGCATGGAAAAGCCGGCCTCCTCGAGGGAAGCGAGGATCAGCGCCTTGCGGAAATCCTTTTGCTCCACAATGCGCGCAAAGGGCGCGAGCGACCCGGCGGTGTGCTCGATGGTCTTGTGAAAGCGCTCGCCCTGCGCCTCGTCGAACACGGCGAGCTTTGTGGAGGTGGCTCCGGGATTGATGACCAGCACCTGCATGCGCGCGCCCCCTTAAGCTGTTTTGTCCATCATAGCCACCCCACGCCGCCCCTGTCAAGCGGGCGGGCAAGTATATAAAGTATATTCTGGCGTAGACTAAAGAAGAGGTGATTTTTATGCTTCGCATCCGCTGGAAACAGCTTTTGCTCTGGGGCGCCGTGGTGCTGGCCGTGGCCCTGCTTTCGGGCCTTGGAGCCATGAACGCGAAGGAGGTGTACGGCCGTATCCTCACGCCCGCGTTCGCGCCGCCCGCCGCGATCTTTCCTTATGTGTGGGGCGCGCTCTATCTGCTCATGGCCGTATCGGCGTATCTTATACAGACGTCGGACGATCCCCGCCGGACGGGCGCGCTGGCGATATTTTGCGCGCAGCTCATCGTAAACGGGCTGTGGCCGCTGCTCTTTTTCCGGGCGGAATGGTTCTTCCTTTCGTTTGTGTGGATTCTCGCGCTCTGGCTCTTGCTTTGCTGGATGCTCGTGGAGTTCCATAAAATCAGGCCGTTGGCGGCCTGGCTGCAAATCCCCTATTTTTTATGGACGACGTTCGCCGCCGTGCTCAACGGAGCGGTGTGGCTGCTCAACAAATAACGAGCCGATCACGAACCGCTTGCGCGCTCGCCGCCCGCCGCCTCGCGAAGCTTTTTGAGGATGCGGCTTTCGAGGCGGGAGACCTGCACCTGTGAAATGCCCAGGCTGCGTGCCACCTGCTGCTGGGTCTGATCGCGAAAATAGCGGAGCACGATGATCTTGCGCTCCCGCTCCTCGAGCCCGGCAAGCAGCTCCTTAATCAGCAGACGGTTCAAAAACAGCTCCTCTGAGGAGGAATCCTCGACGAAATCCAGCTTTTCGGCGCTCTTTTCATCGTCGCCGAGCGGCGCGGAGAGCGATTGCACGGGCAGCACCGCGTCGAGCGCCATGGCCACGTCCTCCGGCGTTACGCCAAGGGCCTCGGCAAGCTCCGCCACGGTCGGCGCGCGCCCGCTTGTGGCGGCGGTCGCTTCGGAAAGCTGCTCGGCGCGCACGGCCAGCTCCTTGACGGAGCGGCTAACCTTGACCATGCCGTCGTCGCGCAGAAAGCGCTTGATCTCGCCCGCGATCAGCGGCACGGCATAGGTGGAAAAGCGCACCCCGTAGGAGGCGTCGAAGTGATGGATGGCCTTTACCAGCCCCACGCAGCCGAGCTGGTAGAGATCGTCATACTCCACGCCCCGGTAGAGGTAGCGCCGCACCACGGATTTTACGAGCGCGAGATTGTCGCTCACGAGCGCGCTCTCCGCCTGTCCGTCGCCCGATTGTGCCAGCGCGATGCGGCGCAAGGTCTCCTCGTGCGCCGCGGCCGTCACGCCTGCTCCCGCCCGCCGAGGGTCTTTTCCATGGTCACGCGCGTGCCCTGCCCAGGGGCGGACTCGATGCGCACCTCCTCCATAAAGGCCTCCATCACGGTAAAGCCCATGCCGGAGCGCTCCAGCTCGGGCCTGGAGGTGTAGAAGGGCTGCCGCGCAAGGTCGATATCGGCAATGCCCACGCCCTTGTCCGATACCACGATGCAAAGGCGGCTTCCGGCGGCAGTCAGCTCCATTTCCACCGTGCCGGGGCCGTTTTCGTAGCCGTGGATAATGGCGTTGGTCACCGCCTCGCTTACGGCCGTGCGGATATCCGAAAGCTCCTCGATGGTGGGGTTGAGCTGCGCCGTGAAGGCGGCCGCGCAGCTTCGTGCAAAGCCCTCGTTTTGCGAAAGGCTGGCAAAGGCCATTTTGACTGTGTTTTCCTGCATGCTGTTCCCCCCTGAAACGCTTAGCGGCGCTCGATGAGCGCGTAGAGCCCCGACATGCGGAAGATCCGATCGATGGACATCCGCACCCCGGATACGATCAGCTTGCCGCCCCGAGCGCTGAGCACGCGGTAACGGCCCAGCACCACGCCGAGCCCGGCGCTGTCCATAAACGTGGTTCCCGTTAAATCGAGCTGCATTTCGCGCACCGTCACATCCCGCAGGATGCGGTCTAGCGCCTCCCGGACGTGATCCGCGTTGTGATGGTCGAGCTCGCCGCTTAGATATACCGTTGCGCGCGCGCCCTTTCGCATTGCGTTGATCTCCATTTCTGCTCCCCCTGCTCGGTCATTTCGTCGCTCTCTACTAATTCAGCAGGCGATTTCCGCGCCCTGCATCGAAACGGATGTTGCTTTGTCGGATAAAACCAAAATACAAGTCAGCGTTTTTTCGTGCGTTTTCTTCCCGCTTGCGGCTTTGCGCATTGTATATATAGTATGGCCCGCGGCATATATTGGTATACATGAAAGGGAAATGCGCCTTTGTCCTACGGGCGGCCCTGGCGGCCGCGCTGCTGCTGTTTCTTGTGCTCTCGCCGGCGCCCCTTGCGCGCGGCGTGGGGCTGGATCGCTACCGCGCGTTTTTTGAAAAGCCCGCGACCGAATGGTACGGGCGAATCACGATCTGGCACATTGTGGAATTCAAGCCCTATCAGGGCAGCGGCACCAAGTTTTTGCGCGACCGCGCCGAGGCCTTTTGCACGTCCAGGCCGGGCGTGCATTTCGAGGTGATCGGCATGACGGCGGAAAAGGCGCTTGAGCGCCTTGCCCGCGGGGAAACGCCGGACGGCTATTCCTTTCCGTCGGGCTTTCTTTACCCCGAGCGGCTCCAGCCGATGACGGCGGACGGCGCGCCGAAGCTGCGCGCGGGCGTGCCCGCTGCGGCGTGGGAGGGGACGCTCTACGCGCTACCGTATCTGCAAAGCTGCCATGTGCTGCTCGTCAATACGCAGCTCTTATATGAAGCGGGCCTGGAAATGCCGAAAAGCTTTGACGCGTCGCTTTTGCGCGCGGCGCTTGCCTTGCGGGCCAAAACGCCCCAGCTCGCCATGCCCGAGACGCTCGCGGCGGAGCGGGGACTTTCGGGCGCGCTTGCGGAATACGCGGATTTTACTGCGGGCAAGGCCATGCTTGCCGTAAGCGATTTGCGCGCCTACGGCGCCTTGCAGCGCGCGGAGGAGCAGAATTTGCTTGTGGAGGCGCTTCCCGTGCCGGGCTTTTTCCCGCTCGTGCAGTATCTCGGCGCGGCGAGGGACACGGACGAGAAACGCGCGGCGCTGATTGCGGCGTTTGCGCAAACGCTCCTTACGCAAGACGAGCAGCGCCGATTGCCCGCGCTCGGCGCGCTGCCCGTGGCGGCGGAGACGGGGGAGCTGGCCTATTCCGAACCCGCGCTTGCGGCCTGCCTTGCCGCGCTCCCCGAAACGCGCGCGCCCGAGCCGTTTCTTTACGAGCGGCATCGCGCGGCGCTTGCGGAGGACGCGCGCGCCGCGCTTTCCGGCGAGGCCGCCGCAAAGGCCGCCTTTTTTGAGCGTCTTTCTGTTGTGCTGGGCGGGTGAATTTGGTATGATAGACCGTATGGAAAACGCATGCGAACGTATTTACACGCTGCTGGGCGGCAAGGGAATGCAAAGGGACGTGCCCCTTTCGGAGCTGACGAGCTTCCGTATCGGCGGGCCCGCCGCGCTGGTGTTCCGCCCGGATTCGGAGGAAAGCCTCCTGCGGGTGCTGGCGCTCTGTGGCGAGCTGGCCTGCCCATATCGCATTTTGGGCAATGGAACCAATATTTTGGCCCCGGACGCGGGCTTTGCCGGCATAATCATCCGATTGGACCGCCCCTGGCGCGCGCCGGAAATGCAGGGAAGCGAGCTGGTGTGCCATGGCGCGTCCGCGACCGCCGCTGTGGCGCGTTTCGCGCTGGAGGCGGGGTTTTCGGGCTTTGAACCGCTTTCGGGCATACCGGGCTCAATCGGCGGGGGCATAGCGATGAACGCGGGCGCGTACAATACCGAAATAGCCGATCTGCTCGTATCGCTGCGCGTGCTTTCCGGGCGCGAGATCACGGAAAAGCGCGTGAAAAGGAGCGAGTTTGGAACCCGCAGCAGCGCCTATTGCGCCCCGGGGCGCATTGTGCTCGGCGCGCGCTTCGCGCTTGCGCCCGACGATGGGGGCGGCTGTGCGCGCATGGCGGAGTACCGCCGCCGGCGCAGCGAAAAGCAGCCGCTGGACTATCCCTCGGCGGGGAGCGTGTTCAAGCGGCCCAAGGGCTTTTACGCGGGCGGGCTGATCGAAAGCTGTGGGCTCAAGGGCGAACGCGTGGGCGGCGCGGAGGTTTCCACGCTGCACGCGGGCTTTATTATCAATACGGGAAACGCGACGGAGCACGACGTGCGCACGCTGATTGACCGCGTGACGGAGCGCGTGCATGCGGAAACGGGCGTATGGCTCGAGCGTGAGCTCAAGCTGCTTTGCGAGGTATAAAGTTTGAAAGATCAATCGATCAAACGCGTTATTTTGTCCTTGCGGCTCGTGAAACCAGACCCAATTCCAAACGCAATGTGCAAATCGCGTTAGAAAGGACGGGCATAAGAATGTATCTTCTGATCGTAACGGGTCTTTCCGGCGCGGGCAAATCCCAGGCGCTGCGCGCGCTCGAGGAGCAGGGGTATTTCTGCGTGGACAACCTCCCCTCGTCCATGCTGCCCGAGTTTTGCGGCCTGTGCGAGCGGGCCGTGCCGCGCGTGGGCAAGGCTGCCGTCACCATCGACAGCCGGGAAAGCCTGCTTTCACGCAGTGCGCAGACCATGATCGACGCCATCGACGGCCTGACCGTGCCGTATGAAATTCTCTTTCTCGACGCGCGCGACGACGTTTTGCGCAAGCGCTATAACGAACTGCGCCGCCGCCACCCGCTTGGCGACGCGGGGGACGCGGAAACGGGCGTGAAGCGCGAGCGGACGTATCTGCAAAGCATGCGCGACCGCGCAAACTATATTCTCGACACGAGCGACGTTTCGCCGCGCGCCTTCCCCGACCTCATCGCCAAGGTGCTGCCGGAGTACGAGAGCAAGGAGATGACGCTGCTGTTGTGCAGCTTCGGCTATAAGCGAGGGGTGCCCGTGGATGCGGATATCGTGCAGGACATGCGCTTTATGCCCAACCCCTTCTATATCGAGGCGCTGCGGAATTATTCGGGCCTCGACGCCGAGATTCACGACTATATGTTTTCCCAGCCCTATGTGCCGCGCTATTTTGACGAGCTGGAGCGCATGATCCGCCAGCTTTTGCCGCTCTACGAGGCGCAGGAAAAGCGCATTTTGCGGCTGTGCTTTGGCTGCACGGGCGGGCGGCATCGCTCCGTGGCGGCGGCCGAGGAGATGGCGCGGCGCTTAACCGGGCAGGGCATGTCCGTCCGGGTCTATCATCGCGATTTAAAGCTCGAGGCGGACGATATCCGCGCGCGCTTCGCGCGGGACGGCTGACGCGCGGCAGGGAGGCGGTTCCATGTCCTTTTCCAGCGAGCTGAAAGGCGATTTGGTCAAGCTTCGCGTCAAGGGCGCGCCGCTGCGCCGCGCCGTGTTTTACGGGCTCGTGCAAAGCTGCGGGCAGCTCTGCATTACGCGGGGCGGCCTGCTTGTGCGGCTTAAGACGGAATCCCTGCCCGTGGCGCGCTATGCGGCGTCGCTCGCGGGCGGGCTTTACGGGCTCGACGCGAGATTGGAGCTTGCGCAGCGCGCGCACCGCGCCTGTCCGCTGTCCGTCGTTTCCCTTTCGGGCGAGGCGCTTGAAAAGGCGCTTGCGGAAAGCGGGGCGCTCGCGCGCGGTGAAAACGGCGCGGTGCTTGTGCGCCGCGTGCCCGAGGCGGTGCAGAATAGCGACGAGGCGCGGCGCGCCTTTTTGCGCGGGTGCTTTCTTGGCTGCGGCTCCTGCGCCGACCCGGCGCGCGCGTATCACCTCGAGCTGGTGTGCGAAAACGCGGAGCTTGCGCGCTGCTTAACGGAGCTTGCGGCGGGCTATGAGATACAGGCCCGCATCGCCGCGCGCAAGGGACGCTTTGCGGTCTATATCCGCGGGGATGCGGTTTCGGCGTTTTTGGCGCTGATTGGCGCGCCCACCGCCGCGCTGGCGCTTGAGAGCACACGGGTGGAAAAGGATCTGCGCAACTATGTCAACCGCACGAGCAATTGTGAAACGGCCAATATCGGCAAGGCGGTGGACGCGGCCATCGCGCAGCTTGACGCCATCGAGACAATCGAGGCGCGCATGTCGCTTGAGGAATTGCCACAGCCGCTTTACGAGGCCGCGCGGCTCCGGCTTTCCGCGCCCATGGCCAGCTTGCAGGAGCTGGCCGACATGGCCGAAATCGGCAAATCGGGCATGAACCACCGTTTCCAGCGCCTCATTGCCATTGCCAAGGAGCTATCGGATGAAGCCTTTTGAAACCGAAGCGGCCCGCGCGGACGCGGGCGCGGATCAAGCACAAAGCGGAGGCTTTGTGCATGTGCACGTTCATACCCAATACAGCCTGCTCGACGGCGCGGCGCGCATCCCGGAGCTGGTCGCCGCCGCCAAGGCCGCGGGGCAGAGCGCGCTTGCCATTACGGACCATGGCGCCATGTACGGCGTGGTTGATTTTTTTAAGGCCTGCAAAAAGGAGGGCATCAAGCCCATCCTCGGCATGGAGGCGTATGTCGCGCCCCGCTCGCGCTTTGATCGCGAGGGCGCGCAGGACAGGGAATACGCGCACCTCATTTTGCTTGTTAAAAACGAAACGGGCTACCGCAACCTCATGGTGCTTTCCAGCGAGGCCTTCGTGCACGGCTTTTACTATAAGCCCCGCATCGATTACGAGCTGCTGGAAGCGCACAGCGAGGGACTGATTTGCCTTTCGGCGTGCCTTGCGGGCGATATTCCCCAGCTTTTGCTGAAGAACCGCTATGACGAGGCGCTCGCGCTGGCAAGGCGCTTGCAGGGCATGTTCGGAGCGGATTTTTACATTGAATTGCAGGATCACGGCCTGCCCGAACAAAAGCAGGTTTTGCCGGGCCTGATCAAACTCGCCCGGGAGATATCCGCAAAATGCGTGGCCACAAACGATATTCATTACGTCACCCGCGCCGACGCGGAGGCGCAGGACGCGCTTTTGTGCATCCAGACCCAGCGTTTCGTGGACGAGGAGAACCGCATGCGCATGCAAAGCGATCAGTTCTACCTCAAAACGGAGGCGGAAATGCGCGCCGCGTTCCCCGAGCACCCGGAGGCGATTACAAACACGCTGGAGGTCGCCGCCAAGTGTGATTATGAAATCATCTTCGGCGTGCGCCGCATGCCGAGCTTTGTCGCGCCGGACGGCATGGACAACGCGGCTTATTTGCGCAAGCTCTGCCTGGAGGGCCAGAAAAAGAAAATGCCCGACGCGGGGCCGGAGGCCTTTTCGCGCCTCGATTACGAGCTTTCCGTGGTCGAAAAGATGGGCTTTGTGGATTATTTCCTCATTGTGTGGGATTTTATCCATTTCGCCAAAACAAACGGCATCGAGGTCGGGCCGGGCAGGGGCAGCGGCGCGGGGAGCCTGGCCGCATATTTTCTCGACATTACGGATCTCGATCCTCTGCGGCACAATCTGCTCTTTGAGCGTTTTCTCAACCCGGAGCGCGTCTCTATGCCGGATTTTGACATCGACTTCTGCTACGAGCGGCGGCAGGAGGTGATCGACTATGTGTCGGCAAAGTACGGCGAGGGGCATGTGGCGCAGATCATCACCTTTGGCACCATGGCGGCGCGGGCCGTCGTGCGCGACGTGGGCCGCGTTTTGCGCATCCCGTACGCGGATACGGACAAGCTCGCCAAGCTCATCCCCGCCGAGCTGAACATGACGCTTTCGCGCGCCCTTGCCATCAACCCGGAGCTTAAGGCGCTCTATGAAAGCGACGAGCAGGTGAAAAAGACGCTTGCGCTTTCGCTCCGCCTCGAGGGATTGCCCCGCCACAGCTCCACGCACGCGGCGGGCGTGGTCATTTCGGGCGTGCCCATTACGGACGTTGTGCCGCTGCAGGTCAACGACGAGGTGGTCACCACGCAGTTTCCCATGGGCACGCTCGAGGAGCTGGGCATGCTCAAAATGGATTTTCTGGGCCTGCGCACGCTCACGGTCATCCGCGATACGCTGCGCTTCATCGAGGAGGGCGGGGCGGCCCGGCCGGATTTTTCCGCGCTGGAAATGAACGATCCCGCGGTATACAAAATGATCGCCCGGGCCGAAACGGAGGGCGTGTTCCAGCTTGAATCCGGGGGCATGCGCCAGTTCATGACCCAGCTCAAGCCGGATTGCTTTGAGGATCTTGTGGCGGGCATCTCGCTGTTTCGCCCGGGCCCCATGGAGCAGATTCCCAAATATGTCAAGGGGAAGCATGACCGCAAGAGCGTAACCTACGCGCACCCGATGCTCGAGCCCATCCTCAAGAACACCTACGGCTGCATGGTCTATCAAGAGCAGGTCATGGAGATCGTGCGCGCGCTGGGCGGCTATTCCTTCGGACGGAGCGACCTTGTGCGCCGCGCCATGGCCAAGAAAAAGCCCGAGGTGATGGCAAGGGAGCGCGCGTACTTCGTGCACGGCACGGAGGGCGTGTGCGGCGCGGTGGCAAACGGCGTGCCCGAGCAGGTGGCCGACCATATCTTCGACGAAATGATGGATTTCGCGGGCTACGCGTTCAACAAGTCTCACGCGGCGGGCTACGCGGTGCTCGCCTACCGTACGGCGTGGCTCCGGCTGTATTACCCCGTGGAATTCTTTACCGCGCTCATCAACAGCTACATGGGCGGGGCGGACAAGGTCGCGGAATATGTTTATACGGCCAGGCGGCTGGGGATCGCCGTGCTCCCGCCCGACGTAAACAAAAGCAGCGCGCGTTTTCGCGTAGAGCGGGACGGCGGCGCGCCCGCCATCCGCTTTGGCCTCGCGGCGGTGCGGAACGTGGGCGGCGGGGCCATGGAGGGCATGGCGGCCGAGCGTGCGCAAAACGGTCCCTTCCGGGATTTCTTCGATTTTTGCGACCGCTGCCCGCAGCTCAACCGCCGCATGCTCGAGGGCCTCATCTGCGCGGGGTGCTTTGATTCCATGCACGCAAACCGCGCGCAGCTGCTGGCCGTGCACGAGCAGGCTGTGGACGGCTCGGCCAATCTGCGCAAGGTGCGCGAATCGGGCCAGATGTCGCTTTTCGACATAGGCGGCGCGGAGACCTTCCAAAGCGCCGCGCCGAAGCTGCCGGATATCCCGGAGCTGGCCCAGGCCACGCGTCTGGCCAAGGAGCGCGAGTCCACGGGGCTGTATTTAAGCGGCCATCCGCTCGACGCGTTTTCCGCGGCGCTCGATAGGCTCCCTTATTCTGTCATGGATTTGCAGGAGGCTGACGGCGCGAGCGGCGTGTATGACAACAGCCTTGTCACCGTGGGCGGGCTTTTGACGCAATGCAAGCAAAAGCCCACCAAATCCGGCTCCGGGCTCATGGGCTACGCCACGCTCGAGGGCGTGACGGGCGGCTGCGAGCTCGTGCTCTTTCCGCGCACGCTCAGCGGCTGCGGCAGACTCTTTTTCGACGATACGCCGGTGCTCGTCAAGGGCCGCATCAATATCCGCGAGGAGCGGACCAACTCCATTCTGGTGGACGCCATGGAGCCGCTTTCCGCCGCGCCCGTGGGCGTTTGCTATCTGCGCTTCGACGCGCTGACCGACGAAAGGGCGGCGCGGGCCACGGCGTTTTTGCAGGCGCATCCGGGCAAAACGCCCGTCGTGCTCTACGATGCCGCCAAAAAGCTCGGCAAGGGCGTGCCGGAGAGCCTGTATCTTAACGCAAGATCCGATGTGCTCGCGGAGGCCGAACGCCTCTTTGGAAAGGAAAACGTGAAGCTGAAATGAAGAACACCCCACCCGTAAAAAAGAACGATCAGGTGACCGTGACCATTGACAACCTTTCGCTGGAGGGCGCGGGCATAGGGCGCGTAAACGGCTTTACGCTCTTTGTTGCGGGCGCGCTGCCGGGCGAAACCGTGACCGCGCGCGTGCTCAAGACGCAGTCCAACATGGCCTTCGCCAAGTGCGTATCGGTGGAAAGCCCGGCCCAAGCGCGTGTCGAGCCGCCCTGCCCGGCCTACCCTGCCTGCGGCGGCTGCACGCTTCTGCATCTGGATTATGCCGCGCAGCTCTTCTACAAGGAGCGCGCCGTGCGCGACGCGCTTTCCCGCATCGGCGGCCAGAGCGAGCCGGAGGTGCGGCCTATCATCGGCATGGCCGAGCCGCGCCGCTATCGCAACAAGGGGAGCTTCCCCTTTGCCCCGACGCCCGCGGGCGCTGCCTTCGGCTTTTTCGCGCCCCGCAGCCACCGGCTCGTGCCGCTGACCGATTGCCCCATCCAGGACGCGCGCGTGACCGACGCGGCGCGCCGCGTGAGCGAGTGGGCCAATCTTTACGGCATACACGCCTACGATGAAGAAACGGGCCGGGGCGTGCTCCGGCATGTGGTGGCCCGGGTCACCAGCGACGGGGGACTGATGGTCGTCGTGGTCGTGGCGACGGCAAATTGCAAGCACCGCGACGCGCTCGTCGACATGCTTTGCGACGCGGACAGCGTGTACCTGAATATCAACGCGCGCGAGACAAACGTCATCTGCGGGCCGGAATACATCCTGCTTGCGGGCGTGCCCACGCTTACCCAGACGCTCTGCGAATTGCGCTTTCTGGTAAGCCCCCAAACCTTTATGCAGGTCAATACGGAGCAGACGGAGCGATTGTACGAAACGGCGGCGGAGCTTCTCGAGCCGGGAGAAAACGAGCACGTGGCGGATATCTACTGCGGCATGGGCAGCATTTCGCTCCTGCTTGCGCGCCGCGCGGGCCGGGTGACGGGCGTGGAGTCCGTGCCCGAGGCCGTGGTGGACGCGCGGCGGAACGCGGAGGAAAACGGCAGCCAAAACGCGCGCTTCCTCTGCGGGGACGCGGCGCAGCTTTTGCCCGCGCTGCTCTCCGGCCCGGACGCGCCGACCGCCGTGGTGCTCGATCCGCCCCGCAAGGGCTGCGACGCGCCCGTGCTGGATGCCGTCGCGGGCAGCGCCGTTTCCCGCGTGGTCTATGTTTCCTGCAACCCCGCGACTCTTGCCCGCGATGTAAAGCATCTCGCGGAGGCCGGCTTCCAGCTTGTCTGCGCCCAGCCCGTGGACATGTTCCCGCACACGGGGCACGTTGAG
>CAZWSI010000026.1:0-24611 GCA_964636405.1 uncultured Oscillospiraceae bacterium
TGCGCGGCGTTTCCTGCCACGGCAGCGCGCCCGAGCGCGGCGACAACGCCATTTACAAGATGGCCGACATTCTCAAGGAGGTCGAGCAGCTTAACGCCAACGGCTGCGGCCCCGAAACGGAGATCAAGGGCCTTGTAAAAATGCTCGAGCCGGCGTTCAACCCGAAGCATTATGAGGACGCGCGCTTTCTGGGCCGAGGAACCGTCACGGTTTCCCAGATCTTCTATACCAGCCCCTCGCGCTGCGCGGTGGCGGATTCCTGCGCCATTTCGCTGGATCGCCGGATGACCGCCGGCGAAACCTGGGATTCCTGCATCAAGGAAATCGAGGATTTGCCCTCCGCCAAGAAGCACGGGGCCAAGGTGAGCATGTATATGTACGACCGTCCCGCGTGGACGGGCCTTGCGTATGAAACGGAGTGCTATTTCCCCACCTGGATCAATAAGGAAACGGCTTCCCATGTGCAGGCGGTGGCGGACGCGCACCGGGCGCTTTATGGCGAAAAGCGCGTGGGCCACCCCGACGCGATGGAAAAGCGGAACAGGCCGCTGATCGACAAATGGACGTTTTCCACCAACGGCGTGTCCATTCAGGGCCGCTACGGCATCCCCTGCGTGGGCTTCGGGCCCGGCGCGGAGAGCCAGGCGCACGCGCCCAACGAGCTCACCTGGAAGGAAGACCTCGTGCGCTGCGCGGCGGTCTACGCGCTGCTCCCCTCCATGTATAAGGGCGCGGATCAGGGCGACGTATGCCAGTTCCGCGCGGGCAAGACCAATAACGATATTAAGTAAGGAGCAAGGCCAATGAGCAAGGCGGAAACAAGCATCGGAAAGCTGGATCAGCTTCGCTTCCCCCATATGTACGAGGGAGATTTCTTCCTCACGTGGGAAAAGACCCGCGACGAAATCGACGCGGTGTTCGCCGTGGCGGACGCGCTGCGCGCGCTGCGCGAATCAAATATCTCCACCAGGATATTTGATTCGGGCCTCGGCATCTCCCTCTTTCGGGACAACAGCACCCGCACCCGCTTCTCGTTCGCGTCGGCGTGCAATCTGCTGGGCCTCGAGGTGCAGGATCTCGACGAGGGCAAGAGCCAAATTGCGCATGGCGAAACCGTGCGCGAAACGGCCAACATGATCTCCTTTATGGCGGACGTCATCGGCATCCGCGACGATATGTACATCGGCAAGGGCAACGCCTACATGCACAACGTCGTCAACGCCGTGACCGAGGGCCACAAGGCGGGCGTGCTCGAGCAAAAGCCCACCCTGGTCAATCTCCAGTGCGATATCGACCACCCCACCCAGTGCATGGCCGATATGCTGCACATTATCCATGAGTTTGGCGGTGTGGAGAACCTTAAGGGCAAGAAGATCGCCATGACCTGGGCCTATTCGCCCAGCTACGGCAAGCCGCTTTCCGTGCCGCAGGGTGTCATCGGCCTCATGACGCGCTTTGGCATGGACGTGTCGCTGGCCTATCCCGAGGGCTACGAGGTGATGGGAGACGTGGTGGACGTGGCGCGCCGCCAGTCGGCCGAGCACGGCGGCACGTTTACCGTTTCCAACAGCATGAAGGACGCGTTTGCGGACGCGGACATCGTATATCCCAAGAGCTGGGCCCCCTTTGCGGCCATGCAGAAGCGCACCGACCTCTACGGCGCGGGCGATTTCGACGGCATCAAGGCGCTGGAAAAGGAGCTGCTCGCCCAGAACGCGAGCCATCAGGACTGGGAGTGCACCGAGGACATGATGAAGCGCACGAAAAACGGCAAGGCGCTTTATCTGCACTGTCTGCCCGCGGACATTACGGACGTGAGCTGCACGCACGGCGAGGTGTCCGCCTCCGTATTCGAGCGCTATCGCGACCCGCTCTATAAGCAGGCCTCCTTCAAGCCCTATATCATCGCGGCGATGATCTTCCTCGCCAAGGTGAAGGACCCGGCCGCCATGCTCAGGCAGCTGGAGCGCGCGGGCACGCCGCGCCACATGGGCCTGTAAGGAAAGCACAAAACAACGCCAATGCCTGTCATTCCGGGGAACGCGCCCGGGATGACAGGCATATTGCATACAAACGGCGCGTTATGCTTTTCTGAAGAACAGGAAGCCCTATTACACATTCTATATATATCTGGGCTTTTCTGAAGAAAAGAAAACCCTATTACACATTGTATATATAACCGGGCTTTTCTTTTGGTTCTTTTCTTTTCTCCTGAAAAGAAAAGAATACGTTATGGGGGAGGCAAAAGGAAATGATCCATCTCTATACGGGCGACGGCAAGGGAAAAACCACGGCCGCCATCGGCTGCGCTGTGCGGAGCGAGGGCGCGCGCAACAACGTGCTCTTTGTGCAGTTTATGAAGGACGGCGCGAGCGGCGAGGTCGCGGCGCTGCGGCGGCTCGAGCACATGACCGTCTTGACCAACCCAGCCGGACTGGGCTTTGCGCCGGGCCTGACGGAGGACGAGCGGCAGCGCATAACCGCCGCGCACAACCACAATTTAAAAGACGCGCTCGCCTGCGCGCGGGGCGGGCATGTGGAGATGATCGTTCTCGACGAAATTTGCTCCGCCTACGCGCTCGAGCTCATCGACCGGGCGGCTGTGGACGCGCTCATCAGCGAGCCGGGCGCGGCGGAATGGGTGCTGACCGGCCGTAACCCCTCGCCGCTTATGCTGGAGCGCGCCGATTACATCACCGAAATGCGCAAGCTCCGCCACCCCTTCGACCGGGGCGCGGCCCCGCGCAGCGGCGTGGAGTTCTGAAAAGAACGGCGGAGACGCAGCGGGCGGCGAAGCGGCAAGCCGTCAGCCGCAGTAATCCAGCACCAGAATGCGATCCTCGCCGAGGGAGTCCTTCGTAATGGAGCATTCGCTTTCGTTGAGGCGGTGGATCTTGCAGCCCGAGGCGCGGGCAAGCAGCGGCTCCACGCCGTCGATATCGAAATGGCACGCGGCGGTGCAGTAGTGCATGGGGACAAGAACCTTGGGCGCGAGGAGGTTTGCCACCTCCCGGGCCTCGTCCGCATCGATGGTATAACGGCCGCCCACGGGCACAAAGAGCACGTCGGCGCGGCCGATCTTGGCGAGCGTGAATTCATCGGGCTCGCAGCCGAGGTCGCCGAGGTGCACAAGGCGCAAGCCGTCCATTTCGATCACGCAAACGAGGTTTTTTCCGCGCCGCGCGCCGCCAAACGCATCGTGCAGGGTTTCCACGGCGGTAACGGATACGCCCATGTGCGTAAACCGGCCGGGCGTGCGGACGACAAAGGGCGCGCCCGAAACGCCCGCAAGATAATTGTGGTCAAAGTGATCGTGGCTGAGGGTGACGATTTCCGCCTCCGCGCCCGCGATGCTGTAGCCCGTTTCGGGCGAGCAGGGATCGGTCAGCACGCGGACGCCCGCTTCGTTTGTGAGAAGAAAACAGGAATGACCGTACCATTGAATGCGCATGGGCTCACATCCTTTCCGTATATGCGCGATAGAGCAGCCGTGCGGCTGCCTCCGCGACGCTCCCGCATTGCGCGGCGAGCGCGGGCCGGAGGCGGGGCGGCGTATCGCTTAGCATGGTAAGCAGCGCTTCCTCCGCGGCGCGCAGGCGGTGCGGAAGCGAGGCAAAGCGCGGGGGGGCGCCGTCTTGCGGCCCTGTGCAAAGCCCCAGCGAGAGCCACAGCGCGCGCCGCACGCCGGGCGCGTCGGGGCAGGGCGCGGGGCCCTTTCGCGCAAGCAGCAGCATCCGATTCAGCGCGAGGGACGCGCAATCCTCCCGCGCGGGCGGCAGCGCCGCGCACGCCTCCGCCATGGCCGCATCGAGCAGCGGCAGCGACACGGTAAAAAGCAGGAAATCATCCCGCATCCTGCAAGCCGAGACGGGCGAAACGCCGCAAACGGGCGTAAAGGCGGAAAGTGCGGCGCAAGCCGCTTCCTCCTTGAGCGCCGCCGGCGGCGGCAGCCGAACGCCCAGTTCCGCGCCTCTTGCGGGCACGCGCACGGCCGTCAGGGGAACGGCGGTATCGCAAAGCCGCGCCACGCCCTCGCAAACCGAGCGCGCGCAATCGCGCCATACGCCGATGTATTCTGTCATTTTTTCAGTCTAACGGGCGCGCCGCCGCCTGTCAAGCAAAAATGGCGGCGCGGCGCGCATTTCCTGCAAAATCAAACAAAAACGGTAAGCCCGGGCACGCGGCCCGGGACGGCGCGAAGTGCGAGCGAAAATGGAGAATCCTTGCATAGCCGCGTGGGTGCAAGCAGAACGCTGCCGGCGAAGGCCCGCCGGCCATCGCGCGGGCGCATTTGCTTATGCGATGCGCCCAACAAACACGGCGAGCGCGTTCCACACGCTCAAAAGCGCGGCGCGCAGATCCGTATAGAGCAGATAGAGCGGTTCGGGCGCGATTTTTTTGAGGAAGCTCAGCAGCGAATAGAGGAACGGGCGGGAAACGGCGGAGCCGTTGGCGACCATATCGATGATAAAGACAACGAGAAACAGGCACGCCAGCCCGAGAAGTATCCAGAGAAGGATTTTTATGAGTCCGCGCAGCACGCTTGGCCGCCTCCTTTGCATTTCGCGCCTCCGCCGCCGAAGCGAGCGGGCGTCGCTGGATTGCGCGGGCGTGCCGCACGAGGGGCACACCGCGCCAAGATATTCTTTTCCACAGATTCTGCACTGCATTATAGCGTAACCTCGCCGTCGTGGTTAAACACGTGCGCAATGCCCGCGTTCTTGATGAGCCGGTTGCAGATCATGCAGGGCGTCGCGTCCGGCATGGGCCGGTTCTCGCCCTCGAAGCCCGCCAGATACAGCGTGGAGCCGAGCAGCTCGTTGCGGCTTGCGGAAAGGATGGCGTTGCACTCGGCGTGCACGGCCACGCACTTTTCATATTGCTCGCCGTGCGGCACGCCGTGCGCCTCGCGCCAGCATACGCCCACGTCGCAGCAGTTGGATTCCCCGCGCGGCGCGCCGTTATAGCCCGTGGCGACGATTTCGTCGTTCTTGACGATCACCGCGCCGTATTGCCGCCGCAGGCAGGTGGAGCGGCGCGATACCGCCTCCGCGATGCCCAGATAATACGCTTGCTTGCTGATGCGTTCCATGCTTTGCGCTCCCCTCCGTCCATTTCTTTCATTTTCTTATGTTTGGGCCCCGTTGTCAAGCGCGAAGCAAGCGAAGCAAAAGAAAAGCCGCGCCCGGCCAAGGAATGGGGCCGCCTCTTTGCGGGCAGAATACTGGCATGCTGACCTTGTTTCTTCGCGCGATTCTGCTCTATGGTTTGGTGTTTCTTGTGCTGCGGCTCACCGGCAAGCGACAGGTTTCCGACCTCCAGCCCTTCGACCTGCTCATTACGCTATTGATTGCGGATCTTGCCTCCTGCGCGATTGCGGACGTATCCATTCCGCTGGTGTACAGCGTGGTGCCGATTCTGGCGGTCTATCTTGCGCAGCAGCTCATCACAAGGCTTTGCCTTAAGAGCGCGGCTATGCGGCGGGTCATCTGCGGCAGCCCCGTCATCCTCGTAAACGACGGCGTGGTGCAGGAGGAGGCCATGCGCGAAACGAGCTATACGGTCATCGACCTGCTCGATCAGCTCCGCGCCAAGGACGTGTTCGACCTCGACGAGGTGGCCTACGCCATATTGGAAACAAACGGCTCCATGAGCGTGCTGCAAAAGGGCGCGTTTATGCAGCCCACGGTGCGTGATTTGCATCTTGCGCCGCAGGAGACGGCGCTGTGCTATATGCTCATTTTGGACGGGGCGCTCTGCCGCAGCGCCATGAGGCGGCTGAACCTTTCCGAATCGTGGATCTGCGCGCGGCTGAACGAATGCGGCGTAAAGGACGTGGGGGACGTATTCTTCATGCAGCTTGCCCCCGACGGAGCGCTGCGCCTGCAATTGCGCGCGCGGCTGGGCGCGAAAAGCTATGCCCTGAAAACGGAGAAAACCACGCATGGATAAGGCTTACCGCTACAAAAGAGTCAAGCGCGTGGTTACCGTGCTCTTTCTGCTGCTGCTGCTCTTCCTTTTTACCGTCCCCTCGGCATATCTTGGGCGGCTGGCCAACGAACTGTGCATAGAGGCGCGGGCAGCCGACGCGGCGCTGCGGGCGAACGCGGACCCCACGCCGCATCTGTTGCGCATGCGGAGCAGCATAGACCAAAGCTGCACCGCGCTCGGCCTCTTTCTCAATCACAGCGCCGTGGACGCGCTCCAGGCGGAAATCCACGCCCTCGTGCCCATGCCTCGCGACGAAAGCCTGCGCGCGGCCCTCGCGGGCGTGATTGCCGCCGTGGAGAGCCTGCGCAGGATCGAAACCTTCGAGTGGGCGGAGATTCTGTAGGGTTCGGCTTTTTAACTTATCTTTTCAGGAGAAGAAAATAGCAATAAAAGAAAGCCAAGCTTTGCTCCCAAATAGGCAAGGCTTCATGGCGTGCGCAGCAGCTTATACAACCCGGATGGGCAGCAGGTAGGCAAAATTCGGCGTTTTGATCACCAGCGTTACCCGCGCGCCGGGCGCGAAGCCCGCAAGCGAAAACGCTTCGCCTGCAAGCGCCGTTTCTGTGACGGCCGCCTCAAAGCCGTCCGCGTCGGTATCGAGGGCGGGCTCGACAAAATAGACCTCGGTAATCTCGTCCGGCAGGCCGCGGATGGGAATAACGGCGTTTGCCGGCAGATCGGCGGTGTAATACGCCGCGTTGTTGCAGCGCCACAAATCGGGCTCGGTCCGCGCCGCGCCATCGAGCGAAACGCGCATGAGCGCGGCGTCCTCCAGACCCGAGGCAGCCTCGTCCAGCAGCGCCTCGCTTTCGTCCGTGCAGTAGGCCGAGGCGAGGCTTGGGCAAAAGCGCACCCGCCCCCAGACGGCGCGCGGCGTGCCCGCCCACGAGTTCAATTCGTCGCCAAGCATGGAAAAGCAGCCATCGCCGTCGTCCGCCACGGGCGTTTCACCGTTATAGATCACAAGCGACGCAAGGTATGTATCGCTCTCAGAAACGATAATGTAGCCGGAGCCCTCGGTAAGCGGCGCCTGCTCGCCGGGCGCGCGCACGAGCGCCTGTTCCACGCGCCGGCCATCGATAAACGTGGCCGCAACGGACGTGCTGCCGGTTTCGTTCGCGAAATGGCTCCCGTATACGATCGTCGCGCCCGGAAGCCGGGTATAGTTCACGCTCCGGCAGTCCGAGCCGCGCGTGCGGTATTCCACGCCGCCATCCCGCACGCAAAACAGCTCCGGCGCGGCCTCGCCGTCGAGCGGCTCCATGGCCAGCACCAGCGTGTTTCCCGCAAATTCCACGCTTCGGTACACATAGACCTTGCGGCCGTCCGCCTCGAGCCATGCCACATAATCCGCGCCGCCGTTTTCCGCCGCAAGCGCGCGCAGCACGATGATCGCGTCCGCTTCGGCAACGCCCGGCGCAATTTCCGCGTTTTTCAGCAGGCGCGCGTCGTCCGGCCCGGGCGTGGGCACAGCCGTGGAAAGGGGCGTCGAATCGCTTTGCGGGAGGGGCGAGCCCTCGTTTCCGCCCGTATTGAGCGTGCCGTCCTCGATGGGCGCGCGGCACCCCGCCGCAAGCAGCAGCAGCGCAAGCAGGGCCGGTATCAACCTGCGGGTCCTTTTTTCACGTTTCAAAGCGCGCCTCCAGCCTTCCTGATGCGACCAGTATACAGCGAATTGAGTCCCGCCGCGCGGATGCGTGCGTATATTTGCACAAGCTTCACGTTCCGTTCGCATTGCGGCTTGTTCCGGCCCGCGCTGCGCACACTAATCCCGAGAAGGGAGGACATAGGCATGATAAAAGGAAAGCGAAAGAAAAGCGCAAAGCGCGCCGCGCGCCTGTATGAAACAAACCTGCTGACGCGCCGGGACAAGACGGAGCTCGATATCGAGGCCGCCAAGGCCCGCGTGGACGCGAACGAGAAATAGCGCGCGCAACGTTTGCATTGCGCGGGCGGCTTTGATACAATCATCAGGCGGGCCGGGGAGACTGTCTCGTTTGCTTGGAAAGAGGCGCCCGCATGCGGGAAAACGGAGGAGAGCGACATATGGATCGAATCGAACGGACGCTGGCGTTTTTAAACGAGCGCTTCGACGGGAGCGCGTATTTTGCGCTGCACGGGGACGAGCGCGCCTATCGTGTGGAGCATTCGCTGCGCGTGGCCAATCTGGGCCGCCAAATCGCGGAGGCGGAGGGCTTCGACGCGGAGGCGATGACGATCGCCTGCCTGCTGCACGACGTGGGCTACGCGAGGGATATCCCCGGCGGCTGGACGGACGCGGACGTGCAAAACCACGCGCGCTTTTCGGCGGCCATGGCGCGGCCCTTCATCGAAGCGCTGGGCTTTCCCGCGCCGCTTGCGCAGGAGATGCTTTTCGGCATTGCGATTCATTGCGACGGCAAGGCGGATTTTCCCGGCGAGGAAACGCCCTTTGCGGCGAGCGTATCCGACGCGGACAATATCGACCGCTTCGACGCGTACCGCCTTTACGACAATATGCAGCGCGTATCGTTCGGCTCGCTTCCCCTGCGGGAAAAGCTGGATTATTGCGAAGCGCGCGTAACGAGGCAAACGCGGTTTTGCGCGCTTTTGCGGCAGCAGCTTGCGGGCGCGCCCCTGGACACGCCCGCTCCGCCCTGCGGCACGGCGACCGCGGCGCGGCTCTGGCTCGACCGGCTGGATTTTTCCGTTGCCTATCACGCGCGCCTGCTTGCGCAGCTTCAAAGCACCGTGCCGCCCAATTTGGCCGGGCGCACGTTTGTTAGCACCGGCATGCCGCGCGCGTCGAAGCCGGAGAGCGTAACAAGGTAGCCCTCGCAATTTTGCGTGTTCCATTCGTAAAAGGGCTTTGCGGGCCGGGCAAAGGCGGCCATAACGGCCATAATCGTGCCGCCGTGCAGCACAAAAACAGCGCGGCTTTGGAAGCGCGCCGCGGCCTGTGCAAGCGCGCGGGCAAAGGCGGAGCATACGCGCGCGGCAAAGCTTGCCGCGCTTTCGCCGCCGGGACAGGTGCCCGTGCAGCCGCCGTCCACCCAATTCCGATAATCTGCGTCGCGCTCCATTTCGTCCGCCGTGCGGCCCTCAAACGCGCCAAAGTCCATTTCCCGCAGCTCGGGCACGATCACCTGCTCCGCGTTTGGGAAAAGGATGGCCGCCGTCTCCTGCGTGCGCAGCAGCGGGGTAACAAATACGCGCCCCTCGCCCGCGTCCGCGCCAAGGGCTTCCGCCCTTGCCCGCCCCTCCGGGGAAAGCGGCTCGTCCGTGCGGCCGATATAGCGCCCGGCGGCGTTGCCCGCCGTGCGGCCGTGGCGCAGCAAGTAAAGCTCCATGGCGGCTAGCCCTTCAGCATGGTCGGGATTCCGCAGACCATGCGGACAACCCGCTCCGCGCGCTGCGCAAGCTGGATGCAGAGCCGCCCGACCGCCTCGCGCCCAAGGCGCTCCGTTGTATCCACGGGAATTACGCCGCTGCCCACCTCGTCGCAGAGCACGATTTGCTTTTGAAGCAGCGCCGGCAACAGCGCGGGCGCGCCCTCGATATCTTGCAGCACAAGCTTTTGCAAATCAAAGAGCACGGGCTTATCGCCCAATGCGTCGGAAAAATCCGCCGCGTCAAAGCCGAGGCTCTCCGCGTAGGCCCGCTTGCCCGAGGCCGCAGCGCCGATAATGAGAATCATAAAACCGCCTTTCCCGCAAAAACGAGCGCCGCGAGCATCGTAAGCTCGCAAAGCGCGATGAGAAACCCCGCCAAATCGCCCGACATGCCGCCGAAATCCGTTTTGGCGATTCGGTAAACAAGCAGCGCGCACGCGGCTCCGGCAAGCAGCATCGCGCCGCCCGCCAAAGGGGAGAGTAGCAGCAGCGCCGCGCCGCATGCAAGGAGCCATACGCACAGGATGGCCACGGCCGCCCTGCCGGACGCGTCCCGAAAGGCCGTGAGCAGCCCGGGACTTCCCGCCGCCGGGAAGCAGGCGCTCGCAAGGCTGCCAAGGGCGCGGCTCGCCACGGGAACAAGCGAAAAAAGCCACAGCGTGCGCGCGTTGCGGCCCAGCTCCGTGCAGAGCGCGAAATAGGCCAGCAGATAGGCGCAGACCCAGATGACCGCAAACGCCCCCGCGTGCGGATCCTTCAGGATGGCGCGCTTTTTTTCGGGCGCGGCGCGGCTTGCCAGCGCGTCCGCCGTGTCGCAAAAGCCGTCGAGATGGATGCCGCCGCTGATGCAGAGGGGCAGCAGCGTCATGCCCGCCGCCGACAGCGCCCCGCCCAGTCCCAGCGCGCCCGCAAGCCACAGCCAGCAGCGGACGATAAGCCCCACGGTCACGCCCACAAGCGGCAGCGCGGCGAGGGTAAAGCGCATATTCTCCTTTTTCCATTCCACCTGCGGCATGGGCAGCGCGGAAAACATGGAAAAGGTCATGGCAAGCGTACGAAGCAAGCTCATCCCGCGTCCCCCTTGATCACGATGGGAATGCCGCACACCAGCTCGAGCACGCGCGCCGCACGGGCGGCAAGCGCCGCGTTGATGCGGCCTACTGCCGTAACGTACCGCATGGTGCTTTCCGCGTAGCCGCCGCCGTCCGCGCCCACGTCGTTGGTTACGACGATGAGCGTTTCGCTCTGCCGCGCAAGGCTTTCTATGCCGGAAAGCACGGCGGGGACGGGATCGCGCTCGCGGCCTTCCCCGTCGAACATCTCATTTGCGACGAGGTTGCACACGCATTCGAGCAGCGCCGTGCCGCGCGCGGGCAGCGTAAGCCCCGCAAGCTCGGTATAGCGCTCAAAGGTGACAAAGCCCTTGTCCGCGCGCTGGGCGCGGTGACGCGCAATTTTTGCTTCGCTCTCCGCGTCGTAGGGCCGCATGGCCGCGATATAATAGCGCGGCCCGGGCAGGGCGGCCGCCAGCTTCTCCGCATACGTGCTTTTCCCGCAGGCGGAGCCGCCGGTGAGCAGCGTAATCATAGGGCGCGTCCCCCCATGGCCTCCGAAAGCGCGGCGTAGGTAAGCGCCTCGTTGTAGACCGCGAGCGCCATGTCTAGTAGCGGCAGCAGGCAGACCCCGCCCGTGCCCTCTCCAAGCCGCATTTCGGCATGCAGCAGCGCGGAAAGGCCCAGCTCGCCGAGTATAAGCGGCGCGGCGGGCTCGGCGGAAAGATGGCTTGCGAGCATGGCGCTCGCGGCGGCGGGGCGGATGCGCGCTGCTGCCAGCGCCGCCACGGAGCTGATCAGCCCGTCGATGACGATGGGCACGCGATAAAGCGCGCCGCCGAGAAAGATGCCCGTCATACCGGCAATATCAAAGCCGCCGAGCTTGGCGAGCACATCCACCGGGTCGTCCGGGTCGGGAGCGTTTACGGCGAGCGCGCGCTCCACCACGGCAATTTTTCTCGCCAGATGTTCGTCGGAAAGCCCGGCGCCGCGCCCGGTGAGGCTGGCGGGCGGGCGCTTGAGGAGCGCCGCCGCCACGGCCGAGGAGGTGGTTGTGTTGCCAATGCCCATCTCGCCCGTAACCAAAATGTGATAGCCCTTTTGCTTATAATCCGCCACGAGCGCGATGCCCGTTTCAATGGCTTGCTCGCACTGCGCGCGGGTCATGGCCGCGCCCTGCGCGATGCTTGCCGTGCCGTCGGCCACGCGCCGGTCGAGCGTGCCGGGCACGCGGCTAAACATCCCCATGTCCACAGCCGCAATTTCCGCGCCGGCGCGCCGCGCCATGCGGCAAACCGACGAACGGCCCTGCGCGATAACCCCGGCCATGACCGCCGTCACCTCGGGGGGCGTTTGCGCCACGCCCTCGCGCGTCACGCCGTTGTCCGCGCACAGCACCAGCACCGCGCGCTTGTCAAGCGAGGGGGCGTCGTCCCCTGTAAGCCCGGATATACGCGTAACGGCGTCTTCGAGCCGTCCAAGGCTTCCTAAAGGCTTGGCCACACAATCCCAGTGCGCGCGCGCGCGCGCCATGGCGGCCTCGTCCGCCGGCGTGATCGTTTCCAGTCGTTTCCAATCCATAGCTGTATCCTCCGCTTTGTTGATCCTTCCGTCGCTTTGCGCCGCCCGGCGCTATTTCAGCAGCAGGGCGATGGCCCTGTTGAGCTCCTCAACGGCCTCCGTGTCGCCCGTTTCCACGGCGGTTATGATGCAATGCTCCATATGATCCTGCAAAATCACCCGGCAGACCCCGGCAAGCGACGAGCGCACCGCCGCGAGCTGGATGAGCACCTCGGCACAGTCGCGCCCCTCCTCGACCATGGCCCGCACGCCGCTTAAGTGCCCAATGGCGCGCGCAAGCCGATCAAGCACCGCCTTGGTACTGGTGTGCGTGTGCGCGTGCGCGCCCTGCGGGCAGCCTTCGTCCGCCTGGCCCGCCATTACGCCGCCGCCCGTCGCGGGCCGCGCCGCGTCCGCCGGGCCGCGCTCCGCATGATGCCGCCTCACGCCCGCCCATTCCCCGGGAAAGCATTTCATATCCGTCACCTCAACGACCGTTTTTCCTATTCTATCACGCTTCGCGCGAAAACGCACCCCCTATGGACGCGGCGCGGGGAGAGGACGAAAGGAGCCCCGCGCAAGCGCAGGGCCCCCATTATTCAAGTGTTTCAGGTCTTGGGTTCACGGCGCTTTCGCGCGCATTGCGCATAGATCCGGGCTATTGCGGAGGAAACGAAGCTTCTCTCCCTCTGAAAAGCGCCCGCCTATTCGCCGTCCTTTTCTTCCTCGTAGAAGTTATAGATGCAGTGCATGGGGCAGCCGGCCGCGCACGCGCCGCAGCGGGTGCACTTGGATTCGTCAATTTCGGCCACGCCGTCCACCACCTGGATGGCCTCGGAGGGGCAGTTGCGCTCGCAGCGCTTGCAGCCCACGCAGGCTACCTTGCACTGGAGGCGCGCGATTTTGCCGATGGCCTTGTTGCGGCAGCGCACGACGATCGTTTTCGAGCGCGGCAGCAGCGCGATGATGCTCCGGGGGCAGGCCTCCGCGCACGCGCCGCAGCCCGTGCACTTTTCCGCGTCGATGTGCGCGACGCCGTCCACAATGGAGATGGCGCCAAACTTGCAGCGCTTGAGGCAATCGCCCATGCCGAGGCAGCCAAACTCGCAGCTCTTGGGCCCGCCGCCGATGCCCGAGGCGGCGCGGCAGCTCATGAGGCCCGCGTAGGAATAGCGGGCGGTGGCGTTATCGCATACGCCGTTGCAGCGCACGCGCGCCACGCGCGCCTCCGCAAGCCCGGCCTTTAGGCCCATGACCTCCGCGATGGCGTTAGCCGTCTTTTGCCCGCCTGCGGGGCAGCCGTTGGGCTGGGCCTCGCCCTTGACCACGGCCTCGGCAAACGCGTCGCAGCCGGCATAGCCGCACGCGCCGCAGTTCGCGCCGCCAAGCGCCGCGCGCACGCGCCCAACCCGCTCGTCGGTTTCCACAGCGAATTTTTTGCCGACAATCGCCAGCACGGCCCCAAACGCGAGCCCCAGCGCGCCGAGCACGCCCAAAGCGTATAATACTGGAAGGAAATCCATATCCCAGCCTCCCTTATCAATCCACCGTAATGCGTAACACGGCGCGTTTTACGCCATGCCGGAAAAGCCCATAAACGCGACGCTCATAAGCCCCGCGATAATCAGCGAGCTTGGAAAGCCCTTCAGCGCCTGCGGAATCTTGGCCGATTCCAGCCGCTCGCGCACGCCCGCCATCAAAACGATGGCCAGCAGAAAGCCCAGCGCGCCGAACACGCCGTTGAGCACCGAATAGAGCAGATTCAGCTTGTCGGATACGTTGAGGAGCGTCACGCCCAGCACGGCGCAGTTGGTCGTAATCAGCGGCAGGTAAATGCCCAGCGCGGCGTAGAGCGTGGGGCTCGATTTTTTGAGGAACATCTCCACCACCTGCACGAGCGACGCGATGATGAGGATGAAGGTGATCGTGTCGAGATACGTGAGGCTCAGCGGCACCAATATCCAGTGGTACGCCATGTAGGTAAAGAGGCTCGCAAGCGCCATCACGAAGGTGACCGCCATGCCCATGCCAAAGGCCGTTTCCACTTTGTTGGATACGCCGAGGAAGGGACAGCAGCCCAGAAAGCGTGAAAAAATGAAGTTGTTGGCGAGAACGCAGCTCACCATGAAAAGGAGAATTTTTACCAGCTCGTTCATTTCTCCCGCGCCTCCTTCTTCCGTCCGATTCGGGACACAATCAGGTTAAACGCGCCCAGCAGCAGCCCAAACACAATAAACCCGCCCGCGGGAAGGACGAGCAGCAGCATCGGCTCGTACGAAGCGGCGAACACCTGCGCGCCGAACACCGTGCCGTTTCCGATCAGCTCGCGGATTGCGCCCATAAAGGTGATGGCCAGCGTAAAGCCCAGGCCCATGCCCACGCCGTCCACGGCGGAGGCAAGCACGGCGTTTTTGCTCGCGAAGGCCTCGGCCCGGGCGAGGATGATGCAGTTGACCACGATCAGCGGAATAAACAGCCCCAGGCTTTGATAGAGGCTCGGCACAAAGGCCTGCATGAGCATCTGCACGACGGTCACGAAGGTGCAGATGACCACGATAAACGCCGGAATGCGGATCTTGTCCGGGATAAAATGCCGCAAAAGCGAAATGACCGCGTTGCTGCCCACCAGCACAAAGGTGGCGGCAAGGCCCATGCCGATGCCGTTGATGGCCGAGGTCGTAATGGCCATGGTGGGGCAGGTTCCCAGCACGAGGCGGAAGGTGGGGTTTTCCGTAAGAATGCCGTTCAAGAAAACCGATTTGAGGGAAGCGCGCTGTTCTTCCATATTTATGACAGTTCCTTTCTATCGGAGTTGCGGCTGGTTCTGCGAAGCAAAATTGCCGCCCGTATGCGGCAAAAGCCGCAAAACGCAAGTTTGAAAGATGTATCTTTCAAACTATTTCCCCTCCCTTGCAAGCGAGAGCAGGTATTCGGCCGCTGCGTTCACGCCGTTTACCACCGCCGTGGAGCTGATGGTCGCGCTCGTGACCGCGTCGATAGCGCCGCCGTTTTTGCGCAGCGCCACGGGCATGCTTTGGCCCGAAAACTGATTGACAAACGCGGTGTCCTTTGTGCGCGCGCCGAGGCCCGCCGTTTCCTTAAAGCCCGAGCCGCCCACGGTCACGCCCGTTAAGGTGCCCTCCGCGTTTACGCCGACCGTAACCTCGATGGGGCCGCCAAAGCCCTGCACCGTGGTCTTGGCCGTGTAGCCCACCGCCGCGCCCGCCGCGTCCACGCCCCGGTAGATATCCGCGATTGCGCCGTCGCTCTCCGCAATGAGCGCAAAGTCCGCGGCCTCCGGCAGCACCTGCTTGCGCGCGGCCGTGGCCTCGATGCGCTGCTGCTCCTCGATGGGGCCGGCGGTAATGGCGTTGGTCAAGCCCAATAGCAGCCCCGCGCAGGCCGCGAGCAGAAAGAGCTTGCCGCCTAGTTTGAAAAGATCACGCATGCGCCTTCACCTCCCCATAGATGCGCGGCCGGAAGGCCCGGTCGATCAGCGGCGTTGCGATGTTCATAAGGAGAATGGCGTAGGTCACGCCCTCCGGGTACGCGCCGAAATTGCGGATCAGCGCCGTAATCAGCCCCGCGCCCGCCGCGTAAAGCGCCTGTCCCCATGGGGTCATGGGGCTTGTGGTATAGTCCGTGGCCATAAAGACCGCGCCGAAGAGCACGCCGCCCAGCAGAAGCTGCTCGAGCGGATTTTTCCCAAACAGAAAGCTGAAAAGCGCGAAGCTTGCCAGCATGACGATCGGGATGCGCCAACTGATCACGCGGCGAATGAGCAGATAGGCAAGGCCGATGAGGATGGCCAGCTTGCACACCTCGCCCACGGAGCCCGGGATGCGCCCCACGAACAGATCGAACATGGAGACTTTCCCAGCCAGAGCGCTGTTTTCGGTGAGAAGCGTCGCGCTGGTGACCGTATCGAAGGGCAGCGGGAAGGCGGAGCCGGTGTTGGAGGCCGTCATGCGCGCGGGCCACGAGGTGAGCAGCACCGCGCGGGCAGCCAGCGCCGGATTGAGGAAATTATCGCCGATGCCGCCGAACAGCTGCTTGACCAGCACAATGGCCACCGCGCTGCCGGTGAGGATCATCCACCAGCTCGCCGTGGCGGGCAGATTGAGCGCCAGAATCACGCCCGTGACCGCCGCTGAAAGATCGTTGATGGAAACCCTGCGCCCGCCGATTTTCTGGCAGAGGTATTCCAGCCCGACGCAAAACAGCACGGAGAGCAGCACCGTGCGGGCCGCCCCCCAGCCGAAAACCCACACGCCCGCGACAACGCAGGGCATGAGCGCCGTAAGCACGTCGAGCATGAGGCTCTGCGTGGTGGCGCGGCTGTGGACGTGGGGCGCTACGGAAACGGAGTATTGCATGCCTATTTCCTCCCTTTGGCCGCGAGGGCCTCCTTGGCGGCCTTGCAGCTCGCGGTGAGATATCTGCGCGCGGGGCAGTTATAGGCGCACGCGCCGCAGAGGATGCAGTCCAGCAGCCCGTGCTTCTTCGCGCTTTCATAATCGCCCCGGTCGTTGTCGGCTTTGATGAGATACGGATACAGCCCGATGGGGCAAGCCTCCACGCAGCGCCCGCAGCGGATGCAGGGGCCTTCCTCGGCGGCTTGCGCCTGCTTTTCGTTGAAAATCAGGATGCCGCCGGACGCCTTGCCCACGGAGACCGAAAGATCCGGCGCGCAGGGAGCCGTCATCGGCCCGCCGGCGAGGATCTTCGCCGCGCCCGGCGCGAGGCCGCCGCAGCTCGCAACCGCGTCGGAAAAGAGCGTGCCCACGCGCAAAAGGAGGTTGGCTGGCTCGTTTACGCAGCCCGTGACCGTGGTAACGCGCGCAATAAGCGGCTTGCCAAGAATCACCGCGTCCGCGACGGCCGCCGCCGTGCTGGTGTTAAAAACCAGCGCGCCCGCGTCCACCGGGAGCTTGCCGCGCGGAACCTGCCTGCCCGTAACGACCTCGATGAGCTGCTTTTCGGAGCCCTGAGGATATTTGGCTGGGAGCGAAAGCACCTCCACGCCCGCCCGGCCCGCCGCCGCGCGGCGCATGGCCTCGAGCGCGTCGGGCTTGTTGTCCTCGATGGCGATTACGCCGCGCCCCACGCCCGTGGCGCGCATCATGAGCCGCAGCCCGTTGACCACGCGCTCCGGCGTTTCCAGCATGACGCGGTGGTCGGCGGTCAAATACGGCTCGCATTCCGCGGCGTTGATGATGACCGTGTCCGCCTTTTTGCCCTCGGGCACGGAGAGCTTGATGTGCGTGGGGAAGGATGCGCCGCCCATGCCGCAAATGCCGGCGGCCTTGACGGCCGGAATGATCGCCTCGGCGGGAACCTCCTCCGCGTCGCCAAGCGGATGCAGCTCGACCCAGTCGTCCCGCATGTCGTTTTGTATTTCAATGCACACTTCCGGGGTCTGGCGCAATTGCTGCCGCTTTTCCACGGCCAGCACCTCGCCCGAAACCGACGCGTGCACAGGCAGGCCCAGACCGCCCACCGGCTCGGCGATAAGCTGGCCCATTTTGACAATATCGCCCTTTTGTACGCAGGGCGCGCTGGGCGCGCCAAGATGCATGCCCACGGGAATGACCACCGTGCCGGGGTACAGCGGCCGAACCGCGAGGGAACACGTCGCCAGCTTCCCCTCGTGAATTTCATGCAGGGGATGCACGCCGCCGCGAAAGCTGTTTTTCAAATGACCTCAACCTCCCAATCGCCCGATTTGTCTATTCAGGAAAGGGGCGCAAAAATCCATATTCGCGCATTGTTATCCATTATACAACGCGTCTTCGCTTTCCTCAACCGTAAGTTTTTGTTAAGGTTTGCGCTGCAACGCGCGGAAACAGGCGCGCGCTCCTCTATGCGCCCACCTCGAACAGGCCGGTGGGGCGGTCGCGCTCGGCCACGAGCACCCGCATGGCGGGCAGCACGCCCGCGTCGTCGAGCACGGTCTGCACGGTCACAAGCGCAAGCTCGGGGGTGTTGTTTTCGGCGGAGAGATGACCCAGAATCACGTTGCGAAGCCCGCGGCCAAAGAGCTTGACGAGCGCATAGCCCGCGTCCTCGTTGCACAGGTGGCCCGTGCCGGAGAGTATGCGCTGCTTGAGCGCGTAGGGATACGCCCCCGCGCGGAGCATGTCCACATCGTGATTGGCTTCGAGCAGCAGGATATCCGCGTTTGCCACGGTGTCGAGCATATGCTGCGTCACGTGGCCGATATCGGTCATCACCGCGCAGCGGCAGCCCTTGTGCGCGAAGGTATAGCCCACGGGGCGCGCGCTGTCGTGCGGGGTGGAGAAGGGCAGCACCTCCACATCGCGGATAAAGAAGGGGCGGTCCGGCTCGAACACGCGCGCCTTGCCGGGCGCGAGCGCGCCCGTTTGCGGCAGCATGCGGCCAAAGCAGGCCTCGTTTGCGTAAACGGGAATGCCGTAGCGGCGGGAAAGCACGCCCACGCCCTGCACGTGGTCGCTGTGCTCGTGGGTAACGAGAATCGCGTCGAGCGTATCGGGGGCGACGCCAAGCCCGGCAAGCAGCTCGGTGATGCGCTTGCCGGTAAGCCCCGCGTCCACGAGCACGCGCGCGCCGCCCGCCTCGATAAACGTGGCGTTGCCCGAGGAACCGCTGCATAGAGGACAAAACAACATGACCGTTTAAACCGCCGTCGCAAATTTTGCGGAAAAAATCCGCTCAGCGGTTATTATAGCATAACGGAGCCGGGCGAACACGCCCAATCGTGCAAAGGCGCGGATTTCTTTGTTTCCGCCGGGTTCCTGCGGCAGCAAGCCCCAGCCCTTCGGCGCGCTTTGTGGGCGCTTGCCCTGCTCCGCGACGCTATATCCGCCTTCGCTTTTGTGATATAATAAGAAGCATGGAACCATTGCCCGAACGCTCTGCGCCATACAGACAGCGCGTGGCCGTGCGCACGCTCGTGGAGAGCGTCCTGCTCTCCGGGAGCCTTTCGCGCGCCGCGACAGCCGCGCGCATGCGGCAGGGCGCGGAGGGACACCGGGCGTTGCAGGGCGCGGAGGAGCCGGGCGTGCTCAACGAGGCGGCGCTCACCGCGCGCTTTACGAAGGACGAGGTTACGCTCATCCTTTACGGCCGGGCGGATCGGCTCCACGGCGTGGAACGGACCGGGGACAAAAAGCGGCCCTACGCCCGCGTGCCCGATGCGGACGTCGTGGTGGAGGAGATCAAAACCTGCTTTTCGCCCGTGGGCGAAGCGCGCCTTTGCCCGCCCCAGCACTGGGCGCAGGCGGGCTGCTACGGGGCCATGCTCGCGCGCGCGCTCGATCTTCCCGCGCTCACGCTGCAATTGACCTATCTGAACCTCGGCACGGGCGAGCTCGAGCGCTTTACGCGCGTTATGACGGCAGAAGCGCTCTTTTCCGACCTCGACGTGCTGCTTGCGCGCTATTTCGGCCTTGTATGCGACGCGCTTGCCCACAAGCGGGCGCTCTGCGGGGAGCTTGCCGCCATGCCCTTCCCCTATCCGGATTATAGGCCCGGGCAAAGAGGGCTTTCCGCGCAGGCGTACACGGCCGTGCGGGAAAAGCGCTGGCTGCTCGCCCAGTCCCCCACGGGCACGGGCAAAACCATGGCCGTGCTCTTTGCGGGCGTGAAGGCGATTTCCGAAAATCTTGCCGAGCGCGTATTCTATCTCACCGCGCGCACCACGCAGCAAAGAGCCGCCGTGGACGCGCTTGCCCGCATGAAGCTTGTTCATCTTCGGGCGGTGGTGCTGACGGCGCGGGACAAAATCTGCGCGCAGGGCGCGCCCATCTGCGCAAAGGAGCCCTGCCCGCGCGCCGAAGGCTATTACGACCGCCTGCCCGCCGCGCTCGATGAATTCGCGCGCACGGAGGGGCTGCTCACGGCGGAGGCTGTGCGGCGCCTCGCGGCCCGGCATCTTTTGTGCCCCTTCGAGCTCTCGCTCGATCTATCGCTCCTGTGCGACGTGATCGTGGGGGATTACAACTATGCCTTCGATCCGCGCGTGCGGCTCATGCGCTTTTTTACGCAGGGCAAAAAGAAGCAGGCGCTGCTCGTGGACGAGGCGCACAATCTGGTGGACCGCGCGCGGGATATGTACTCGGCCTCGCTTGCCCGCAAGGACGCAGCGGAGCTGCGCCGCTCCCTGCCGAAGACCGCCCGGCGAGGCCCGCTTTACAAGGCGCTGACCGCGCTTTTGCGCGCCATGGACGCGCTGCGCCCCGAGGAGCCGCAGGCTTTTCAGGAAAAGCCGGAGCCGCTTTTTGCGCCCGCCGCGCGCGCGGCCGATCTTTTGCTCGATCCCGGCGCGCACGCCGGCGCGGACGGGGCGCTCGCACAGACGCTGCTTTTCTCCCTCACCGCGTTTTTGTCTGTGGAAAAGCTCTACGACGAGCGCTATGTCGCGCTCTATGAAGGCGGCAGGAGCAGTCTCGTGATCACCCTCTTTTGCACGGATGCGTCGAAAAACCTCGCGGCAAGCTATAAAACCTGCTATGGCGGCGTGCTGTTTTCGGCAACGCTCACGCCCTTCCCCTTCTACAAAGCGCTGCTGGGCGTGCCCGAAAGCGGGGCCATGCTCTCGCTCCCCTCGCCCTTTCCGCCGGAAAACCTGCTGGTGCTGACAAGGCGCGTGCCCATGCGCTACATGGCGCGCGAAGCTTCGCTTCCCGAGGTCGCGGAGAGCGTCGCGGCCATGGCGGAAAGCCGGGAGGACGGCAATTTTCTCGTGTTTCTGCCCTCGTACCAGTATCTGGCGGCCTTTTGCGAGGCGCTTGCCGCGCGGCTGCCGCATGCGCGCATTCTCCCCCAGCGGCGCGAAATGGACGATGCGGCGCGCGCGGCCTTCCTCGCCGAATTTAGCCCAAACCCATGCGGACGCACGGTGGGGCTCGCGGTGCTGGGCGGCGCGTTTGCCGAGGGGATCGATCTGCCCGCCGACCGGCTCTGCGGCGCGGCGGTGGCGGGCGTGGGCGTGCCACAGCTCTGCCTCGCGCGCGACACGCTAAAGACCGCCTACGAAAAAAGCTACGCAAGCGGCTATGATTACGCCTATCGCTTTCCGGGCTTTTGCAAGGTTTTGCAGGCGGCGGGGCGCGTCATCCGCACGGAGCGCGACCGGGGCGTGCTGCTGCTGCTTGACGCGCGCTACGGCTCGCCCGAATACGCGCCGCTCCTGCCGCCGCACTGGCGCGCCGTTGCCGCGCGCGACGCGCAGGAGGTTTCCGCGCGCTGCCGCCGCTTCTGGGCCGCCACGCCGCCGGCTGGAGCAACGGACGGCTCATAAGGGCGCGCGGCTTTTTTCCGCCTTGCGCAAGCAGGAAGCGCGGCGCGCAAAAAGCATCCGAACGCGCCGGAGGGAACCCGCCGCGCCACCGGGATTGACGGCGCGGGCTTTTTGGGCTAAACTGTTAAAGTCATGCAGAGAGAGTGGTATTGTATCAACGGCGGCAAGCGCCTGGAGGGCACCGTTACCATCAGCGGCGCGAAAAACGCGGCTGTGGCGATTGTTCCCGCTACGGTGCTGGCCGGGGAAGCCTGCGTGCTTGAAAACCTCCCGCACATCGAGGATGTGAGCAGCCTCAAGCTCATCTTAAGCCAGCTTGGCGCCAGGGTGGATTTTACCGACGGCGACTGCATGACCATCGACCCGAGCGGCATCCGCACGACGGAGGCGACCTTCCCGGCCGTGTCGTGCATGCGCGCGTCGTATTATCTGCTGGGGGCCATGCTGGGGCGCTACGGCGAGGCGCATATCGCGCTGCCGGGCGGGTGCGTCATCGGCGCGCGGCCCATTGATCAGCACGTTAAGGGCATGCGCGCGCTTGGCGCGAAGGTTGCGCTCGATCCGGAAACCAACACCATCCACGCCACGTCGAGAAAGCTTGTGGGCGCGGAGATCTTTTTCGACGTTGTATCCGTGGGCGCGACCATCAACGTCATGCTCGCCGCCTGCCGCGCCGAGGGGCAGACCATATTGCAGAATGTGGCCAAGGAGCCCCACGTAGTGGATGTGGCCAATTTCCTTAATATGATGGGTGCGTCGGTCAAGGGCGCGGGCACGGACGTGATCCGCATTCAGGGCCGCGAAAAGCTCCACGGCTGCGGCTATGCCGTCATTCCCGACCAGATCGAGGCGGGCACCTTCATGATCGCCGCCGCCGCCACGCGCGGGGATCTCGTCATCAAAAACATCATCCCCACGCACATGGAGGCCGTGTCCGCCAAGCTCATGGAAAGCGGCGCGCGGATTATCAACGGCGACGACGGACGCGATTTCTATATTCGCATCGTGGCAAACGAGCGCCCGCGCAACGTCAACATCCGCACCCTTCCCTATCCCGGCTTCCCAACCGATCTCCAGCAGCCCATGATGGCCTATCTGTGCAACGCCAACGGCGGCTCTTCCACCATAACGGAAAACATCTTTGAAAACCGCTTCAACCATGTGCGGGAGCTGCGCCGCATGGGCGCGTCCATCTCCGTGCACGAGCAGGTGGCCCGTGTCAAGGGAACGGGCGGCCTCAAGGGCGCGGATATTACCGCCACCGATTTGCGCGCGGGCGCGTCGCTCATCGTCGCGGGGCTTGCCGCAAGCGGCCAGACCAATGTGCGAAACATTCACTTCATCGACCGCGGCTACGAATACCTCGACAAAAAGCTCCAAGCCGTCGGCGCGGATATTGTCAGAAAAGCAAAGGTCTGAAAACACAATATATTGTGTATGATGGGGCGTTATGTCCCATTATGTATTGTTTTACCAAGTTTCTCTGCAATTCCGCAATCTTCGCGTCAGCCTCGACAAAAGCCGTCCTCTTCCCCCCCTACCCAAGGTTTCGCGCGTTTGTTACAATCGCTTTATCAAGTGAACGCAACAAATGAAAGAACAAACAGGGGGGACGAGTCAACATGTCTAAGTACCGTATACTCATTGTGGACGACAACCAGAGCTTTGCGGAATCCGTCCGCGCGCGCTTCTCCTCGCACGAGCAGGTGCTCGCGGCAGATATGGCCTTCGATGGCCGCGACGCGCTGGAAAAGCTCAAGAAGGCGCGCTATGATATCCTGCTGCTGGACCTTATTATGCCGCACGTGGACGGGCTTGGCGTGCTCGAGCAGCTCAAGCTCGCATGCCCGGACGCGCCGCCCGCGGTCATCGTGGTGTCCGCCATGCGCAACGAGAGCCACTATCATCACCGGTGGTGTGAACTACTTCTCATCTCCTGTATTAGAAGAGAAAAAGAAGCAATACCTGACCGAATCGTACTTAATGCGTCAAGCTTTTTCTCTGGCAAAGAGCCTTGCTTCATCAAACGAAAGGCGTGAGGAGGGCAACTTCTTCCTTGAACCCCTTGCAAAGTCTGGTGCCGCTGATAAGTACCAGATTTATGGCCAGGCCGGTCTTGACTACGGTGCCGAGTGGTACCACGGCAAGATTACGGGGCTGGGCACTTCCTTCACCGCTCCCGAATACAGCAAGAAGGTCTTTGTTGGGTTCAGCCGCTCTTACGGAAACAGGGTTGTTGAAGAAGCTCATTACCGCTGACACCCCCATCCGGGCAGAACGAAAGTATGCAGACGCATACCAATTCAACTCTTATTGTCGAATACTGGCAAGCGCAAACTTCATGCTCTCATCCCTCTACGATGATAGCGATGGGTTTTACCGCCGCCTACATCCCATTCTGGTGAAACCGAAAGACCCCAAGCGCAAGAAGATAACCCGGCTTTATGAGATGATTTTAGATGAAGAAAGGGAACAGGTTTTCAAGTGGGCGTTGGAGGGTCTACGCCGTGTCATGCAGAATAATTGGACTATCTCATGGTCGGAGCGTTCCCAGAATTACATGAGAATGAACAAATCCAATGCTGTTCATTTCGGAGACTTCTTTGCAGAAACCTGTACGATTGATGCTGAGAGTGATACGACTACCGCAGAAATCACCAATTTGTACAAGAGGTGGTGCAAGGATAACGGTGTGAAAGAGTCATCGGACAGGCGGCTCGCCAACTGGTTCTCCGACAATGCTGAGAAGCTCGGTATCGAACGCAGTGAGAATATTGTTCGACAAGGCAAGCGACTTCGTGGCTACTTCGGAGTGAAAATCAAAGGAGAGTGGAAAAATGTGCTTATCGTATGAGCATACACACATATTCAAAGATAAAGTTTTTCAATAACTATATTATTTTACACATACACACATTTTCTTTCTTAAACCTATTACACGGGTGAGAGGAATAACAAAATACTATAATAAAAGGTTAGGGCGAGGTTTTCCGTGTATGTGTAACGACTGAAAGAGAGGTAAATCATGGGTAATGAAAAACGAGTTGGGCAGTATCATTTGACAGAAGTCAATTCAAACGGAAGTGCCTTTCGCCGCGCCATCTCTTCCTGCACCGTTTCAAATTCCTCCGGGACGATGATGGCTTCGTGCGAATTTTCCACATAGTATTGGGGTACTTCGCCGTTATTTACCCTCAGTTCTTTCGTTAAAAAGTCAACTGTAAACCGTTTCTGGAGCAGCGCATCGCCCTTATATTTCTCGTTGGTGAGGATGCTGGCAACTGTGGATGACCGCCATCTTTTCTTTCCGGCAGGGCTGAGAATGCCGTGTTCCATGAGGTAATTAGCAATGCC
>CAZWSI010000027.1:0-24370 GCA_964636405.1 uncultured Oscillospiraceae bacterium
GCCGCGTATCCACAGACCGGGAGGATCAGGCGAATTCCTTTGAGAGCCAGCAGCGTTATTTTAAGCAGTATATCGAGCGCGAGCCGAACTGGGTTTTGGTGGAGGTGTTCGCGGATGAGGGGAAAACCGGGACAAATACGAAAAAGAGGAAAGCATTTAATCGCATGATTGACGCCGCCAAGCGCGGCGAACTTGACTTTATCATCACAAAGGAGATCTCCCGCTTTGCTCGCAACACGCTGGACAGCATCAGCCATACCCGCGAGCTCAAAAAGCGCGGCATTGGTGTGATCTTTCTAAACGACAGCATCAATACCCTTGACCCGGATGCGGAGCTGCGGCTCACCATCCTGTCCTCCATTGCGCAGGAGGAAAGCCGCAAAACCTCGGAGCGCGTCAAATGGGGACAGAAACGGCGCATGGAGCAGGGCGTGGTGTTCGGACAGAGTATGTTGGGCTACGACGTGAAAAACGGACAAATGACCGTCAACGAGGCGGGAGCAAAGGTCGTGCGGCGTATCTTCGATAAGTTTGTCAACGAAAACAAGGGCTGCTTTGTGATCGCCCGCGAGCTGAAAGAGGAGGGCGTAGACCCGATGCGCTGCAAGGAATGGTCGAACACGGTCATATTGCGCGTTCTTCGCAACGAGAAGTATTGCGGCGACCTTGTGCAGAAAAAGACCTACACGCCCGACTACCTTTCCCATGATAAAAAGTACAATCGCGGGCAGGAGGAGTTTGTAATTCTGCGCGACCACCATGAACCCATCGTGTCCCGTGAGACCTTCGAGCAAGCGGCGCGCATCCTCGACAGTCGCGCCATGTCGCCTGAGGGCAAAGCGAAGCACTCTAACCGTTTCTGCTTTTCGGGCAAGATCAAGTGCGGCAAATGCGGCAGGAGCTTTGTCGCCAAGACCCGCAAGCGCAAGGACGGCAGTCAGTATAAATGCTGGCGCTGCTACGAATCGGCGCGGCGCGGCGGCATGCACATCGACAAATCAGGCAACGTTGTGGGCTGCACCTCGGATAGCATCCGCAATGAGGACGCCTTGCACATCATGTTTCTTGTGATGCAAAGCTTGGAAATGGATACGGAGCGCGTGCTCGGCAAAGGTAACGCAGCGCCGCGCCCAGCTCTGTCGGCGCGCACAAAGGGCACGCTTTGGCTAAGATGAATTATACGATTGCGCCGAGCGGGGCACGCTCTTTTGGCAGCGCCGCATCGCTGTGCAGTCCTCCCCGCCAATCGGATGAAATGCGCCGTTTTTCAAAATGCACCGTTATATCGACTTGCGCGCCATGCGTCATTTCATAGAATACCAGCCGTCGCCAAATAATTTGTGCAGCCGCTGAAAATACGTCTCGTATAGCATTCCACATCGCTCGAGGCTGTATGTCTCGGCCACCCAGGAACGGCAAGCCTCAGGATCGAGGCGCTGGATGTTCTCGACCGCCCGACAAAACTCCTCGAACACCCGGCACCGATACCCGGTGACGCCATGCACCACCGTCTCCGGGAAAGCGCCCCAGTCGGTCGTGATCACGGGCGTGCCGCAGAGCTGCGCTTCGAGCGCTACGCTGCCAAATGGTTCGATATAATAGGTCGGCATCAGCACAGCCTTTGCGTTGCCCAAAAGCTCGGCCCGTTTCTCCGGGCCGACCGCGGGTTTGTAGACAATATGCGCTTCCTCAGAGAGATGCAGTCCCTCGTCCGGATTGTCAAGCGCGCCTTGCCCCACCACATACAGGGTATGCCCGGTGGCTTTGGCGACCTCGCTGGCCAGCGAAACCCCCTTACGGTTGACAATTCTGCCCATGTACAGCAGGTAATCCTGCTTTTTGCCCACAAAGGGAAAATCAGCGGGGTCATAGCAGTTGGGAATGACCGCATCATACCACAAACCGTTTTCTCGCTGCTCCCGGCCATAGAGATAGTGCATCCAGGCGTACGACTCAAAAATCCTGTTTGGGGCAAATGTCCCCAAGTAGCCAATACCCGGCTCGACGGTGAGCAGGCCCGTGGCATCCGAAAGCTCCTTTTGGAAAAGCCCCAGCGGACAGAGCAGAATATCCTGCGGCTGCATCCGTTTCTTTATCTCCGCAATTGCCCTTTGGTTAAAGTGGCGATGGGCGGAATCCCCCTGATGATATCGATGAAAATGGATGCTTCGGTCGTAGCTGCCGTAGCATTCGTCAACCACCTTTTGATCGGAAACCGGGATAAACGCATCGCAGTCGACCTTTGAGCCGGCAATGCCATAAAAGAATACCTCATGACCGTTTGCCCTCAGCATTGTTGCCAGCCGTAGTATCTTTTGGGTAAAAGGGCAGGAGGAGTTTTCCCGTTTCGTTTGGATGAAGGCCGCTCCCGGCAGATGAAATCTAACCTTTTTCAACAGCATTACTTCCTGTTTGGATTTGCGTCGGGGCAGATGCCGCGTCGTACACCTGCCCCGACGCATGAATCTAATTTGGGAATGTTACCAGTACGGTTACGGTAACGCCGCTATCCAGTGCGCCAACGCCTCGGCTGGTTGTAATCTGCACCGACACCAGGCTGCATGTGTTCACCCGGAAATTGCCTGTGCCGGATGCGCAGCAGCGTGGGGTATCGGCGTTGTTGGGGCCAGTCACCGTTGCAAAAATCCCGGTGCTTGCCGGATCGCCGAAGCCACAGGGGCTGGTGAAGATGGTAGCCCTTACCGTATCCCCGGCAGCAAGGACATTCTTCCGAATGTTCAGGATGATACCCGTAATTACTGCATTGGATGGGATTACTACCGCGCTTCGCTCAAACTGGGACACCGAGGACGATGTGCCAAGTCCTACCCAACCATTGCCGCTGATGGATTGATCCGTTGCCAGATAGATGTTGGAAGCGCTGGGGCCTGTTGCGCCGCTCGGGCCAGACGGGCCACTCGGGCCTGTTGCGCCGCTGGGGCCAGACGGGCCACTCGGGCCTGTTGCGCCGCTCGGGCCAGACGGGCCGCTGGGGCCTGTTGCGCCGCTGGGGCCAGACGGGCCGCTGGGGCCAGACGGGCCGCTGGGGCCTCTGCAACAGCAGCAGTTTGCGCATCCGCACATTTTGCAGCGTCCACAATCTATTTCTTTCGGCGCTTTGCAACCGCATCTGTTATTCTCGGCATACTGAAAATGATCGTCCTTCCCACAGGAAGGCTTCCGCTTAAGGAATGCCATACTTATGTCCATCGCTTTCGCAGCCGCGAAAGCATCCTTTCTATCGGAGTTGGGGCTCATTTCACGTCAGCAAAATTCCGCCCTTCGCGGCAAAATTCCCGCTTCGCGGCAAAATTCCCGCTTCGCGGCAATCGGCAAAACGCAAGCTTGAAAGTTTGCGCTTTCAAACTTTTGCCTCCCATATCATGTTATGCGCATGGAAAAAATGCTGTGCTCTTTTACCTAGATTTGACGGCCGAGGCCGCCCGTGGCCGGATTGTCGATCAGATGGCCTTCCTCCGTGAACCGGGAACCGTGGCAGGGACAGTCCCAGGAGCGTTCCTGCGCGTTCCATTTTAGCGCGCAGCCCAGATGCGGGCAGCGCGGCGCCGTTGGCGTCAGCAGATTGAGAAGGGCTTCCCCCGCGTTAATGGCCAACTGCGGGCGAAGAATGGTTCGGGAGGGAGCAAAGGCAGGGGCATACGGATTGCGCTTGCCCTGCGCCATGTCGCAAAGGAGCATGGCGGAAACCATGGAGGAGGTCATCCCCCATTTGTTGAAGCCGGACGCCACGAACAAGCCGTCCGTGCGTGCCGAATACGGGCCGATGTACGGCAAGCCGTCGAGCGACATGCAATCCTGCGCGGCCCAGCGGTATTTTATGGAGGCGTCTGGGTAATAGCGCTTTTTTAAATCCTCCAGCTCCCGCCAACCGCCGCCGGGCTTCCCGGTGCGGCGCCCGCCGCCGCCAAGAAGCAGGAGGCTCCCCGCGTTTCGAAAGGACAGCCCCTTTTCCGCTTCATCCACATACATGCCGTGCACATCCGCCGCGCGCTCCAGCGCGAGCACATAGGAGCGATGCTGATACAGCTTGAGAAAATAGCCGCCATGCTTGTTTAGGAAAGGGAAATGGGTGGCAACAATCACCTTGTTTGCAGAGATGCGCCCGCGATCCGTCACCGCCGTCGTACCGATGAGCGCGCGAACCGGCGTATGCTCGTAAATGCGCAGCCCCCGCGCAATGTGTGAGACAAATTTGAGCGGGTGAAACTGCGCCTGCCCGCCAAACCGCAACGCGCCCGCAACGTCGAAGGGGAGCGGGAGATCGCAGGCAAACGCCGCCGGAAAACCGAGCCGCTTAAGCGCGGCCAGCTCCCGATCAATCTTGCCTCGGTCGTCCAGCGCGTATACGAACGCATCCGTCTCTGCAAAGTCACAGTCGATCCCCCGGCACAGCTCCCGAAATTTGGCGAGCGCAGCCTGATTGGCCATCCCGTACATCCACGCCTTTTCCGGCCCAAACCGGCGCAGGAGCTTATCGTAAACCAGCCCGTGCTGTGTGGTGATTTTTGCGGTTGTGTTGGCGGTCACGCCGGCGCAGACTCGTTCAGCCTCCACGAGCGCATAGTCAACGCCCGCCTGTGCCAGCAGATACGCGCAAAGAACGCCGGCCATTCCGCCGCCGATGATGAGCACGTCCGTCGTGAGATTCCCGTCCAAACGGTCGAATGCGGGTAAAGTCAGCGTTTCTGTCCAAAGCGCGTTCATCGGGGAGCACCTCCAAATTGAATGGCGCTTCGCCCGGGTTAAGCGAATTGCGCTAAGGATAGTATCGGTTTTCACGGCGGCGCTATGCATCAAACGAATAGGAACGCCCGCCGCGGCGGGGGCCGCGCTTTCGCTGTGTTCTTTGCGGCGAGGACAGGCAAAAACCGCCGTTCTTCGGCATAAAAATATTCCATGGGAATGAAATGCGCGGGGCCGCCCTGCCCAAATCGAATTTACAGCGGGGGCGCTTTGAATAGCGTTTCTCTGACCAGGGACGGAAAGCCGCTATGGACGCAGGCGGAACTGCAAGACGCGATGACGGAAGCCCTGTACAAGCAGGGGCTGTTGACGGAGCAGCAGCGGCGCGATATCCGGCAGCGTCTGGGCTGCGATATGGCGGATTATAGAAAGGAGGGCTGACGCTGTAAAATCAATACAATGCCAAGGAGGAGGGCTATGCGCAAAACCATCGAGGAGATTCGGGGCGAGCTGTTTTGCGGCAAGCGAATATCCGATATCCCCCTGCGCGTGACATTTTATGGCCGTGTCAGCACCGACGAGGATAAGCAATTGGATTCCCTTGAGCACCAGATCGCTTACTTTGAAAACAAGATTAAAGGATGCTCACGGTGGGAATTCATACCGGGCTATATCGACGAGGGCGTCACGGGAACCCGCGCCGACAGACGGCCGCAGTTTATAAAGATGGTGCGTGACGCAAAAGCCGGAGCCTTCGATCTTATTTTAACAAAGGAGGTTTCCCGCTTTGCCCGGGACATTGTCGATTGCGTACAGACCGTGCGGGATCTGCTGCGTTACGATGTCGGCGTACTAATCGAGGACATCAACCTTAACACCATGGATAAGGACGCGGAGTTTCGGCTGTCCATCATGGCGATTGTGGCGCAGGAGGAAAGCCGGAAAACGTCGGAGCGGGTGAAATTCGGCTATCGGCAGACCATGAGAGAGGGAAAACGGCACGGCGCGACCGCCCCCATCGGCTATTGCTTTTGCAATGAAAACAACGGTTATACCGTGGATGCAGGCAAGGCCGGGGTTGTCGAATATGTGTTTGAAGAATATGCAAAGGGCGAGCTGGGGACGCGGCGCATTGCTGAGGAACTGGCCAAGAAAGGTTATCTAAACGATGCGGGAAATCCCTACAATCCCTCTACAATCGAGCGAATGATTCGCAACCCCGTTTACAAAGGGTACATCGTCAACGGCAAGACCTATAAGCCCTCCTATCGGGAGGATCGAAAGATACAGCGCCCGCGTCAGGAGTGGCAGACGCATTATGCCCCGGAGCGTGTGCCGCCCCTTGTCAGCGCAGCGCTTTGGGATAAGGCGAACCGCGTTTTAGCCGGGCGAAGCAAACGCTTGACGGGTGTGAATTGCACGGCGACGGATGCTTCCGGTAATGGGAAATATGCCTACTCTGACCGAATTATTTGCGATGAGCACGGCTGCGGCTATCACCGGGCGGTATCTCGCTGGACGGCGGATGGCGTGCAAAAGCGGGCGGAATACTGGCGTTGCTCTCTCTACAAAAAATATGGCCGTAAACTGTGTGACGCGCCGTTTCTTTACAAGCGCGATTTGGATGCGATCATGCGGGAGCTGTTTTCTACGTTGATTCCCTTGTTGCAAGATGCGTGCGGGCCGCTCGCCCGGACGATTGGGCAGGCGTTGATGCCGGAGAATCCTGAAACGGATCGTATCGAGTTGGAGAGGCAACGAACAAGCCTTGAGCAGCGAAAGCAAAAGCTTCTGAACGGCTGGCTGAACAGCGTGGTGTCCGACGCTGACTATCGCGCCGCTTGCGATAAAATAGCAGCCAAGCTTGCCGAACTGGAAACTCGCATGGCGGATATGCGACAGGTTAAATCAGATGCGGATTGTTCGGCGCAGTTGCTAACGATCATGCAGCAGGCGTTTCGCAATGCCAATCTGGAATCCGAGGAAATATTGGACGCGCTGGTGCGCAGTTTCGTACAACGGATTGTGGTCAAGCGCAAGAAACAAAATGAAGAACCGCCCACGGAGGGAGAACCGTACACGCTGGAAATCTGGCTCAACAGCGGCGAAAGTCCAGCAGAGTACGACTTATCCCTTTGTGCGCGTACACGTCGCTGTCCGGCCCGCCATATTGCGCCATAAGAAGCTTTGCCATGCGCGGGTCGGGTTTGGTGATGTTTACAGGGTATTCAAGCTGTTTTTGATAGATCCACATGTTGCGCGCCCTCCCTTACTGTTGCCAGGGCCACTGCTGGTAGACCCAGCTGCCCGTGTCGGAAACGGACTGCCCGAAGTTGAGCAGCGGCCCATACGACTGCTCATAACGGTCGAGGAGCAGGTTGAGCTTCTCCGCATAGCTGCGGTAATCCGCGGCGGCCGCCTCGTCGTCTGGGTGCGTATCCAGATAAAGCTGCAGCTCGACGCTTGCAAAGCGCGCCTCCCGAATGCGGGTAAGCAGGTTTTGTTCCGTCATATCCACAGTCAGCACCCCCTCTGATAGTCCGACACCAGTTCGGGAAACAGCGTCCCACGGCTGAGCGCCTCGGCGGGGCAGAAGCCCGCCCGATAGGTCTGCATCGGGAAATAGATCATTGCGAGCGCGCAGCCGAGCGTTGCGGTTTCGTCTCCGCAGCAGTCGCCGTCGCCTCCGACCTCCCCCGCCACGACAATGTTGTCCGCCATCAGCGGATCCACCGTAGTCGCCATGCCCGTAAAGCAGCAGGCGTTTCCTACGGCGTTTGCATTTGAAGCCATCGTTTCATCCTCCCGTATCGAAGATACTGCATAGTATGTCGGCGGCGGGAATCGGGTGAATGCGGCGGATTGCGCGTTTGACAGCAAAAAGCCCCTCCGAACGTCCGCGGAGGGGGCTCTGTTATGGGTGATCGATCGATCCCGGCAGACGGCGCGCCGGCGGCGCTACGCGAAAAACGGCGCGTCGCGATAGGTGCAAAGCGTGGCGCCTTGCGCCTGGATCGCCTTGTGAAACACGTCGTCAAGCAGCACGCGGTATTCCCAGACGCGCTTTTGCCAATGCCGGTTGATGGCCTTCAGCTCATCCGTTTCCATGCAAGGATGCATAAACAGCTCCGACACGCCCTCGGGCAATCTCTCGAGCATGCGCAGATAGACCGCGCGGAAGCTCTCGTAGGTATCCGCTTCCGAAACGTCATAATCGTGCGTAAAAAGGCCGTTTGGCATGCCGATTCCGAGGCTTCCGCCCCAGGCCGCCGCTTGGCGGACCTTTTCGTATAACCCGGAAAGCGCGGGATTGTCGCCCATGAAGGTCTCCGGCATTTTGGGCAGGCGGAAATGCAGCCCGTGCTGCGCGCAGAGCCGGAACGCCTCGGCAAGATAGGGCGGCCCCGCAAGACCGTAGACCGTCCCCATATGGCTGTCGATGTGCTCCGGCGGCAGGCCGCGCTCCTCCATAAAGCGATACTGGGCGCGCAGCTCCTTGTCCATATCCTCGGCAGTGGCGTGCGCAAGGCTCTCCGCCGCCGTCTGGTACAGGTAGCCGCGCGCGTCCATGAGGCTCCGGCAGCTTTGATCCAGCGGCCCCCATTTGTAATACTCGTATTCGTTTGTAGTGGTAAGATGCAGTCCCACGACCATGCGCGGATTAAGAAGCGCGCGCCGCACGCCGTCCTCCGCCCAGGGGCAGGTGGTCATAAGCGTCGTCGTGGTGATGGCGCCGTGGTTAAACAAGTCCTCCACGGCGGCGTTGGACGCGTAGCAAAGGCCAAAATCGTCCGCGTTGATGATGAGATACCGCTTCATGCGTTCGTCTCCCCCGTTTCCACGGGCGCGGGCTTTCTTGCCAGAATGGGCGTCGCCTCGCCGTGCTTGACAAAGCAGAGGCAGATCAGTGCGGCAACAAACGACACGCAGCAGAAGGGAAAGATATTGGCGTAATTGCCGGTGAGATCATAAATCCAGCCAAAGATGATGGGGCTGATGATCGAGGCCGGATCGGTAAAGAAATAATAATACGCGGTAAAAAGGCCCATGCGCTTTTCGCCGCCCCACTCGACCACCATGGGCAGTGCGTTGACCACGATGCCGCCCCAGCACGCGCCGCCCAGCACGAACAGGGCTGCGATTGCATAGATATTGCGCAGGAAGAACACCGCCACAAACACACCGATGTCCACCAAAATACCAAGCTGCAGGGTGCGCTTGCGGCCAATTTTAGTGGCAAGAATGCCCATGGGGATGGCCATAAGCATGTAGGAAAGCGGGAAGATGGTCATCAAAATCGTGGCGTCGCCCGCTGAGAAGCCCTCGAAGGTGTTCACCGCGTAAAGGGTAAAATAGGTTTCCACCGCGTTGAAGCCGAAGAAGCAGAAAAAGATGGCGAGGATGATGAGAATCAGGCTCTTGCGCTCGTCCTTGGGCAGGTGCACGCGCTCGAGCTTCTGCCGCGCGTTGCGCGAGGCCGCCTCGTCCACATAATCCGCATAGCCCATTTCAACGCGGGCCTGCCGCTCCTTGACGGTGATGGCAAGCACAACGGCGCAAAGGGTCATCACGACCGAGGCGACGATAAAGGGCAGGGGCATGCCGCCCGCGTTATACAATACGCCGCCAACAAAGAACGCGATGACCGAGCCCATGCCGCCGCAGGTGTTGATAATGCCGTTGGCCTTGCTGCGAAGGGGCGAAGGCGTAACGTCCGGCATGAGCGAAATGATGGGCGCGCGCCAGCTTGCCATGATAAAGTTGAACGCGATGACCGTGCACATCACGCCCGCAAGATTCTTGGAATAGGGCACGAGCACAAACGCGATGGCCGCAAGCGGCGCGCCGATGAGTATGAACGGCGTGCGCTTGCCGATGCGCGTATTGACCCGATCGGAAAGAATGCCGAACACCGGCTGCACCAGCACGGCGAAAATATTGTCGACGGCCATAATCAGGCCCAGCAGCACGCCGCTTTTTACAAACTTGTCCAGCAGGATCGGCACATAGGAATTATAGACCGACCACGAAAGCGAAATGGCGCAAAGGCCCAGGCCAATCAAGAAGGTGCGTTTAACATTCAGTTTTCCGTTGGCTTCCACTTAAGCTTCCCTCCTAAAGAAAGCGGGGCCATCCGCCAGGACAACCCCGCTATTGCACGTTTTTGCTTGCCGTCTTATTGATGCTCCCAACGCGTTTCCTTGAGATTGGTGTAGATATACACCAAAGCCGAGATTGAACAGATCAGGAACATCACGACGGAAAGCGCTGCGGCCCGTTCATCGCTTCGGTAGTAGTTAAACTGCGAGAACAATGAAATGGACAGCATCTTTGGCGAGTTCGGGCCCATCAGGTACGGCGTCGAATAGGACGCCACGTTGCTCATAAAGGTAAAGGTCGCCGCTATGAGCACGTCCTTGTAGGAAAGCGGCAGAATCATTTTGGTAAACACCTGCCACTTGGTGGCCCCCACGTCCCGCGCGCCCTCGATGATGGAATCCGGGATGCCGCCCAGCGCCGACGCGATGATCAGCGCCGCGAACGGGATGTTGAACCAAAGGTTCATGACGATAAGCCCTTTGATATTATACATCAGGCCCGGCTTCCAGTTTTCGCCAAAGAGCTGCGAAATGCGGTTGAGCACGCCGCTGTCGCGCACGATGTTGATCATGGCATAGATAGCCACCATGCTGGGAATAAAGCGCGGGATGAGATACATCGTCCCGATTATGCGCGACACCTTCGATTTGTTGAAGCGAAGGAACAGCGCCAGCGCGTAGCCAAGCACCATGACGAGCAGCACCGTTACGCCCGCCACTGTCAGCGTATACCTCAAGCTGAGCAGCATGTTCGGGTCCGTAAACACGAACTTATAGTTGTCCAGCGTAAACCCGCTCATTCCGGGGACGGTGAAGCTCAGAAAGATCGAGTTGGCGATTGGGTACGCCACAATGAGCATCACCACCGCGAAGGAGGGGAATACAAAGAGATACGGTAACAGCTTGCTTTTCGATTTCTTTTTCATGTTCAATCACACCCTCGGACAATCCAGTGTTTGGAGCGCCTGTTCCGTACGTGCTCGGAACAGGCGCGCTATGCGTCGATGCGGAACCCTCAGCCGATCGTGCCGATCTCCTCGTCCCAACGGTTGGCAAGATCCTTGCCCAGCGTGCCGATGCTCATGACGCGGAAGGTGGACAGGTCGATGGCGTCCACGGTCTTTTTGAGGTTTTCATCCAGCAGCTCGGGCTTGATGACCGGAACGGCCGCCATAACGTCGAGCAGGATGTTCTGCGCTTCGGGGCTCATGGCGTAATCCATGAACGCGAGGCAGGCCTCACGCTTGGCCGGATCGCCGATGGAGGTGATGGCGAAGTTCACGATGTTGCCCGTGAACGACGGAGCGATTGTGGATATCTTCATGTAATCCGGCATCGTGCCCGCCTTCATCTGGGAGATCATCATGTCTGCCCATGCCGGGATCATATCGACCTCGCCGTTTGCCAGCAGGTCCATCGCGCCCTGGTTCTTGTTGGGGTACACGATGGTGCCGCCGGAGGAGTACATGTACGGATGGAGCTCCTTAAGCAGATCGAAGCCCGCGTTCCACTGCTCCTTCCACTTCTCGTCGGTCGAGGTTTCAGCCTCGGCGGGAAGCAGATTGTAAACGGTGGTACGCGCAAAGGAGGAACCCGCGCCGCCCGTGTTCGGGGGATTGTAGGCAAAACGGCCCGGATTGTCGCGGATCCACTGATACAGCTCATCGGCGGTCTTCGGCGGGTTGGTGACCGTCTTGGAATTATAGGCCAGAACCACGGTGGTTACGCGGTAGGGGATGCCCCAATCGCCCACGTAGCTGGACTTGGTGACCAAGTTTTCGTCATTTTGAAGCTTGTCCCAGTCGATCTTGACGAAAATGTCTTCGCCGCAACGATCAAAGTAATTGATCATCGCATCGTCGGCAACTTCGATCATATCAAACTCGGTGTTCGTCTGGCCGGTCTGCTTGGCAGCAGCCAATCTTGCGTCGAGATCCTCAACGCCCGTGCCGGAGACGATAAACTCCAATTTGATGTTGTACTTCTGACCGGCCTCGGTTTTGTGGAAGGCGTCGATGACTGCCTGAATGGACTGACGGGTATTGTCAGAGCCACTCGCCCAGAGGTTAGCGGTGATCACGCCGCCGCTTTCCGCGGTCTTCTTGCCACAGCCGGCGGCCATGGCGCAGACGAACGCGAGAATGAGCGCAATCGCGATGATTCTCTTGGTCGCTTTCATAGTATCCTCCTTAATTAATAGTTCCGGGGTCTATTTACTGCCCCGCGCCCGCCGTGCGCCTGTCCGAGGGCACGTACATGGAGCGAACGGTTGGAGCGCCGGGCGATAAACCGCTAGAATTTCTTGGCGTTGCGTTCCGCCTTGCGCTCCTCGCGCTCGCTGGCCTTTTTCTTCTCCGCCTCCTTGGGGGCGTCGAACTCCAGCACGCGGTTGAAGTGCAGCGAAATGGGCTGGCCGATGGAAAGACGGTCGGCCTGCTCGCGCTGGGCGTACGACTTGATGACCGTATCGCCGCATTGCACGTTTACATCGGCGTAATGCCCGAGAATCATGACCGTGCGGATCGTGCCAGTAAAGTCGCCCTCGCCGTTTTCGCAGATGACCACGTCCTCCGGGCGCACCGTTTTGACCCGGCCGTCCGAGCTGGGAATAAAGTTGTTTTCGCCAATAAACGTGGCCACATACAGGGAAACGGGGTTGTCGTACACCTCCTGCGGCGTGCCAACCTGCTCGAAGCACCCCTTGTTCATGACCACGATGCGGTGCGAAAGTGCCATGGCCTCCTCCTGATCGTGCGTAACGAACACCACCGTAATGCCCAACTCCTGCTGAATCTTTTTCAGCTCCTCGCGCATCTGGCCGCGAATCTTCGCGTCCAGCGCGGAGAAGGGCTCGTCAAGCAGCAACAGGCTCGGCCGAAGCAGAAGCGAACGGGCGATGGCCACGCGCTGCTGCTGACCGCCGGACATCTGCGCCGGGTACTTGCGGAGAAACGCCTCGTCGAGCTGCACCAGCCTCAAAATCTCCTTGATGCGGCTCTCGATCTCCGCCTTGGGAACCTTGCGGAGCTTGAGGCCGAAGGCCAGATTATCATGGATGGTCATGTGCGGCCAGAGGTTATAGCTTTGAAACACCATCGCGGTGGGCCGCTTTTCAGGCGGCAGCTCGATGATGCTCTGCTTATCGACCAAAATATCGCCGTCGTTCACGTCCAGGAAGCCGCCGACGGTGCGGAGGATGGTCGTTTTGCCGCAGCCGGAGGGACCGAGGAGCGTAACGATTTCGCCGTTGTACACTTCTAGGTTGATATGCGCAACGCCGTCGCCGTTATCGTAGCGCTTTGTCATATCGACAATATGAAGCTTAACCTCTCTGCCTGTTTGCTTGATTTCTTCAGCCATGGTTTCTCTCCTTCACCGTATCCAAAAAGGTTTATTTCATCTTAAAGCCGCCGGCAATGGCCTCCGGGCCGATAAAGCGGCGCATGCTGATGAGGATGATCATCGCGGGAATCATGAGGATGACCGCAAACACCGCGCCCGCAGTGGACGGATAATCATAGATCACGCCGTACATCTCCGTGGTCATGGTGCGGTATTGGGGAATGCCGACCAGCAGCGTCCCCTGCGCCTCCTCGAGGGAGCCAAGGAAGGTATACATGCAGCCAACCACGATGCCCGGCATGGCCATGGGGAGCGTAACCTTGGCAAAGGTGCGCAGCGGGCCCGCGCCCACATCGCGCGCAGCCTCCTCCTGCTGGCGGTGCACGCCGCGGAAGGCGCTGGCCGGAAGCCAGACCATGAACATCATGGTATTGATCATGTGAATGAGCATAACGCCCAGGAAGGTGCCCATGAGGTTGAGCCTGTAATAGATGATGGCGATGGACATGTAGATGCCGAGCTTGGGGAAGGCGTTTGAAAGCAGGAACGAAAGCATGAACATGCGGCGGCCCTTAAACTCGAAGCGGGCAATGGCGTAGGCCGCAGGCACGCAGAGGATAAAGGAAACCGTGGTGGTTACCACCGCAAAGAGGAAGGAAACGCTGATGGAACGCACCAAATTCTCCTGCGAAAGAATGAATTTCCACCACTGAAAGCCGAATTCCTGGGGAATGAGCGCCGGAACCTGATACTTGTTGGCAAACGCCAGCATCAGCATGTTTGCAAGCGGGCCGTAAAAGAAAATGAGGAATACGGCGAGCACAACAAACTCGAAGAACCGTTTGCGGCCTACAGCGCGATAATATCGGCTTGGGTTGAGCATACTGAACAAGTTTGAATCAACTCCCTTTGTTCTGTTGTAGTTCGCAATGCGACTGCGCGGCATCTATGCGGTATCCATACGACGATCGTGTGAACGATCTGAAGAAAAACGGTATCCATACGGTATCTATGCGGCGATCGCGTGAACGATCTGAAAAAATTATAAAACTGCTAAAGCCATTATAGTGGAGAATTGTTACAACGTCAACCGAAAATTTGCGTTGAAACGTTTTAGAGCCCGTGGCGTCAGGGAAAAAAGGGTCGCGTGGTTTGACGAATAGGCCCGACAGCGGCTCTTTACGCGCGGATATAGACGGGGGCGGTGAGCGCGAGCAGGCGCGGCCTTCCCTGGCAGGTTCCCTCCAGCTCAAAGCGCACAAAACGGTCCAGGCAGGAAAGCTCCGCCTCGTACACACCCTCGCGCGCCGCGGGCATGCAGCAAAGCACGCGGTTTTCCGGGCCGTAGGCCGTAAGCAGCGCGGGCTCCATGCCAAAGCGCGTCCAGCGCCCGCGGCGCAGCGAGCAATCCACCCGCAGGCGCAGCGTGGCACGCCCGGCGGGCATGGTATCGCCAAGCCGATAGCTTTTTCCATCGGCGCACGCAAGCTCCGCAAAGAGCGCGGGCCCCAGCGAAAGGCTCGTGCGGCCCGCGCGCAGCGCCGCAAGTCCGCTTTCCGCCGTAATCCCTTCCGCGTCCACGCCCAGATAGGTGCAAGCGAAGGGGATTTCGCCCGCGTGCAGATTGCTGTGCCAATCCCGCCCGTAGGTGGGGGTCATACGCGCGCCCGCGTCCAGCAGGCGCTTCCACTTGGCCATGGCGCGCGCGTCTTCGGCGGAAACGCCCGCCGAAGTTTCGTGCCAGACCTCAAAATAATCTACATTGTCCCAGCTTTTTACCTGATAATCCCAAAAGCAGCCGGTGCAGACGGGCCCGCCGATGGCGTAAGGATGTCCAACGCCGGCAAGTCCCCCCGCCGCCTTGATTTCCGCAAGGCAGCCATCGATGCCCGCAAGCGTGGCTTTGTGCCAGTCCACAAGGCGCTCGCCGCCCAGCACGGGCATGTGTCCAAAAAAGGTCGTCCACTCGATGCCTTTTATCACCGGGATGGGCGCGCCGTCCATATCCTGCCAGCCGGAGGCCGTATTGTGATCCGTCAGGGCGATGAGCGAAAGCTCCTCCCCCACCGCCGCCTCCAGCAGCTCCTCCGGGGTAAACTGCGCGTCGCTGTGGCAGGTATGGGTATGCAATTCCGAAGCAAACCAGTTCATGCGCGTACCTCCCGCACGATCAGACGATACGTCGTTTCTTCCGTTACAACCGAATGCACGCTCACCACGGCGCGCCACGGGCCCGCTTGCACAGCCCCGCGCAAAAAGCCTGGCGTGCTCTCCGCACCGATGACATGCCGCTGCACCGGGTCGTGCCGGTGCGCCGCGCCCCTGTAGCCGTCCGGGTCGTCTACGGAAAGCGTAATAAGATTGACCAGCGGCACCTTGGGGCGTGTGGGCGGCGCGGCTTTTTCCGGCTTCTCCTCCCCACTTTCGTCCGCGAAGGCAGCGCATTCCTCAGCATAACGGCCCACCTCCGGCTTGGCGGCGGGTTCAAGGTAGCGGTCGTAGCACGCGTCGAGAAGGCGCGCAAGCGCCTCCGGGTCGGTCAGCGCCTTGGGCGCGTAGGAAAATTCCACTGTGAGCGCCCGGCAGCCCGGCGAGACTGAAAAGGGATGCGAAATATGCGTAAACTGATCCGCGCGCGTAAGCGTGCGCGTAACATCGAGCACGGTCTTGTCCTGCTCCGCCGCGCCGTCCCCCGCTTGCGGCCGCACGGCCTCGTATTCCCGCGCAAGCGCCACCGCGCGGCCCGCGCTGCGGGTGGTAATATTGACAACGCCCTTTTCAAGGAAGCGGCGGATATCCGCCTCCTCGTTGACCGTCCAGACCGATACGCCGATGCCCGCGCGCCGGAGCGCGCACAAAAACGCGTCGGTGCAGATTCCATAGTGAATATTGATAGCCGAAACGCCCATGGCGTTGCATACCCACACGACGTGCCGCGCAAAGCGGGCCGTCTTCTCCTCAAAATCCGCCGGGAGCGGCGCGCCGCCGCGCTTTGCGCGCAGATCGTCGAAGATGGCCTCAAGCTGCGGACGGTCGAAGGGATGATCGAAATCCACGTTGTAAAAGCCCCGAAGCGGGCCAAAGCGCGCGTCCACGGCGGCCTGCGGGTTAAAATTGCCCGTAAACAGGATGCGTCCACACAGGCCGAACGTGTTCGCCAGGGCCATTACGTCCGCCTCGCAGCCGGGCTCCTTGCAGTCCACATTGACGCAAACGTCCGGCTTTTCGGCAACGAGCCGCAGCACCTCCGCAAAGTCCGTGCCCGCGTCCGCCTCGTCGTGCGTAATGATATAGCGACCGTCAGGCAGACAGCGCAGATCGATCTCCAGCGCGTCCGCGCCGATTTCCAGCGCGTGGCGCACATGCTCTAAAGAATTATCCGGCGTGCCGTCGCAGCCGGAATGCGCGGTGATCATCGTTCTTTGCACAAGCTTGCTCCTCCGAAGCGCGTTTTTCCGATTTGTCTTGGGTAGGCCCATCTTTGGGGGCCCGCGCGGTTTGCTTTGCGCGCCCCGTCAGCGTTATCATAGCTTGGCGGGCGGCGGCTGTCAACGCAAACTGTCCGCACCTTCCGCGGCGGAAGCCGAGCGCAAAAAGTTTTCCGTCGCGAAACGTGCGCGCCGTTGCTTTTTGACAAGATTCGAGCTAGTATAAACGCATGGGCATACTGCAAAACAACAAGCTATGGAAACGGCGCGCTCTTTCTGCGCTCTGCGCGCTGGCACTGCCGCTGGCGCTGTGCTTTTTCTCGCCGCGCCGCGCGCGCGCGCAGGACGCGCCGGGTACGGACGCGCTGCGCTTTGACGAAAGTGGGCGCTTTACAATCCTGCTCCTTGCCGATTTGCAGGATACCCAGTGGACGGTTCCCTATCTGCTTTCGTCCGTCAACTCCGTATTGGAGGAATACACGCCCGACTTTATCGTGCTGCTGGGCGATCAGCTCGAGGGCAGCAGCCCCATCATGCGCATTGGCAACGGACGGGAAAACACGGCGCTGGCCATCGACAAGCTCATGCAGCCCATCGTATCGCGCGGCATCCCCTTTGCCGTGGTCTTTGGCAACCACGACGGCGAAGCGCCCCTCACAAAGGAGGAGCAAATGGCGCTTTACCAAAGCTACGCGCACTGCCTTGCCCAGGACGAGGGCGATGCGCTGCCCGGCTGCGGAACCTATGTGCTCCCCGTATACGGCGCGGACGGCGAAGCATCGTCTTCGCCGCTGTTGAACCTGTTCTTCTTCGACTCGGGCGGCTATGCCCCCGACAGCGGCTATCCCTGCGTAAGCGCCGAGCAGGTGGCCTGGTACGAGGCGGAGAGCGCGCGCTTCCGGGCAGACAACCTCAATCAAACCGTTCCCGCGGCGGCCTTCCAGCACATTGTGGCGGCGGAGATCTACGACGCGCTCGACGAGGCCGAAAAGGGCGCGAGCGGCGCTTTTGAGGGCGTGGGCTATGGCGAGGGCCGCTATTTCCTCGCGGCATCCAGCGGCGTGCTGGCGGGCGAGGTCAGCGAGGCGCCCTGTCCCTCGCGCGCCAATTGCGGACAGTTTTCGGCTTTCGCGCGGCAGGGCGACGTATTTGCGGCCTTCTTTGGGCACGATCATGTCAACACCTATCTGGTCGGCCACGAGGGCATCGATCTGGTGGCCGCGCCGGGCGCTACCTATACCTCCTACAACGACCGCGCCGTGCGCGGCGTGCGGCTGCTGCGCTTCCATGAGGAAAACGTGCGGGATTATGAAACCCTGCTCGTCCCCTTCCATCAATACGAAAGCTTCTCGCTCTTTGACGTGATTCCCTACTATCTGCTCTGCTCCACGCGGCTTTATAATGCGGTCAAGCTGTGTTTGCTCGCGCTGATCATCGTCGGCGGGCTGGCCGGCATTGTGCTGCTCGATCGCAAGCAAAAGAAGCGCCGCGCGGCAGCGGAGGACGCGGGCGAAGCGTGTCCGGCCGCAAACAAGGCGCAAGCGCTCACGCCGGATGGGCCAGCCGACGGCGGCGAAGCGGAGAAGCCCGCCTCTCCCAAGCTCTGACAGGCAGCACGGCACGGTTTTTTGCGCGCAAGCAGCCCGGCCTTGTCTTTGCACGGGGAATCTGGGATTTTGTGCATCTTTTCTGCTTTCGGGCAAGAACGGTTGACAGTTCCTAAAACGTATTTGTATAATGAATATATTCTGGTATTTGCTTTTTGTCCCTTTAAATTAACCTTACTCTGCGTTTGCGGCGGCCGGCTTTTTAACAGCGGCGCCCCCCATGGAATCCGCTTTGCTGAACGGAATCCTATAAGGTTCATCCTTATTCGATAAATCACGATACGGAGGTAATCCCATGGCAAAAAAAGGTAAACTCTTTGGCATGTTCCATCCGGCGGTTATCGCGGTCTACGCAGCCATCATCGCGGCGTCCGCACTCATCCCCTCCATTCCGCTTGTTGGAACGGGTGGTACGTTCTCGGTCAGCACGGCGCTTGTTCCTCTCGCCGGCGTATTCTTCGGCCCCTTCGCAGGCGCGCTTTGCGCGGCCATCGGCGGCTTTATTGGCCAGTTGATCGCGCCCAGCACCGCGTGGATGGGCATTGCGACCTTCCTCATCGGCGTAATCAGCGCCTTTACGGCTGGCGCGCTCTGCTACAAAAAATGGTTCTTCTCCCTGGGCGTAGGCATTATCGGCATGGTTCTCTGGTTCTGCACCGCCATCGGCCGCGGCGCGCCCTTCTTTGCCATCGTGTTCTACGGGCTGGGCATCGTAGCCGCGATTATCGGCATCTTTGTTGCCAATAAGTGGATGATTAGCAACAATGTGGCCAAGAAATCGGCTGCCGTCTTCCTCTGCGCATTTGTCGGCATGGTCACATCCGCGTCGATTGCGAACTTCTTCGGCGGCATATTGATGTATCAGCTCCCCTCCGAGGTCTGGAATGTGCTCATCTTTGTTTCGCCCCTTGAGCGCTCCATCTTCTCGCTGGCCGCTACGGTCATCGGCGTGCCGCTGCTCGTCGGCCTCCCCAAGGTCGGCATCTTCATCGGGCCGCAGTCCGAGGAGGAAGAAGCGCCCCTCGCCGAGCCCGTGCAGTAAGCCGCACAGACTCTGTCTTAACCCTGCTCTATGCGAAAGCCCGGCATTGCGCCGGGCTTTCTTATTCCGAAAAAGGCCTGTTCGGACTCTTTCAAGCTTGCAACCCTTGCCTAAAACCGCAAGCGATTTCCGGGCGGCAGGGCCGCGAAGCACGAAACCCTACGGTTTTTGTCCGTTCAGGCGAATCCGTTCGCCGGAGCCGAAATGGCTGGGCTAGGGTCTGCGGCCCTTAACAATCCAAAAGTTCTTTTGCCGTCAAACAACCCTGGCGGATTGTATGCGGCTCCAGCCCTTTTACGGCACGATGCGGAAAAGCATTTCGCCATAAGAGGGGAGCGGCCAATATTGCTTATCGACGATCGTTTCCAGCTTGTCGATGCAGACGCGAAGCGCGCGCATGGCGGGCTGTACGGAATCGCGCAGCTCGCAGGCGGACGCGTATGCGTCCTGTCCGCTGTCGTGCGTGGCCGACAACGCCGCCTCGAGCTGATCCGCCGCGTGCAGCGCCTCGGCAAGCTGCCCGTTGAGGGCGATAAGCATGGCGGCCTGCGCAGGCGCGGACACGCCGCAATTGCGCGAACGATCCACAACCTCCGTGAGCATGCCGCTGTAGCGCGCCACAGCGGGCAAAAGGGTCTGGCGGGTCATTTTGAGCATGGTAACCGCCTCGATGCGGCCGCCCGTGCAGTAATTGCCAAGCGCAACCTCGCGCCGTGCGCAAAGCTCGCTCTCCCCCAGCACCTGCTGACGTTCAAAGAGCGCGTGTACGGCGGGGTCTGCAAACACGTCGATTGCGTCCACCGTATTGTCGATGTTGGGCAGGCCCCGGCGCGCCGCCTCGCTCAACCATTCCTCCGAATAGTTGTTGCCGTTGAACAGCACGCGCTTGTGCGACGCGTACAGGCCGCTCATACAGCTCTGCCACGCGTTTTCAGCGTTGTCTTTCTCCAGCGCGTCGGCAATGCGCATGAGGCTCTCGGCCACGATGGTATTGAGCACCGTGTTCGGAAAGCCCAGCGACTGCGACGAGCCCACCATACGAAACTCGAATTTATTGCCCGTAAAGGCGAAGGGCGAGGTGCGATTGCGATCCGTATCGTCCTTGTGCAGCTCCGCTATGGTGGATACGCCAAGCTGCATGGTCGCCTTCGTATGCGTGGGAACGCCGCCGCCCTGCGCGATGCGCTCCAGCTCACTTTGCAGAAGACTGCCGAGAAACACCGAGATAATGGGCGTGGGCGCCTCATGCCCGCCAAGCCGGTGCTCGTTTCCGATGCTGGCGCAGCTTAGGCGCAAAAGGCCCGCGTATTCGTCCACCGCGGCAATCACCGCCATGAGGAAGGTGAAAAAGATGCGGCTGTCCGCCTCGGTTTTGCCCGGCTTGAGCAAGTTTTTGCCACTTTCTGTGATAAGCGACCAGTTGTTGTGCTTGCCAGAGCCGTTCACCAGCTCGAAGGGCTTTTCGTGCAGCAGGCAGGTCATACCGTTTTGCTCCGCGACGCGGCGCATCATCTCCATGACGATTTGATTGTGATCCACCGCCAGGTTGGCCGAAACGAACAGCGGCGCAAGCTCATACTGCGAGGGCGCAACCTCGTTGTGCTCCGTTTTGCACGGCACGCCCATGCGCCAAAGCGCCTCGTTGAGCTCGTGCATAAAGCCGATCACCTTATCGGGCGTGGCCGCGTAATACTGATCGGACAGCTCCTGCCCCTTGGCAGGCGGCGCGCCAAACAGCGTGCGGCCCGTGTAAACCAGATCCTTCCGGCGGCTGAACGCCTTCTTTTCTATCAGAAAATACTCCTGCTCCGCGCCTACAGTGGGGATGACGCGCCTCGTTTTATCATCTCCCAGGCGGCGCAGCACGCGCAGCGCCTGCTTGTTGATCGCCTCCATGGAGCGGAGCAGCGGCGTTTTTTCGTCCAGCGCCTCGCCGGAGAACGCGCAGAAGGCTGTCGGGATGCAAAGGCAGCCCGCGCCGTTCTTGTCGCGCTTCACAAACGCCGGGCTTGTGCAATCCCATGTCGTATAGCCGCGCGCCTCGAAGGTAGCGCGCAAGCCCCCCGAGGGGAAAGACGAGCCGTCCGCCTCGCCGCGAATGAGCGCTTTGGCCGAGAACGACAGGATGGGCGCCTTATCGAGCGTAGAAAAATCGAGGAAGGTATCCCGCTTTTCGGCGGTCAGGCCGGTCATGGGCTGGAACCAATGCGTAAAGTGCGTCGCGCCCTTTTCAATGGCCCATTCCATCATCTCCCGCGCTACGGCCTCCGCCGTCGAAAACGCCAGGCCGGTTCCCTCCTCGATCGTGCGGCGCAAGGCGGCGTAGACCTCCTGCGGCAGACGCTCCCGCATCACTTCGTCAGAAAAAACGTCCTCCCCGAAGATGCCGTATGTGCCGGTGTCCTTCAATGCCAACATCCTTATCACCCGCTTCTTTTTAAAAATACCCGGCTAAAATATCACAATCCTTTTTATGTGTCAATCATTTTATATATTTTTTTGCAATGCAGTATTCTTTCTTTTCAGGAGAAAAAAGGATCAAAAGAACAGCCAATGGCGGATACCCTATGCTGCGCTTTCTTTTGGTTCTTTTCTTTCCCGTGAAAGAAAAGAACACGTCTTCCCTCCAGCCATTCCATACCAAAAGGGCGAGCCTGACGGCCCGCCCTTTTCGGAAACGTTGCTTATTTGATTTCGCAGGTTGCGCCGACTTCCTTGAAAGCGGCGGCGATCTTCTCGGCCTCTTCCTTCTGGATGCCTTCCTTGACGGGCTTGGGCGCGTTGTCGACCACATCCTTGGCCTCTTTCAGACCCAGGCCGGTGATCTCGCGAACAGTCTTGATGACCTTGATCTTCTCGGGGCCAACCTCTTTGAGGATGACGTCGAACTCGGTCTTCTCTTCCACTTCCTCGGCTGCGGCGGCGGGGCCGGCCACGGCGACGGCGGTTGCGGCGGCGGATACGCCGAATTCCTCTTCAAGTGCCTTTACAAGCTCGGAAAGCTCCAGCACGGACATTGCCTTGATATCGGCAATCAGTTGCGCTTTATCCATGATCTTTATCCTCCGTAAAATATTTGTCCTAATTGGTTACGCGGCTTCGCCGTTCTTCTTTGCGATCTGATCGAGCACGATTGCCAGCCCGGAGATCGGGGACATCATGCTGCCAAGGAGACGCGCGATAAGCACTTCGCGGCTCGGCAGATCGGCAATCGCGTCGATTTCCAGCGCGTTGGCTACGCCGCCTTCCACGATACCGCCCTTGAGCTCGCACTTCTTGACCTTTTTAATGAAGTTCTTGAGAATCTTGGCGGCGGTCGTCGCATCCTCGTATCCAAACGCGAACGCGCTGGGGCCGTGCAGAAGCGCCTCGACCGAAGCATCGATCCCCGCCTGCTCGCATGCGCGCTTGACGATGTGGTTTTTCAGCACCAGATACTCCACACCCGCGTGGCGCATTTCATTGCGAAGATCGGTCACCTCTGACACCGTAAGGCCGCGATAGTCGAACATCACAACGGAGGAAGCCTTATGCAGCTTTTCTGCGATTTCGGACACCTGCTTGGATTTCAGTTCAATGTTTTGTGCATTTGCCATGGTTTCACCTCCTCGAAAAAACGTGCTTTCGGGCCCGGCCCGAAGGAAAAAGCCTCCCGCCGAAGACAGGAGGCTAAAAGCATCGCGCATGTGCGCGTCTTGCTCACACCTCGGCAGGATTTACGCGCATCCCTGCGCCACCGGCTGTCTTGGGCGGATCTTGACCGGGGGCAAGCATATCACAGCAGCCCGGACTTTGTCAACTTCCTTTTGGAAGAAACCCGCTCCGCACGAGAAACGCATCCCCGGCGGAGCGGCGCAAAAGCCTTAGAACCGTGTCGTGTTGAACTTCACGCCGGGGCCCATGGTGCTGGAAAGCACGACGCTCTTGAGGTACGTGCCCTTCGCGGCGGCCGGCTTGGCCTTGACGACGGCTTCCATGAGGGTCTTGAGGTTCTCCTCGAGCTTGTCTGCGCCAAAGGACGCCTTGCCCAGCGGGCAGTGGCAGATGGAGGTCTTGTCCACGCGGTACTCGACCTTACCGGCTTTGATGTCCTGCACGGCCTTGGCCACATCCATGGTGACCGTTCCGCTCTTGGGGTTCGGCATGAGGCCCTTGGGGCCCAGCACGCGGCCGATGCGGCCGACTACGCCCATCATGTCGGGGGTCGCGACGCAAACGTCGAAATCAAACCAGTTCTCGGTTTGGATCTTCTTGACCATTTCCTCGTCGCCCACGTAATCCGCGCCGGCTTCCTGCGCCTCGCGGGCCTTGTCGGCCTTGGCGAACACCAACACGCGGACGGTTTTGCCCGTGCCGTGCGGCAGCACGACCGTGCCGCGCACCTGCTGATCCGCATGACGGGGGTCTACGCCCAAACGAATGGAGGCCTCGATGGTCTCGTCAAACTTCGCCTTGGCGGTGGACAGGACGACGTCGATGCCCTCGCGCACGTCGTAGAGCTTGAGGGTGTCGTAGGATTTCCTGCTGTCGAGATACTTCTTGCCGTGTTTCATACTCGTTCCCTCCTTACTCGCCAACCAGGATGCCCATGCTGCGCGCGGTGCCCTCGACCATGCTCATGGCCGACTCAACGCTGGCCGCGTTGAGATCGCGCATCTTCAGCTCCGCAATTTCACGCACCTGCGCCTTGGTGATCGTCGCCACCTTGGTCTTGTTGGGCATGCCGGAGGCGCTCTCGATGCCGCAGGCCTTCTTGATGAGGACGGCCGCGGGAGGCGTCTTGGTGATGAAGGTGAAGGAGCGATCCTGATAGACCGTGATGACGACGGGGATGATCAGCCCCGCATCCTTGGAGGTGCGCTCGTTGAACTCCTTGCAGAAGCCCATGATGTTGACGCCGTGCTGACCCAGCGCGGGGCCGACCGGCGGTGCGGGCGTCGCTTTGCCCGCGGGAATCTGCAGCTTTACATAGGCGACGATCTTCTTTGCCATTGCAGTTCTCCTTTATTTCAAAGTCGTGGTGAAGCGGGGTGCCTCCCCCTCCCACGTTTTCCGGGCCGCGCCCGGGGATATTTGAAGCGCGGTTGCGCCGCAAATCAAATTACAGCTTTTGTACCTGAACGAAATCCAGCTCCACGGGGGTTTCGC
>CAZWSI010000028.1:0-21890 GCA_964636405.1 uncultured Oscillospiraceae bacterium
TCCTCGCTGCCCCCCTCGCTCCCTCGTCCCCTCGCGACAGCTTGATCAGTATAGCAACGAACTCAATTTTTGTCAACAGCTTTTTTGCTAGAAATATAAAAAATTTTGCCTTCAATTATATAGAGTGGATTTTTGGGCTTGTGCGCGCCGCGCTCGTTGACAACGCAAATGAAATTTTGTATTCTTTATGGGTAAATTTAACGTTGCAAAGAGGAGCATATTAGGTAGTATGAAAGCTTTGACCTCCAAGGAGCTGCGTAAGCTCTACCTGGATTTCTTTATGAGCAAGGGCCATGCGGTGATTCCCTCCGCGTCGCTCATCCCGGAAAACGATCCCACTGTGCTGTTTACCACCGCGGGCATGCATCCGCTGGTGCCCTACCTCATGGGCGAAAAGCACCCCGAGGGCAAGCGGCTTGTGGATGTGCAAAAGTGCGTGCGCACCGGCGATATCGACGAGGTGGGCGACGCTTCGCACTGCACCTTCTTTGAAATGCTCGGCAACTGGTCGCTGGGCGACTATTTCAAGAAGGAATCCATCGCCTATTCCTGGGCGTTTCTCACCGAAGAAGAATGGCTTGGCATTCCCAAAGAAAAGCTGTTTTTTACCTGCTTTGCTGGCGACGCGGATGCGCCGCAGGATACCGTGGCGCGCGACCGCTGGGTGGAAATGGGCGTGGATCCCTCGCACATCGTATTTCTGCCCAAAAAGCATAACTGGTGGGGTCCCGCCGGCCAGACCGGCCCCTGCGGCCCGGACACCGAGATTTTCTACGACACGGGCGCGGCCCCCTGCGGCCCGGACTGCAAAGCGGGGTGCGACTGCGGCAAGTACCTCGAGATCTGGAACAATGTGTTTATGGAGTACAATAAAGCGGCCGACGGCAGCTTTTCGCCGCTTGCGCAAAAGAATGTGGATACGGGCATGGGCCTCGACCGCACCGTGGCGACGCTACAGGGCGCGGAGAGCGTGTTTGATACCGACGCTTTTGCCGATATCATCGCCAAGATTGGCAGTCTTTCCGCCAAGCAATACCGTGACAATGCGGAAACCGTGCGCGCGTACCGCATCATCGCAGATCACATTCGCTGCGCCACCTTTATTCTGGGCGACCAGCGCGGCGTGACCCCCTCCAACGTGGATCAGGGCTATATTCTCCGCCGCCTGATCCGCCGTGCCATCCGTTTCTCCATGCAGCTTGAGATGCAGGGAAAGCTTTCCGATCTCGCGCAGGTCGTCATCAACCAGTACGGCGAGGCGTATCCCGAGCTTGTGACAAACCGCGTGCACATCATTGACGAGCTCGACCGAGAGGTGACGCGCTTTTCGCACACGCTGACCAAGGGCATAAAGGAGTTCGAACGGCTGCTGCCCACGCTTTCGGGCAAGCGCATCGACGGGCCCGCCGCGTTCCGCCTGTACGATACCTACGGCTTCCCCATTGAATTTACTGTCGAGCTGGCCGGGGAGCAGGGCCTTGCGGTGGATACCGACGGCTTTGAGCAGGCCTTTGCCGCGCATCAGGAAAAATCGCACGCAGGCGCGGAGCAGCGCTTTAAGGGCGGCCTTGCGGATCATACCGAGGCGACCACCGCGCTCCATACCGCCACGCACCTTTTGCAAGCGGCGCTGCGCAAGGTTTTGCGGGACGATACGGTTTCGCAGAAGGGCTCGAACATCACGCCCGAGCGGCTCCGCTTCGATTTCAGCTTCCCTAGAAAGCTGACCCCCGAGGAGCTGGCAGCCGTGGAGGCGACCGTAAACGAAGCCATTTTGGCAGATATCCCCGTAAGCTGCGCGGAAATGACCGTGGAGGAAGCGAAAAGCTCCGGGGCCATCGGGCTCTTTGAAAGCCGCTACGGCGCGAAGGTCAAGGTGTACACCGTCCCCGGCGTGAGCTGTGAAATCTGCGGCGGCCCGCATGTCGCCCATACAGGCGAGCTGGGACGTTTTACCATCAAGAAGGAGGAGGCCTCCTCTGCGGGCGTGCGCCGCATCAAGGCCGTTTTAACGCATGAGTGAGTGGTTTTCCTACGACTGGGAGCTGCATGAGCTGGAGGCGCGGTATCAGGTCGATCTCGCGTACGCGCACGCCTTTTTCGAGGAAGCGTTGGCGGGCTTTACCACGCTGCTTTTCATCTCATGCTTTCCCGGCGCGCAGGGAGACAATCTATTCAGCGCGCGGGAGCGGCGGCGTTTAGGCGCCGTTCTTGCGCGCTGTCAAAAGCTGCTTGGAGACGCGGCCGTGTACGTGGGCTCCATCGATACCGGCACGCAATGCCGCTACTATTTTTATGCGGCGGACGCGCGGCTGCTCGTAGGCTTATACGATCTGTGCAGCAAGGAAAAGGTTCTTACGCTCGAATGCGGCAAAAACGACGAGCCCGCGCGGCAAAGCTACTTTCAGCTATTGTATCCCGACGAAGCGAAAAAACAGGGCGCGGACAACGCGGTCTATATCGCGGCGCTCAAAAAGCGCGGCGACGAGCTCTCCGCCCCGCGCCGCGTCAATTTTCATCTCTATTTTCCAACGGTGTACGCGCGAATCGATTTTTTGCGGGAAGCCCTCCAGGCAGGCTTTGCCATCGGACGCACCGAATTTGTGCCCGAGCACGACGCGCCGCATTACGCCGTCGTGCACGCGGTCAGTCCCCTTGAATGGAAGGCCGTGACCGCGCTCACCACGCGGGTGATTTATCTCGCCCTCCCCCGAGAGGGCCAGTTCAGCCATTTCGACTCGGCCTTCATCGCCAAGAGACGTTTTTAAGCTTTTAAATCCGAATGACTCCCGCGCGGGCTTTGCCGCTATTTTCCCACGCAAAAATGGGAAAAGATGCGGTCGAGCACGTCCGCGTCCACGTCCCGGCCGGTAATCGTGCCCAGATGGTGCAGCGCGTCGCGCAGATCGGTCGCCACGCAGTCCAGTTCGCCTTTGGGGTCGGTTTCGGAAAGAGCCGCAAGCGCCGCTTCCAGCGCGCGGAGGTGGCGCTCGTTGGTAATCGCGTCCACGCACGCCGCGCCGGGCGCGGCAAGCGCCAGCATGCGGCCGCGAAGCGCATCCAATCCCTCGCCCGTTTTGGCGCTCACGCGCGCAAGCTCTCCGGGCACGTCCCAATCCGCCTGCGGCAGATCGCACTTGTTGCGCAAAAGCAAGCGCGGCTGCGGCGGCGCTTCGGCAAGGAGCGCCCTGTCAGCCTCCGAAAGCGGCATGGAGCCGTCCAGCACGAGCAAAATCAAATCCGCCTCGCGCGCGGCGTCGCGGGCGCGTTCCACGCCGATGCGCTCCGCCTCGTCCCCGGCCTCGCGGATGCCCGCCGTATCGATCAGCCGCACGGGCACGCCGCCGATGGACACGCGCTCGTCCAGCACATCGCGCGTGGTGCCCGGCACGTCGGTCACAATGGCCCGCGCACGGCCCAAAAGCGCGTTGAGCAGCGAGGATTTCCCCACGTTGGGGCGGCCCAAAATCGCGGCGTGCAGACCGTCGCGCAGCACGCGGCCGCCGCGTCCCTCGTCGATTAAGCGCGCGAGCACGCGCCGCGCGCCAGCAAGCGCCTCGGGCAGCGCGGCGTAAGCCTCCTCGCCCGCCTCGTCCGGATAATCCAGCGCCGCGTCGATGCCCGAAAGCGCGGCAAGCAAAAGCTCCTCCGCCTCGCGCAGCTTGCGGCCAACCGAACCCTCAAGCTGCCGTACGGCCGCGCGCAGGCTCTGCGCGGCCTCGGCCGTGACCACGTCCATTACCGCCTCGGCCTGGCTGAGGTCCATTTTCCCGTTTGCAAACGCGCGGCGGGTAAACTCGCCCGGCTCCGCCATGCGAAAGCCGCAGCCGGAAAGCAGGCCCAGCAGCAATTGCACGGTCTGCGGGCCGCCGTGGCATTGCAGCTCGATCATATCCTCGCCCGTATAGCTGCGCGGCGCAGGAAAATAGGCCGCCATGCAGTCGTCCGCAATTTCGCCGTCTGCGCGCACAAGGACGTGCCGCAATACGCGCGGCGTTTTTTCCACGTTTTGATCAAAGAGGCCGGCGGCGCGTAAAGCGTCCCTGCCTGAAATGCGGATGACCGCGATTGCGCCGCCAAGCGCGGACGCAGGCGCGTAAATGGTATCCATTTTTCAGCGGCTGGGCGAGATGACCACCCGGCGGTTGGGCTCCTCGCCCTCGCTGTGCGTGGTCACGCCCGGGTAGCTTTGCAGCGCGCTGTGCAGCACGCGGCGCTCATACGGGTTCATGGGCTCCATGGCGAGCGGGCGGCCCGTGGCGCGCACGCGCGAGGCGTTGCGCTGCGCGAGGCGGCGGAGCGTATCTTCCCGGCGGGCGCGATAGCCCTCGGTGTCCAGCGTAACGCGGAGATAGCCCTCCTCCTTGCGCTCCTTGTTGGCAAAGAGCGAAACGATATACTGCATAGCGTCCAGCGTTTCGCCCCGGCGGCCGATTAGCAGGCCGTTGCTGTCCGCGTCGATGCACAGCCGCAGCCCGTCCTCGGTTTCGGCGGCGAGCACCTTGCCCTCTACGCCCATTTTTGCGAGCAGCTCGCTGAGAAACCGCGCCGATGGGCAGCTTTCCGCCTTCTCCGCGCTATAATCATACTGCACGGCCGGCACGGGAAGCAATTCGTCCTCCTCGCCCGCACTCGTGCGCTCCCTGCGTTCGCCGCGGCCGTCGGATCGGCGCTCGTTCCGGCCGCCGCGATCGCCGTACCCGCTCCGCTGGGGACGGCCCTCGCCGCGCGTCCGGGGCGCGCGCTCGCGCGGCTCCGGCTTTTCAAACTCCGCGACAAGCGGGGTTTCCCGTTCGGTGAGGCGCACGACCGCCATTTTTGAACCGATACCGAACAAGCCCTTCGTCTCGCTCTGGAGGGTCTGAATCTCAACCTCGTCAATGGTTACGCCCATTTCGTTTAGGCCGTGGAAAATCGCCTCGTCTACGCTGCGGCCCGAAAACTCCATGCTTCGCTTCATTTTCTAACTGCCTCCACTGCTTGCAGGCTCTTTCTGGCAAAGGCCCTGTTGATGAAGAACGTTGTAATCATGGCAAACACGTTGCTCGTGGTCCAGTAGAGCGCAAACGCCGAGTTCGACGTGAGGCAGAACACAAAGGAGAGCACCGGCATCATGTACTGCATGATTTTGCCCGTATTCGCGCCCGCCGATTCCTGCTTGGGCTGCTTGCGCATCATCAGCCACGACGAGAGGTAGGTCGTGCCAGCCGCCAGTATGGGCAGAATGAACCAGCCGTTGTTGCGGCCGGGATAGAGATCGGCGCAGGGCTGCAAAAGATTGGTGTAGGTCTGGATAACCGCCTCGCTCGGCGCGGTCACGAGGGAATAGACCGTCGCGCCCTTTTCGGACACGCCCTCTACAAAGAAGCCCAGGCGCGTAAAGGTTTCCAGCGCCTCGGGATGCTCGGTAAAGTACAGAAGCCTTGGCAGCGTTTCATAGTTTCTGGAGAAAAACTCGGCGGCGCTTGTGATGACCGGCTTCATGCCGTTATCCGGCGACCACATATTGTGAATCCACAGAAAGCGGAATTTCTCGAAAAGCTCCAGCCCGGCCTGCGGATCGGCGTCCATGGTGACGATGAGGTGCGCGAGCATCTCGCTGCCCCATTGCCGGAACGCGGCGATAAATATGAAGAAAATCGGCATCGTGATGAGCACCGGCAGGCAGCCGCCCAGCATGGACACGCCGTTTTCCTTCATGAGCTTTTGCTGCTCCACGTTCAGCCGCTTGGGATCGCTTTCGTACTTTTTGCGAAGCTTGTCAAGCTGGGGCTGAATCGCCTGCATTTCCAGCGAGGATCTTCTGGATTTGATATCGCCGAACACGCTGATGCCGCGAATCAGGATGGTAGAAATGATAACGGTCAATACGATGCTTTCATTCGTCAGCGTTTCATAGAGCCAACGCATGCCGAGAAACGCCCATTGCGTCAAAAAGAAATCTCCGTTCAAGGTCTGGCCTCCTCTCTATTGGGGAACCGATTTATCATGGGACGGGGTCGTAGCCCCCCCGGCAAAAGGGGTTGCAGCGAAGGATGCGCCGGATTGACAGCCAGCTTCCCTTCCATGCCCCGTATTTTTCAAGCGCTTCCATCGCATAGCGCGAGCAGGTCGGCGTAAACCGGCAGTGCGCGCCCGTTAGGGGGGAAATATAGCTGCGGTAGCCCCGGATCATCGCAAGCAGAATGCGTTTCAAATCGGTTCCTCCCGATAGATGCCCGCCCTTTTCAACTGCTGCTCCATGGCGGCGCGAAGCGAAAGGAAGGGCTCCGTAAGCGTATCCGCGCGCGCGATGAAGACGAGGTTCACATTGTGTTTCAAGTGCGGCAAAAGGGGCGTGGCAGCTTCCCGCATACGGCGTTTGATGCGGTTGCGTACCACGGCGTTGCCAAGCTTGGCGGATATGGAATACCCGACGCGCGGCGCGAATACGCGGCTCTTTGCGACAATCAGGGTAAACAATCTGTGCGGGTAGGGCTTACCCGCGCGGTAGGTATAGCGAAATTCTTTTTTCCGCTTTAACGAATCACTGCGCTTCAAGGGTATCGCCAGTCTCCCGCCTGTCTCCAAAAGAATGTACGGCAAGCAAACGCTTGCCGCAAAGCCGTGGCACGAAAAAGCCGGGCGCAGTTACGCGCTCAGCTTTTTGCGGCCCTTTGCGCGCCTGCGCTTTAATACGTTGCGGCCATCGGAGGATTTCATACGCTTGCGAAAACCGTGCACAACACTGCGCTGCCTCTTTTTCGGCTGATAGGTCCTTACCATCCCTGACACCTCGCTTTATCGGTTCTACGGGCGCAAAGCGCCCGCGCTTGTTCCATTTATCCGCGCACCGCGCGGACAGGCTTCATCTATTATAGGGGAAGCAAGCGCGCAATGTCAAGAAATATCGCTTGCTTTGCGCGGATTTTTTCCGTTTTCCGCGTCTATTTCAGCCTTGCGAATATGAGCCGGCCCGCAGCGGTTTGCAAAGCGCTCGTTACGATCAGCTCCACCGTTTCCCCGATGTGCTTGCGTCCGCCCTCCACAACCACCATCGTGCCATCGCCAAGATACCCTACGCCCTGCCCCGCTTCCTTGCCTTCCTTGGAAATGGCAAGGCTCATTTCCTCGCCGGGCAGCACCACGGGCCGCACCGCGTTGGCAAGCTCGTTGATATTAAGCACGCGCGCGCCCTGCACGGCCGCTACCTTATTGAGATTGTAGTCGTTTGTAAGCAGCGCGCCGCCAAGATCCCCCGCAAGGCGCAGCAGCTTAAGATCCACCTCGTCCACGTCGTCATAATCGCGCTCCTCAAGGACGATCTCCTGCTCGAGCGCGGACTGCATATCCTTGAGAATGTCCAGCCCCCGGCGGCCGCGGCTGCGCTTGAGCGCGTCCCCGCTGTCGGCTATGTGCCGGAGCTCCTTGAGCACAAACGCGGGAATCACAAGCGGCCCTTCCAGAAAGCCCGTCTTGCAGATATCGAGAATGCGCCCGTCGATGATCACGCTCGTATCCAGCACCTTGGGCAATCCCGAGCCGGCGGCGCTTCCCCTGTGCCGCGCGCCGAAGCCCTCCATCAGCTCCGCGCGGCGGCTTACGGCGATGCGCATGCCGAAATAGCCGCAGAGCATATAGCTCAGCGCAGTCAGAACCCCGGGCAGCACGGGCACCAGAATCACCCGCAGCAGCAGGCTGATTAAAAACGCCAGCAACAGCCCGACGATAAGCCCGAGCACGCCAAAGGCAATGTCCAACGCGGGCATTTCGATGAGCTTTTGTTCGATGGATGCAAAAAAACCGTGAACGCCGTCAATGATCCTGGGTGATAATAAATAAAAGATAATTGCGGATGATACGCCCAGGACAACGTAGACAACGATCAGGGCAGTCGAATCGGTCGTGTAGCGCATGACATAGTCATATCCAGGAAACCTGATATTGTACAGAACGAGCGCGACCGCCCCCACGCCTGCGCCAAGCCCGACCAGCGCGATGAAGAATCGCAATACCTTCCTCATGCTCTTATGCCGTTCCTCCAGTATTCTGATACTTTATCCGCCCACCAGGGCAAGAAATTCGCTTTCCTCCCTTCCGCTCGATGCGGCAAGCTCCGCGACGAGAACCTGCCGGGCCGTTAAATACATTTTTCGTTCGCCTGCGGAAAGGCCTCTGTCCTGATCGCGGCGAATGAGACATTTTACCACATCCGCCACGCCAAAGATATCCCCCAATCGAAGTTTGTCCAAATTATCCCGGTAGCGCTGATTCCAATTGTCGCTCTCGGAAAGGCAGCCGTCCTCCTTGAGATAGGCCTCCACCTCGTCCACCACCGTAGCGTCCACAAGCGGGCGCAAGCCCACATGCTCCGCCGAGGCGACGGGAACCATTGCCGTCATGCGGCCCATCACGAAGCGCAGCACATAATACTGCGCCTTCTCGCCCAGTACCTCCCGCTCCTCCACGCCTTCCACAGCGCCCACGCCGTGCATGGGGTAGCAGACCAGATCGCCGACCGCAAACAAAATGAACAACCCCTTCTGAATCGATTTCAATATGCTACTGATGTTATTATATCTGAAAAGGCGGGGCCGTGTCAAACAAAAATTGTATGATATCACAGCCGTATACCGCTGTCAACGAAAATGTGCTCATTTTTTACGTAAAAATACATTCTCGTCTATTTGGCGCATTTTGTGCGAACAGCACGTTTTGCGCGCCTCGGGCTCATGCGGAAACAGACCCGGCACTTGCCGCCCGTTATGCGGCGAAGCGAGCGCGCGGATTGCCTTGTGCCGGTTTCCCAATAAAAGCGGAGATCGGCTGCCGCGCCAAAAAGCGACGACGGGCCCGCGCCGCAAAGCGTCTGCCCGTCGTTTTGTTTTGTTCACTTTTCCCGCTCGCAGGCAACGGCTCAATACACGCTGACCTGCTTTTTGCCGCCATGCTTCGTTTCAAAGCGGACGGTGCCGGAGGCCATAGCAAAGAGCGTATCGTCCTTGCCGATGCCGACGTTCTCGCCGGGATGGAAATGCGTCCCGCGCTGCCGGACAAGGATATTGCCCGCAAGCACGTACTGCCCGTCCGCACGCTTGGGCCCAAGACGCTTGGATTCGCTGTCGCGGCCGTTCCGGGAGGAACCGACGCCCTTTTTATGCGCAAACAACTGCAAATTCATCTGAAACATGTGTTACACCTCCCTATACACGATTTTGAGGGAACCCGGATAATCCTTTTCTATTTGACGGAGGCCAAGCTCCATCGTTCCGAGAAGCAGAGCGACCTTTTCCGTTTCCCGCGCGCCGCACGACGCGTCGAGCACAAAACGAATGCCGTCCTTCTCGCTCAAGGCAGCCTCGCCCGGGAGCTTGGCAACCTCGGTCAGTCCGTTGAGCGTGCAGGTCGCGATGGCCGATACCCCGGCGCACACGATATCCTGCCCCGCCTCCGCATAGTCCGCGTGTCCCCGGCAGGTAAACCCGACGGTCACGCCGCTGCTTTGCAGGATGACTACGCGTATCACTTCGCTTACCCGATCGAGAGAATCTCGACTCTGGTGTACGGCTGACGATGGCCGCGCTTTTTGCGGCTGTCCTTCTTGGGCTTATACTTGAAGACAATGACCTTTTTGCCCTTGCCATGCTCAAGCACCTTGCCGGAAACCTTCACGCCCGAAAGAACGGGGGTTCCGACCTTGACGCCCGCGTCGTCCGAAACCATCAACACCTCAAAGTCAACCTGCGCGCCCGCCTCGACGTCGAGCTTTTCCACATCGATCACGTCGCCCTGCTCTACTTTGTACTGTTTCCCACCGGTTTGGATGATTGCATACACGATAACTGCACCTCCTGTTACCAGACTCGCCCGATGCCGGCGGCGCAATGCGCGCTTAAAAACCGGAACGGAGCGGCTCACCGAGCGACTATACCACAAGGCTTTTCCTGTGTCAACGGGCAATCTTTCACATTGCCCGTTGCAATCCTTCACATTGCCCGTGGCAATCCTTCAAATTGCCCGTGGCAATCCTTCATATTGCCCGGGCAATGCGTCGCATTACCTGTGGCGTTTTCCCTTGCATGCCTGCAAAAAGCGCCGCAAAACCGGCGCTCCGCCCGCGCCTACTCGATGACCTTGCAGTCCCGCTTCGCCTCGGCGACACGACGCTCGGCCAAGGGGCGCACGGAGAACTTTTCTATGTGCAGGGCGGCGTTTGAGCGCACAAAATAGGCGCCGCCCGCCTCTTTGGGAAAGATGGAGCCGTTCTTTTCCGCAAGGTGCAGCAGCGCCGCCGCCACGTCGGGGTGCACCTCGATAAGCATGCGCTTATTGGCGGAGCCCTTCAGAACCTGCAGGGTCTGGCGGCGCACCTTGGCCGCCACGCTTTCGGCCGCGAGCACGCGCGCGTCTCCGCCGCAATAGGGGCAGAGAACCTGCAAGGTGTCGCCGATGCTCCGGCCGGTCTTTTTGCGCGTCATTTCCACAAGGCCCAGGTGCGTAAAGCCGAACACATGCGAGCGCGTATGATCGTCCTTCAGCGCCGTTTTGAGCGTGTTGAGCACCAGCGCCTGATTGGAATCCTTCTCCATATCGATAAAATCGATCACGATGATGCCGCCGATATCCCGCAGCCGGAGCTGACGCGCAATCTCCTTTGCGGCCTCGCAGTTGGCCGCCGTAATGGTCTTTTCAAGATTATCCTTACCCACGAACTTGCCGGTGTTCACATCGATAACCGTGAGCGCCTCCGTGCGGTCGATGATCACATAGCCGCCGCACTTGAGCCACACCTTGCGCGCGAGCGCCTTGTCGATTTTGCCCTCGGTTTCATAGCGGTCGAAAAGCGCCTCGCTCTCTTTCAGCAGCAAGCGGGCGCGGAGCTTGGGCGCCATCACCTCGGCGATCCCGCGCAGCTCCTCATAGGCCGCACGGTCGTTGACAAAAACGCGATCCACGTCCTTCATGAGAAGATCCCGCACGGTACGGTACAAAAGCGACTGCTCCGCGTGCAAAAGCTTGGGGGCCTTGGCGGACTTCGCGCGCTTTTGGATATCCGCCCATAGCTTGGACATGGCCTCCACGTCCTCGGCAAAGGTTTCGCGGCTCTTGCCCGCAGACGCGGTGCGTACGATCACGCCCATGCCCTTGGGTTTAATTTCCTTTAAGATTTTGCGCAGGCGCGTGCGCTCCTCGTCCTTGTCGATGCGCCGCGAAACACCCACATAATCCACCGTGGGCATGAGCACCAGCGAGCGGCCCGCCAGCGTAATGTGCGTGGTGACCCGCGCGCCCTTTGTGCCGACGGGGTCCTTTGCCACCTGCACCATAATGGTCTGCCCGGGCTTGAGCATATCGCGGATGCTCATGTTCTTCGCGGGCGCGATAGGCTCCTCGATCTCGTCGTCTGGGTCGTCCGACATGACGATATCGCCCGCGTACAAAAATGCGTTGCGCTCCAGGCCGATGTTGATAAACGCCGCCTGCATGCCCGGAAGCACGTTCTGCACACGACCGTTGTAAATGTTGCCCACCAGCCGCTCCGTACCCTCCTGCTCGACGTACAGCTCGACGGGCGCGTTGTCCTCCACCACCGCGACGCGGGTTGTAAAGCCGCTCGCGTCCACTAAAATTTCTTTGTTCATGCTAACCCTTCTCTTTCTGTTTAGCAGGGTAAGCGAGGCAGAAGGCCATCCGAGTCAAAGTACATGGCGCTGCGGCAGAACCGCGCTTGTCCACGGGCGCCCAAACGGTCGAACAGCGCGCCGAGCAGCAGCTCGACCCGCAGCCCGCCATCGGACTGCAATTTGCCCAGAACGCGGAGGGTAATTTCGTCTCCCTCAACCTTCTCTACGAGTACCCTGTAAATTTGCGGGCGAAGATCCACGGGCTTGATCCCGCCCTTGGTCCGTTTTTCAACGATGATTTCACCGTCAAGGAGCGAAGCAATCGCCGCCTCGATAGCTTCCCCGGAAAGCGCGCGCTCCATCGCCGCAAGCACGCGGTATTCCGCCGCCCGCACCGCGCTGGAGAGCGTCGGCATGCGCTCGGGCGCGGCCTTCGCATGGGAGAGCCAAAGTCCCTCCGGCAGCACGGCGTTTACGCGCGCGCAAAAATCCTCCGCGTCCATTTCCTCCGCAAGCGCCACGGAAAACCACTCCGCGTCCGACGACGCGCCCGTAGCGAGGGCGCTTGCAAAGGAAAATTCCGGGTGCGGATTAAAGCCCTGCGAATAGGCAAGCGGCAACCGCGCGCGGCGAAACGCCCTGTGCAGCGTGCGCTGGATATCCAGATGCGAAATCTGCCGCAGCGCCTCGCCCTTATGATAGACGGCAATCATCCGCATGGGCTTTTCCGAAGCAGCCGTTGCAGCGCGTGCGGCAATCCGGGGTTGTTTCCGCGCGCAAGGCCCGCTCCATCTCCTTATTAAAATAATCCTCTGTTACGAGCATGTCAATATGTCCCCAGAAAATGGGCTCGTCAGGCGCAAATTCGCGCTCCGCATAGGCCTCCATCGTAAGGCCCGTATCAAAAAACGCTTGTTTCCATGCCTCGTAGCGAAAATGCTCCGACCAGGAGTCAAAGCGGCAGCCCAGCGCGTGCGCGCGCTCCAGCACGTCGGCAAGGCGGCGATCCCCGCGCGAAAAAGCGGCCTCCAGCACGCTTAAACGCGACGGGTGGCAATTGAATTCCACGCCGCGCATGCCGCGGAACGCCTCGCGCAAAAGCTGCTGCCGCCGCACGATCTCGTCCCAGCCGATCTGCCCGCAGCGTGCGAAGGCCGTAAAGGGCTTGGGCACGAAGGTCGATACGCTCACGGAAATGCGCAGTCCCTTGCCGCGCTTGTCCTTGGGCAGCGCGTAATACTGCTCGGACACCTTTTTAACCAGCGCCGCAATGCCCAGCAGATCCTCGTCTGTTTCCGTTGGCAAGCCCAGCATGAAATAGAGCTTGATGCCGCTCCAGCCGGATTCAAACGCGTCCGCAGCCGCGCGGAGCACGTCCTCCTCGGTCACGTTTTTGTTGATCACGTCGCGCAAACGCTGGGTGCCAGCCTCGGGCGCGAAGGTGAGCCCCGCCTTGCGCACGGTGCGCATCACGGCCAGATCCTCGCGCAGCGCCGCGTCCACGCGCAGGGACGGGAGCGAAACGGATACCCGCTGCGCCTCCATGGAATGAATGAGCGTGGGCAGCAGGCGGTGCAGGCCCGTATAATCGCCCGTGCTCAGGCTCAGGAGCGAAATCTCATCGTAGCCCGTGCAGCCCACAAGGCCCTGCGCCTGGCTGAGCAATGTCGCCTCGGAGCGCTCGCGCGCGGGCCGATAGATGTATCCAGCCTGGCAAAAGCGGCAGCCGTGCGTGCAGCCGCGCATGACCTCCACGGCCACCCGATCGTGCACCAGCTCGACATAGGGCACAAGCTGTTTTTCCACTAAGGGCGCGGCGTCCAAATCCTTTACAATGGCGCGCGCCACGCGCGCAGGCGCGGCCGCCTCCGTCCGTACCAGCGGATAGCCGCCGTCCGGGCCCGGCGCATAGAACGCGGGCACATACACGCCGCGAATGCCCGCCAGCTTGCTAAGCAGCGCGCGGCGCGAAAGACCCTCCGCCTTGCCCGCTTGCACCGTCCGGCAGATTTCCTGCGTAACTTCCTCGCCGTCGCCAAGCACGAACGCGTCGAAGAAAGGTGCGACCGGCTCCGGGTTGCAGCAGCTCGGCCCGCCCGCGATGACGAGCGGCAGGCCTTCGTCCCGCTCCGCCGCGCGCAAGGGCAGATTGGAAAGCGTCAGCATGGTGAGGATGTTGGTATAGGACATTTCATAGAGCAGCGAAAAGCCGAGTATGTCGAACGATCCGAGCGGACGCTTTGTTTCCAGCGAAAAAAGCGGCAGGCCTTCACGGGAAAGCGCCTGCTCCATATCGGGCCAGGGCGCGAAGGCGCGCTCGCAGGCCACGCCCTGCATGCCGTTGAGTATCTCGTAGAGGATGCGCGAACCCAGATGCGACATGCCGATTTCGTACACATCCGGGAACAGCAACGCAAAGCGAAGCGCCGCTTCCTCTTTGACGACGGCGTTGTACTCTCCGCCAATGTAACGCGCAGGCTTTTCCACCTGCGAAAGAACCCTGCTAAGCTCCGCTTCGGTCAAAAAAATACCCTCCGGCACGGGCAAGCGGCGGCGCGCGAAGCGCGGCCTTTCCGTTTTTGCCCAACTGCCCGAAAGGAGTGTATCACGTTTGCGTGCTTTGGTCAAATCTCCAATAGGTTGGAAAGCGTGGTTCGCGCGCCGCCGCGCGCCAGGCCCACAAGCAGCGCGCCCTCGTCGAGCTCGCCAAGCGTTTCCATGCCGTCGCCCACCACGCGCAAAAGGTTATAGCGATTATGCCGCATGAGCTTGAGCGCCTCGGCCGCCGTCATGGAGCCGTGGGCGGCAAAATAGTGCACAGGGTAGTTTGCGCCCGCACGCATGCCGTCGTTCTTCTTCATGAACGCGGTCAGCTCGCGCTCGGGCCTGCGCCTCAGCTCGGACGCGGCCCCCAGCAGCAAAAACACCCCCATCATGGGAAGCACGGGCGTAAAAACCTGCCTGTGCGCGCATATGACCGTAGCCGCGAGCAGGCCTGTCCCTAGCACAATTCCGCTCAAGGCCGCGATGCGCACCGCGCGCCCAAGCGGCAGGAACTGCACCAGCACGCATTTTAGAATGCGGCCGCCGTCGAGCGGCAGCGCGGGCAAAAGGTTGATCAGCGCCAGAATCAGATTGTAGCGGAGAAACGCCTCCGCGCCGTCCGCCGCGCGCGGCAGCACGTAAAAGAGCGCCGCCGCCACGCCCGCGATGATAAAGCTGGTGACCGGCCCCGCCGCCGCCACGCACAGCTCCGAATAGGGCATGAGGTTGTGCTCCCGCACCCGGGCAACCCCGCCAAAGGGCAGAAATTCCACCGAAAGCAGCTCCGTATTAAACGCCAGCGCGATAAGCACATGCGCGCCCTCATGCAAAAGCAGCGCCAGCGCCGATTGCAGAAAATCCACGAGCCTACCCAGCACGCAGGCCGCCGCGAGCACAACGATGAGCAGCGGATGAACGCGCAATTCCACGCCTTTTACGCTCGCAATCCGCATCCGCTCAATACCAGCTTTCTGAGCCGACGTAGTCCTCCGGCTGCTGCGCCACGCCCTCGAGCAGCACAGAAACGTATATCTCTCCGTCCTCCGGCACCACGCCCAGCGTATCGCGCGCAAGCAGGGGCTGACCCTCCTCCACGCGAATGGCGGCTATGTTGTAATACACGCTTTCAAGCCCGTCGCCGTGACCTACGCGCACGAAATCGCCGTAATTCTCGTCGTGCCCCAGCTCACGCACCTCGCCCGCCGCAGGGAGCGACACCCGTTCGCCCGCCGCCGCCGAAAGCCGGAGCATGAGCGGCTCGTCTATCTGCGCCGTTTCCGTAGCGCGCACAGGCGCGCTCCAGCGCTGGCTTGCGGAAAAGACGCTCACCGCGCTTCCCGCGCTCACAAATTGCAGCTTGCCAAGCGCGTCGTCCGTGTTCCCCTCCTCCAGCCCGGCGGCGGCCGTTTCGAGCGCGGCCTCCTCGTCCGGCAAGAGCAGCAGCTCCGCCACGAGCACGAGCAGCAGCACCGCGCAGCAAATCGCGATCTTGGTGAGCAGGCTCACCGTGCGCACGGGCTTTTCCTTCTCCCTGCGGTAAACGCGGTGCGGGAAATGCGCGGGGCTTTCCCGCCGCCCGCCGCTTGTGACAAAGGGCGTCATCTCCAGTCGGCTTTTCTCCATGGCGCTCCCCTCCTCTCGCCATATGCTATGCGCGTTCGGAAGCGGTTTATGCCCGGAAGGCGGGGATGGGAAGACGGCGCTCTTTCCTTTCACGGAAAAAACAAACGAAAGCGTAGAAACATGCTTTGGGGACGACGCGGAGAACGCTGGCTGTTTCTTTAAGAAAGCGAAATAACGCGGGCTATGCCGGGGAGACGCGCAACTATTTGAGCCGGATGGGCGTAATGCCCGCCTCCAAAAACATGTCGTAAGGATTAATATAGGAATACTCGGGCGTGATGACCGTGAGGTGCAGGTGATTGGCCGCGCTGTTGCCTGTGCTGCCCACCAGCCCCAGTACGTCGCCCTGCGAAACGATGTCGCCCACCTGTACGGCCGTCGTGCGCTCAATCAGGTGGTAGTAATGATATTCAAAGCCATAGGGATCGAGCACCACCACGTAATTTCCCGGGGTATCCATATAGCCGATGTGCGTGACCACGCCGCTTGTGCAGGAGTGGATGGGCGTGCGGGCCGGGGCCTTGATATCCGTGCCCGTGTGCATGCGGGTGCGGTTGTCGCGCGGATCGTACCAACCGTCCTTGATGAGATAATCGCCCTCCGCGCCCAGCGGGTGAATGAGCGTGGAAAGATACGCGCCGGAAAGCGGATAGCTGGCATAGGGCTTGACCACGCCCGCTCCATCGTAAACCGTGGAAAGATAGGCGAGGGCAAACTTGCCCGTCATGCATTCCTCCTCCGTGCGGAAGGAAAAGAGCTCGTCAAAAAGCGAAAATTCCACATACAGCCGCACGCCCTCCGCGCTTTCGGCAACGCCCGTGACCATCGCGTCGGCTACGGCTCCCGCAGTGCCGCCGCGCAGCGCGCGGTAAAGCGCCGCCGCCTGCTGCCAGGTCAGCGCGCGCGAAGGATACTGCGGGACAAGCACGGTGGAATGCCCGTTTGTTAGGCCGCCAAGCAGCACCGCCGTGCCCGCCTCCGCGCCCGCGCGCGCAGCCCGCGTAAAGGCCTCCGCCATTTCGGCAAACACCGCGTGCTGGCCCGCGAGCGCGTCGTAATTTGCGAGCGTGTCCGCCGGGAGCCTTTCCAAATAAGGCGTCAGGTCCACATACATGGCGTATTGCGCGGCGCGGCGCGCTTCTGCGTATACCGTGTCCGCGCCTGCCGCCTCCCCGACGGGCGTTCCCGCCGGGACGGATTCGGCTTGCATGCCCGCCGCGCAGCGCAAAAGCAGCGCCGCGTCCGCCGCCGTAACGTGGCCGTCGCAGTTGAGGTCCATGCGCACGGGCGCTTCGCGCAGCCCCGTCGCGACGGCGCGCAAAAGCGCGTCCGCGTCGTCCTGCGTTACGTTGCCGTCCCGGTCGTAGTCGGCAAACCAAGCGGCCTTTGCGCTCTCCTCCGCCCGCGCCTCGTCAAAGGCGGCCAAAGCAGCGCGCCCGCCGGAAAAGGACGCGAGTCCCCCCCAGGCGAGCGCGAAAGCAAAGCATAGTATCGTGATGCGCGGCGTCCCCTTCAAGGTAAGCCTCCCATCAATTCGTCGGCCCAAGAATGCCCGGATCAAACGTGGGATTCGCCGGCGCGGCGGTCGGCGCGGGCGTGGCCGGCTCGGGCGTGACCGTGCCCGGATCGCCCGTCGCGCCGCCGGTCCCGCCGCCCGCGGGCGTGGGTGTGGCCGCGGCGTCGTCGGAGCCGTCGTCGCTGACATTGGCCGGAGGCGGCTGCTTCTCGTTCTTGAACGGAATATAGTTCGGGAACATGGAAAGCAGCGTGTCAATCGTCCAATTATCCGTATAGGGCGTTGCGCCCGCCGTGATCTTCAGCCGGGAGGTCGGCGCCTGGGGCAGCACGAGCTGCGCGCGGATCGCGCCCGTCGCTTCATCCTTGGCCGAGCCGTCGCGAATCTCGCAGGTCGTGCCGTAGGCGATATGATACCAGATCCAGCGCGCGTCCGGCACGGTCATGCGAATGCAGCCGTGGGAATCCTTGGAGCCAAGCGCCTCGTAGGTATCCACCATATAGGTGGACATATTGTTCTGCTTCTCATACAAAATGGAATGGAAATACGTGCGTCCGCGAATGAGCGACCAATATTGCGCCGCCTCGCCGCTGAGGAAATGCCCAAAGCGCACGCGCGGAATTTCCATCTGGAACTTGCCGCGCCGCGTTTCGCCGCCGTCCTTGATGCCCGGATCGCCCGTGGAACAAAGGATATAGCGCACGGGCACGGTGTACTCGCCGTTTTCGTCCTTGGTATAGATCATGATGACCTGCCAGTACACATCCACGATGATGTAATACGTATCCGCGGGCGGATAGCCCTTGGGCCAGTACACCTTGCTCGAATTGATCTCGCCAAAGTCCGAGGTGCCGCCCACAAGCTCCTCAAAGGTCATGTTGACCGTGGGCGCGTAATAGGAAAAAGGAACCTCTGTGGGCCCGGGCGTCGGCGTCGGCGTAAGCATCGGCGGCTCCACCGTCGGCTGCACGGCAACGTCGAAAATGGCCATCGCGGGCTCGGGTGTGACCGTCGGCGCGGGGGTTGGGGCGGCGGTAGCCGCCGCCTCCTCTCCGCCGAGGCCGCAGCCCGGCATAAACAGCGCCAGTACCAGCAGAATGACAAAGGCCGTCCAGGCGCCCTGTTTGGTTGCTTCCATGCACATCCCTTTCACTGCGCGAAAAACGCCGCGCAAAAATTGCACGGAAATATTGTAACACATGCCTTCGACAAAATGCGACCGCTGGCCGAAAATTCACATTTCGTTAGCAATGGATTCACCGGGCGCGAAAACGGCGGGCCGCGCATCCGCAGGCCCGCCGTACCGCTTGCTTACAAACCGTTTCCCGCCTATATGCGCGCCACGCCCGATTCCCGCGCGGCCTTTGCGACCGCCGCCGCGACCGCTTTGCCCACGCGCGGATCGAACGCCTTGGGGATAATATAGTCCGCGCTCAGCTCCTCGTCGGAGATCAGGCCCGCCAGCGCTTCAGCCGCCGCGACCTTCATCTGCTCGTTGATATCGCTTGCGCGCACGTCGAAGGTTCCGCGAAACACGCCCGGGAAGGCCAGGACGTTATTTACCTGATTGGGATAGTCGCTCCGGCCCGTGGCGATGACCGCCGCGCCGCCCGCCTTTGCGTCGTCGGGAAAGATCTCGGGCGTGGGGTTCGCGCAGGCGAAGATGATCGCGTCCTTGGCCATGGTACGCACCATATCCGCCGTGACCGTGCCCGGTGCGGAAACGCCGATGAACACATCCGCGCCCTTCATCGCATCGGCAAGCGAGCCTTTGCGCTTTTCGCGGTTGGTGATGAGCGCCATCTCTTCCTTGATCCAGTTCATGCCTTCCTTGCGGCCTTCATAGATGACGCCGGAACGATCGCACAGCGTCACGTCCGTAAAGCCGTCCGAAAGCAGCAGCTTGGTTACGCTGATGGCGGCGGCGCCGGCACCGTTGATGACGACCTTGACGTCCTGCTTCTTTTTGCCGACGACCTTGAGCGCGTTGATGAGTCCCGCGAGCGTAATGATGGCCGTGCCGTGCTGATCGTCGTGAAAAATGGGGATGTCGCACTTTTCCTTCAGCTTGCGCTCGATCTCAAAGCAGCGCGGGGCCGCGATGTCCTCGAGATTGACGCCGCCAAAGCTCCCGGAGATGAGATAGACCGTATTGACGATCTCGTCCACGTCCTTGCTTTTCACGCACAGCGGGAACGCGTCCACGTCGCCAAAGGACTTGAACAGGACGCACTTTCCCTCCATAACAGGCATGCCCGCCTCGGGCCCGATATCGCCCAGGCCCAGCACGGCCGTGCCGTCGGTCACCACCGCGCAGAGATTCCAGCGGCGGGTCAGCTCATAGGACAGATTCACGTCCTTTTCAATTTCGAGGCAGGGCTGGGCCACGCCCGGCGTATACGCAAGCGACAAATCGTCCTTGCTCGCCACGGGCACGGTCGCAACCACCTCGATCTTTCCCCTCCACTGACGGTGAAGCTTGAGCGATTCTTCCGCGTAATTCATGATCGTTTTCGCACATCCTTTATTCGTTATATTCGGTATCAGTATAGCGGGAAACGCGCGCCTTTGCAATTCTTTCTTCCCGCTGAAAGGGAAGACGCCGCAGTTCCTTTCGCGCAGTTCCTCCCGCGCGAATTTCATATGGCACAGCGCGGAACGATATGATATACTATCCATCGGTGCGTTTTACGCCATGCAAGGAGAAGTTGCGATGCATATTGACAACCTAATGGGAAAAATCGAGCTGGCGCTGGTGCAGAACCATCAGGCTACGCTGAAGGACGCCACGACGGCGCAGCTCCACGACGCGCTTTCCAGCGTTGTGATGGGCGAAATGGCAGACGAGTGGTACGAAAGCCGCCATGCGCACGAGCGCGTGCGCGAGGCCTATTATTTCAGCGCGGAATACCTTGTGGGGCGCATGATCTATAACAACCTGTTTTCGCTCGGCCTGCTGGAGCAGGTGCGCGCCGCGTTTGCTGAAAAGGGCCTGGATTTCGCCTGCTTTGAGGATATCGAGGACGCGGCGCTGGGCAACGGGGGCCTGGGCCGGCTTGCGGCCTGCTATCTCGATTCGGCCGCCACAAATGATTTGCCGCTCGACGGCTACGGCATACGTTATAAATACGGCCTGTTTAAGCAGCGCTTCCGCGACGGCTTCCAGTGCGAGCAGGCGGACGACTGGCAGCGGCAGGGCGACCCATGGAGCCGCCGCCGCGATTCGCATGAGGTGACCGTGCGTTTTGCGGATCAGACCGTGCGCGCCGTGCCGTACGATATGCCCGTCATCGGCTATCGCACCGACAACATCGGCACGCTGCGGCTCTGGCAGAGCGAGGCGTTGCAGGATTTTGATTTTCAGCTCTTTAACGATCAGGAGTACGCCCTCGCGGTGCTCGAGAAAAACGCCGTGGAGGATATCACCCGCGTGCTCTATCCCAATGATTCCACGCCAGCCGGCAAAAGGCTCCGCCTTAAGCAGCAGTATTTTCTTTCGAGCGCGTCGTTGCAGGATATTTTTTACCGCTTTAAGCGCGAAAACAGGCCCATCGACAGCTTTGCCGAGCACGTGGCCATCCAGCTCAACGATACGCATCCAACCGTGAGCATCCCCGAGCTCATCCGCCTGCTCATGCGAGAGGGCGTGGACTTTGAGCGCAGCTTCCAGATTGCTGCGCGGGTCTTTTCCTATACGAACCACACTATCATGGCCGAGGCGCTGGAGAAATGGGATGTGGATTTGTTCCGCTCGGTGCTGCCGGAGATATTCGATATCGTATACCGCATCAACGAGCGCCTTTGCGGCGAGCTTATGACCAGGGGCTTTGATTGCGCCTCCATGGCCATTATTCAGGGCAAGACCATCCATATGGCCTACCTTGCCTGCTATTGCTCGCGCTATATCAACGGCGTGGCGGAGATTCACACCAACATCCTCAAAAACGACGTGCTGCGCAATTGGTACGCCTTCTGCCCGGAGCGCTTTCAAAACAAGACGAACGGCATTACGCAGCGCCGCTGGCTGGGCCTTTGCAACGAGGAGCTGAGCGCATATATCGCGCGCCGCATCGGCGACGGCTTTCTCGTCAGCCTCGACGAGCTGGAGGGCTTGAAGAACCATCTGCGCGACGAGGACGTTGCGGAATTTGTCGAGGTCAAGCAGCTCAAGAAGGAGCAGCTTTCCCGCGAAATCGCCAGGCGCGAGGGCGTACACCTGCCGCCGCACTTCGTATTCGACGTGCAGGTGAAACGCATGCACGAGTACAAGCGGCAACTGCTCAACGCCTTCTCCATCCTCGATCTCTACTTTGGCGTGAAGGACGGCCGCATCCAGGGCCTTACGCCCACGGCCTTCATCTTCGGGGCCAAGGCCGCGCCGGGCTATATCCGCGCCAAATCGGTGATCAAGTTTATCAACGAGATTGCCAAGAAGATCAACGACGACCCGGACGTGCGCGATTTGATGCGCGTGGTGTTCGTGCAGAATTACAATTGCTCCTACGCGGAGAAAATCATCCCGGCGGCGGACATCTCCGAGCAGATCTCTCCGGCGGGCACGGAGGCGTCCGGCACGGGCAACATGAAGCTCATGCTCAACGGCG
>CAZWSI010000029.1:0-20319 GCA_964636405.1 uncultured Oscillospiraceae bacterium
AAAACCTGGGAGCTCAAGACGACCCGTAAGGACGTCATGATCTTCAACCAGTTTGAGGAGATGGGCAACTGCGTTTGGCATTATCAGGTTACCGGCAAGGCGATTGCGGACGCGTTTGAGTCCATCAAGCGCCCGGGCGACCGTTTTGCAGGCGCGGCGTTTACGTCCGGCTCGGCTGGAACGATGTCTGCTGGCGACTATCTGAAGGAGCAGTATCCGACCTCCAAGCTGGCGGTTGGCGAAGCGCTTCAGTGCCCCACGTTGCTCGAAAACGGCTTTGGCGGCCACCGCATCGAAGGCATCGGCGACAAGCATGTGCCGTGGATTCATAACGTAAAGAACACCGACATGGTCATCGATATCGACGATGAAGACAGCCAGAAGCTCCTCCGGCTCTTCAACGAGCCCGAAGGTCACAAGTACCTCGTCGAGCAGGTCGGCGTGCCGGCAGAGTTTATCGAAAAGCTTTCGCTCATGGGCATCTCCGGCATTGCCAACATGCTGTGCTGCATCAAGATGGCCAAGTACTATGAGCTCACCGAAAACGACGTGGTCGCGACCGTGGGCACCGACTCGGCCGTTATGTACCAGAGCCGCATCAAGGAATTGCAGGAGGCCGACGGCGCGTACACGCAGGCCATGGCGGCGGCTGATTATGCGGAGCATCTCCACGGCGTCCGCACCGACGTGATGGAGGAGCTCACCTACGAGGCCCGCAAGCGCGTGCACAACCTCAAGTATTACACCTGGGTTGAGCAGCAGGGCAAGACCTACGAGGAGATCAACCAGCAGTGGTACGATCCGCATTACTGGACAGACATGCACGAGCAGGCAAACGACATCGACGCGCTCATTCACGAGTTCAACGACGCGACCGGGGTGCTCAAGAGCCTGTAAACCTCAGTTATCGCATCAAAGCTGCTCCGTAAGGGGCGGCTTTTCACATTTGTATACGAGACGATGCGGGCGCCATTCCCTGCAATACAAGGGGACCCCGTTGTTATCTATGGCGCAATGCCAATCGGTTCGGTTGAGCGGCAGATCAAGCAACAGCAAGGGCCATTCGCTCCCTGGCAAATGGCCCCTTGTTGCTAAGCCGCAAAAACGTGCTGGGACAATATTCAATTCACCCGTTCGTCCCCAAAGAAGAACAGCGCGACGGTTCCCGGGCCCGTGTGCGAGCCGATCACCGTGCCTACGTTATTGATCATGACCTTGCCGTCAAGCTTGGGGAAGGCCGCCTCCACAAGCTCGGCAACGGCGCGCGCGTCGTCTATGCAGGCGGAATGGCTGATAAAGCACTTGCCGGAATAATCTGTGCCGCCCCGCGCGTGCTCCTTCATGCGCTCCACGATTTCGCGCGCGACGCGCTTCTTGCCGCGGAATTTGCTGCGCGGGATAAGCTTGCCAAGCTGATTCATGTTGAGAAGCGGGCAGATGTTGAGAATATAGCCGATGGCGTACGAGGCCTTGGAGATGCGCCCGCCGCGCAGATAACTGGTAAGATCGGTTGAGAAGAACCAGTGGTGCACGCGGAGCTTGTTGGCCTCCACCCATGCGCAGGCCTCCTCCGCGCTTTTGCCCGCGTCGCGCAGCCCCGCCGCCGCGTCCACAAGCATGCCGTAGCCGGAGGAAGCGCCAAGCGAATCGACCAGGAAAAGCTTGCAGCCCGGATAGGCCGCGAGCAGCTCCTCGCGCGCAATGCGTGCAGAATTATAGGTGCCGGACAGGCCGGAGGAGAGCGTGATGTGCAAAACGTCCCTTCCCTCCTTCAGAAACGGCTCCCAAAGCGCACGGTATTGCCCCTCGGTTACCTGCGAGGTGCTCGGCTCCGCGCCGTCCGCGATTCGCTTATAAAACACGTCGAAGGGAATGGATTTCCCAAGGTCATCCGGGTATTCCGTTCCGTCCATCAAGAAATGGAAGCAAGCGTACGGAATGCCTCGTTCTTCAAAATAGGCAGCGGGCATATCGGCCGTCGAGCAGCAGGTTAACACAAAGCTTTGCATGGTCGCCTCCATGAAATACATATTTTGTCTTTCAATTATCATACCATTCGAAGGCTATGTTCGCACCACACGATTCCTTCCTGCCGCTCTACCGCTGGTTTCCACGACTCTACTGGAAATAGAATCCTTGCAAATACGGCGCCGTTCAGGTATATTGAAGCTATTAACAAGAAGAGGTGTGCGTATTTGACCGAAGAAAGCGTTCGCAAAACCATTGCCGGCAACATCGCCCGCTATCGCAAGGCGAACGGACATACGCAGGCGCAGCTTGCCGAAAAGCTGAGCTATTCCGATAAATCCGTTTCCAAATGGGAACGCGCGGAAGGCGTGCCGGATATTTTCGTGCTCACGATGATCGCAGAGCTATACGGCATAAGCGTAAACGACCTGCTCAGCGAAAACCCGCCCGTGTTCAAAAGTCCCGGGCGCATCCTCATTGTGCTGCTGTCCGTTGGGCTTGTGTGGCTGGTGGCGGCGGTTGTCTATTTTGCGCTTCGCGTGGCAGCCCCCGGCCTTGCGTTCTCATGGATGGCCTTCCTTTTCGCGATGCCCGTTTCCTTTATCGTATTGATCGTATTTACGGGCATTTGGTGGTGCTATACATACCAATGCATGGCCGTGAGCGGGCTTTTCTGGACGCTCGCGCTCTGCGTGCATCTGATGGCGGGGCGTGAAGAAACGCGTACCATCTATCTTGTTTCCGCCATTTTGCAGGTGTTAACCATACTTTGGTTTCTCTTTAAGAGCCGGAAGGTGAAAGCGTTGCGAAAGCAATAAGAGCGTTTCCCGGGCCGTGACAACCGCGCCTTCCGTTCCCGCACGCATGCCGCCTGGCCAGATTGCGCATCAAGCGGCGGCGGCCTCTTAACGAAATTCGTTTAACAAACCGGCGGGTCGCCCGATTGAGCGGCCCGCCGGTTTTTGTTGTAGAGTACTTCGTTCACAGGACGCGGCTCGCTTACGCTGCGGCGTTTACGCCCTTCTTGGCGGCCTTCTTGGCTTCGGAGGCGGTAACGACCAGAGCGCCCGCAGCGTCGCCAACGATGTTGATCGTGGTGCGGCCCATGTCAAAGAGACGGTCGATACCCATGATGATGGCAATGCCCTCGACCGGGACGCCTACGCTCGTGAGCACCATGGTGAGCATGATCATGCCCGCGCCCGAGGTGCCCGCCGTGCCGATGGAAGCGATGGTGGCGGTGAGGATGATGGTGAGCATCTGGCCCAGCGTCAGGTCGATGCCATAGCAGCAAGCGATGAAGATGGAGCAAACGCCCATGTAGATGGCCGTGCCGTCCATGTTGATCGTCGCGCCGAGCGGGAGGGTGAAGCTCGAAATGGTGGGATCAGCACCCATTTCATCCGCGCACTCAATGGTGATGGGGAGCGTGGCAATGGAGCTCGTCGAGGAGAACGCGAAGGCCATGGCCGGCGCGATGCCCTTGAAGAACTTGATGGGGTTCATGCCCGCGAATATCTTGACGGAGGCGGAATAAACCAGCACGGCGTGCACAATGTAGCCGATGTACGCAACCAGCAGCACGAGCGCGAGGCTGCCGAGAATCTGCGGCCCCTGATTGGCGACGACCCACGCCATCATGAAGAATACGCCGATGGGGGCGACCTTGATGATCATGCCCATGATCTTCATGAAGACTTCGTTGGCGCTGTTGATCCACGCGCCGAAGGTCTTGCCCTTTTCACCCGCGAGCAGGATGCCAAAGCCGATGAACAGCGCGATGACGATAACCTGAAGCATGGTGGCGCTCACGAGCGGGCCCCAGAAGCTGCTCGGGAAGATGTTCACGATGGTGTCCATCACATTGGCGGTCTTGGCTTCATACGCAAGGCCCGTCGTGCTGATGGCCGGGAACCAGCCCTTAAAGATATTGGCAAAGAGCAGGCCGATGACGATGGCGATTGCGGTGGTGCACAGGTAATACACCATGATCTTCCAGCCGATTGCGCCGACCTTTTTGATATCCTTGAGGGAAATGATGCCGTCAACAATGGAGAGGATGACGATCGGGACGACGATAAACTTGAGGAGATTGATAAAGATTGTTCCGAAGGGCTTCATGTAATCCGTAGTGAACTGCGCGAAGCCGGGGGCCCAGATCCCGATGAGACCGACAAGAATACCGGCTACCATAGCAATGCCGATCCACGCGGCAAGGGACAGTTTCTTCTTTGTCTTTTCCATGATATCGCTCCTTTATAACATTTTTGCATGAATTGCAAAGTAATTATAACAGAAATGTTACAATCTTGTAAAGCGTATGGCAAAATATATAAAAACTTTATAAAGGACTAAAAACGATTTGTCAGCTCCCCTCGCGAAGCGAGGGAGAAGCCAAACGGGAATAAGGCGGCTTGCCGCCGGCATGGCAAAGCTGCCGTGCAAATCCGTGCTCTGTCTTGCGCGGTATGCGTGCGCTCGATTGCGTTTGGGTGTGCCTCCGGCACTTCCTGTTCCATCAGAACTTGACGAAATTCTCCACGTTCAGAATAAAGACGGTCGCGCCGCCGACGACGATCTGCATGGGGAGCGTCACGCTGTCGGCATTGTGCGGCAGTCCCGTGGTGGGCACGGTTACGGTGTGACGGCGGCTGGATTTATCCTTGATGATGGCAAGAGCGGTTTCAAGCCGTTCCTCGGCAACGCCGATCATAAGCGTCGTGTTTCCACCGCGCAGGTAACCGCCCGTTGTGGCGATGCGCGTAACGCTGATATCGTGCTCGATGAGCGCATGGGTGAGGGCCTTGTTGTCTCCATTCTGAATCACGGCAAACAGCAGCTTCATAGATGGACGCCTCCTTTTTGCTTCGTGGAATCGTAATCATACCCGTTTATTTAATTATAATCAATTGACGCGCTGCGCGCAAGCGAAGAAAGCAGGCGTTATTTTTCTTGAAAAACAACGCGCGATTTGCTATGATAAGGTCAGATGAATTGACCAGACCATTCCGTTTTTTCCTGCCCAACAGAAAACGGAAGCAAGCGGAATTCGTCTCAGAAAGGAAGACGAAGGAAATGAAAACGACGTATGCAAACTATCTGGACGGGCAATGGGTCGAGGCGGCCTCCGGCGCATGGACGGAGGTAACCTGCCCCGCAAACGGCAAGCCCGCGACCGCTTACGCAAAGGGCGGCGCTGCGGACATGGAACGGGCGATTGCGGCGGCGCGCCGGGCCTTTGACGCCAACGACTGGTCCGCTGTGCCGCAAAAGCGCTTTGTCGCGCTCCATGCCTGGGCGCGGGAGATCCGCGCTGACGCGGAGCACGTCGCGCGGCTTCTGACGCTTGAAACGGGCAAGCCCATAGGCGAATCCCGCTTTGAGGTGGATCGCGCGGCGCATTATTTGGAATTTTACGCGTCGGCGCTACGCACCCTGTTTGGCACGAGCAATTCGCTGGATGCGGACACCATGTCCATCCTCGTGCGCGAGCCGGTGGGCGTTGTTGGCGGCATCGTGCCCTGGAATGCGCCCGTCGTGCTGCTCATGCGTGATATTTCGCCCACCCTTGCCGCAGGTTGCACGGTCGTAATCAAGCCCTCCTCCTCCACCCCCTGCTGCGTGCTTGCGCTGATGGAGGCGCTCGAGCGCACGGAAAAATTTCCGGCTGGCGTGGTCAACTGTCTAGCGGGCGAAAGCCGCACGGCGGGCGAAACGCTGCTTACGCACCCCGATGTAGATATGATCAGCTTTACCGGCAGCACCGAGGTGGGCCAGCACATCATGGAGGTCTGCTCCAAGACCATGAAGCGCGTATCGCTCGAGCTGGGCGGCAAATCCGCGAACGTAATTTTTGCCGACGCGGCGCTTGAAAAGGCGCTCCTTCCGACGATCAAGGCTTTTGCACCAACGCGGGGCAGGTTTGCACCTCGGGAACAAGGCTCATCATTGAAGAAAGCGTGTGCGAAGCCTTTCTCGGCATGCTCAAGGCGAAGCTGGAAAGCATGATAATCGGCCCGGGCATGGACTCTGAAACGGAAATGGGCCCAGTTATGTCCAAAAAGCAGATGGAATCCATACTGGGCATGATTGAGGAAGCAAAAAAGTGCTCCACGCTCGTAACCGGCGGCCACCGCATAACGGAGGGCGCATGCAGGGACGGCTTCTTTATCGCCCCCACCGTGTTTCTCAACCCGCCCATGGAAAGCGATATCGTGCAGCACGAGGTCTTTGGCCCGGTGCTGACGGTGAATACCTTTAAAACCGTGGACGAAGCGATTTCGCTTGCCAACGGCACGCGCTACGGGCTCGCATCCGGCGTGTGGAGCCGGGATATCAACAAGGCGCTGCGCGTAGCACGCGCCATGCGGGCGGGCACGGCATGGGTCAATACATACAACCGCCTTGTAGCGGAATGCGAGACGGGCGGTTATAAGGAAAGCGGCATCGACCGCGCTGGCGGCATTGAGGGCATGCTGAAATACACAGAGCTCAAGCACATTATGATACATTTGGACTAACGCGGGGCGAGCCTCAAAATGCATGAGCCGCAGGGGGGCGGAGCGCGCGGGCGCTTCGCTCCCTTTTTACCGGCATGCGCTTTCTGCAAGGGGGCCTCCGGAAACGCCTTGCTCAATGGAAGCGCAGCAGGCGGATGTTGGACAACAACGGGCGCACACGGCAAAGGGGGAATTGACAAAGAACGCCAAAACACCTATACTTTACAGTGTTGAGCGAATAATATTGCGGGAGCGAAATGAATTGAAGTATAGAATGCGAATTTTTGCAGCCGTTTTCCTATTTGTAGCGCTTTTGTTTCCCTCTATTCCAATCAGCGCGCGCGCGGAAACCGATTTACAATACGCCGTCGGCGCGGATGCCCTTGCGGAATCGCCTGTGCGCAAAACGGCGCGTTTTGCCGCGATGGAGCTGAGCACGGGAATGCTGCTCGATTCCTTTGATGCCAACGAACGCTTCTCCCCCACCGGTGGCCTGCATACCTTGATGACGGCTTATATTGCCGCTACGGAGCTTTCTCTTGAGCAAACGCTGACCGACAATACAGGCTTCTCCTCTCTGCCCGATTCGGTTCCTATATCCGGCCTCGAAAAGGGCGATACGGCCAAGGTTTCCGATTTGATCACAGCGGCCGTGCTTTGCAGCTCGCAGGACGCGGCGCTGATGCTGGCGCACGGCGTATCCGAGGATGAAACGGCCTTTGTTGCAAAAATGAACGAATATGCCGCGCAGCTTGGCATGACGAACACCAGCTTTACTCGGATTGCGGGCGCGGCCGATCCCAACGAATATACCACCTGCGCTGATTTGCTGCGTCTTGCACGCGCGGCGGCGGCGCTCCCGGGCGTGACCGAGCTCGTATCTGCCTACGAAATTGAGCCCAATACGACCGGCAACCATCTGCCGAAAAAACTCACCGCGAGCCTGCGCCTGCTGCACAGCGGGAGTTCCAAATATGACGCGCGCATCAAATCGCTCTTTGGCGGCTCGTATCCCAAGGCCAGCGGCGGCTACGCGGCCGTTGCGCTCATGGAGATCAACGGCATGCAGGTGATGGCCGTAATCGGCACCACGGAGGAGCGGGACGACGCGTTCTCCCCCATCGCCGGCATGCTCGACTATTGGGAGTATGGCTTTGCATCCGTCGACTGTACGGCCACCGTTTCGCAACTCCTCGGCTCTGTAAAGGAGGGCGGCATGGCGCTTGCGGGCGACATGCAGGATGTGCGCGTGACCGTGATCAAAAAGCAGGAGGCCGTGATCAATCCGCTTGATTTTTCCTACACGCTGGGAGAACCGGTCGGGGAAGCGGCTGTTGGCGAGGTTTACGCCAACGCCGCCGTCACGCTGGACGGAATCGAGCTTGCCTCCGTTCCCATGCGCATTACCGCCATGGAGAATCCGCCCGCGGCGCAGGAGACAGGCGCCGGCGCCGGCACGACCCCCCTGGCCCCCACGCCCACGGCAAAGCCTGTTCCCGTTGAGCATTTCGGCCCGGAGGACGAGGTGTATCAGTCCTCCATGCAGGAGCGCTTCGGCTGGGTGCTGTGGGTGGCTCTCGCGGTGCTTGGAAGCGCGGGCGTGATCGCCATCGTCTCAAGCCTTACGAAGTGGCGCCGTTGACGGCGGTTGAGAATAATTTGGGGATTTTGCCTGATAAAAAGCGGGACACCGAACGATTGCAAGCAGGGAGACGGATTTTGTGGAAAATGAACTGACGATTAAAGACATATTCAAGATTATTGGAAAGAATTACATCGGCATCGTGGTGTTTACGGCGGTGGTTGTGATTGCGACTTCCCTGATTTCCTACCTTGTGCTGGACCCCACCTTTACCGCCTCCACCTCGCTGTATGTGCTCAATCAGCAGAATTCCGAAACGGTAACGAGCTCCGACCTTTCGGCCAGCACCCAGCTTGTCAACGACTATCGCGAGCTTGTGTTGAGCAAGCGCGTGAAGGACGCGACCGCGCGTGCGCTGAATTTGCCGGACCTAAGCGGTTACGATATCTCGGTGTCCGCCGTATCCAATACGCGTTTTATCCGCATTTCCGTGACCGGCACGGAGGGCTACATGGCAGCCAATATCGCAAACGAGCTGGCCGCGCAGTTTGCCCTGGTTGTGGTGGAGATCATGCGCGTGGACAACGTGTCCATCGTAGACCCCGCCGTCGTTCCGCAAAAGCCCTCTGGCCCGCAGACGCTGCGCAACATCGCTATCGCGGGCGTTGCCGGGCTGGCGCTCTCCATCGGCTTTGCGCTGGCCAAGGAAATGCTCGACACCACGATCCGCACGCCGGAGGATGTGGAGGCGATTCTGGGTCTGCCCACGCTTGCGCAGGTTCCGCAGGTTGAATCTAAATTGGCAAAGGGGGCGCTTCACTCATGAGCCTGATTTCACAAATCTATTCGGGAAGCCCCTATTTACAGGAGGCCATTAAGACGCTGCGCACGAACATCAGCTTCGCGAGCATTGACGACCCGGTCAAGACCATTATGGTCACCTCAACCAAGCCCTCCGAGGGCAAAAGCACCATCGCCTCCGCGCTCTGCGTTTCTCTGGCGGAGGCCGGGAGCGCCACCTTGCTTGTGGAAAACGATCTGCGCAGGCCACGGCTTGCCAATTATTTCAAGATCCGCTGCAAGCAAGGCCTTTCCGACGTTCTGATGGGCACGGCCACCCTCAACGACGCGATTGTGCGCACGGAGTTCCCCAATCTGTTCTTCCTCGACGTGGGCCGCAAGATCGCAAATCCCGTCGATACGCTGGCGACCAAGCGCTACAAGGCCATTGTGGAGGCCATGCAAAGCTCCTTCCGCTATGTCGTGATCGATACCCCGCCGCTCGCGGCCTTTGTAGATGCGGCGATTATATCCACGCTGGTGGATAAAACCATTTATGTCATCCGCGCAGGACGTGTGGACAAAAAAGAAGTCGTGGAGGCCGTGGATCAGCTTCGCAAGGCCAACGCCGATATTCTGGGCGTCGTGCTCAACGGAACGGCCCGCAGCTCCTCGCACTACGACTATTATACCTATTACGACAAGGGCAAAACCAGGGACTAAAGAGGCGATTTGGTATGGTCGATTTGCATTGTCATATTCTTCCCGGCGTGGACGACGGTTCGCAAAGCTTGACGGAATCTGTCGCCATGCTGGACGCGGCAAGACAAATGGGAATTACACACATCGTCTGCACGCCGCATGTGTACCGCTTCGCGTTTGACCGCGCCAAGGTGGAGGCAGCGTTTGCCTCCCTGTTAGAGCCGGCCGCTGAGCGCGGCGTCACGCTTACGCAGGGCTTTGAATGCAACTTGAAGGCCACGACGGGCGTGGAGGAGGCCGAGCTGCTCTCTCTCTGCACGGAGGGAACCAAGCAGCTCCTTTTTGAGTTCCCGCCGGACTGCTGGCCCGGCAACTGGGAGCGCATATTATACCGCATACAATGCGAGGATATTCAAATCATCGTTGCCCACCCGGAGCGCTATAAGCCCATTCAGTGCGATTTTCAAATCGCGCGCACACTGGTGGAAATGGATTGCCGTTTGCAGGTTTCCCCTGCGCGGTTGGCCGGCGGCCTGTTCAGCCCAACAGCCAAGCTCATTAAGCGCTTGCAGCAGGCCGATATGGTTTCTTTCTATGGCTCCGACGCGCATTCGCCCGAGGATTATGCCGCCTTTGCCAAAGCCATTGCCAAGCTGGAAAAGCACGGCGGAAGCGGCTTGCTGCCGGATACGCTCCCGGATTTCTCTTAACAACCTTTTTTATTAAAGAATCGGACAGGCGGCGATGCGCTTCCTGTCCGATTTGTTATGCGTTTTGCGGCTATCGCTCCTTCCCAAACCTACGAAGCCGGTTCCGTCTCACCCGCAAGGAAAGGGAGTCATCCGCTCCCTCGCGAATGACTCCCTCGGTTGTTTTGTCTGCTGCTCTTGCTCAACTATTGACATTGAGCCGTTATTTCACCATGAACCGAAATGGGCTGCCGAAGATCATGCGCTGAAAACGAACGTAAACGCTCTTTCATAGAGGATATCCGGGTTTGCCCAATCGTCCGAGCCGTTGATGAACATAGTCGACGTGCATTCCGTCGGTTCATCGGCCCAAATGATCAGCTGCAGTCCCTTTTCTTCAATGAATGCAAAATTCAGCTCAAAAAAGATTCCCGCTTTCTCAAAGTCTCCATTCCAGCCAACCATGCCCTCAACATTCTCTGTCGTAAAGAACAGCTTAATCGCGTTGTCCTTCCCGATCTTCCCTTCAATTCTATCGGGCGCGAGCGTTCCATCCTCGTAGGATGCAATAAAACATGGCGCGGTAGGATCGATTGTTGGCACGGGCGCTTCCGTAGGCGCTTGGGTAGGCGCGGCAGTGGGCGCGGGCGCTTCCGTAGCGGCGGGCTGCTGGGCGGCAAGAACGAGAACCAGGGCAAGCGTGAGTACCAGTGCAAGTATTCTCTTCATTTCTTTTCCTCCCAATATAACATGCTCTCGATGATAATATACTTTGTTTTCCAAATAATTGCAACGTTGAGAATCTGGCAAGCAGGGCAAGGTTTTTCGCGCCCTTGCTCTTGCTTGTTGACAGGCATGCCCCAAACCGTGTCAAAGCACAAGCCGCATCTCTGTTCGCTCGGAAAGGATATCTCGCGCAAATTCATATGCGCTTTGGCAATGCATGCTGTACGCGCCCACACAATGAGACGGGCCGGCAAGGAAGCGCGCCCCGTCTGCGCAATGAACTCCCGATTGCGCAAAAAAGCGGGCGCACAGTCATGCACCCGCTTAAGGGGGCTCGTCTTGCCCTCCGCGTCTTTACTTAACAGGATCAAGCCCGAGCTTGTGATACACCTTGCGCAACGTTTTCTGCGCCGCGTGCTGCGCCTTGTCCGCGCCCTGGGTGATGGTTTGCGCAAGATACGCCTTGTCGGCAAGCAGGCGCTTATAAGCCGTCTGAATGGGCGTAAGCGTCTCCACAACGACGCTGGCCGCCGCCTCCTTCAGCGCGCCGTAGCCCTGCCCGGCAAATTCCTTTGCGGCGGCCTCGACGGTGGATTTTTTGCAAGCGGAATAGATGGTAAGCAGGTTGTAAACGCCCGCGCATGCCGGGTCGGGCGTGATTTCGCCGTTGCAGTCCGTCACGGCGCGGCGGAGCTTGCGCACAATGGCGTCCGGCTCGTCGAGAATGCCGATCATGGCGTTCGGGTTCGGATCGGACTTGCTCATTTTCTTTTCCGGCTCGGCAAGGCTCATGATACGCGCGCCGACCGTGGGAATATACGGCTCCGGCACCGCAAAGGTTTCGCCATAGGCGTTGTTGAAGCGGATGGCAATATCGCGCGTGAGCTCCACGTGCTGCTTTTGATCCGCCCCGACCGGCACCAGCTGCGCTTGATACAGAAGAATATCCGCCGCCATGAGCACGGGATAGGTGAACAGTCCCGCGTTGATGTTGTCCGCGTGGCGCGCGCTCTTTTCCTTGAACTGCGTCATGCGCGACAATTCGCCGATATAGGTATTGCAGCTAAGCGCCCAGGTAAGCTGCGTGTGCGCCGACACGCCGGACTGTACAAACAGCGTTGCGCGCGCCGGATCCAGCCCGCAGGCCAGAAACAGCGCGTACATCTCAAGGCTCCGGCGGCGCAGCTCGCCCGCATCCTGCCGAACCGTGATGGCGTGCATGTCCACCACGCAGTAATAGCAGTCAAATTCGTCCTGCATGGCCGGCCAGTGCTGCATGGCTCCCAGATAATTGCCGAGCGTCGGCACCGCAGTGGGCTGTATGCCCGAAAATACGATTTTTCTTTGCTGCTCCATCACGTTCACCTCCAAAAAAGAATTTGTGAGCAAGGGATAAGCCGAGTTCTGTCGAGTGCGGCCATCTATCTAGGCCGGACGTTGCCGACCGGCTCCAGCGATTCCCGAGAGCGTAGCGGGCCGCTATTGAATGCTCCCATACCAATCTTGCACCAGGTGGGGTTTACAGCGCGGACAAGTCGCCAGGCCGCGGGTGAGCTCTTACCTCGCCTTTCCATCCTTACCCCCAAAGGGGGCGGTTTCTTTCTGTTGCACTTTCCCTGGAGTCGCCTCCGCCGGGTGTTACCCGGCACCCTGCCCTGCGGTGCTCGGACTTTCCTCCCCGCGCCTTGCAGCGCGCGGCGGCCGCCTGCCTTGCTCACAAACTAATCAGCGGAATACAGAATCCTTCCGCAATTCTCACACTCTACCACCGCGTCCGGCGCGGCGATGCGCTTTTGCACGACCATGGGCAGCGACATATTGCAGCCGCCGCATTTGCTGTTGACGACCTTTGCCACAGGGGTCGCGTGGTGCTGCTTGACCTTTTCATAGCGCTCGAGCAGCGCGGGATCCACGCGCTTGGCAATGCGTGCAAGCTCGTCGTTGCAGCGGGTAATCTCGCCCGAACTATCCTCCAGCTCCTTTTCGCACACGATGCGAAGCTGATCGTACTCCTTCTTCGCCTTGCCCGCCGTCTGGCGCACGGCGCCGTATTCCTCAAGCGCCTTCTCGGTTTGACCAAGGAGCGTTTTCGCCTCGCGCATAACGCCCGAAATCTCCCGGTTCAGCTTTTCGATATCGCCGCGGAGCTCGGTCATTTCCTCGGCCGTGCATTCCTCATCCTGTTCCATGGTTCTCAGCTCGCCGTTTTCCAGCTCCAGCCGACCGGAAAGCTTTGCCACCTGCTCAAGAAGCCGCTCATACTGCTGCGCACGGCTCTCCAGATCGTCTCCAAGCTGCGTAATGGTCTGCTGCTGCTGCCTGAGGAGCTTGTGGAGCTTGTTCAATTTCTGGCGCGAAGGGGTCGCGCGGATGGTCGCTTCGAGCTGCGCCTTCCTCTGCTCCGCCTCCTGATACGCCCAAAGCGCGTCAAGCTTGCTCATGATTTTCCCTCCTACGCGCTCAAAAACGGACTCCTGTCCGCGAGCGCTAAATGATATTGTACACCATTTGTGGCGGCCTGTAAACGTTCAATCAGGTTTGGAAGCACAACGGCCTCGGTTTCATAGTGCCCGGCGACCACGCAGTTTACGCCGAGCGTGCCCGCAGCAAGCGCCGCGCTATGCTTGAGCTCCCCGGTTACAAAGGTATCCGCGCCAGCCGCCGCCGCTTGCGCAAGCTCGCTTCCGCCGCTGCCGCCCACCACGCACACCTTGCGCACAATGGCTTGCGGATCGCCCGTAAAGCGCACGGGCGCGTTGAGCGCGCGCGCGACGCGGCGGGAAAAATCAGAGAGGCCCGTCATCCCCCGCAGCGTGCCGACGCGGCCAAGCCCGTCCGGCGGGAGCGGCCCCGCCTCCGCAAGACCCAGCAGGCCGCAAAGCACATCGTTTACGCCGCCCGTCGCCGCATCCAGATTGGTGTGCGCCACGAAGTGTCCTACGCCGCCGCGCAGCAGGATGAAGGTCGCCGCCGTATCAGGATCGTCCGGCAAAATGCGCTTTACGCCGGAAAAAAAAGACGGATGATGCGTGAGTACGAGGTCCGCGCCGCGCTCCACCGCCTCCCGCGCCACGGCGGGCGTGCAGTCCAGCGCGACAAGCACCTGGCATATATCCGTCCTGTCCGTACCCACGAGCAGGCCAACGTTGTCGAAATCCGCCGCAAGCGCGCGCGGGGCGATTTCCTCCATCACCGCGAGCCAATCCTTTAATAACACGACGCATCGCTCCCTTCAGAATTCGTCCGCGTTATACGCGGCAATCACCGCGCGAAGCCCGGCCGCGCGCGCCGCAAGGGGCGCTTCACCCGCGCTTCCGCGCGCGGAACGCAGCCGTTTCTCGCACTCGCAAAGCAAGCGCTCCGCCAGCGGCAAAAAGCCGTCCTCCCGGTTTGCAAAGGCCGTATAGCCCAGCGCGAAGCAATCCGCCGGCCATCCCATCGGAAGCGGCTGCCGCGCCCCGCCCACTGGCGGCAGGACGGAAAATACCTGATAAAAACGCGCGCCCTCGCGCACAATGCGGTCGCTTTGCACAAAATACCCGCGCGTCCAGAGATACCTTCGCAGGTCCGAAACGCCGCGCATGGGCTGAAATACGCCAAGACGCGCACCGGCAAGGGGCGTATCGGCCGCGTCGAGCAGCCGCGCAATCAGCGTGCCGCCCATGCCGAGCAGCGCGACGGCTTCCGCCTCCCCCGTTTTGAGAACGCAAAGCCCGTCTCCCGCGCGCAGCGTAAGGCGCTCCGCTACTCCAAAGCGCGTCGCCTGGGCCTCCGCCTTGCGCAAGGACGCTTCCGACACATCCGACGCAATACAGCGCAAAGCAGGATTTTCCGCGAGCAGTGTGCAGCACAGCAGGCCGTGATCGCAGCCCACGTCCGCAACGCGTTCGACGCCTGAAAGCAGCGCGGCGGCCACGGCAAGGCGCGGCGCAAGGCACGGCAAGCGCGCTGCGGGCCGCCGCAAACCGGGCACAATTTCGCTCATGTAAATATTATAGGGTACATTCCGCCTAAAAGCAATGCTCGATTCCGCTCGCAAAAGCCCGACGCCCTCTATGCGCGCCCGAATCAGCGTATAAGCAGCAAAACGGCAAGGCTGATGGGAAGGAGCGCCGCCAACAACGCGCCGAGCGCCGCGAGCACGCGCCCCATGCGCAGGGAATAACCCGCGTATATGAGCGCATACAGCGCGGTTGGGGAAAGAACGAGGACAAATGTCAGCATGCAAGCCGCCTCCTATTCCAAAAAGGATTTCCCGGGATTGTGTTCCAAACGGATGTCCACATGAAAAACGGCCTCCGCGTTCGCGTAGGCAGCCCGCCAATCGTACGCCTCCCATGCCTTCGTATCGGAAAAATGCGTAACGGCAAGCGCGCCAAGGCCGAATACATCGCTTCCAAGCGAACGGCAGGTTTCAAAAACTGGCGGAAACTGCGCTTCCAGCGTTTCCTTGATATGCCGTTCGAGCGCCGCCGCCTCGTTTTTAATGATAGTGCCCGGCATTTCCACATCCGCGATCACCTTAACGGTGATCTCCGCACGCAGCCGCTCGCCAAGCGTAATGCTGCGCTCCGGCTTCCCCCCCGTGCGCAGGTATACGCTCATTTCCTCCCCGTTCAGCCCTTTCATGCGCACGCGGCCCTCCGTAAAATCGCCGCTCGCAAGCAGCAGAAGTTGCGTATGCTGCCCGTCGAGAACGCCCACCATGCGGCTGCCCGCAAAAATGGCGCTGCCCGCAAGGCCGGTTTTCATGTCGCTGTCAATCAGCAGGCTTCCGCCGATATAAGCGTACTCGCGTTCGCCCACTGAATCCATGGTGCGCATCATGGGCGTTTCCGGCTCAACACCGCACAGGGGCAGCGCGATATGATAGGCCTTCCCCTCCATTGATTCAAAAAAGCGCGTCAAATTTGCGGAGGGAATGAGCCCGGATTCCCGCGAGTGGTTGACCAGATCCTTCTGAATCTTGCTTAAGCTGGGGTCAAAGCCGCTTTTTAAGCTTTCCAGCGCTTCCTTGGCGGTAGAAAATGAAATAAAGAGGTTCGCGTTGTAGCGGAATCGGAGCTCCGCAAAGGAAATGTCCAGCAGCTTTTCCATGGCCCCCTCCTGCTGCGCAATTTCCCGGGAAAAGCCCAGCAGCCGCGCGCGCGCAAAGTCCAACTGAAACGGGAGGTTCCCCGTGACCGTCTCGATGGCCTCAAACAGGCTGCGGCACTCCGCCGAAACCGTATCATAACTCACGCTCTTTTGCGAATCGCCCGTTTGCTCGGATTTTTGGAGCACCAACGTAATTTCATAGGGGAGCGTTTTCCCGACATCGAAGCCGATGGCCAGCACATAGCCGTACTGATCAACCGAATGCGCTTGCAGGCAGCCCGTGCCGGAAAAGGCGAAAGCCGCCGTGAGGAGGCACAAAAATGCCGTCTTTACCGCGCGGGGGTAAATGCGCTTTAGCATGGCAATGCCCATAGCTTTTGCAAAGCAAAAGCCTCCCTTCGAATGCAATTTGAAAATTGCGCTTGGAATTGCGGCTGGTCTTGCAAAGCAAAATTGCCGCCCGTATGCGGCGAAAACCGCAAAACGGATTTGAAAGATGCGTCTTTCAAACCTTCCTCCTGCGGAAAAGCGCGAGCGCGCTTGCAAGCAGAACGGGTGCGATGAGCAGCGCCCAAAGATACTGCCACATATATACGGCGAAGCGCTCAAACCATGGCTGGCCCATGTTTCCAAGCAGCGCGACAGATACGGCCCCGGCAGCGATTGCCGTCGCCGCCGGGCGCACATCCCGCATGGCAAACGCGCGCGTGTGCAGCAGCGCCCCCGCATAGGAATAAAACGCGCCCGCAATCAGCCCGCCGATCACCCAGAAGAAGAGCAGCATCTTATCGGTGCGCAGGTATGCGCTGCTGGTGTTAACCGCCATGGTCGCCCGAAACATGGGCGAATGCATTCTGGAAAGCGACGCATAGTCATAGGTCATGCCCAAACAGAGCTGGGAGGCAGAAGTAATAAGCCCCCCGCCAAGCGCGGCGACCTTTCCGCTCACGCGCACGCTCTTTAGGCCCTGTGCGCCGCGCCCGCAGATGAGAAGCGCGCAAAGCGGCGGAAAGAAGCGTGAAATACCAGGCAGGGAAAGCAACAGCATGCGGGAAAGGCCGTTCCCCAGCAGCGGATACAGCCGATACGCATCATAAGCGGGCGCGGCGATGATAAACGTCAGCATAAGCGAAAAAAGAATGACCGCCAAAAACAGCCTGGCCGTGCGCCCAATGCTCTCGAGCCCCATGACGGCAAGCATAACGACGCAGGGCAGACAATACAGCGCGATTAAGGGTACCTCCGCAAACACATACACAAAACGCCCCAAAATAAGCAGCAGGCGCGTAAGCGGCAGAGCAGCCGCCAAAAGAAGCGCAAACACCACGACAAACGAGGCAACGGGCGCAAAAAACCTGCCGAGCGCAAAGCGGAACAGGCCGTACAGATCAACAAGCCCGTGCTTGTTCATGGCGGCCGCGGCGAGCAGGAATACGCCAAGCGCGGCGAGCGCGGCAAGGATGGAGGAAACATAAGCCGAGTTTCCGTCTTCATACACGGCGCTTGTGTTCATGGCAAATATCCCGCTGATAACGGCTCCGATCAGGGCCGCGCTCGCGCACTCCTGCTTGCCGATGCGTCCTTCGCGCAAATTCATGCCTATGACCATAGCTTTCGCAGCCGCGAAAGCATCCTTTCTATCGGAGTTGGGGCCGGTTTCGCGTCAGCGAAATTGCCGCCCTAGGCGGAAAAATTTCCGCTTCGCGGCAATCGCACAAAACGGGAGTTCGAAAGATTTATCTTTCAAACATGCCACCTCCCGCGTTTACATAATCGTTTGCCCGCAGCTTGGGCGTGACGCGCCCGCGCAACACCACAGGGCCCCTCGCGTAGGTTTTGGGCGACACAGGAGCCAGGAACGGCACGCCGTAGGATTTCAGCGTCGCCATCCACGCTACGGTCAAAAGCAGCGCGCAGCTTATGCCCAACAGCCCGCCAAGCCAGGCGACAAGCACGAGAAGCGTGCGAAAATACGCCGCAGCAAGCTGCGTTTGATAATCCCGAATGGTAAAGTTTCCCAGTCCGGTCAGCGCCACAATAATGAGTACGACCGTGCTCACAATATTGGCCGCCACAGCCGCCTGTCCGAGGATAAGTCCGCCGATGATGCCCACGCTCTGCCCCATCACGCCCGGCACGCTCAATCCCGCCTCGCGCACAAGCTGGAAAACCAGCAGGAGAAATATCATCTCAACGGGCAGCGGCAAAAAAACCATGTTGCGCGAGGCGATGACCGTGGCGAGCACCTCGCTGCTCAGCATGCCCTGATGATGCATGGTCAGCGCGATAAAATATCCGGGCATAATGATGGAAAGAAAGGAACCGATATACCGTACCAGCCGGATGATGGAACCCACGGGCGCGCGCAGATAGGCGTCCTCGGCGGAGGACATGAGCAAAAACAGCGTGGCGGGCATGACGGAAACGATCGGGCTGCCCTCCACGATGACGACGACGTTCCCCTGCATAACGAGCGCGGCGGCCCTGTCCGGGCGCTCGGTAGAAAGCGATTGCGGCAGGGGTGAAAAGGTTTTTCGTTCGGTCATCTGTTCGATGGTGCCCGCCGAAAGCACCATGAGCGTGTCCACCTTGGCGATTCGCTTTTTGACCTCCCCCACCAGGCTTTCGTTGGCCACGCCCTGTCGGTAGGCAATGACGATGCGATTGTTGTTGCGTCCGCCCGACGCGCGAAACTCGCACACAAAATCATCGGTCTTTACGATGCGCCGCAAAAGCGTTACGTTGGTGCGAATGCTTTCCGTAAACGCCTCGCGCGGGCCCATAATGACCGTTTCGTTTGTTGGCTCGGTCACCCCGCGCTGGATAAAGCCGCGCGTGTCCAATATGACCGCGCGCGCTTCCCCGTCCGTAAAGAGCGCGGTACGCCCCTCGGAAACGGCGCGCTTGATATTCGTCCAATCGTCGCTGATTTCCACATCCTGCATACAAAGCACGTTTTCGAGCAGATACGCGCACATGCTCTCCGGCTTTTCCTCCGGCAGCGCCATGTGCATGCACGGGCGCAGGATAAAATCATTGATTTGATCGCCGTCGGCCATACCGTTGATAAAGGCAATAAAGGCCGCGTGGTTTCCGCCAAGCTGAAAGGAGCGCAAAATCAAATCCGGGTTGATGGAGGCGCGATATTCATACGAAAGGCGGCGGCGGTTCTCCTCCGTGCGCGCGGAAGGCGGCGCGGGCGTCTCCTCCTTTGGCACGTAGGCCTCCCGCCAGCCGCCCAGCATGGACGGCTCGCCGCGCTCCGTTTCGAGCAGTTCAAATTCCGCGTCCGGCCTGTCGAACGCAAAAAGGCGTCTTATCGCCTGCTGAATTCCCATTTCTTTCATGAAACTCAGTATAGACGGAAAATGGAAAATACATCCGAAAAAGTGAAAAGCAAGCAAAAAAGGAGCTGCACGTTTGCGCACGGTCGCGGCGGGGCGATTGCACTCAGCCTTGTAAGCGCCTGATTTTGCCGCAAAGATATATACTGTAAGTTGACAAAGCGTTCTCTTTTGTGAAGCCCCGCAAGAAAAAAGCACGACAACTTTCTATCAAAGCCATCGTGCTTATGTGGTGCGAGTGGCGATACAGGACTTATCAAGAAACCCAGTAAAACCAATGGTTTGTTGGAACACCGAACAGCATTTATCTTGTATATGAACCCCTAAAGGGCGACTGTTTTGATACAGCCGTCCTTTTTCTATGCTCAAAAATATGTAGCGATTAGGGTGAAAAATCCGTTGTTTGTTTTCCTGTGTGCAGCGTTCAGCTTGCCGCCCTTATGCTTTCCCATGCGGTGCGTACACAAACACGGCAGAGGCTTTTTCACTGAAAAACAACACTTTCAAAACCACAAGAAAGGAGGCGTCGGAAATGGCAGAATTTCGAATAGAAAAGACCCGTGATTACACGGTCATGTCAAATCATCATCTACGAAACACTGAATTATCGCTAAAGGCAAAGGGGATGCTCTCCCTCATGCTGTCGCTGCCGGACGGGTGGGACTACACCACGAAGGGTCTTGCCCGTATCTGCAAGGATGGCATAGACAGCATTTGTGCCGGAGTGCGGGAGCTGGAGGATGCGGGCTATGTTGTCCGTGAGCGTATCCGAAATGAGAACGGGCAGCTTGGCAGCATCGAGTATACCATCTTGGAGCAGCCCCGCCCTGCCGAACCTAAACCGGGAAAACCTAAACTGGAAAAACCAATCTTGGATAAATGGATTTGTCAATAAAACGAGACACCCAAATTTCATTAATAGTAGCATCGGT
>CAZWSI010000030.1:0-19633 GCA_964636405.1 uncultured Oscillospiraceae bacterium
GATTCAGCAGATGTCGGAATTGAAGGTTGCGGATAACTCCGGCGCGAAGCGCCTTCGCTGCATAAAGGTGCTCGGCGGTTCGAGGCGGCGCTACGCCTATATCGGCGACGTGATCGTGGCGTCCGTCAAATCGGCTTCGCCGGGTGGTGCGGTCAAGAAGAAGGACGTAGTCCGCGCGGTCGTGGTGCGCACGGTTTCCGGCACGCACCGTGCCGACGGCAGCCACATCCGCTTCGACGACAACGCAGCCGTTATCATCAACGATCAAAAGCAGCCCCGCGGCACCCGTATCTTCGGGCCCGTCGCGCGTGAACTGCGCGAGAAGGATTATATGAAAATCGTGTCCCTCGCGCCCGAAGTGCTGTAAGGAGGAAGCGACATGAATAAGCTGAACGTCAAAAAAGGCGACACCGTCGTGGTTATCTCCGGCAAGGACAAGGGCAAGCAGGGCAAAATCCTGGTGGCCTATCCCGAAAAGGAGCGCGTCGTGGTGCAAAACGCCGCACTGGTAACCCGCCACGTCAAGCCTCGCCGGCAGGGCGAGCCGGGCGGCCGCATCGAGAAGGAAGGCTCCCTCCACGTGTCCAACGTGAAGCTGGTCTGCCCCAAGTGCGAAAAGCCGACCCGCGTGGGCCACGAGATTGCCGAGGTAGAGATTTCCGGCACAAAAAAGATGAAGAGCGTCCGCGTCTGCAAGGAATGCGGCAAGCGCATTGACTAAGGCGGAAGGAGGAACTGGAACAGTGGCAAAAAAGGATGTAGAACAAACCGAAGCGAACGTGACCGCCAAGAAGGCAGCTCCCAAGACCGCCGCGCCCAAGGCTGCGAAGGCCCCCAAGGCCGACAAGGCTGAAAAGGCCGAGCAGGCCGCGCCCGCCGAAAAGGTGGCGCCGCGCCTCAGGCAGAAGTATGTGGGCGAGGTTGTGCCCGCGCTGAAGGAGCAATTTCACTACGCGAACGTGATGCAGATTCCGCGCCTCGAGAAGATTATCATCAACATGGGCCTCGGCTCCGAGAAGGATAATCCCAAGGGCGTTGAGGCGGCGTGCAAGGAGCTTGCGCAGATTGCCGGCCAGAAGCCCGTTGTGACCAAGGCCAAGAAGTCGGTCGCAAACTTTAAGGTCCGCGAGGGCATGAACGTGGGCGCGATGGTGACGCTGCGCGGCGAACGGATGTATTTCTTTGCCGACAAGCTCATGAACATCGTCCTCCCCCGCGTGCGCGATTTCCGCGGCGTATCCGACAAGGCCTTCGACGGTCGCGGCAACTATGCCATGGGCGTGAAGGAGCAGTTGATCTTCCCCGAGATCAATTATGACGACGTCGATAAGGTGCGCGGCATGAACATCGTGTTCGTAACCAGCGCGAAGACCGACGAAGAAGCAAAGGCCCTTTTAGCACTGCTGGGCATGCCCTTCGTGCAGGCGCAGTAAGAGGAGGATTGACATGGCAAAGACTAGCATGAAGAATAAGCAGGCGCGCACGCCGAAGTTCAGCACCCGCGCGTATACCCGCTGCCGCATCTGCGGCCGGCCGCACTCGGTGCTCCGCAAGTATGGCATTTGCCGTATCTGCTTCCGCAATCTGGCGTACAAGGGCGAGATTCCCGGCGTGCGCAAGGCAAGCTGGTAAAGGAGGAATTGGAAAATGACGGATACCATTGCCGATATGCTCACAAGGATCAGGAACGCTCTGGTCGCGCGGCATGAGCAGGTGGACGTACCTGCCTCCGGCACAAAGCTTGCCATCGCGAAGATCCTCCTTGACGAGGGTTATATCAAGAGCTACGAGCTGTTTGAGGAAGGCGTTGCCAAGACCATTCGCATCCAGCTCAAGTACGGCGCGAACAAGCAGCGCGTTATCGTGGGCATCAAGCGCATTTCGCGTCCGGGCCTGCGGGTTTACGCCCGCAAGGACGAGCTGCCCAAGGTGCTTGGCGGACTGGGCGTGGCGATTATCTCCACCTCCAGCGGCGTCATGACCGACCGCGAGGCCCGCAAGCTGGGCGTGGGCGGCGAAGTGCTGGCTTACGTTTGGTAAAATGCAGGCGAATGAATCGACCGGCCGCGGGGCCGGTGTGAACTGAGAACAAAGAAGGAGAAAACTCATGTCGCGTATCGGAAAACTTCCGGTCCAAATTCCCGCCGGAGTGACAATCACGGTAGACGAAGCGAATCTTGTCGCCGTGAAGGGCCCCAAGGGCTCGCTCTCGAGCAGGATCTCGCCGGAAATGAAGCTGGAACAGGATGCAGGCATTCTGCATGTCAAGCGTCCTTCGGACTCCAAGGAGCATCGCGCCCTGCACGGGCTGAGCCGCACGCTGATCAACAATATGGTCACGGGCGTGACGGCGGGCTTTGAAAAGAAGCTTGAGATCGTGGGCGTAGGCTACAGAGCACAGATGCAGGGAACGACGCTGATCCTCAACGTGGGCTATTCGCATCCCGTAGAGATGCCGGCGCCCGAGGGGATCGCCTTCGAGGTGCCCGCCCCGACGAAGATTACCGTCAAGGGCATCGACAAGCAGCTTGTCGGTCAGGTTGCGGCCAATATTCGCATCGTCCGTCCGCCGGAGCCCTACAAGGGCAAGGGCATTCGGTATGAGAACGAGGTCGTCCGCCGCAAGGAAGGCAAGACCGGCAAGTAAGGCGGGAAGGAGTGAGAGAAAATGTTTGCAAAGATTGACAAAAATGCGGTGCGGCAGGGACGGCATTACCGGCAGCGGAAGAACATCGTCGGGACGCCCGAGCGCCCGCGGCTCAACGTTTACCGCTCCACCAGCCATATCTATGCGCAGGTGATCGACGACGAGAAGGGGAATACCCTGGTTTCCGCCTCCACGCTGGACGCGGAGTTCAAGGCGGGCCTCTCCGGCAAGACAAAGGTCGAGCAGGCGGCGCTTGTGGGTGAGCTCGTTGGAAAGCGCGCGGCTGAGAAGGGCGTGACCAAGGTCGTGTTCGACCGCGGCGGCTACCTGTACACGGGCCGCGTTGCGGCGCTGGCTGACGGCGCGCGCAAGGCCGGGCTGGACTTTTGAGGAGGAACGAGATGCAAAACAACAGGAGATTTGATAAAGAGCCCTCGGAATACAAGGAGCGCCTTGTCTCGATCAACCGTGTGGCCAAGGTTGTCAAGGGCGGCAAGAATTTCCGCTTCACGGCGCTGATGGTCGTCGGCAACGAAAACGGCAAGGTTGGCGTTGGGCTCGGCAAAGCGGCTGAAATCCCCGAGGCTGTGCGCAAGGGCGTGGAAGACGCGAAGCGCCACATCGTGGAGGTCCCCATTGTCGACACGACCATCCCGCATCAGGTCGAGGGCCGCTTTGGCAAGGGCCATGTGCGCATGCTCCCCGCTGAAGAAGGTACCGGCGTTATCGCGGGCGGTCCCGCCCGTGCCGTGCTGGAGATGGTCGGCATCCGCAACATCCGCACCAAGTCCTACGGCTCGAATAACCCGGCCAACTGCGTGAAGGCAACCATCGACGGGCTTTCGCAGCTTCGCACGGCCGAGCAGGTCGCCAAGCTTCGCGGCAAGTCCGTGGAAGAGATTCTGGGCTAAGGGGGGGCGTGAAGAATGGCTAACATCAAAATCACGCTCGTCAAGAGCACCATCGGCTCGCTGAAGGATCAGCAGGCGACGATCGAAGCGCTGGGTCTCAAAAAGCGCGGCAGCACCGTTGTCAAGCCCGATAACGTTGCTATCCGCGGCATGGTGTTTAAGGTGAAGCACCTTGTCAAGGTCGAAGAAGTTTAAGGGGAGGGCAATGCAATGAAACTGCATGAATTACAGCCCGCACCGGGTTCGACAAAGTCCCCCAAGCGCGTGGGCCGCGGCACCGGCTCCGGCATGGGCAAGACCTCGACCATGGGGCACAAGGGCCAGAAAGCCCGCAGCGGCTCCAAGAAGAACGGCTTTGAAGGCGGCCAGATGCCCCTTGCACGCCGTTTGCCCAAGCGCGGCTTCCATAACAACTTTGCGAAGGTCTATACGGTCATCAATATTTCCGACCTGGAAGGTCTTGAAAACGGCACCGTGGTCACCGTCGAGCTCCTCAAGGAGCAGGGCGTGATCAGCAAAATTGAAAAGGACGGCCTGAAGGTCTTGGGCGGCGGCGAGCTGACGAAGAAACTGGACGTCAAGGCGGCCAAGTTTTCCAAGACGGCGCAGGAAGCCATCAAGGCTGCGGGCGGGAGTGTTGAGGTGATCGGCTGATGTTTAAGACCTACGTCAACGCGTTCAAGATCAAGGATATCCGCAAAAAGCTCCTTATGACGCTTTTGCTGATCGTGATCTACCGGCTGGGGTGCTTTATACCGATCCCGGGCGTGAACACGGCGATTTTGGCTGAAGCAGTCGAGAGCTACGATATTCTGGGCTTTCTGGATCTGCTCACGGGCAGCTCCTTCAGCCAGTTTACGCTCTTTGCCATGGGCATTTCGCCCTACATCACGGCTTCCATTATCCTGCAGCTCCTCACGATCGCGATTCCCGCTTTGGAGAGGCTCAGCAAGGCGGATGACGGCCGCGAGAAGATCGAGCGCATCACGCGCTACACGGGCGTGGCGCTTGCCATGGTGCAGTCCATCGGCATTTTCGTGGGTTTGCAGAATGCCGGCAACAACGTGCTGGTCAACGCGAACTTCTTCGGCTACATGACCATCGGCGTATGCGCCACGGCGGGCACGGCGTTCCTCATGTGGCTGGGCGAGCGGATTACGGAGAAGGGCATCGGCAACGGCATCTCCATGCTGATTTTCGCCTCCATCGTCTCGCGCGTCCCGGCGACCCTCATCGGCTGGGTGCAGGGCCTTGCCGCGGGTACGCTCGGCTATAACACGAAGGAAGCGATTGCAAACGCCAAGCCGGGTGTTTCGGCGCTCGCGTTTATCGCCCTCATTCTCATCGTGGTTGGCCTCATTACGCTGGTGGTGTACGTGGATCAGGCGCAGCGCCGCATCCCCGTGCAGTATGCCAAGCGCGTGGTGGGCCGCAAGATGTACGGCGGCCAGAGCACCTTCCTTCCGCTCAAGGCGAATGCCAACGGCGTTTTGCCGCTCATTTTCGCCATGACCTTCATCCAGTTCCCGGGCATGATTGCCCAGTTCTGGCCGGACGGCGGGTTCTATGCCTTCTACACCAAGTATTTGGGCTCTACGTCCATCGTGTACTATCTGGTGTACGCGCTGCTGATCATCGGCTTTGGGTATTTCTACTCCTCGATCTCGTTCAATCCGATCGAGATGAGCAAGAACCTGCAGCAAAACGGCGGCTTTATCACCGGCATTCGTCCCGGCAAGCCCACGAGCGATTATCTGGCCCGCATTTCGAGCCGGCTCACGCTCTTTGGCTCCCTGTTCCTGGCGGTGGTTGCCATTCTGCCGACACTCGCGCTCAGCACGCTGGGCCAGACCTCGGCGTTTGGCGCGACAAGCGTTCTGATCATGGTCAGCGTGGCGCTGGAAACGACGGATCAGCTTGAGAGCCACATGCTTATGCGGCACTACAAGGGCTTTCTGAACTGAGTATGACGCGCGCGGCGCGGCCGGGGCTTCCCCGGCTGCGTCCGCCGCGGATGCTTCGCCATGCGAAAGGGGTATTGCGGTATGAAGCTCATTTTCCTGGGCCCGCCGGGTGCGGGCAAGGGTACGCAGGCGGAGCGGGTTGCCGCCCGTTTCGGTCTTGCGCATATTTCAACGGGCGATATGCTGCGTGCGGAAATGCGTGCGGGCACAGCGCTCGGCAAGGCTGCCAAGTCCTTTATCGACGCGGGCGCGCTTGTGCCCGACGACGTGATCATGGGCATGGTGGCCGAGCGCATAAAGCAGCCGGACTGCGCGGCGGGCTTCCTCTTTGATGGGTTCCCCCGCACGGTGGCGCAGGCCGACGCGCTTGCGACCCTTTCGAATATTGACTGTGTGGTCAATATCGAGGTTCCCGCTTCCCGCATCGTCGAGCGCATCAGCGGGCGCCGGATGTGCGCGGGCTGCGGCGCGGCCTACCACGTATCCACGCACGCGGGCGACGTCTGCGAAAAATGCGGCGGCGCGCTCTATCAGCGCGACGACGACAAGCAGGAAACGGTTGCAAACCGCTTGCGCGTCTATGAAGCCCAAACGCAGCCGCTCATCGCGTACTATACCGAGAAGGCGCTCCTTAGGAGCGTCGACGGCGACCGGGACATCGAGCTTGTGGCGCAGGCGATTGCAAACGTCCTTCCGGTGAACTGATGCGGCGCGGCACGGAGGAGCGTATTACGCTCAAATCCCAGTCGGACATCGCCTGCATGCAGGCGGCGGGCCGCGTGGTAGAGGAAACGCTCGCGCTGCTTGGCCGTGCGGTTCGGAGCGGCATCACGACCGACGAGCTGGACGAGATCGCGCATGACTGCATTGTAAAGGCAGGCGCCGTGCCCTCGTTTCTGCATTATCAGGGGTATCCCAAGAGCATCTGCGCCTCGGTCAACGCCGAGGTCGTGCACGGGATACCGGGCAAGTACCGCCTCAAGGACGGGGATATCGTCAGCTGCGACGTTGGCGCGTTCCTCGAGGGCTTTCATGGCGACGCGGCGCGCACCTTCTTGGTGGGCGACGTAGCCGAGGAAACGAGGCGGCTGGTTGAGGTTACGAAGGCGTGCTTCTTCGTGGGACTCAAGTATGCCCGGGTGGGCTATCGTATCAGCGATATTTCGCTCGCGGTGCAGCGTCACGCGGAGGGAAACGGCTACTCGGTCGTGCGGGAAATGATCGGACACGGGGTGGGGCGCAAGCTTCACGAGCCGCCCGACGTGCCCAATTACTGGGATAGCTTCCTGTTTTCCGGCCGGGGCGAACGGCTGGCGGCGGGCATGGCCATCGCCATCGAGCCCATGATCAATTTGGGCCGGCGGGAGGTTGTGCAGCGCAGCAATGGCTGGACGATCGAGGCTGCCGACGGAAAGCCCTCGGCGCACTATGAGAACACCGTGATCATCACGGACGGGGAACCGCTGCTGACGACCCTGCACGAGGGGGCGTAGGCATGAACGAGGAAGCGCTGGGCGCGCTTGTGCGCTCTAGGGCGGGGCGCGACAAGGGCCGCAGCTTCGCGGTGATGGAAGTGGTGGATGAAAACCACGTGCGCATCGCGGACGGCGACTTGCGCAAGACCGCCTCTCCCAAACTCAAAAAGCTCCGGCATCTTGCCGTGAGCGGCGTGTGGCTGGGAGAAGTGCGCAGTAAGCTTCTTTCCGGAGAAGGACTCACGGACGCGGAGCTCCGCAAAGCGCTGCTGGCCGCAAGCGGCCTGGAAGCGACCGACTGACAGGAGGGATAGTTTGTCAAAGCAGGATGTCATTGAAGTGGAGGGCGTCGTATCGGATGCGTATCCGAACGCGATGTTCGAGGTAAAGCTGGCTAATGGCCACAAAATTCTCGCGACGATATCGGGCAAGCTGCGGATGAATTTCATTCGCATACTCCCGGGCGATAAGGTGAGCGTCGAGCTCTCTCCGTATGATTTGACCCGCGGCCGCATTACGTGGCGCGGCAAGAACTGATGAGAAAGTATAAAGGAGAAGGAACATGAAAGTCAGACCCAGTGTGAAACCGATGTGCGAAAAGTGCAAGATCATCAAACGCAAAGGTCGCGTCATGGTCATCTGCGAAAACCCCCGTCATAAGCAGAAGCAGGGCTAACGAGGCATACAACGGCCGTCGGCGCGGCTGGCGCGGGCGTGCCTCGCGCATTGCCGGCGGGTAACGATACACGAACAAATTTGAAACGACGAATTATTGGAGGGAAGTAAACCAATGGCACGTATTGCTGGCGTAGACCTGCCCAGAGACAAGCGTGTGGAGATCGGCCTGACCTACATTTACGGCATCGGGCTCTCCACGGCGCAGACGATCATCGCAGCAACGGGCGTCGATCCCGACATCCGGGTGCGCGACCTGAGCGAAGGCGACGTAACCAAGCTCAGAGATTACATCGACCACAACGTGAAGGTGGAAGGCGATCTGCGGCGCGAAGTATCCATGAGCATCAAGCGCCTCATTGAGAACGGCTGCTATCGCGGCGTTCGTCACCGCAAGGGCCTGCCCGTGCGCGGACAGAGCACCAAGCAGAACGCACGTACCCGCAAGGGGCCGAAACGCTCCCAGGGCGGAAAGAAAAAGTAAGGAGGAAGCGAACAAATGGCACAGGCGAAAATTAAAAAGACCGCGACCCGCAAGCGCCGCGAGAAGAAGAACATCGAGCGCGGTGCGGCGCACATTCGTTCCTCCTTCAACAATACGCTGGTTACGATCAGCGATTTGCAGGGGAACGCGATTTCCTGGTCGTCGGCGGGCTCGCTGGGCTTCCGCGGCTCGCGCAAGTCCACGCCGTTTGCCGCCCAGATGGCGGCTGAGACCGCCGCCAAGGCCGCTATGGAGCATGGCCTGAAGACGGTGGAGGTATATGTGAAGGGCCCGGGCTCCGGCCGTGAAGCCGCAATCCGCGCCTTGCAGACGGCCGGTCTGGACGTGAACATGATCAAGGACGTGACGCCCATTCCCCACAACGGATGCCGTCCGCCCAAGCGCAGAAGAGTCTAAGGAGGGTATGGACAAATGGCGAGATATACAGGTTCCGTTTGCAGGCAGTGCCGCCGCGAGGGCACCAAGCTGTTTTTGAAGGGTGACCGCTGCTTCAGCGAGAAGTGCGCGGTCAGCAAGCGCCACACCCCCCCGGGCATGCATGGGCAGGGCCGCAAGAAGCAGTCCGAGTACGGCATCCAGCTCCGCGAAAAACAGAAAGTTCGCCGGGCGTACGGGGTTATGGAATCCCAGTTCCGTAAATACTATGATTTGGCCTCCAACATGCGCGGCGTTACAGGCGAGAATATGCTTGCCCTGCTCGAGCGCAGGCTGGACAACGTAGCTTACCGGCTGGGCTTTGGCGAATCCCGCCCCATGGCGCGCCAGATGGTCACCCACGGCCACATCCGCGTGAACGGCAAGAAGGTGGACATCGCATCCTACAGCGTTTCGCTGGGCGACGTAATTTCCGTTCGCGAGCACAGCGCGGATACCGACTTCTTCAAGGAATTGAAGGAGCAGGGTTCCAAGCGCACCATTCCCGAGTGGCTGGAGTTTGATCCGGCGACGCTGACGGGCAAGGTCGTGCGTCTGCCCGAGCGGAAGGATATCGACTTGACGATTGAAGAGCATCTCATCGTTGAGTACTACTCCAGGTAAGCCACGTAAAGGCTTTCCGAACGTACTATTACCGAAGGAGGGTATGACATGATTGAGATCGAAAAGCCCAAACTCGAATCGGTTGTCGTGACGGAGAACTACGGTAAGTTCGTCGTCGAGCCTCTGGAGCGCGGCTTTGGCACGACGCTTGGCAATTCCATGCGCCGCGTGCTTTTGTCGAGCCTTCCGGGCGTGGCGGTTACCTCGGTTCGCTTTGACGGTGTGCTGCACGAGTTTTCGGTGATTGAGGGCGTCAAGGAGGATGTGACCGAGATCATCCTCAACCTCAAGGAGCTCTGCGTAAAGCTGCATTGCGACGGCCCGAAGAAGGTGACGATCGACGCAGCGGGCGAGTGCGAGGTAAAGGCGGGGGATATCCTGCCCGATTCCGACGTGGAGATAATCAACCCCGAGCTGCACATTGCGACGCTGGATACGAACGGCAAGCTTCATTTGGAGCTCATGCTCGAGCATGGCCGCGGCTATGTGACGGTGGAGCGCAACAAGCGCAGCGATATGCCCATCGGCGAAATCGCGGTGGACTCCATCTTTACGCCCATCACAAAGGTGAACTTCGTTGTGGAGAACACCCGCGTGGGGCAAATTACGGACTTTGACAAGCTCACCCTCGAGATCTGGACCAACGGCAGCATTAAGCCTGACGAGGCGGCGAGCCTTGCCGCAAAAATTCTCACCGAGCACCTCATGCTCTTTATCAATCTGACCGATCATGTGCAGGGTGTGGAGATCCTTGTGGAGAAGGAGGAGAGCAAGAAGGAGAAGATACTCGAAATGAACATCGAGGATCTGGATCTTTCGGTTCGTTCCTACAATTGCCTCAAGCGCGCGGGCATCAACACCGTTGAAGAGCTGGTACAGCGCGACGAGGATGAGATGATGAAGGTTAGAAACCTCGGTCGCAAATCGCTCGAGGAAGTGCAGCAGAAATTGAGTGCGCTGGGGCTGTCCCTCCGCACCAGCGATGAATAAGGAGGAACAAGCAACATGGCAAACCGTAAATTAGGCAAGCCATCTGACCAGCGCGCCGCGATGCTGAGAAACCTCACCACCGCGCTTATTTGGAACGGCAAGATCGTGACCACCGATACCCGCGCAAAAGAGGTGCGCTCCATTGCCGAAAAGATCATCACCCTGGCTGTGAAGGAATACGCGAACAGCGAGACCGTCAGCAAGGACAAGATGAACGATAAGCAGCAGGTTGTGAAGGTAGACGTGATCAACGACAAGCCGTCCAAGCTTCATGCGAGGCGGCAGATCATGGCGTATCTGTATGATGTGCCGGCGTTTAAAGCCAAGGACGAGTCCAAGTCCGATTACCGCGAGCGCACCGCGGATCGCGCGCATCCCGTGATGGAGAAGCTGTTTAGGGAGATCGCGCCCAAGTACGAGGCGCGCATCAAGGAAACGGGCGCGGGCGGCTACACCCGCATGTACAAGCTGGGCGCGCGCCGCGGCGACGCTGCCGAGATGGTCGTGCTCGAGCTCATCTGAGCGCCGCAGGACTGACGAAACGCGATCGAATCCCGGGGTGAACGCCCCGGGATTTTTGCGCGCGCGCCTTGCCGTCTTCGCCCCCGCACGCAAGCGCACGGAACCCTTCGTTTTCTTTCCCGCGCGTGCCCGCGTCAAAAAGCCGGAAGACACTATGCCTTTCTTTCTTGCGCAAAGAAAGCGGAACCCTCCGCTTTCTTCCCCGCGTGTGTCCCGCGTCAAAAAGCCGGAAGACACTCTGCCTTTTTTCTCGCGCAAAGAAAGCGGAATCCTCCGCTTTCTTTTGCTTCTTTTCTTTCCCGTGAAAGAAAAGAAGAACGCGCACCAATCCCTCGACTCATGAAAAATTTATGATTGACTTTTGCCCAACCTCCGCTTATGATGAAGATACCAAAGAATGAAAGCACTTTCAAAGCGAGGCTCCCGATGAATATCTACGACATTTCCGAACGGGCAGGCGTATCCATTACCACCGTCTCCCGCGTGATCAACGGCAGCAGCAAGGTCAGCCGTGCCACGAGGGATAAGGTGCTGTCCGTGATTGAGGAGATCGGGTATACGCCAAACGCCTTTGCCAGGGGACTTGGGCTGGATACCATGCGCACCATCGGCATTCTGTGCGTCGATCCGGCGGATCCAAACGCTTGCAGCAGTTTGACGATGGGCGTGGGCTATCTCCAGCGGGAGTTGCGCTGCTTCGATTTTGATTCCATTCTGTATTGCGTCGGCTATGATATGAAGGATAAGGAAACCTGTCTGCACACCATGTGCGAGCGGCGGGTGGATGCGATTATCATCGTCGGATCCTTCTTTATTGAAAGCAATCCCAAGAGCAACCAGTGTATCGTCGACGCCGCAAAGCATGTACCCGTCATGCTGATCAACGGCTTTCTCGAGGCGGACAACGTGTATTCCTTCCTCTGCGACGATCGCAACGCGTCCATGCAGGCCGTCAGCTCGCTCATCGGCTCCGGTGCGCGGGATATCCTTTTTCTTTATCGCACCGGGACGGATTCCGAGCAGCGCAAGCTTTCTGGCTACACAAAGGCGCTGCGCACCCATAATTTGCCCGTGCGCGAGGAATATATGCGAAGCTGCCCGCTGGGCGTGCACGAGGGCAGCCGGATGCTCGCGCGTCTGGCGGAGGAGGGCTTGCGCTTCGATGCGGTCTTGACCACAGAGGACAGCATCGCCATGAGTGTGCTCAACTACGCGAACCATCAGGGCATTCGCATCCCCGACGAGCTCAGCATCATTGGCTACAACAACTCCATTCTTTCCGAAAGCTGCTACCCTGAGCTTACAACGGTGGACAACAATACCGAATCGCTCTGCATCACTGCCGTTTCCATGCTGATGCGCCGCTTCCGCAGCGTGAACATTCCCTCGCAAATGACGATTTCGTCCAAGATTATTTACCGCGAAACGACCAAACCGCAACTGGACTGAACCCCTTGAGCCCCGGCGCGAGAACGCGGGCGGCGGAGGGTGCGCCACGCCGCCGCACGGAAATGTAAATACTTTCATCGCTTGCGCGCTTTGCAAGCCCGAGACCCAGAAAACGTCACACCCGGCCGGAAACGCGCCGTGGATAGAACAGGTTTTCCCGGGAGGGAAAAAACAAAAGGAGGATATAGATTATGAAGAAAACGCTTGCACTGCTGCTGGCCGTCGTCATGCTGCTGGCCGTGACCGGCTGCGGACAGAAAGCATCGAACCAGACCTACAAGCTGCGCTGCTCCACCAACCTGGCCGCGACCAGCACCGTGGGTCAGGGACTGGCCAAGTTCGTCGAACTGGTCAACGAAAAGGCGGGGGGCCGCATCGAGGCTACCGCAAACCTCGGCTCCGAGCTGGGCAATCAGGCCGAGCAGGTCGCCATGGCCAAGGGCGGCGACCTTGAGATGGTCGTTGCCGCGCCCGGCACCGGCCCAGGCGCCTACGACGGCCTTGGCCAACTGATGATGTTCGAGTTCCCATTCCTGTTTAAGGACAACGATCACTATCGCCGCGTGTTGAAGGCCGCAGAGCCCGAGGTCAACAAGCTGGTCAACACCATCGGCTTCACCGCCATGGCCGGCCAGTCGCAGGGTTCCCGCGACATTCTGACCACCAAACCCGTCACCTGCATCGAGGATATGGAAGATCTGGTCATGCGCGGACCGAACGCCGTTTACATCGCCATGTTTGAGGCGGTCGGCGCGGCTGGCATCACCATGGACTGGAACGAAATCTACACCGCGCTCTCTCAGGGCGTGTGCGACGGCTGCGAGGGCTCCCCGAGCTCGATCAACGCCTCCAAGTTCCAGGACAACGCCAAGAATCTGGCCATCACCAACCACATCATCGCCTGCGTGTACTACTTCTTCAACACCGAATGGCTGGAGGCATTGCCGGAGGATCTGCGCACGATCGTGACCGACTGCGCAAAGGAAGCGGTTACCTATCAGGAGGAGATCGACGACAAGGATCAGGGCGTCGCGCTGCAGACCATGAAGGACGAGGGCGTCGTTGTGACCGAGATGCAGGACATCGACAAGTGGAAGGCCGCCTGCGCGCCCATGCTTGACGAGTACCGCGCCAAGGGGCAGGAATGGTCCGATTTCATCGACATTCTGACCTCGATCGACTAATCTGACTTCTGGAACCAAATCGTTTGGGATTCGCGCGGGGCCGCTTCCGCCGGGGGGCGGGGGCGGCCTCGCGGTATAATTGCGGGAAACCGCAGCTCTGCCGGCCGCTTATGCGGCCCCCGCAACAGGAGGTAAACTGTGAAAACGCTTGGCAAAGTCAACCGTGTGTTAAACACAATTCGCGTCGTCGCGCTGGTCGTCATTCTGTCGGCAGCCATCCTCATGTGCGCGACCAATATCATCTTTCGGTATGTGGTGCGCGGCGTGCCCGCCTTGCGGCCCTTCCCGTGGGTGGACGAGATGATGCGCATGTGCGCGATTTGGATCGCGTTCCTTGCCGCCGGCCTCGGCGTAAAGGAGGGTTCCCACATCAGTTTGGAAAACCTCGTTACAAAGTATTTGCCTGATAAGGCGGCTCTGATTTTGAAAAAAACCGCTCAGCTTGCCGTGCTGGCCGTGCTGCTGCTCCTCATCGTGTTCGGCATCAAGCAAACGATCGTGATGAGCGCAAGCTCCCTGCAAAACCTGCCCGTCTCCAACGGCTGGTTCTATTCGGCCATACCCGTGGGCTGCTTCTATTTGTTTTATGATTATCTGCTCATCTTCATCTTCGGCAAACACCCCTTTGCCAAGAAGGACAGCAGCGAGCAGGAGCCGCCCGCGACCAGCGGCGCTTTTTAAGGAGGATACAGAACCATGCTAGAAACCTTACTCATCTTCCTCGTATTGCTGGCCTTTATTTTCCTGGGCTTCCCCATTTTTATGTCGCTGCTGATCACGGGCATTATTTTCCTCGTGGCGGGCGGCAACTCCATGGAGCTCACCATCATCAAGATGTTCGGCAGCATCGACAGCCTTTCGCTCCTTGCCATCCCCTTCTTCGTGACGGCGGGCAACATCATCATGCGCGCCAAGATCACAGATAAGCTCGTGAACTTCGCAGACTCGGCGGTGGGCTGGATGAAGGGCGGCTTAGGGCACGTAAACGTGCTGTCCTCCATGATCTTTGGCGGCATTCAGGGCTCCGGCTGCGCGGACGCGGCGGCCATCGGCGGCATGCTGATCCCGGCCATGGAAAAGCAGGGCTACGACAAGGACTACGCCGTGGCCGTTACCGCGGGTTCATCCATGATTTCGCCCATCATCCCGCCGAGTATCGCTATGATCCTCTACGCCTACTATACCGAGGTGCCCATCGGCCGCATGTTCATGGGCGGGTTGGTTCCCGGCATCATCATCGGCATCATGCAGATGGGCGTGGTATATATGGAGTACCGCTGGCGCAAGTATAACATTCCCCAGACGAGATTTTCCGTAAAGAATCTGCTCAAAACCGCATGGAAATCCATCGGCGCGCTGATTATGCCGCTCATTATCCTCAGCGGAATCGTGTTCGGCATCGTTACCCCCACGGAATCCGGCGTGCTGGCCATTCTCTACGGCCTGTTCTATGGCTTTGTGATCAGCAAAACCCTCACGATCAAGGATATTCCGGGCATCATTACGGATTCCGCCATTACCACCGCAGTGGTATATATGACCATCGCGGGCGCGGGCGTGCTTTCCAATGTGCTGGTACGGCTCCATTTTCAGGTGGAGGTGCAGGCCTTTGCCATCAATACGCTGGGCAGCCCGGCGCTTGTCATTTTGTTCCTGTTCGTGGTGTTCATCATTCTGGGCATGTTCCTCGATCCCACGGTCATTATCGCCATGTTCGCGCCTACGGTGCTGGTGATCGGCAACGCCTTCGGCTTCGATCCCATCCACTTCGGCGTAATCATGGTTATCATCATGCAGCTTGGCGCCATCACCCCGCCTGTGGGCACCTTCCTGTTCATTTCCTGCGGTGTGGCGAAGCTGCCAATGGAGAAATCGATCAAACCACTGCTGCCGTATATAGGGACGATCGTCATCGCCATGATCCTGGCGCTGGTCTTCCCGCAGATCGTCACTTGGCTCCCGAATCTGATTTACGGCGCAAGATAGAAAGGGCTGCACGACTATGCAAGAGAAACGAGACGGCGGAACCTACGCGCCCAGAGGGAAGGCGTGCGCCGTGTGCGAGAAGGGCGCGTTTCCCATCGGGGTCATCGGGCTGGACCACGGACACATCTACGGCATGTGCAACGGCCTGACCGAAGCGGGCGCAACGCTTGGGCCGGTCTACGACCCGGACCCGGCAAAGGTAGGCCCGTTCCTCGCGGCGTTCCCGGAGGCGTGGGCTGCCGGAAGCCGCGAGGAGGTTCTCGCTTCCGACGTAAAGCTCGTCGCGTCCGCCGCCGTGCCGGCCGACCGCTGCCAGATTGGGTGCGAGGCCATGCGGCGCGGCAAGGACTGCTTCCTGGATAAGCCCCCGTTAACCACGCGCGCGCAGCTTGCGGAGGCGAGGCGCACGGCCGCGGAAACGGGGCGCAAAATGCTCGTGTATTTCAGCGAGCGGCTGCACGTGGAGGCCTCCGTTTATGCGCAGCAGCTGATTGAGCAGGGCGCGATCGGGCGCGTGGTGCAGGTGATGGGCTGGGGCCCGCACCGGCTCAGCGCGCAGGGCCGCCCCGCATGGTTCTTCGAGCCGGAGCGCTACGGCGGCATCCTTGTGGATATCGGCTGCCACCAGATTGAGCAGCTTGTGTTCTTCGCGGGTGCAAGCGACGCGCGCATCGTCCAAAGCCGCGTGGGGAACTACGCGCATGGCCAGTATCCGCGCTTTCAGGACTTTGGCGACGCCATGCTGCTTTGCGACAACGGCGTAACGGGCTATTTTCGCGTGGATTGGTTCACGCCGGACGGGCTGCGCGCCTGGGGCGACGGGCGCACGCTGATTACCGGCACGGAGGGCTATATCGAGCTGCGCAAGTATCTCGATGTGGCCAGCAGCGCCGAGGGCGACCATGTATATTACGTAAACGGCAAGGAGGAACGCCATTTCTGCGCGAGCGGGCAGTGCGGCTTCCCGTTTTTCGGGAAGCTGATCAACGACTGCCTGCATCGGACGGAAACGGCTATGACGCAGACGTATATCTTCCGCGTCATGGAGCTTGCGCTCGAGGCGCAGGAGCGCGCGCAGCTTGTCGGCTACAGGGAGAACGGATATGAACAACAGGCATGAGGACGGTATAATCGGCGTCGCGATCATCGGCGCGGGCGCGATTGCCGACGTGCACATTCAGGCGTACAAGCACCATGCAGCGCGCTGCGAGGTGCGCGCCGTGTGCGACCTTTACGACGAAAAGGCGCGGCAGCTCATCGACGCGCACGGCCTTTGCCATGCGACCGCGTACAAGGACTATCGCGAGGCGCTCGCGCGGCCGGATATCGACGCGGTTTCCATCTGTCTGCCGCCGAGCGTGCACGCCGAAATATCGATCGACGCGCTGCGGGCGGGCAAGCATGTGCTTTGCGAAAAGCCCATGGCCGGCTCGCTTGAGGAATGCGACGCCATGCTGCGCGCGGCGGGGGAGAGCGGGAAGCTCCTTTCCATTGTGGCGCAAAACCGTTATAAAACGCCCAATCAAAAGGTCAAGCGTCTGCTCGACGAGGGCGCGCTCGGGCGTGTGCTGATGGCGACGGTCAATTCGCTCTGGTGGCGCGGCGAGAATTATTACGATATCTGGTGGCGCGGAACCTGGGAAAAGGAATCCGGCGGATGCGTAGCTAACCATGCCGTGCACCATATCGATTTGTTGCAGTGGATGCTCGGCATGCCCGAGCGGGTGCTGGCGGTGCTTGCCAACGTGGGGCATCACAATTCCGAGTGCGAGGACGTGGGCATGGCCGTGCTGCAATACCCCGACAAAATCGCGCAGCTTACCGCGTCGCTTGTGACCCATAGCGAGGCGCAGGAGCTGCTCTTTCAAGGCGAAAGGGCGAGCGTGGCCGTGCCGTGGCGGGCCGCTTGCTCCCGGGCGCTTCCAAACGGCTTTCCTGAAACGGACGAAGAAACGCTTTCGGCCATCGAAGCGCGCTATGACGCGCTGCCCGCGCTGGAGACAGAGGGCCACCCCGCGCAAATCGGCAATTTTCTTGCCGCCATCGCGGGCGGGGAACCCCTGCTCATTGACGGCGCGGAGGGCCGCAAGACCATTGAGCTGATCACAGCCATTTATGAATCAAGCTGCAAAGCCGCGTTTGTAGAGCTGCCCATCCTGCTGGACGATCCCTTCTACAAAAAGGGCGGGATCGCGGCCCAGATGCCGCATTTCCACGAAAAGCAGAGGAGCATCGAAAACTTCGCGGCCACCAAGCCCATTACGCTTGGCCGCGACGTGGGCAAGTAGGGGACGGGGGAACGCTCGGGTACGGTTGGGGAACGCAAGGGGCGCTGGCCCTTGACCCCGCTTAAGGGTCTTCGACCCTTAAGAATCCCATTCCTGACCGCGTTTTGTGCGGGTGCTTCAGCTTTTTTCTAGAAGAACAACTTGGCCCGGCAAACTTTTGCCGGGCCGAGTCTTTGTCTATTCACTTTTAGGGCGATTCCATGGGATTCTTAAGGGCGGAACGCCCTTAAGCGGGGCCCGGGGCAGCGCCCCGGCGTATCCGAGCCGTACCCAACCGTACCCAGCCCCCCGTCCCTAATACCGTTCCACTACGTCGTCCGCGTCCTTATAGATATGGTTGGCGGGCACGGTTCCGCGCACGCGGGAGAGGGGGTAGACGGAGGCGTGCGGCATAACGACCGTGCCGGGGCAGAGTACGCTGTTGCAGCCCACGTCGGCATAATCACCCAGGAACGCGCCCACCTTGCGCAGGCCCGTTTCAAAGCGCGCTTCGCCTTCCTTGACCACCACGTTTTGGTTATCCGTCTTAACGTTCGAGCAGATCACGCCGGCGCCCGTGTGGGCCTTTACGCCCAAAATGGAATCGCCCACATAATTGTAATGCGGGGCCTGCACGCGGTCGAACAGGATGCAGTTCTTGAGTTCCGTGGAGTTGCCCACCACGCACTTTTTGCCTACGAGCGCGCTGCCGCGAATAAAGGCGGAGGGCCGCACCTCGGTTTCGGCGCCAATGATGGCGGGGCCGTCAATGTGCGCGGTTTTGTCCACCCTTGCGGACTTGGCAACCCATACCTCGGGCGCGATTTCATCGTATTCGGCCGGATCGAGGGTGGGGCCGAGCGCGCGGATAAAATCCTTAATGAGAGGGAGCACCTCCCACGGATAGGTCGTGCGCGCAAACAGCGGCGCGGCGAGCGTCGCAGTGAGATCGAAAAACAGCTCTTTGTTTGTCATAAGCGAGCGGCGGCCTCCTTGTCGAGATACACGGTCACGTCGGGGTGGAGCTGGAGCACGGAGGCGGGCACGTCGGGTGTGACGGGGCCGCGCAGCGTGCGCTCGATGATGGGCGCCTTGGCGCTGCCGAGCGCCATGAGAATGATGCCGCGCGCGTTCATGACGGTGCGGATGCCCATGGTGGCGGCATGGGTGGGCACTTCGCTTAAGGAGGCAAAGAAGCGCGCGTTCACCTCGCGGGTATTTTGCGTGAGCTCCACCACGTGCGTAAGCGATTCAAAGGGCGTGCCCGGCTCGTTAAAGCCGATGTGCCCGTTGTTGCCGATGCCAAGGAGCTGCAAATCCACGCCGCCCGCCTGGGCGATGGCCGCATCGTAGCCGGAAAGCGCCTTTGCGGAGGTATCGAGTCCGCTGGGCACATGAATGCGGGAAGCGGGCAGATCGATGCCATAAAAGAGATTATGTTCCATAAAATAGCGGTAGCTCTGGTCGTGCGTGGGCGCGAGGCCGACATATTCGTCGAGATTGAAGCTCGTCGCGTCCTTAAAGCTCACGCGGCCGGCCTTATGCGCCTCCATGATCGCGCCGTACAGCCCGATGGGCGTGGAGCCCGTCGCAAGGCCCAAAACGGCTCGAGGCTTTTGGGAAAGGAGCGTAACGTACTGCTCGGCCGCAAGCCTGGCGACCGCTTCGGGGGTGTCGATGATGATGCGCATAGCGGATCAATCTCCTTTATTCTGATATGAACGCCCGAACCATGCGGGCGAAAGGGGCGTTTTGGCGCGCGACGCGTTGCTGGAAAAAATATATCATATTGCGCATGACAGCGCAAGCGGCTATGCTTCGGGCGCAAGATCGGAAAAACGCGTATATTCGCCCTGCCAGGCCAGCCGAACCGTGCCTGTGGGCCCGTGGCGGTGCTTGGCGATGATAATCTGGCTCGTGTTATCGCCGTTTTGGTACTCCTCGCTGTCGAGGTACGCGGCGGGCCGGTAGAGCAGAATGACCATATCCGCGTCCTGCTCGATGGAGCCGCTCTCGCGCA
>CAZWSI010000031.1:0-19457 GCA_964636405.1 uncultured Oscillospiraceae bacterium
ATCATCCGTCCAGCTTTCCCGTCGTGAGCGGTCTTGCCATCCGACCGCTGTCGTTGCCCTATGATTATGAGTTCTACCTTCAACGCAAAGAAAGAGAGGAATTTTATGAGTGCGCAAAATATAAATAGCCTAATTTCTGAATTTGACCAAGAAGCTCTTGCTGCAAAGGAGCGATTAACCAGTGTTTTGACGATGATATCTAATGGGATGGTTCCGTCAAAAGAAGAAATGACAACCTTGGACACAGTGGTTTTTGCTTTACAAGAAAAATATCATTTTATTTGCGAAGTCACCAAGTCCCTTGTTTCTGCGGATGAAATGCCTCAAGAGAACAGCCCTGTGTGCAGCTATGCTGATGCCATAGAGAAAAGTCAGGCTAATGTTCTCAAAATGCATATTGCGAGTGCGAAAACGATATTAGAGAAATTTGTATGTGTGAAATCCCTCGTATCGACATACACAGAAGCGTTGGCGCCATTCCAAGCGGATGCAGCCGCAATTCTGCAGCAACTAACAACCACCGATACTGATAGTATTGAAAATTTGTCATCTGTAACAGAAGCTCCCAGTGCTTTCATTGACGCGCTTAATTCAGATAATATTAATGCTCCTGAGGGCATACGCTTGCTGGAAAAAGTAAGTCAGTATTATCCGATGCAAGTACAGTGGGGACTTGTTGGCAAACAGTATTTCCTTGACGAAAGCGGCGTTGTGGTTAATAATCACCATTCACCTGACCAGCATGATGCCGCCCCTGTCAACGACAGTAACGAAAATGCGCCATTTCTGCAGCTTGAAAAGCACGCTGACGAAATTGTTGTGGATCGTACATCTCAGCTAGCCGATACCGATTCCAGTAGTTCTTCAGGCAAAGGACGAATCGAGGAAAGCATAACGGTAGCAGCCGATGACATAGATGTAGAAGCTGAACAGCTGGAGTCGAATAACGATATCATTCTCGCAAAAAACAAGATAAAGATAGCTACGCCAAGTGCAAGTGCATTTCGCAAAGACGTCATTAGCATGTCACGCGCAAATCCTTCAATACGAGCTATTCTGCCATTGATGACGAATCTTGGTGCACTCACACTAGATCAGGTTTTTCTCTTCGGCGGGTATATGAATTGTTATGAAGACAACGCCGAAAGCAAAACAAACGTAGGTAAGGCTCTTGATGTGCTGTCTTCCAAGGGCTTGCTCACCACATACGAGTGTTCCGAAGGCGAGAGCGCGCTTACGATGTATTGTCTTTCGCCCTATTGCAATTCATGTATGCGAAAAGATAGCATTGCTTCACAAATGAAGACTTTTTGGAATGTTTCTTATGGCAACTATATAATCGTCGGCGGTGCAGAAATATCGGCGACATGTTTATCTGCTGCCATTGAAAACAACAATCTCTTGCTAAAATACTTATATTTTGCAAAGAATTCTACGAGTAGCTCTGAATTCAGCGCAGTTACATCTTCTATCAAATGGGATGGCACTAACTATAAAGTCGCTGTTGTGTATAATAACGAGACATTTACATCAACTTTAGTGAAACCCGGCGCGCATAGAAATGATGATAAGAACATCATTGTTATTTCTATTGACAAGGAGTATTCATGGGACTGTGGTGGAACACATGACCATGTATTCGTTTTGAACAATGATGTCCTTTTGCTGTATAACTCTGATGGAACGCTAATAGAGCGCGAAGCTGTTAATAGCACTACAAATAAAAACATCGAACCCGAACAGGCAGATTCTGATAATAGCGAAATCGAAAAATCCGAACCGGATGTTCAAGAACCGCTAGCGATAGAGAGCAATCCTATCGCTACAACACCTGTCAGTGAGGTTAATTCACTACAGAGCGATTCTCCAGAAGTGAAAACGGAATCAGTGAGGTCAACTGTAACGATTCATTCCTTAGCACGTCGCACATTCAATTTGTACGTAACGGTGGTAATCATACGATTCCGGGTCTTATTAGCCTGTCGTTTAGCGGAGCGGACGGAGAAGCAATACTGCACCGTATGGATTTAATGGGCATCAGCATTTCTACCGGTTCGGCTTGCAATAGTGTGAATACGAAAATTTCTCATGTGCTGAAAGCAATTAAGCTCGATGAGACTCTTGCCAAGGGAACGATTCGAATTTCATTTGGAAAGAACAATACGGAAGATGATGTATGCGCCATCGCAACGGCACTAGGAAAAATCGTTTGTACCTTTTAACGAAAGGGCTATGTGGTATACCCTCGCGAACGATTTATACTTGCGCTAACAAAACCTAAACCAGCGCAAACGATTTATCTGGCATATGAACACTGTATCAAAAATATCAGCCTTTGCCATTGCGGGTGTTCTTAAAGGATTTAAGAACACTCGCTTTTTTATGTTTTCAGTATCTTGGACGGCCATAGGGTCGCCCATATCCGTGTTTTCATTCCGGCCTGCGTGGATCAAACGAAAGGATTTGATGCGGGCTTTTCTTGCAGCCGCCGCTATCCTATGATATCCATAGTGACAGACGCGCATCTGTCCAGGATGCCGAGCAAGGACGCCGCTCTGATTTTAGTTGCAAATAATCGGCTGTCTTTGTATGATATATGCATAATCTGGGGAGGTCATAGACCAATGAAACAAAAGTTCCTTGCATTCCTGCTGGCCCTGACAATTCTTTTGTCAGCATTCCCTGTCGCTTTGGCAGAGGACGAAACCATTCCTGTAGCAATCGGAAACGGATTGAAGAACTATCAAATCGTTTCGGCAGATGGGCTGGACGTGAACAACCTTACTTTGAACCAAATCCCCTATGAACCCCAATTTAACCCAAAAGGTGATATCATACTGCGTACGGGCGATTTGCTGTGTGCTAACGAGGCCCGGCGGCTTGTTGACACGGGCGATATTGAGCCTTCCCAATTTTTAATTCAAAATGGTAATTTATTAGCGCAGGGTGAAGTTTTTGTAACGATGACGGACATCAATGAGCTTCTCGCATTACTGGAAAAGTATAGCATCTCCAACATCCCGGGCGGCGCACGGCTGGATTTGAAGCTGCTGATCGCTAGTCTTCGGTCTGCACAGGATAGTCAAGCCACGCAGGAAGAAGTGGATGCTAAGTATATCAGTGCTTTAAAGGGCTTTCTTAGTAGTTACAACCTCATACTTGCCCGTAGAGACGAAAAATATCCTGAGCGGAATGAAAATTTGGCTGCAATGGGCGCCGATGCGAACCTTAATTTACTTTTGGATAGAATCAAAAATAACATTGACAAGGGAATTTATCACGGATACGATCCAACCCCTGCTGCGGCGTTTGGGATACAGGGCAACTGGTATGTGCTGGCGTCGGGTGCCGGTACTACTATAAAAAAACTGGTAGTCAATAAGGTTTGGCCGGCGCCAATGACGCCCGGAAACGGCTACCCCTGCCCCGGCTGCGGCAATGTAAATTGCGCTTGCGTTCCTCTGCCGCCAAGCGGCGAATCAGCCGTGCGTTCCGACAATGCGACGCAGGGCGGCGTGGACAATCCCGGCACGGACGACGTGGACGTTCCATTCCCGAACTGACCGCTCCGTTAGGCCCTTGCATTGCGTACGGCAATGCTTCTTTGAAACCGATCCGGGGTTCCGTCGTTACCGCTGAGAACGGAAATGAAACCAACCGAACAGACGATGAGGAGATTTGATCAATGAAATGGACATACAGTGTTTTCCTGCCGGTGATGATCGCGTGCGTTATGGCCGGTTGCCAAACTGCAGGAGAACCCGTCGCACCCGCACCTGCAACGACGGCCGCCTCGGAAGCGTCAGGGGCGCCCGCAGCAGAGCCCGGCGCTGTTGAGGAAGCCGCAAGTCCAGAGCCCGAAGCGACCCCCGCTTCGGAGCTGGAGCTTTACACAGAAGCATTGCGCGCCTTTGCGTAGGAGGATTCCGCCCGCGCGATTGCACAGCTCACCCCGCTCGCCGAAAACGAGCTGGTTGAGGCGCAGGTTTTCTTGGGATACTGCTATTACTACGGGGACGGCGCCGAGAAGGATGAACAGCAGGCACTGGCTTGGTTTTTAAGAGCCGCCGAGCAGGGAAGCGAGGAGGCTTGCAGTATTGCCGCATCCTTCTACCGCGATGGCATCGGGACGCAAAAGGAGCCCGCCAAGGCCTTTGCGCTGTTCCTTGGCTCGGCTGAAAGAGGCAATACCGACGTCTTCTATGACGTAGCCAATTGCTATTACTACGGCATCGGTGTAGAGCAAAGCGAAGCGGACGCGCTGAATTGGGCGAAAAAGGGCGCGGCCGAACAGGAGCCCGCCTGCCTCACCTTGCTGGGGGATTTCTACTTTTACGGAAAATGCGGCGTCGGGTTCAGGTATAAAACAGCCTTTGATTGCTACAGGCCGGCCGCCGAGCTTGGCTCTGCCAAAGCGCAGTTTCGGGTGGGGCAATGCTGCGCGGCAGGCCTTGGCACGAGGCTGAACAAGGAAGCCGCTTTCTCTTGGTTCCTGAAGTCTGCGGAACAGGATTACGCCCCTGCGCAAAACGCAGTGGCCGCCTGTTACTGGCGGGGCTACGGCGTTGAGAGGAATATCGAAACGGCAATGGAATGGTATCAAAAAGCGGCGGAGCAGGGCTACGAACCTGCCATCAAGTTCTGTGAGCGGTTCAAAAAAGCATAAGCCAGCGCAAGCAATCCTAAGCATCAGCGGTTTCCGGTTTAGCGGAAACCGCTGATGTTTTTTCGGCTCAGCTTGAATCGTCGGGGTAAAGCCGGCAGACCGGGGAGAGCGGGGCTTTTCATAAAAGACGCCGTGCTTTTTTATTGCGGTCGCAGCCGCGCAAAAACGCTTACAGGCCGATTTCCGCGTGTACGCCGCGCATGGCCTCCAGCGTTTCCTCGATCACTTGGTCGAGCGAAAGCCCCAGCATGTCGCAGCCGTTGAGGATCACGTCGCGGTTGACCCCCGAAGCGAAGGCTTTGTCCTTGAATTTTTTCTTGACGCTCTTGAGCTCCATGTCCACGACGCTTCGCGAGGGACGCATATAGGCGGCCGCGGTGACAAGGCCGGTCAGCTCGTCGATGGTATAGAGCGCCTTTTCCATATCGCTTTCCGGCTTAACCTCGGTGCAGAGGCCGTAGCCGTGGGCGCACACCGCGCGCACGAACGCGTCGTCGAAGCCCGCCTCGAGCAGCAGCCGGGGCGCGATTTGCAAATGCTCCGCCGGCCATCTTTCATAATCGATATCGTGGAGCAGCCCGACCATTCCCCAATAATCCGCGTCCTCGCCATAGCGCGCGGCAAAGCGCCGCATCACGGCCTCGACGGACAGCGCGTGCCGCCAAAGCGCGTCGCTTTCATTATATTGCTTCCAGAGCGCGACGGCTTCCTCGCGTGTGAGCATGTTGAGATCCTCCTTGTTCGCTTTCCCGCAGGATATTTCGATGTTTTCTTGCATTATATATATTTGCGCGGGGATGTCAAGGGCTTCGGCGCGGGTGGCTCTTTTCCTATTGTAGCTTTACGCGGAATTGGCTTAAGCGGCGCTTCTTCCCGTTCCCCTTTTTTGCGCCCTATGGTATAATCCCCATATGAAGATTCGATTCTATCACGCAAATGTCGCCCTGCTCTCCGATCAAGCGTCCCTCCTGGCGGGCGAGGTACGCACCGAGGGGGATAAAATCGCGTACGTCGGGCCGGACGCGCCGCCCGAGGGCGCGCGCTTCGACCGCGAGATCGATTGCCGGGGCGGGCTGCTGCTTCCGGGCTTTTGCAACGCGCATTCCCACGCTGGCATGACCTTTTTGCGCTCCTTTGCCGATGATATTCCCTTGCAGGAATGGCTTATGCAGAGGGTTTTGCCTGCCGAGGCCAAGCTAACAGCGGACGACGCGTATATTTTTACCAGACTCGCCATTTTGGAATGCCTTTCGGGCGGAATCACCTCCATATTCGACATGTACATGTTCCGCGACGCGGTGGCGGCGGCGGCGATTGATTCGGGCTTTCGCGCGGTGCTCATGGACGGGGTCAACGATTACGGCGGTTCGCCGGAGCGGACGGAGAGCGAGATGGCCCGCCTTTGCGGCAAAAGCCCGCTTATCACCATGCAAACGGGCGTTCACGCCGAGTATACGACCTCTGAGCCGCTTTTAAAAAGCATGATCGCGTTCGGGCGCGAGAAAAAAATGCCCTTTTTTGCCCACGCGTCCGAAACCAAGAACGAGGTCGAGGGCTGCATCGCGCGCCACGGCCTGCCACCCATCGAATACTTTGATTCGCTTGGCGCGTTTGAATACGGCGGCGCGCTTTTTCACTGCGTGCACGCCACGGAGCGCGAAATGGACATCATGGCCGAAAAGGGCGTATACGCCGTCACCTGCCCCGCCTCGAATCTGAAGCTGGGCAGCGGAATCGCGCCCGTGACGGAGCTGCTCGCGCGCGGCGTGCCGCTCGCCATCGGAACGGACGGCCCGGCCAGCAACAACGCGCAGGATTTTTTCCGGGAAATGTACCTGACTGCCTGCCTGCAAAAGGCGCGGTGCGGCGCGGACGCGCTCGGCGCGCGCAGGGTGCTTTCCTTCGCTACGCGCGGCGGCGCGCTCGCCATGGGGCTGCCTTTCTGCGGGCTGCTGGAAGCGGGCTTGCAGGCCGACCTTACGCTGATTGGCCTGGATAGGCCCAATATGCGCCCCGTGCACGACGCGCTCAATAACCTTGTGTACGCGGGCGGCCGGGAGAACGTTTCGCTCACCATGGTGGCGGGCCGGATTTTGTACGAAAACGGCCGCTTCGCAATCGGCGAGGAGCCGGAGGCGATCTACGAAAAGGCGCGCATCGCGGCGGCGCGCATAACGGGGAGGCAAGCATGAAGGGTATCATTCTCGCGGGCGGGCGGGGCACGCGGCTCTATCCCATGACCAAGGCCGTGTCCAAGCAGCTCTTGCCCATTTACGACAAGCCCATGATCTATTATCCGCTCTCGGTGCTCATGCTCGCGCGCATCCGGGAGGTGCTTATCATCTCCACCCCGGAGGATACGCCCGCCTACGAACGGCTGCTCGGCGACGGAGGGCGGCTGGGCATGTCGCTTTCCTATGCGGTGCAGAAGGAGCCGCGGGGCCTTGCCGACGCGTTTATCCTCGGCGAGAAATTTATCGGCGGGGACAACGTATGCCTGATTCTGGGCGACAATGTATTCTACGGCCAGAACCTGACCTTGATGCTCGAGCGCGCCTGCGCGCGCAAAACGGGCGCGACGATCTTCGGCTACATGGTCAAGGACGCGCGGAGCTTCGGCGTGGTGGAATTCGACGAAAACCGCCGCGTGCTCTCCATCGAGGAAAAGCCCGACGCGCCCAAATCGAACTTCGCCGTGCCCGGGCTGTATTTTTACGACGGCCGCGCAAGCGAGATTGCCAAGTCCGTCAAGCCCTCCGCCCGGGGCGAGATCGAGATCACCTCGATCAACAACGCATACCTGCGCATGGGCGAGCTGCACGTGGAGCTCATGCGCAGGGGGATGGCGTGGCTCGATACGGGCTCGCCCGAGGGCTTGCTCAAGGCGGCGGAGTTTGTGGAAACGGTGCAGTCCCGGCAGGGCTTTTATGTATCCTGCATCGAGGAAATCGCCTGGCGCAGGGGCTTTATCACCCGCGAGGCGCTTTTGCGGCTCGGCGAGGAGCTTGCCATGACCGATTACGGCCAGTATCTCATTGGCCTGACAAAGGAGGGCTGAAACGATGCGTGTTCTTGTAACCGGCGGCGCAGGCTTTATCGGCAGCAACTTTGTGCGGTATTTCCGCGAAACGTACCCGGACGAGCTGCTTGTCAACCTCGACGCGCTCACCTACGCGGGCAATCTGGAAAACCTCGAGGGCGTGGCGGATGGCCCGTTCTATCGCTTTGTGCGCGCGGATATCCGCGACGCGGCGGCGGTGGAGCGGCTCTTTGCCGAATATGATTTTACGCATGTGGTCAACTTCGCGGCCGAAAGCCATGTAGATCGCAGCATCGTGGAGCCCACGCTTTTCCTCACGACGAACGTCATCGGCACGCAGACCCTGCTCGACGCGGCAAAAAAGCTTTGGAAGCTGGACCCGGACAATAAGTACAGCCGCGCGTACCGGGCGGGCGTAAAGTTCTTGCAGGTATCCACCGACGAGGTGTACGGTGCGCTGGGCAGCGAGGGGCTGTTTACGGAAACGACGCCGCTTGCGCCCAACAGCCCGTATTCGGCCTCCAAGGCCTCGGCGGATCTCGTCGTGCGCGCGTATCACGAAACCTTCGGCCTGCCGGTGAATATCACCCGCTGCTCAAACAACTACGGCCCCTGCCAGTTCCCCGAAAAGCTCATTCCGCTCATGATCTGCAACTGCCTTGAAAACAGGCCCCTGCCCGTTTACGGCGACGGCATGCAGATCCGCGACTGGCTGCACGTATTCGACCACTGCACGGCCCTCGACGCGGTTTTGCGGCGCGGGCGGAGCGGCGAAGTTTACAATGTGGGCGGCGGCAACGAGCGCGCGAATCTGGAAATTGTGCGGCTCATCCTCCGCACCCTCGGCAAGGAGGAAAGCCTCATTCGCTTTGTAAAGGATCGGCCCGGCCACGACCGCCGCTACGCCATCGACAGCACGAAGCTCCGCGCGGAGCTTGGCTGGGCGCCCGCCTATTCCTTTGAGGACGGCATGGCGGAAACCGTGGCGTGGTATTTATCGCACCGGCCATGGACGGAGCGCGTGCTTTCCGGCGCGTACCGGCGCTATTACGAAACCATGTACGGGCGGTAAGCCGCCCCTTTGGCGGCCTTGGGCATTCTTACAGGTGCTGCCGGAACAGGATGAGCGACGCGAGGAGCAGCGCCGCCTCGCCGCAGAGCGAAATGCCCAGAAAGACCATGAGCAGCTTGGCCGTGGCAAAGGGATTGAGCAGCGCGACAAAGCCGCACACGAGCGCCGCGAGCGCGAAGAAAAGCGGAATGTACCACTTGCAGGCCTTGAGGCGCATGAGCTCCACCGCCGTTTGCAGGCTGCCAAAGCCAGAGAAGATCAGCAGGCAGCCCAGCACCACGGGCAGCAGGGAAATGAGCACCTCGGGGGTAAGCAGGAAAAACAGCCCCACCGCGGTAAGCGACAGCCCCAGCGACAGCCCGCCGAAGGAGAAGGGGCTTACGCGCTCCCTGCGGGAAAAGTACAGCGCCATGCGCGCAAGCCCGGCCAGCATAATCGCGCAGGCGATTACATAGGCCAGCGCATTTCTCGATTCCCCCGGCCAGATGAGGATGGTCAGCCCCACGAGCAGCTGCACGGCCGCGGCAATCAGCGTATACCAATCAAAGCTCTTTTTCGACGTTTCAATGATCGTTCCTTCCATAAAACAGGCCTCCTTGCAAGGGTTGCGCCGCGGCTGCTGCGATGCGCTTGTCCGGCGGCGCGCGCCCTTTTCTCTATTTTACCCGCTTTTGGTTCCCAAAGCAACGGCGCGCTTTATTCGGCCTCGCGATCGCGCGAATCGGTAAACGCGTCCGCGTAATCGCGCGGCACAAGCTCGCTTACCCCAAAGCAGAGCGCGTCCGGCACGGCGTAAAGGCCGCTCAGGTTTACAGGCTTGCCGTTCTCGTCGCGCGCCTTGGTTCCGTTGAGCAGCTCGCCCATAAACACGAGCGCGGCGGGCTCCCCGCTGCCGATGTGGTACGCCTCCGTGCAGCCGCAGCTTTGCAGGAGCGACGCGAGCAGCGTAAAGGGCACGCCCCTGCCGTAGCGCCCGGGTTCGCCGTCGGAAACGGCGAGCACATAATGCCCCGGGCGCACCATGCCGATGGCCACGCGCACGCGCTCGCCGCTCTTTGCGTCGAAATCGGCGCGCTCGTTGATTTTACCGTCGCGGAGCAGCACGGGCCCGCCGGAGAACACCTCCCGCGCGCCTTGCGCAAGCAATTCGGCGGCGCTCGTTTCGCCCGCTTCGTAAACGGCGAGCGTCCCATCCGGCAGCATGGCCGCGCAGCTTCCGGGCAGGTCGCAGTATACGCGCCCGTCCCGCGCGCGCGCGCTCCGGCCCGCCGCCCCTCCGCCCAGCAGCCCGTCGCCGGAAACGAGCAGCACGGCTTGCGCATCGTGCGCGAGCACGCGCGCGCGCCTGCGCGTAAAGCCGCTTTCGCCGCCCGTCAGGGTAAAGAACGCGTCCTCGCGCGTGCGCACCTCCGCCAGATAGCAGGTGGCCGCGCGCGGGCCGTTATCCTCCCATGCGGGGGTCATGTACTCGATCATCACCGAGAGCGTGTCCGAGCGGTATTCCCAGTGCCAATGCACCGCGTCGAGGGAAACATATTCCGGCGGGTCAAAATCGCGCCGGAAAAAGCCCGCGTCCTCCCCATCTGCGCGGGCGCGCGGGAGCAAGCAAAGCGGTAAAAGCAGGGCGCAAAGGGCGGCCAGCGCGCGTTTGCTTTTTATGGTCAGGCGGATAAAAGGGCGCGGCCCCCGCCCGGGCTTGGTCCGAGCGGGAGCCGCGCGGTCAAAAGGGGTCATTCCGAGCGCGGCGCCTCGGCGCTTGCGCCGGCGTTGCGCAGCCGCACCCGTTCCTCCGTCGCCGCCAGCTCCTTGCGGCCGAACACGAGCAGCAGCAAGCCGCCGCCAAAGAGGATGAGCAGGCTGAGGATGCCGATGGAGGCGCGGTCCGTGAGCATATAGCCGAAGGCGTAGAGCAGCGGCCCGACGACGGCGGCAAATTTGCCGAACACATCGTAGAAGCCAAAGTATTCATTGGAGCGCTCCGGCGGCACGAGCTTGCCGAAATAGGAGCGCGACAGCGCCTGAATGCCGCCCTGCACCGTGCCTACGAGCGCTGCGAGCACCCAGAAAAGTATGGACGCGGTCTTCTTGGCTGCGTCGTAGCCCGTCTGCGCCGCCTTGTCGGACACAAAGCCCGCAAGCGCCGTTTCGATGCGCGAAACGGCCCCGAGCGCGTTTTGCCGCGCGACGTCGTCGCGGAACGCGTACACCAGCGAATCGGACTTGTCGAGCTGCGCGCGGATATCGGCAAATACGCCGGCAAAGGCCGCCTTGCGGTCCGCCTCGGCCAAAACGTCCTTGCCCTCCTCCTTGATATCGGAAACCACGGCCTCCCAGACCTTCCAATCTTCCGTATCCTCTGCGCAGACCTGCTCCGCTTCCGCGCTTTGCGTGACAAGGGCGGTGTAGGAGAGCTGGTACGGCTCCACCGTCTGCCCCATAAAGAAGCCCACGCAGGTGATGCAGAAATATACGCAGATGGCCGTGATAATCATGCGGATCGTGCCAAACTTCCCCGCGAGCTTGCTAAACAGGATGGAGAACGGCACGGCCACAAGCTGCGTGACAAGGAGCGCCAATATCATGCCCGTGGAGCCGAGGCCCAGCGTCGCGCCGTAGTTGGTGGAGAGGCTGATGATCGTTCCCACTCCGTCGATATAGAGAAAGTACGCCAGCAGATAGATGAGCATGCCCCGGTCGGTGAGGCATTCCTTCATGGTGCGCGCAAGGTTCCTGCCCGCGTTGCGCGCAAGCTCCGAGGGCGGAACCTCCACATAATGCACCTGCTTTACGTTGAGCAGGATGGGGATGGAGAACGCAGCCCACCACACGCCCGTAATGAGGATGGAAAATTTGATGGCGGGCACGGAGAAATCCGTAAGCAGCAGGATTACAATGGAGATGACGAAGGGGATCGTGCTGCCGCCGAGATACCCCATGGCGTAGCCCCACGCGGACACGCGATCCATGCGCTCGTTGGTCGTTACGTCCGTGAGGAAGGAATCGTAGAACACGCACGCGCCCGAAAAGCCGATGTGGGAGAGCACGTAGCCCACCAGCATCCACTGCCATGTGCCCACAAAGGCCATGAGCGTGGTAAAGACCACGCCAATGCCGATAAAGGCCGCGAGCAGCTTCTTTTTATAGCCCTTGAAATCGCCCACCGCACCCAGCGTGGGCGCGAGTATGGCAATGACCAGCGACGAAATGGATACGCCTATGCCCCACCATTTGTTGCCCATGTCGTCGGCCACGCTCGCGTAATAGATGGGGAAAATCGCCGCCATGATATTGGTCGCATAGACGGAATTGGCCCAGTCGTAGAGAATCCAGCTTTTTTCCTGTTTGGTAAAGCTTTTGGATGTGTCGCGCTGCCGCAAAGCTTATGCCCCCTCCCATATTTGGTGTGTCGAAATCGCTCAGTCCTTTTTCGTCGTTTTTTTCTTGGTTGCGGCCGTCTTCTTGGTCGCGCCCGTCTTCTTGGCCGTGCTTGTCTTCTTGGCTGTGCTTGCCTTCTTGGCCGCGCTTGTCTTTTTGGCCGCGCTTGCCTTCTTGGCTGTGCCCGATGCGGCCGTCTTCCTCTTTGGTTTGCTTTCCGCTTCCTTCTGGGTGTCGTCCCCAAAGAGGGAGCCTAAAAGCGCGCCGGCAAGACCGCCGCCTGCATTCGAGCCGCCGAGCAGGCTGCCAACGAGGGTGCCTGCGCCGCCGCTCGACTGGGCGGAGCCGCCGAGCAGACTGCCAAGCAGGGTGCCCGAGCCGCCGCTCGACTGGGCCGAGCCGCCGAGCAGGCTGCCAAGGAGCGAGCCGGAATCCGTCTCCTCCTCTTGCTCGGCCTCCTCGCCCGCAAGCAGGAGCTGCGCGAGCGTGCCGACCGTACCGGCCGCGCCGGACGAGCCGGACGAGCCGGAGCCGCCGCCCAGCAGCGAAAGCAGCAAGCCGCCAAGGCCGCTTGAGGAAACACTTTCCTCCGTCTTCCTGCCGGCAAGCAGCGTAAGCAGCAGCGGGGCGAGCTTAACGAGAATGGCCGTAACCTGATCGCCCGAGAGGCCGGATTTTTTGGCCAGGCCGCGGGTCAGCTTCGCGCTGTCGTCGCCCAGAATATGGTTGAGAATTTTTGCGCCGTCCCGCGCGTCCGAGCCCTCGATAAAGCTGCCCGGATCGGTGATATCGTCCCGGCCGTGCTGCTCGAGCGCCTCATTGAGTGAGGCCGCCCCCTTCTTTGTGGCGCTGTTTTTTTGCATGCCCTCGAGCAGCGCGGGCAGCGCGCTTTCCAGCAGCGTTTTCACCTGCGCGGGCTTCGCGCCGGAGACCCTGCTCAGCGCCTTCACGCTGTCGCTCCCCAGCAGGCCGGGCAGCGGCTCCGTATTCCGTTTGGACATTCCCGTTCCTCCCATGCATTGCAGATTTGATCATGTTAAATTGTAACCTCGATGTGCCGCAAACGCAAGTGTTTTGCGGCCCGGGCAGCCCGCTACGGCCGCGCGCCCGAGAGCGAGTACGCGCCCAGCTTTACGCCGCCCTCGAGCCTGCCCTCCGTCATGACAAGCCCATCGCCCGCCGCGCCGCCGCCCGCGTAAAGGGTGACCGCGTCGCCCGCGCGCATGCCCGGCGCGCTGATGACCATGCTTTCGTAGGCCTTCTCCGGCACGCAGCTTGCCAGCACCCGTCCCGAAGCGTCGCAGAGCGTGAGCCGCTCGCCCGCCGCCCGCATGGGAACGCTGATCGCCAAAAAGCCCTGGGGCGAAGCTGCGTCGAGCGCCTTGGCCTCGCCCTTCCAGCCCAGCGCGACGAGCACGCCGCCGGAAACGCGCGCCGCGCCGTCATAATCCAAGGCTCCGTTTTGATTGTCCGTGGGGCCGCATATTAGCGTTACGCCACCGGTAAAGAACAAATCCCCATTGCTGTCCACGCCGTCTCCCGCCGCGTCGATAAACACCGTGCCGCCCGCGACGCGGATGTATACCGCCCCGTCCGCCGCGCCGCTATCGCCGCTTACGGCCGCGTTTATGCCGTCGTTTAACGCGCGAATGCGCAGCGTGCCGCCGAGAAGCTCGACACAGCGGCCCTCCAGCCCCTCGTTGCACGTTTCCACGGCGATTGTGCCGGAAAAGACCGAAAGCGCCCCGTCGGCGTGGAGCGCGTCGTCGCCGGAAGCAAGCGTGGCGGCGGTTTCGGAAAAGGACAGGCTTCCGCCCGCGTGCAGCGCGTCGTCCGCGCTGGAAACGCGCACGCTTCCGCCCGTGAGCACAAGCGCGCCGCCGCTTTTTAAGCCCTTGGCGCTCCCCTTTTCGAGCGCCGCGCCCGCGCCGCCGCCCGCCGTGATCGTCAGCTCGCAGCGCGCGGCATGCAGCGCCGTTTCAGCCTGCGCGCCGTCGCCCTGCGCCGTCAGGACGCAGCGCGCGTCCGCAAGCACAATCTGCCCCTGCCACGCGCCCTGCGCCTTGCTCGAGGCAATCGCGTCCCCGCCTGAAGAAACGGTGAGCGCCGCGCCAAAGCAAAGCACGCCGTCCCGGCCGCGTATGCCGTCGTCCGCGGCGGTTACGGTCAGCGCGGCATCCACAAGGAGCAGGTCGCCCTTTACGGCTATGCCGTGCTTGTAAAGGCCGGTTACGGTCAGCGCGCCCGCGCCGCGCACGGTCAGCGCCGCTTCGGAAAAGAGGCAGGCGTTGGCCTTGTCCCCGTCCTGCCCGTAGCTCCCGCCGTCTGAAAGCGCATTTTCCGTGCCGTCCATAACGGTCAAAAGCACGCGGCCCGCTCCTTTGACCAAAAGGGCCGGGCCGTTTTCGCAGCGCAGGCGCGCGCCGGAAAGCGCGATATGCACCTCGTCCTCCGCGCCCGCGTCCACAACGAGCCGTCCGTTTTGCGTTTCGCCCGTTACAAGATACGCGCCCGCCCGCTCGATGGTCGCGACCGCGCCGGAAGCGCTTACGCCCGCGCCGCTTGTTTCCGCGCCTCCGTTGGAAAAATGAATGCGCGCCGCGTCCGAAGCGGGAAAAGCCGCCTCGCGCGCGCCCTCGGCAAGCGCCTCCGCGCCGGCGGGAAGCGCCTCGGGCGGAAGCGGCAGGGGATAGGTTGACGCGCCTTGCTGGGAAGCGCCGCCGGGCGGCGTTTGCGCGCGGCGGCCGCAGGCGCTCAAAAGGAGCGCGGCAAGCAACAGCGCCGCATACAGCCGGGCGGCAAACAGGCGAACGGGTCGTCGCTTCATAACAGGCAGTCTCCTTATACACGGTATTGGGTTGATTTTACACCCTTCGCCGGCGCGCCGCAATCCGTTTGCGCCGCTTCCCCCCAAGCCGCCCGCGCCCGTTGCCATCGCCCGCGCCGTTTGCTATACTGAAGCTGTCCGTAGCTTGCCGCGCGGCGCGCGGAGCCGCATCGTGCGCACAAAGGCTACGACGCGGAGAGGAATCAAAACGATGGATTACGAAAGGCTGCTGAAAAACCTGAACGACCGCCGCTTTCTCGCGGCCCTCTATCCCAACGCCGCCGAGGCGGCCGAGGCCGTGCTCAAGATCGTCGGCGATCAAAGCTGCGGCATGGGCGGCTCCAAGACCGTGCGCGACATGGGGCTTTATGAAAAGCTGACCGCGCGGGGCAACCGGGTGTTTTCCCATACCTTCGCGCCGCCCGCCGAAAAGCAGCAAACGCGCCAGGCCGCCATGGGCGCGGAGGTCTATCTCTGCTCCACAAACGCCCTGACGCTCGACGGACGGCTCATCAACATCGACGGCACGGGCAACCGCGTGGCGGGTATGCTTTTCGGGCCGCCCACGGTCGTAGTCGTGGCGGGCAAAAACAAAATCGCCGCCGATTATGAGGCGCCATCGAGCGCATCCGCCGGGAATGCTGCCCAAACAACGCGCGGCGGCTCGGGTTCGATACGCCCTGCGCGCTTACGGGCGTTTGCGCCGATTGCAAGAGTCCCGCGCGCATGTGCAACGTAACCACCGTGCTGGAATACCCCACCCGCCACGTGAAAGCGTTTCACGTGCTTCTTGTGGACGAAACGCTGGGCTGGTGAGCGAGCCATGCCGCTCAACCTTCTTATTAAGCCCGCCTCGGGCAATTGCAATCTGCGCTGCCGCTATTGCTTTTATCACGACGAGCAGCAAAAACGCGACGTATCCTCCTTTGGCATGATGTCGGCCGAGACTCTGGAGGCCATTATAAAAAAGGCACTCGCGCACGCGCGCGGCAGCTGCAGCTTCGGCTTTCAGGGCGGCGAACCCACGCTGGCCGGGCTGGACTTTTTCCGCCGCGCCGTCGCGCTGCAAAAGCAATATAATACAAACGGTCTGACGGTTCACAACGCCATCCAGACCAACGGCACGCTGCTGAGCGACGAGTGGGCCGCGTTTTTCGCGGAAAACGGGTTTCTCGTGGGCCTCTCCCTCGACGGCGACGCGCGCTTGCACAATCTCTACCGGCGCGACGCGGACGGCCGGGAAACCTTCGGGCGCGTTTGGGGCGCTGCAAAGCTGCTGGAAAAGCACAAGGCGGATTTCAATGTGCTCACGGTGGTCACGGCGCAAACGGCGCGGCGCATTGCGGACATATACGCGTTCTTTATGCGCAGCGGCCTGTACTATCAGCAGTATATCCCCTGCCTCGACCCCCTCGGCGAGGCGCGCGGGCAAGAAAAATATTCCCTGACCCCGGCGCTGTACGGGCAGTTCTTAAAAAAGCTGTTCGACGCGTGGTATAGGGATCGCGCGGCGGGGCGTTTCGTCTATATCCGCTATTTTGAAAACCTCGCGGGCATGCTGCGCGGCATTCCGCCCGAAAGCTGCGGCCTGTCGGGCGTGTGCTCCATGCAATATGCCTTCGAGGCCGACGGCGGCGTGTACCCCTGCGATTTTTACATGCTGGACGCGTACCGCCTGGGCAACATTTGCACGGACGATTTCCCCGCCATCGATCAAAGGCGCGCGGACATCGGCTTTGTGCGCGCCTCGCTCCGCCTTCCCGAGACGTGCCGCCGCTGCCGTTTTGCTTCCCTCTGCCGCGGCGGCTGCATGCGCGACCGCGACGAAACGGGCAGGAACGCTTTCTGCGAGGCTTATCAGAGCTTTTTTGCATACGCGCTGCCGCGCCTTTCCGAGCTGGCGGGAGGCTCGTAGGCGCGGCGCCCCTTTTATCGTTCCCCGCGCGCCTCTGCGCCCTGCCCCGTTCCCCGCTTGCTTGACCTGAAGCGGCGGCTCATGTAAAATAACAAAGCAGGGAAAGCTGTAGGCAGAGGGTAGAAAATGAAGAAACGTTTTCAATATAGGGAGCGGCCGCCCAGGCAGAGTCTGGACGCGACAAGCGCGGGTCCGGCGCTGCGGATTGCCGGCGTTGCAGCGCTTGTCGCAGGCTGCCTGCTGCTGACGGCGCTTGTGCTCGCGCCCAGGCTGACCGCGTGGCTCAAAAGCGGCGCGCCGCTGCCCTGGGAGCCCACGCCCAGCCCGACTCCGCAAGCCGTGCGGGCAACGCCCACCCCGCATCCAATCGCCTCGAATACGGCTGAGGTGCTGGGGGACGGCGGCCTTGTGCTTGCGGACCCGTCGTTTTACGGGGATACGCTCCTCTACGCCTCGGGCGAGCACGCGGCGCGCTGCGATCATCTCGTGCTGCGCGATATGGCTGCGGGCGAGGAGCGCCGCGTTGAGCTGGCGCTTACGCACGCCGGGGTGCGCTATCCGCGGCTGAATCCGAATTATATCGTGTATTTTGACGCGGCGCAAACGGGCGGCGGAACGATCATGGCCATCGACCGCGCGGAGGCGGAGGCGGCCGCGCACGCCGTTGTGGATGTGCGCTACGGCGTGCCGAGGCTCTTTCTGGAGGGCTGGTATCTGCTGTTTATGGAGCGCACGGGCGAGGCGGCATACCGGCTGAACGTGATCGATTTGCGCACAAACGAAGCCGTGACGGCGGCGGTTTTTTCCGGCACGGAATACGGCGTGTCCGCGCCGTCGCTTTTTAGCGGGCAGATTCTCTATGCCGCGGCCGACCTGGAAAACGAGGCTGTGAGCGTGATCGAGAGCCTGCAAATCGAAACGGGCGAGAGCTGGCGCTTTGAGCCGGGAACCTATGTGCACGATCCCAAATCCAACGGAAGCTGCTGGGCGTGGATGACGGGCAACCACAGCGAAGATTCCGACCTCTACGTTTCCGTGCGAGGCGGCGCGCCCATGCTCATCGCGCGCGGCGTGGCGGATTTCGGCATCACCTCCGAGGCGGTGGCGTACTGCCGCGACGAGGTGATCTACGCGTATCTGTTCTCGGACGGCCGGAGCTACATCCTTTCCGAAACCGGCGCGCGCGCGCAGCTTGTGACCGCAGAGGGCGGCTACGCGCTCTGGCGCGATATCACCGAGCCGCAAACGCCGGCGTATCGCGTCATGCGGCTTTATTAGGGTCTGTTTCTAAAAGAAGAAATTGCAGTTTTGAGCGGATTTTTCGTACAGTTTAGCGGAAAATCCGATGGTTTACTGGAGGTAAATCGAGGATTTGGAGCGCAAAATGGGCGGAAAAGACGCCGAAAATGCATTTCAGGGAATTTAGAAACAGACCCTAGGAACGGAGCAAACATGGCAAAGGAAAAAACGATCTATATCTGCGGCGAGTGCGGCTACGAATCGGCCAAATGGATGGGCAAGTGCCCCAAGTGCGAGAGCTGGAACACGCTCGTAGAGGCCGATGCGGTCAAGCTCAAGCCTGTGGGGGGGCGCGCGCACGCGCAAAAGCTGTCGTCGGTTTCGGCGGCCTCCGCGCCGCGCGTCACGACGGGCATTGCGGAGCTGGATCGGGTGCTGGGCGGCGGGCTTTTGCCCGGGATGGTAGCGCTGCTGGGCGGCGATCCGGGCATTGGCAAATCCACGCTGCTTTTGCAGGCGGCGGACGCGCTGGCGGCAAGCGGCAAGGTTTTATACGCCTCGGGCGAGGAGAGCGCGGCGCAGCTCAAGCTCCGCGCCGAGCGGCTCAAGATTCAAAACGACATGCACATTCTCTGCGAAACGGATGTGCAGGCCGTGCTGGACGAGGCGAGCGCGCTTTCGAGCGCGGTGCTGATTGTGGACTCCATCCAGACCATGTTTACCGAGGAAGCGGCGGCCGCGCCGGGGAGCGTCACGCAGGTGCGCACGGCCACGGCGCTGCTCACGCGCTTTGCTAAGGAGACGGGCACGGTGGTGCTTATCGTGGGGCACGTGACCAAGGAGGGCGCGATTGCGGGCCCGCGCGTGCTGGAGCACATCGTGGACACGGTGCTGTATTTTGAGGGCGACCGGCATCAGGGCCTCCGGCTGCTAAGGGCGGTTAAAAACCGCTTTGGCTCGACCAACGAGGTGGGCGTATTTGAAATGACCGACCGGGGCATGCGCGGGGTGGAGGACCCCTCCCGGCTGTTCCTTTCGGGCGAGGCCGCGCCGGGCTGCGCGGTAACCTGCGCGCTGGAGGGCACGCGGCCGCTGCTGCTGGAGGTGCAATCGCTCCTTGTGCCGACGGCCTTTGGAAGCCCGCGCCGCACGGCGGCGGGCATAGACAACGGAAGATTGTCGCTCCTGCTCGCGGTGCTGGAAAAGAAGGCGGGCCTCCGGCTCTCCGACCGGGACGTTTACATCAATGTAGTGGGCAATCTCAAGCTCGACGAGCGCGGGGCGGATCTTGCGCTTTCGCTCTGCGTCGCGTCGGCCTTCTTT
>CAZWSI010000032.1:0-19433 GCA_964636405.1 uncultured Oscillospiraceae bacterium
CCCCTGACCTCCAGCGTGACAGGCTGGCGTACTAACCAACTGTACTACCGGGCCAAATCCGTCTCGGAGCCGCTATGGTGGGCCTTCAGGGACTCGAACCCCGGACCAATCGGTTATGAGCCGACCGCTCTGACCAACTGAGCTAAAGGCCCAAGCCCCCATAAAAAATGGTGACCCCGAGGAGACTCGAACTCCTGTTACCGCCGTGAAAGGGCGGTGTCTTAACCGCTTGACCAAGGGGCCGTTATGGTCGGGGTGAAGGGATTTGAACCCCCGGCCCCATGCTCCCAAAGCACGTGCGCTACCGGACTGCGCTACACCCCGAAGGTCACGTACCGTTTTCGCGACCCTCATAATATACAGCAAGCGAAAAAAAATGTCAACACGGATTTTCAAAATTCACGAGGAAAAAACAAGCATTCTCCTTTGTCCATTATAGGGGGAATATGGTATAATGTGCGCGTTAGCTTGCTATCGCAAGCTGGATAACTGCGTTTTCCCCGCCCTGACGGGCGGGACGCGCCATTGACTGCTGCGCGAAAACGCCCTTGCAAGCAAGCGTATTTGCTTATAGTATAATACCTATAAAAGAAACTGGGGATTTGTGCGATATGGAGCAAATGGAAATGAAGGGCGGCTATTTCATCGAAACCTACGGCTGCCAGATGAACGTGCGCGACAGCGAAACGCTCGCGGGCATGCTGCGCGAGGCTGGCTATCGGAAGGCCGTTGATAGAGAAAGCGTCGCCTTCATCATATACAATACCTGCTGTGTGCGCGAGCATGCGGAGCAGCGCGTATACGGTAACCTCGGAGCGCTGAAGGAATGGTGCGAGCAGGACGCGCGCCGTCTGCTTGCCGTGTGCGGCTGCATGATGCAGCAGCCGGGCGCGGCGGAGAAGCTGATGAAGCGCTTTCCCTTTGTGCGCCTCGTGTTCGGCACGCATGTGCTCGCACAGTTTCCGCGCCTGCTCGCGGCGGCGGAGGCGGGGGAGCGGATTCTGGCTGTTTCAGACGATACGGAGGGCCTTGCCGAGGGCTTGCCGTCGATCCGCGAAAAGGGCGTTTCCGCCTTTGTCAACATTAACTTTGGCTGCAACAATTTTTGCAGCTACTGCATCGTTCCGTATGTGCGCGGGCGTGAGCGCTCTCGCCAGCCGGAGGATATTCTTTCCGAGGTGCGCAAGCTCGCCGCAGAGGGTGTAAGCGAGGTTACGCTTTTGGGGCAAAACGTGAATTCCTACGGCGTCGATCTGCCCGATATGGATTTTGCAAGGCTCCTTGCGAAGGTGAACGCGGTGGAGGGGCTGAGGCGCGTGCGCTTTATGACCTCGCACCCGAAGGACCTGACGGACGGCCTGATAAAAGCCATGGCGGGCTTAAGCAAGGTGTGCCACCATGTGCATCTGCCGCTGCAATCAGGGAGCGACGGTATTCTAGCGGCGATGAACCGCCGCTATACGCGAGAAGGCTATCTGCGTATTGTGGATGCGCTACGCGCCGCCATGCCGGACGTGGAGATTACGACGGATATCATCGTCGGCTTTCCGGGCGAAACGGAGGCGGACTTCGCGGATACGCTGGAGCTTGTAGAGCGCGTGGGCTTTGCCTCCGCCTTCACCTTTATGTACTCGCCCCGGAAGGGCACGAAGGCGGCGATCATGCCCGAACAGATACCCCAGCAGGTCAAACGGGCGCGCTTGCACAGCCTCAACGCGCTGCAGGAGCGGAAATCCAGAGAGAACAACGAGCGGTATATCGGCCAAACGGGCGAGGTTCTGGTGGAGGGCGTGGAGCAGAGGGGGAAGCTTGCCTACGGGAAGTTCCCCAATTTTAAGATGCTGTATTTCCCGGGAAACGAGTCGCTGATTGGGCAGTATATTCAGGTGCGCGCGCTTGCCGTGCGCGGGAACTCCTTGCTTGGAGAAAGAAAGGACTGAGATAAAATGGTTTTGGAAATGGCGCGGGAGCTGGGAATCGCTCTTGCAAATTCGCCGGAGTTTGCGCGCATGAAAAGCGCGCAGGCGATCGTGGAGGAGAACGCGGCGCTGCAAACGCTGATCACGGAGTTTAAGGCCAAGCGCGAGGCTATTTGCCAGCTCATGGTGAGCGCCGACGCGGAAAAGGATTTGATCGTGCAGGTATCCGCCGATATGGAACGTTTGCAGGCACAGCTTCTCGACAATGCGCTCTTTTTTGAGATGAACGAGGCGGAGAAGGCGTTTACCGCGCTGCTGCACTCCGTGGATCGCGAAATCAACGTGTGCATCGGTTCGGAGAACGAGGCGCACGGCTGCACGGACGATTGCGCCTCCTGCGAGGGCTGTAATCACTAAATAGACGTCGGGGGGACGAATGGCTGGAAACATCACGCCCATGATGCGGCAATATGTCGAGATGAAGGAGCGCTACAGCGATTGCCTGCTCTTTTTTCGGCTCGGCGATTTCTACGAAATGTTCTTTGAGGACGCGAAAACCGCTTCCCGCGAACTGGAGCTCACGCTCACCGGTCGGGATTGCGGCCTAAGCGAACGCGCGCCCATGTGCGGCGTGCCTTATCACTCGGTCGACAATTATATTAACCGCCTCATCGAGAAGGGCTATAAGGTGGCCATTTGCGAGCAGCTCCAGGACCCCGCTTTGGCAAAGGGGCTTGTGGAGCGGGATGTAATCCGCGTCATTACGCCCGGCACGGTAATCGAGGAGAAAATGCTCGAGCAGGGCGAGAATTGCTTTATTGCCGCGATCCTGTACGACCAGGAGGAGATCGGCGTGGCATACGCGGACGTTTCGACCGGCGCGTTCTTCTGCTTTTCGCTGACGGGTAAGAATGCGGATACGCAACTGCTCGACGAGCTGGCGCGCATTCGCCCGCGCGAGGTGCTGGCAAACCCTGCTTTCTTTATGCAGCAGTTTCTTTCCAAGCACGTGTCCTCCCTGTATTATCTGGAAAGTTGCCCGGAGCAAAGCTTTGTGCAAAGCGGCGCGCGCGCGCGGCTGCTTGCGCATTTCAAGGTGAATTCTCTTGCGAGCTACGGCATTGACAAGCTTCCATACATGGTATCGGCCTGCGGCGCGCTCATGCAGTATTTGGAGGAAACGCAAAAGAACTCGCTTTCGCACATCCACCGCATTACAATGCTCAACCGCGGCGGCTATATGCTGCTAGATAGCGCGACCAGACGCAATTTGGAGCTGACCGCACCCATCCGGCAGGGCGGAAGCCGGAAAAATACGCTTTTATATTTGCTCGATTCCACGCAGACCGCTATGGGCGGGCGCATGCTGCGCGATTGGGTGGAGCGCCCGCTGCTGAGCGGGGCGGCCATCGAAGAACGGCTTGACGCGGTGGAGGAGCTGCAAAAGGATTTGCCATTGCGCCGCGCGCTTTGCGAGCAGCTTTCGGGAATATACGACATTGAGCGCCTGTGCAGCCGCATCGTTTACGGCAGCGTCAACGCGCGCGATTGCGTTGCGCTGCGCAATACGCTTGCGCGCTTCCCGGCGCTTACGGAGGCCCTTTCCCCGCTTTCATCCGAGGCCAACGCGCGCATCCGGGATACGCTCGATCTCATGGAGGACGTGCTGAGCCTCCTGTGTGCCGCCATTTCCGAGGAACCGCCCATAGGCGTGAAGGAGGGCGGCATGATTCGATCGGGCTTTCACGCCGAGGTCGACGAGCTCCGCGCCATTTCCACGGGCAGCAAGGATTGGCTTGCGCGCTTTGAGAGCTCCGAGCGGGAGCGCTCCAAGATCAAGAATTTGCGCGTTGGCTATAACCGCGTGTTCGGCTACTACATTGAGGTGACCAAATCCTACCTGCCGCTTGTGCCGTATGATTATGAGCGCAAGCAGACGCTTGCCAACGCAGAACGCTTCATAACGCCCGCGCTCAAGGAGATGGAGCAAAAGATCCTCGGCGCGGAGGAGCGGCTCATAACGCTGGAATACGAGCTGTTTTGCACCGTGCGCGAGCAACTTTTGGCCTGTACGGAGCGCATGCAGGAGGACGCGCGCCTGCTTGCGGAGCTGGATTGCTATCAGTCCCTCGCGCAGGCGGCCTCCGCAAACCGCTATTGCCGCCCAAAGCTCAATACCGAGGGGCGCATCCGCATTCAGGAGGGCCGTCATCCCGTCATCGAGCGCTCGCAGCAGGAGTCCTTTGTGCCAAACGACGTGCTGCTCGATAACGGCGAAAACCGGCTGCTCATCATTACCGGCCCCAATATGGCGGGCAAAAGCACCTACATGCGCCAAACAGCGCTCATTACGCTCATGGCGCATATCGGCTCCTTTGTCCCCGCAAGCGAGGCCGATATCTCGATTGTGGACCGCATCTTCACCCGCATCGGCGCAAGCGACGATCTTTCCGCGGGTCAGAGCACCTTCATGGTTGAAATGAACGAGATGGCGAACATCATCAACAACGCCACCTCAAACAGCCTCCTTGTTTTAGATGAAATCGGGCGCGGCACCAGCACCTTCGACGGCTTGAGCATCGCCTGGGCGGTGCTTGAATACATCGCGTCCGACAAAGGCTGCGCCGCAAAGACGCTCTTTGCTACGCACTATCACGAGCTGACAGAGCTGGAAGGAAAGCTCCCGGGCGTAAAGAATTACAGCGTGTCTGTGCGCGAAATTGGCGAGGATATCGTGTTTTTGCGTCGCATTCTGCGCGGTGGGGCGGATAAAAGCTTCGGTGTGCAGGTAGCGCGGCTTGCGGGTCTTCCAAGCAAGGTACTCGAACGTGCCAAGGAGATTTTAGCCGAGCTGGAAGCGGCAGATATCGCCGTTGCGCGGCGCGAGCACGGGCCGGTAGAAACAAGCGTGCAATGCTCGCTTTTTGACGACGACAGCGACAGTGACGCGCTTGGCATGCTCCGCGCGCTCGACCCGGACAAGCTCACCCCGCGCGAGGCGCTCAATCAGCTTTATATTCTGCATGATCTCGCGCAGGGGGGAGGGGAACGCCATGCCTAGAATCCGGGTGCTTTCTCCACATATTGCAAACCAGATTGCCGCAGGCGAGGTCGTGGAGCGGCCCGCTTCGGTTGTTAAAGAGCTTGTAGAAAACGCTGTGGACGCGGGCGCGACCTCCATCTTGATCGAAGCGGAAAACGGGGGCGTGGACTGCATCCGTGTTGCCGACAACGGCTGCGGAATTCCGGCGGAGGATTGCCCAACGGCCTTTTTGCGGCACGCGACAAGCAAGCTGCAAACGGCGGACGATCTTTCGCACATTGAGTCCATGGGTTTTCGCGGCGAGGCGCTTGCCTCCATTGCGGCCGTTTCGCGCGCAACGCTCACCACGCGCAGCCGCGACGAGGCGTTTGGCGTTCGCCTTCGCGTGGATGCGGGGCAAGCTTGCGCGCCGGAGCCAATCGGCTGTGCCGTGGGCACTACACTCGAGGTGCGAAGCCTCTTTTACAACGCGCCCGCGAGGCTGAAATTCTTAAAAAGCGCGCGCACGGAGGCGGGGGCGATCGGCGATTATGTGGCCCGCATGCTGATGGCGCACCCCGAAATCGCATTTCATTACCGCCATAATGGGCGGGACGTATACGAAACCTACGGCGACGGATCGCTAAAATACGCTCTGCTTTGCGTTTACGGAGCGGACGTGCTGCCCGGCCTGTGCGAGGTGCTGTTTGACGACGGGTATCTGCGCATCCAAGGCTTTATTGGCGCAAGCGAGCTTGCACGCCTCAACCGCTCCCAGCAGAGCTTTTTCTTGAACCGTCGCTACATCCGCTCAAACGCGCTTTCCTTTGCGCTGCAGCGCGCTTACGATACGCGCCTGCTTTCAGGCCGTTTCCCCTTCGCGGTTCTAAACCTTACGCTATCCAGCGCGGAGGTGGATGTAAACGTGCACCCCACAAAGCTTGAGGTGCGCTTTGCGGATGAGGCGCGTATATGCCGCAGTCTGACGGCCGCCTGTACGGACGCGTTGATTCAAGCGGAAATACCATCCGTGGTAACGGACGATTTTGCGCCGGAGCGCCCGACGCCACGCTCTACCATGCGAGGTAACGCCCCGCAGCCCACAGGCTCGTCGCAACCGCCGCGCATACCCGATCTGCGGACGCGCGTGAAGGAAGCCGCGCCGCGCTTGCGCGAGTCCGCACCCGTATGGGCGCCTGTAAATAAGGCTACATTGGAAAAGGAGCCATGGCCGCGCTACAGCATTACGCCGCGCGCCGAGGGGCAGCGGAAGGCGGAAGCGGCGCTTAAAGAAGATCGCGCAGCGCGCACGCCGGAGCCGCTGTCCATGTCTTCGCGCGACGCGCAAGAAGCAGAGAACGCTTCCAAGCCTGCGTCCGCAGGCACGCAAGCCGGGATGTTTGCGGAGCCCTATCATATTGTCGGACTCTTGTTTTCAACCTACTGGGTCGTGCAGCAGGGCGAATATGCCTATTTGATCGATCAACATGCCGCGCACGAGCGCAGCCTGTATGAATTGCTGGTAAGCGATGCATACAAGCCCGTCTCGCAAAAGCTGCTTTTTCCGCGCACGCTCACCTTGCAGCCTTCGGAGGAGTCCGTCCTGGAGGACGCGCGCGAGTCGTTTGCGGCGCTCGGCTTCGAGCTCTGCCGCGACGAGTCTGGCAAGCTCCTGCTTGCCTCTTGCCCTACGGTGCATGGTATCTTACTGGAGGAAGCCTATCTTTACGACGCGATTCACGCGCTGCAAGAGGGCGACTCGGTTTCTCTTGCGAGCCTTTGCCGCGAAAAGCTTATGCAGACGGCCTGCAAGCATGCGGTCAAGGCGGGCGAGCCCATCGCAAAGGAGGAGCTTGCGTCGCTTTTGCAGCGCTTCGCCGATGACAGCACGCCCTTAACCTGTCCGCATGGGCGACCGGTGATGGTTCGCGTTAAAAAAGCGGAGCTGGAAAAACTTTTTCTGAGGGTGCAGTAGCAGATGGAGCGGAGCAGGATCGTTTGCATCGTAGGCCCGACCGCCTGCAAAAAAACCGCGCTGTCCGTCGCGCTTGCGCAGCTTTTTGACGCGGAAATTGTGTCCGCGGATTCCGTATCGGTCTATAAAGGCATGGATATCGGGTCGGCAAAGCCGACGATGGCGGAGCGACAGGGCGTTACGCATCACATGCTGGATTGCGCGCAGATTGACATGCGCGGTTTTTCTGTCGAGCAGTATGCGAAAGCGGCTCTAGCCTCCATTGCTGATATTACCGCGCGCGGTAAAATACCGATGGTAGTGGGGGGCAGCGGGCTGTATATAAATGCCCTTACCTTTCCGCTCCATTTTGCCGTGCCCTCCGCTCCCGCTCTGCGCGAAGCGCTTTCCCGTGCCTATGACGAGGACCCTGAGGGGACGTACGCGCGGCTTTGCGCTGTGGACGCCGTCACCGCCGGCCGGGTGCACCCAAACGATAAAAAGCGCGTTGTGCGCGCGCTGGAGATATTCGACTGCTCCGGCAGGCCGCTTTCTTCCTTTGGGGCGGATTTTGCAAATGACGCGGGACTGCCCGCGCCCACGCGCCCTATCATGATCGGGCTTACCATGGAGCGCGGCGCGCTCTATGCGCGCATCGACGCGCGCGTGGATGCTATGCTGGAGCGCGGCTTGCTGGACGAGGCGCGCCGCATCTACGACGCGGGGTACGATCGCGCGCTGCCCGCCATGCAATCCATCGGCTACAGGCAGCTCTTTTCTCACTTTGACGGAGAAATCGGTCTGCCCGAAGCGGTCGCGCTCATCAAGCGAGAAACGCGCCGCTTTGCCAAGCGGCAAATGACCTGGTTTAAGCGCGATACGCGCATCAGATGGTTTACCATGCATGATGAAAACGATCCGGATGCCGATGCGCGCGCAAGGAGCGATATTGCCCGGGAAATTGAGAGAGGCTGGAGTGAAATGGAAGCATGATGACAATCAGGAATCAGGCTAGGGAGTTGGTTTGGGCGGCGGAACGCGCGCTGAACGCGGCGTTTGCGCGCGTGGACGCGATAGAGGCAGTCACGCAGCAACGTGTGCTGGACGCGTTCCAGGCGGCGCGCGTGTCCAGCCGCCACTTTGCGCCCACAACGGGCTATGGCTATGACGATATCGGCCGCGACACGCTCGATACGGTCTTTGCGCAAGCCCTGTGCGCGGAGGCGGCCTGCGTGCGCCCGCAGCTTGTGAACGGAACGCACGCGCTGTATTTGTCGCTTGCGGGTCTGACCAAGCCCGGCGATACGGTGCTTTCCATCACGGGCAAGCCCTACGATACCCTTGAGGAGGCTGTTGGGCTGCGGGGAGATGCGCCACATTCGCTCAAAGGCTGCGGGGTAGGCTTTCGCGTTGTGCCGTTGCTTTCGGATGGCTCGATCGATATCGAAGCCGCAAAAAACGCGCTTGCCTCCGACGCTTCCATCCGCGTGCTGTACGCGCAGCGTTCGCGCGGCTATAGCTGGCGCAACGCGCTGTCCGTTTCGCAGCTTGAAAACGCCTTTTTGGCTCTCCGCCATACAAGGTCCGATCTCGTTACGCTGACGGATAATTGTTACGGCGAATTTGTCGAGGCTTCCGAACCGGTCGCCCACGGCGCGGATGTGATAGCCGGGTCGCTGATAAAGAATCCGGGGGGCGGCCTTGCGCCCACGGGTGGATACTTTGCAGGGAAAAAGGAGCTTGTGGCACGCATTGCCCAGCGCATGACCGTGCCGGGGATGGGAGGGGAGGTCGGTTCCTACGCGGCCTCATATCGCCCCTTCTATCAGGGGCTGTTTATGGCGCCGCACACTGTAGCGCAGTGCCTAAAGGGCGCGGCGCTTTTTGCAAAGCTTTTCGAGCTGTTGGGCATGGAAACGCTGCCGGAAAGCGGCGCGGTGCGCTCCGATATCATTCAGGCAATTCGTTTTGCAGACGAAAAAACGCTTGTGCGCTTTTGCCAAAGCATACAGCGCGCCGCGCCAGTGGACGCGTTTGCCGTGCCGGAGCCTTGGGATATGCCCGGCTACGCGCACCAGGTCATTATGGCGGCCGGCACCTTTGTGCAGGGCGCGACGAGCGAGCTAAGCGCCGACGCACCCATCGTCGCACCATATACCGCCTATCTGCAGGGCGCGCTCAGCTATGCGCACGCGCGCATCGCCGCCATGCTGGCCTGCGACGCGATGCTCAATACTGCCGAATGAGTCCCACGACCTTGCCGATGATCTCAGCCTCGTCGTATGAAACCTCGATGACCGGGAAATAGATATTTTCCGGCTGCAAGCGCAGATGATCCCTTTCGCGGAAAATGCGCTTGACCGTAGCCTCCTCGCCGCGAATGCGCGCAACGCCGATATCGCCGTCCTCACAGCGCAGACTGCGGTTGACCACGATGATATCATCCGGTCGGATGCCCGCGTCGAGCATGCTCTCTCCATCCACGTAGAGCATGAACAGCTCGTCGGCCTGGCTCCCGTGCATCAGTACGCTTGGCAGCGGAAACGCGTCCTCCACATTCTCCGCGGCGAAGATCGGCATGCCCGCCGCTACCTTGCCGACCAGGGGAACGGGGGCCGCGTTCTCCACGAACCGCTCTCCGGCCGGACGCGCGGCTGCGCTCTCGCAGATTACAAAGGCGCGCTGCTTGCTCGCGTCGTGCGAAATGAGGCCCTTCGCCTCCATATTCTTCAGGTGCGTATGCACCGTGGACGGAGACTTAAGCCCCACGGCCAGACAAATTTCGCGTACGGTGGGGGGGTAGCCACAGGCCTTTGAGTATGATACGATATATTCGTAAATTTCCCTTTGCGGATCGGCAAGCTTTTTCATTCGAGCCTCCCAAGCTTCTTTTGGGACAGTATAACATAAGAACAATTGTTTTGCAAACATTTGTTCGGAAAATTTTAGTATTGCGGAATAATGGCGGTGATTCTTATGAAAAAATGTGTTCTGGAAGAAAAAACCTGTATTGATTGCGGGAGCAGTGATACGCGCTGCGAGTTGGATCCAAGCAAGGAATGCGACAATTGCTTTCGCTGCCTGGAGCAGGACGCGAGAGAATACGCGGAGATTCCCATCGACTCCATTATTCTGGATGGGGACGACGCGGACGAAGATCCTTTTGAGGCGCACGACCCGGACAGCGAGCGCTACGTGGGCGAACGCGTGTGGCATGTGCAAACCATCCCAGGCTGGCACGCCAAAAGGCTGCGCTAACGCCCGGGTAAGGCGTCGCCGTACTGCGTTTTCTGTCAATCGTCCCTTAGCTTAATCTTTTTTGCCGCAATGCGCTTGTTATCCTCGGAGCTTGCGGCGTAGTGCTTTTTTGTTGTGTTTACATCCTTGTGACCAAGCACGTCTGCCACGAGATAGATATCCTGCGTTTCCCGGTAGAGCATGGTGCCGTAGGTGCTTCGCAGCTTGTGCGGCGTGATTTTTTTCAGCGGCGAGGCCACGACGGCATATTTTTTCACAAGGTTTTCCACGGCGCGCGCCGTAATGCGCCTGCGCTGCAGCGATAGAAAGAAGGCCTGCTCGCTGCCCTCGAGCGGAAGGATTTTTTCGCGCTCCGCAGCGTAATCAAGCAGCGCGCTGCGCACCTCCTCTCCAAAGGAGAGAATGTCCTCCGAGCCGCCCTTACGCGTAACGATGAAGGAATCGTTATCAAAATCGACGTCCTCGAGATCGATGCCCACCAGCTCGCTGATTCGGATGCCCGTGCCGAGAAACAGCGTAAGAATGGCTACATCACGCACGCGCGTGTTCTTTTGGTATTCTTTCTGACGCGCCGAAAGCCCTTCGCCGCTCTCCGCGATATCCAAAAGATTGGCAACCTCGTTCGGTTCCAGCCGAATGATGGCTTTCCCATGTATCTTGGGCGTATCCACAAGCGACGCGACATTTGAGCTGATTTCCTCGCGCTTAAAAAAATACTTAAAAAAGGATCGGAGCGCGCACAGCTTGCGCGCCTTGGCTTGTTCCCGGTTGGTCAGCTCGCGCTCGCCCTTGCTGTACAGGCTCATGGATTCCATATATTGCTCGATATGGCAAGGTCGAATTCTTTCGAGATCGGCTGGGGTGAGGGACAGGGGGCTGCGGCCCTCAAACTCCGGCAAGTCGCTTACGGCAAAGTGAAAAAACCCGCGCAGATCCACCGCGTACGCATAGCGCGTCAATACGGAGGTCGTGCTCTCGATGCCGCGAAAAAACGCGCCGCAAAACGGCGGCAATTCCTTGATGACCTCGCGCATAAGCAAGGTATAGTGTCTGGTTTTTTCGGTTTGATAGCTGTTCCTCATTTAAATCACCCTATCATAGTATAACACACATCTATTCGTTAAAGGCAGGTTTAACGAATAGTTTTCAGACTGTTCATGCTGCGCGGCGCAAATTGAATCCTTCGCCGGAAGGACAACCGCATGTATCGACAAATCACCGACGCGCTCCACGGTCGCTACGGCACGCGCAAGCAACTCATGGCCTATGCGCTTGTCGCGTCCAGCACGCCCGCCTATCTGCGCCCCTGCGTGCGCTGCATCGAGCGGGCTATCCAGCAGATACCGACCCGGCAAAAGCGAGAGATTCTCTCCCTGCACTACGTCACGGGCCTAAGCCTGCGCCAGATTGCGCAACACATGGCCCTTAGCTATCGCACGGTGTGCACGCTCCAAGAGGAGGCCCTCGCGGCCCTCGAACAGCATTTGGCCTACGAATTTGGCAACTATTCCATCACCGAGGAGATCACGCCGGGCGCGCGCGCGCTCCAAACTGCGCAAGATCAAGTCGCAAGCCGCTGCCGCACCACCCTCGACCTCGCCGAACGCCTCAAGGAAGCCGAGGACGAAGAAAATGACGATTGACGAATACGAGGCCATCTACATCGACCATCACGCTGACTGCGACGCTATAGCGGCGCTGCTGCGCTCCACGGGTGCGCCGGAACTCGCTGCGCGCGCCGGGCGCATTGAAAGCTGCGCAACGAGCGTTACGGGCACGGTATGCCCGGATTGCGGAGAATTCCACGTGCAGCGTACCCAGCTATGCCGGGACAGGCTATGCCCCAACTGCGGCTGGGTGCTCTCGAAGCTGCGCTATCATGCGGTGCTGGCGGCTGTCGAGGAGATCAACGCGACGCGCCCCGTGCGCGTGATGCACGCCGTCTTGACCATCAAGCACGATGCTCAAAGCGACCTGCGCGAACTGGTTACGACGCTCACGCGCGCCTTTGGGCTGCTGCGCAAGATGGAAGCCTGCAAGCCCATCGTCGGGAGCGTGCGCGCGCTGGAACTCACGCACAGCGAACAGGCGGGCTTCCATCCGCATATCCACGCCCTGTTCCTCGAAGATCGCGCGTGCGCCGGGCTGACCCCTGCCGCGCTCCGGCGCGCATGGCGCACGGCGCTTGGCGCTGACTACGACCCCGAGGTTTGGTATCAAGAAAGCTACGCCGCCGATGGAAGCAGTGACCCCGCCGACGCTGTTCGGGAGGCGTGCAAGTACTCCATCAAGCCCGGCGCGCTCACGGAACTGGATGCGGGCGCGCTGGCTACCGTCGCAAAGGCGCTGCGCGGCGTTCGGCTCACCAGCGCGGACGGCGTGTTGCATGGCTGCCTACGCGCGTGTAAATGCCACTACCGCACCGACAGGGCTAAAACGGGCTGTGAGGCCTGCCACACGTCCATGGAGCCCGTGCGGACGCTCATCGAATGGGATTTCTCCAACCCCGGCTTCAAACGCTATGGCGGGGCGCTGGCGCGACAAGCACCCGTGTGACGATTCGCAGACGCTCACCTCCCAAGGGAGCATACCACAAACACGGCCCGCCGCACAAGGCGGGCCGTTGTAAACGCCTTGCGGGCGCTGGCGCGCTGTGATAAGCTGGAAGCGGAGGTGATGAGCATGACGATGGAACAGGCCTTGCAGGAGGCCGCCGATGCGGGGGCGCTGTACGCGATGGATTGCGGAGACGGCGCGCGCTACGAGGCGCAAGCGCTCTGCGCTTGCGCCGAGTGCGCCCGCCATGGAGCCGAATACGCATACGATGCAGCGCACTGGCGCATTGTGGAAAGCCGCGACGGCGCGCCCACCGGGCTTGTGCTGCTGTGTGGAGGAACCAAGCTGGAATTGCATCGCCGATGCTCGCGCATGTCGCTGGATGCGCTGTCGCGCCGCTCTGGCTTGTCGGCCCGGCGCATCGCCCGGCTTGAGGGAGGCGAGCGGGATTTGGGCGCGCTACAGGCGCGTACCGTGCTTCGGCTCGCGCGCGCGCTGGATACCACTGTAGAGTCCTTGCTCTAGCTCCCCTTCCCTTCACCGAGAGCGCGGGCGCGGGCAAAACTGCGCGGCCCGCTTTTGCCGGGGGCAAAGCCCACGGCAAAAGAACCGCTGCGTGAGTCCCCGCAGGGGGCTTGCCGGGACGGCACGCCCCCGAGGAAGCCCCCAGCAGGGGTTTGTCCCCCCCGGTCAAATCCTACCGCTTGAAGGGGGGCGCGGCAGGAAAAGGGGGGGAAGGCCCGCCGCCGGGGACGGCGGGCCGCCGGGGGGGGGGAAAACCCACCGGGGGCTATAATTCCTTGGCCGCGCACGGCCCGTCCCCCGCGCCTTTCTACCATCTTGATAATTTATAATTTAGAAACAAATAGATTGACGATTTAAGCCCATCTATGATACCTTAAAAGCGACGAAGGAAGCCCGCGCAGCATGAACAGAGCAAAACTAGCGCTGCGCAACCGCCCAGCCGCGCAAAGCGCGGCGCGCGGTGTGCTCGCTTTCGTTAAACCGGGTTTTAACGAATAGTTGTTGCAAGAAATTCATTTCATTCTGAGTTATCGGAAGATCAAAAAGATATCTGTGAATCACGCGTCGTGTTCGGATTTGATCACCGTCTGCACGGCGGCTCTGGCAAGTTTGTCGCAGCGAATGTTGTTTATATCATCCGCGTGGCCTTTAACCTTAACAAACTTGACTTGATGCGCGCTGGTGAGCGCCAGCAGCGCTTCCCAAAGATCGCGGTTTTCTACTTCGGCCTTTTTCGCGTTCTTCCAGCCGTTGCGCTGCCAGCCGTCGAGCCATCCGCGCGCAAACGCGTTACACAGGTATGCGCTGTCCGTATGCAGCGATACCTCGCACGACTCCTTGAGCGCGCGAAGTGCTTCAATGGCCCCGGTCAACTCCATGCGGTTGTTGGTTGTATGCGCCTCGCACCCGGAGATCTCCCGCTCGGACTTGCCGTATATCAGCACGGCCGACCAGCCGCCGGGCCCCGGGTTCTTCGAGCAGGCTCCGTCCGTATAGATTGTGACCTTTTTCATATATTATATACCATCCAATGCGATTGCTTTATTGACGCAGGCGCGTACCGCCTCGAGCACCGCCCCACGGAAGCCGTTTTCTTCCAGCGCGGCCACGGCCTCGATGGTCGTCCCGCCGGGCGAACAAACCGCGTCCTTCAGGGCGCCCGGGTGCTTGCCGGTCGATAAAACCATTTTTGCGCTGCCCAGCAGCGTTTGCGCGGCCAGCTCATAGGCCTTGTCGCGCGGAAGCCCGGCGCGCACGCCGCCGTCCGCAAGCGCTTCGATAAACAGATACGCATAGGCAGGGCCGCTGCCGCTCACGCCCACGACCGCCGGAATCAGCTCCTCCTTGACGGTCTCGGTTTTGCCAATCGCGTTAAAAAGGGAAAAAGCAAAGGCGCGCTCGTCGCTTTTGAGGGTATCGTCCGCCTCAAAAACGCACATCCCCTCCCCTACCATGGCCGGCGTATTGGGCATGACGCGTAAGACCCGTGTGGCGGAGGGCAGACGCTCGGCAAGCTTTTTGCCGCTCCAGCCGGTCACGATGGAAATAAGCGCCTTCCCGTCAAAGGCTTCGCGGCAGTTTTCAATCACGCTTGCGCACACATTTGGCTTTACGGCAAGCAGGAGCGTTTCACAGCCGCGAATGAGCGCGTCGAGGCTTTCCGCAACATAAACGCCCAGCTCGTCGCGCAGCGCGCGGCACTTTGCGCCGCTTACGTCAAAGACGGCTATTTCGTTTCCCGTCAGCACGCCGCCAGACAGCACGCCGCGCAAAATCGCCTCGCCCATATTGCCAACGCCGATAAAACCCAACCGCTTCATGTATGCTTCCTCTGATCCATTTTATTGCGTTTTTACTTTACCACATGCGGTAAAACAAAACAAGACCCGGGCCTGCAGCCGCTATGCAAGCCCGGGGACGCAATTCCTGAAAATGATTCTCCGAAAACCGAACGTCCCTGTCTGTTTGATCAATACGGATAAAAGGTTTCCCCGGTTTCTAGGTTTTCCTGGAGGAAGTTCGCGGGCCATCCGGGATAACCGTACCAGAAAAGCTCCTCGCTTTCATAATAATCGATCCGCTCAAGCACGCTGTTGTTAAAGCAGAATTCATATACAGTGCTCTCGTTTTCGAAATAGGCGTCGATGGTGCACATCACGCCGTCGGCGATGGCGTTTACGCTGATATCCCGCACGCTTCCTTCCCCAAACGTATACTCGACGACGTGGCGAATGTAGGCGTAAAATTGTTCCAGCTTTTGATCGATCTCATCGTACAGGATCTTGCTCACCGCATGCCCTGGCGTGCCCTCGGACACGTCCAGCTCATTGATTGTCGTGTAAAGCAGGCGCTTCGTTTTCGCGGAAAGGGTCATGCTCGCGGTCGTGCCGGAAAGCTCCCAGCAGTTTTCGCGTGCGCCGGATTGATCAAGCCAGAATTGCGCGGACGGCTCCTTCCCGTCCGGGGAGCCCTTGAGTGCGGTAATGAAACGCTGGTAGAAGGCGATAGCCTGCTCGCGTGACATGTCCGCCTTCTCCGGCACACCCTCGACAAAGTTTATAGGCGCCTTTAACTGAATATACGCTTCCGAAAACTGGGAATCAGCCGTCCAGTGAACGTGCTCCGCCATACAGTCTTCGTTGGGATGGGCGCTGACGGCGTAGAGGTCGTAGCCGGTGTTGAGATAGCGACCCATCAGAAAGCACGAGCCATCCTCCATGACGACCTGAAGATTCTCCATGCCGTACGCGTTGTCACTTGCGCTCATGGTAACGAAGCCCTCGCTGGAAATGGCGCGTCCCCCAAGGGTATCGGTGAGACGCATAACGAGCGCCACGCTGTCCGGCGCCGGCGTGCTTGGGCCAAACACCTTGATTACGTCAAAATCGACCGCGAGGAGCGAGAGATCCGCCACCTTCAGGCAGCCGACCACCAGCGCGTCCGCGTCCGTTATGCGCCAGTAATCATCCCGGTGACCCGTTTCGTCCTTCCAGTATTCGAGCATAAGCGCTTGCGCATCGAGCCTGTATAAAAACAGGCCTTCCACGATGCGTATCAGCTCCGCCTTCGCTTTTTCGCCGTCCGCTTGCGAATAATCGGCCACTTGCGACCATTCCCCGCGCACCATCTTTGCCACGTTATCGACCACGGGAATGCTCGTTTTACGCCTGTGCTCGAGCATGGAGGCGAATATTGAGCTCTCCATTTCGGGCAGCGGAGACGGTGTGGGCGCCCCTGCCGTCTCCTCCGTGCGCGCAAGCACCTCCTGCTTGCTGGCCTCGGCTTTGGCGGCCGTGATGAGAGAAACCGCCAGCACCGCCGCGCCGATAAGCAGCACGCCCAGCACGGCTAGCAACACGTTGTTCTTTCTGATAAAGGTTTTCATAGGTTGTCATCACTCCTTTCCTCACCAACATACGACCCGGATGTGATGGCGGCGTTCGCAAGCTGTGATGAAGCTGTAAATTCGACGATCGCGCGCGTTCCTTTGCCCTCCTCCGATTCGTAATAGAGCCGCGCATGGTGCAGCCGCGCAATTTCGTGGCAAAGCGGAATGCCGAGACCCGAGCCGCCGCCCGCGCGCAAGGCGGAGGCGGAGGGATTGTTGGCGTTTTTTAGCACGTCTGGCCGCATGCCGCGCCCCACGTCGCGCACCTCGACGCGGAAGGACGACGCAAGCAGCTCCACCGCCGCGCCCTCTGGGCTTGCCTTGCGCGCGTTTGCGACCAGATTGTTTACGAGGCTTTGCAGCAGCGCCGCGTCGCCGCGAACCCAATGCTCGCCGTCGGAGAAGGTAACGAGCGGATAGGTTTTCCGGGCGCTCGAAAAGAGCGTTTCCAGCCGCACGGGAGCCGTGTCAAAATCGCCCTCACGCAGATTCGCCATGGTAAGCAGACGCTCGGTCATATCGTGCAGCCGCGCGCTTTCGCAAATGATATATTGAGCCGCTTCGTAGCGCTCCTCATCGGTGATGCGGGCCGTTTGCAAATATTCCGCAAAGCCGCCTATGGCGGTGAGCGGCGTGCGCATTTCGTGCGCCAGATTATCGATGGGCCTGTTGATGCGCCGGAACAAATAATACAGCCCCACGGCCATGCCTAACGTAACGCAAAGTCCAAAGCATACAAGATGGAGCATTTGTTGATATGCGCCGCGCAATTCCTCACCGATTGGCCGCAGATAAATGAGCGCCGAGTCCGTGCCGAGCGCTTCAGAAATGAGGATGGAGGGCGTGCCGTTCACTTCGATAATCCGCATGACGGGCGCGCGCTCCGGGAAAAGCGGCGCTTCGCCCGGGAGGTTGCCAAACAGCTCGCGCGCGTTAAGCCAGACGGAAAGATATGCGCCGCGCTTTTCGTAGTGCTTGCCAAAGGCCTCGGCAAATATAGAACAGCGGGTACTGTCGATTTCGGAGAAGGTGCGAGACAGGGCGGACGCGATGGCATATTCCTCGCCCTCCGCATAGAGCTTAGCGGCGTTGAGTTTGGTTTTATAGCCGCTGAAGGCGAGCACAAAGATGCAGCAATAGAAAACGATGGAAAAGAGCAGGATGCTGAGCACATAGCTTTTATACCTAAGCTTGGCCAGACGCTTTGATTTTATCATGGTTTGCCCCCCGGCTTTGTCCTATCCCTCGAACCGATATCCAATCTTAAACACGATCTGGATGCGGTTTTCCAGTCGCAGCTTTTTCCGCAGCTTGACAATATGCGCGTCCACCGTGCGGGAATCCCCCAAAAAATCCATGACCCATGCCATGGAAAGCAGCCGTTCGCGGCTGAGCGCGATGTTGCGGTTTAGCACAAGCGTTTCGAGAAGCGCAAATTCCTGGGGCGTAAGCTCGATCGGCTCACCGTCGAGCAGAACCGTGCGCGCGCCGAAACGGATGATCAACCCGTCCGAGCTGTAGTCCGGCTCCGTCTTTTTGGTTCGCCGCAGCACGGACTGCACCCGCGCAAGCAGCTCCGCCATTTCAAAGGGCTTCACAATATAATCGTACGCACCCATATTCAGCCCACGTACCTTATCGGAGACAGCGCCCCGCGCCGTAATGAGAATGACAGGCACGTCCCCTGCCTCCTCCAGCACGGAAAAGCCGTCGGCGCCGGGCAGCATGACGTCCAACAGCATAAGATCGAACGCACCCGATGTCAGCGCGCGGAGCGCTTCCTCCCCGTTGAGCACGGACACGCAGCAGTGCCCCACAAGGCGCATGTTCCGAAGCAACAAAGCATTGATGGCTGGATCGTCCTCAACGATGAGAAGATTTGACAAATCATCACCCCCGCTTGTGTAGAATACCATATGGATGTGATGAAATTGTAAAAAACCAAAAAAGGAACAAAACGTATAAGGAATGTTCACATTTTTCACGGTGTGTTATGACTTGACGGGCAAGCGGCCGGAACGCAGTTTGCCCCGGCCGCAAGCAATGCCGAAATACTATCGCAAGCGTTCAACGCAGCCGGATTGTATTGCTTGAAGATTTTCCTTTATGCGTGCACGCGGCCAATCCCACCATTTCATTTCCAGCAGCGCGGCGATTGTTTCATCAGAAAAGCGCTTCTTTATGGCCTTTGCGGGCACGCCGCCTACCACGGTATACGGCGCGACATCCCGCGTAACCAGCGCGCGCGCGCCGATAATCGCGCCGTCACCCACGGTAACGCCTGCGAGCACCACCGCTTCGTAGCCAATCCAAACGTCGTTTCCGATGACGATATCGCCCTTGTTGTCCCAGGCGGCGGCGACATTTCTCCGCTCCAGCTCCCATTCCTCAAAGAAAAGAGGAAACGGGTAGGTTGAAAGAGAGCCCATCGCGTGATTGGCGCTGTTAAATAAAAAGCGCGCGCCACAGGCGATGGAGCAAAACTTGCCGATTACCAGCCGATCGTGATTGATTGGATAATGATACAGCACATTGTTGCGTTCAAAAAGCGTGGGGTCCTGCACAAAATCGTTATACATCGTGTAATCGCCGACCGTAATGCTCGGATCGGTGATCACGTTCTTGAGATATACCGTTTGCTTATCTCCTGTGCGCGGATAAATCTCTTTCTCTAAAAGCGCCATAAACCCTCCAAAATCCGTTGCGTATTGCCGCGCGAAGCGGTGCGATTACCGATAGCGCACGATGCAAAAAACGCCCGCAAGGGGCGCTTTTGTGTGGCAGGGGCAGAAGGGCTCGAACCCTCAAGAA
>CAZWSI010000033.1:0-18270 GCA_964636405.1 uncultured Oscillospiraceae bacterium
CTGGTGGGCGTAACGAGCGGCAGATAGCCGAAGTCTTTGCGAACCACCGGGATTTCCGAAAGCACATCATAGTATTTATCCTCGGCGTTGGCCTGCTTAAGCTGCGAAATCAGGTTTGAGAGCATGCCGCCCGGCACCTGATACAGCAAGGTGTTGGTATCCACCTTGAGAGACTTGACGGAAATGGTGCCGTCCGCCAGCATACGCTCGGCCACAGGACGCATGATCTTGGCCGCGTCGGAAAGCTTGGCAAGATCGAGCCCGGTATCGCGCGTCGTGCCCTTGAGCGTAGCCACAAGGGGCTCGGTGGCGGGCTGCGAGGTGCCGTTCGCCATGGGCGAAAGCGCGCAGTCCACAATATCCACGCCGGCCTGCGCCGCCATGAGATAGGTCATGTCGCCCGTGCCGGTGGTGTTGTGGGTGTGCAGGTGGATGGGTACGTCAATCTCGCTCTTGAGGCGCTTAACCAGCGAATACGCGGCCTGCGGAAGCAGAAGGTTCGCCATGTCCTTAATGCAGATGGTATCCGCGCCCATTTGAACCAGCTCTTTGGCGAGCTTAACGAAATAATCCTCGTTGTGCACGGGGCTGATGGTGTAGCTGATGGCCGGCTCGCAGATGCCGCCGAACTTCTTGGTGAAGCGGATGGCGGACTCGAGATTGCGCGTATCGTTCAGCGCGTCAAAAATGCGGATGACGTCGATGCCGTTTTCAAGCGCCTTTTTGCAGAACTGCTCCACCACGTCGTCGGCGTAATGCTTATAGCCGAGGATGTTCTGGCCGCGAAAGAGCATTTGCAGCTTGGTGTTGGGCAGCGCTTTGCGCAGCTTTCGGAGACGTTCCCACGGGTCCTCGTTGAGGAAGCGGAGGCAGGAATCAAAGGTTGCGCCGCCCCAGGCCTCCAAGGACCAGTAGCCGATGGAATCCAGAATCTCACACGCGGGCAGCATATCCTCGATGCGCATGCGGGTCGCGGCCTGCGATTGATGCGCGTCGCGCAGAATGGTATCCGTGATATAGAGCTTATTGACTTCCGTGTTGTTAGCCATTGTTTTTTCTCCTTTACGTTAGCCCAGGATTGAGAGGAACACGCCCGCGGCAATCGCGGAGCCGATCACGCCCGCCACGTTGGGGCCCATGGCGTGCATGAGGAGGAAGTTGGCCGGGTCCTCCTTCTGCCCCACCACCTGCGAAACGCGCGCCGCCATGGGAACGGCCGATACGCCCGCGCTGCCGATGAGCGGATTGATCTTTTTCTTGGTAAAGAGGTTCGTAAACTTCACCAGCAGCACGCCGCCCGAGGTGCCGAAGCTGAACGCGATTACGCCCAACACCACGATGGCGATGGTGTTCCACCGCAGGAAGGTATCCGCCGTCGCGGTTGCGCCCACGGAGATGCCCAGAAAGATGGTGACGATATTGATCAGCTCGTTCTGCACGGTTTTGCTGAGCCGATCAACCACGCCCGCCTCTTTAAAGAGGTTGCCCAGCATGAGCGAGCCGACGAGGGGCGCGGCGGAGGGCAGCAGGAAGGACACGAACGTGGCCGCCACGATGGGGAAAACGATCTTTTCCGTCTTGGACACGACGCGGAGCTGATCCATGCGGATCATGCGCTCCTTCCTGGTGGTGAGCGCCTTCATAATCGGGGGCTGAATGACCGGTACGAGCGCCATGTACGAATAGGCGGCGACCGCCACGGGGCCCAGAATCTGCGGGGCGAGCTTGGTGCATACCAAAATGGCCGTCGGGCCGTCCGCGCCGCCGATAATGCCGATGGAGGCCGCAGCGTTTGCATCGAAGGTGATGCCCAGCGCGTTCACCGCCCAATCCCACTGGCCGATGAGCAGCGCGAGGATAAAGGCCACGTAAATGCCGAGCTGCGCAGCCGCGCCGTAAATGAGGCTCTTGGGGTTTGCAATCAAGGGTCCAAAGTCCGTCATCGCGCCCACGCCCATGAAGATGAGGCAGGGATAGATGCCGAGCTTGACGCCGAGATAAAGATAATCGATAAGCCCAGCCTGCTTCGGATCGCCGAGCGCCGCCCAATCGACCGTATAGGTCAGGTGTCCGGCCGCGTCGACAACCTCTTTTTTGAAGAATTGCTCATGGTAGAGGCCGGCGCCGGGCAGGTTGGAGAGGAGCATACCGAACGCGATGGTAAGAAGGAGCAAGGGCTCAAACTTTTTCACAATCGCAAGGTAGAGCAGCACGCAGGCCACGATAATCATGATCAGATTCTTCGGGTCCTGCACGAGCAGATAAAAGCCCGTAGTTTTCAAAAATTCCAACATGCGCCCGTTCTCCTTAGCCGATACGGCAGAACACAGCACCCGTATCCACGGTGTTGCCCGTCTGTACGCAGAGCTCTGTGACCGTGCCTTCATAATCGGAGAAGATTTCGTTCTCCATCTTCATGGCTTCCAGAACAAGAATAAGCTGGCCGCGCTTGACGGCCTCGCCCTGCTTGACGGCCACGGACAGAACGGTGCCCGGCATGGGCGCCACGATCGCGTTGCCGCTGCCGGAAGCCGCGGGAGCCGCCGCCGGTGCGGGAGCCGGAGCAGGAGCAGGAGCGGCAGCCGCCGGAGCGGGAGCAGCTTTGGGCGCGGGCGCGACCGCGGGGGCCTGCACGCCGCCCGCGAGTTCTTCCACGGAAACCTCATACTTGGTGCCGTTAACATTCACAAGAAACTGACGCATAAAAACATACCCTCCCGTATTTGTTCAATCGACTTTTTTGATAGAGTGGATGCGAAGCCCTTTTACGCTCGTGCCCATAACCTCCGCGATGGCGGCGGAAACGACCGCGACCAGGGCCTGCCTGTCCGCCGAAGACGCGGCGGGCGCGGACAAGGAGGCCGGCGCAACCGCGTGCGCGGGCTGCTTTTCGCCCTTGTTCTTCAACAGCCTGCAAATTACGCTCATCAGCTTGGTAATAAAGATCAAGCAGACAAGGCCGACAAAAACCGTGCCAAACCCGAGCAGCACGATCCCAAGTCTCAGCGAGTCACCCATTCACAGTACCTCCAGTGAAACGAAATGCGGGCGGCGGACAGATAATCTCATCCTAGCCCGTATTCTTCTTATTCGACATGTCTTCCTTGATTCCTGCCACGTTTTTTATATATTTTTTTGCTTTTTGTTCACAGACACGCCATCTCCCTTTTTGAGCGTGTCAATCGAACGATCCAGCGCGGACAGCTCGGCGGCTGTGGCATAGCGCCACTGGCCCGGCTCAAGCGTACCCAGCGAAAAAATGCCGAAGCGCTCGCGCTTGAGGCGCAGCGTTTTGTGCCCCACAGCCTCGGCCATGCGGCGAATCTGGCGGTTGCGCCCCTCATGGATGGTCATAAGCAGCGACGTATCGCCCCGCGCAGTGCGCGCGATATGCGTTAAGACTGCGGGCGCGGTCATGCCGTCGTCAAGCCGCACGCCGCAGCGGAGCCGCTCGGCCTCGTCCTCCGTTAGCACGCCGTCCAGCACGGCGTAGTAGGTCTTCTCCGCGCCGTAGCGCGGGTGGGTAAGATAATAGGCCAGCTCGCCGTCGTTGGTCATGAGCAGCAAGCCCTCGGAGTTGAGATCGAGGCGGCCCACATTGAAAAGGCGGACAGGTATGTCCGAGAAGAAATCCTGCACGGTTTTCCTTCCCTCCGGGTCGTCCGAGGTGCAGACCACGCCGCGCGGCTTGTAAAAAAGAAGCACGGTGCGCTGCTCGCGCTTGACCACGGGCTTGCCGTCCAATAAAACGGTGTCTCCGTCCTCCACCGACATGCCAAGGCGCGCCGTCTCCCCGTTTACGCTTACGCGCCCGGCCTCGATCAGCGCCTCGGACGCGCGCCGCGACGCGACGCCCGCCTCCGCCAGATATTTTTGCAACCGCATCTATTCTTCCCCCCGCGCCTCCTTGGGCGCTTCGCCCGACGGTTCTTCCGTCAGGCGCTCCAAATCGACAAAATCTCCCCAAGATAATAGCCCACGTCCGCCCGCGCCGCGCCGCGCGTTACAATCAGCGGCGTGCCCGACGCTTCGCTTCCATTCACATACAGCGTGACAATTCCGGCCTCATGCCCCGCCACGACCGGCGCGTTCAGGCTTTCCGCGCGCGCAAGCTTCCACTCGACGGCGTCCGAGCCGTCGCGCTTGATTGGATACAGTATATCCTCTTTTGCGTAAAGTTCCAAGACCTCGCTTTCGCCCCGGGAAACGGATACCGTTCCAATGGGCGTGCCGGCGGAAAGCAAACGGCGCATTTCATAAGCCGCGAAGCCATAATCCAGCATTGCATACGCGGTATTCCACATATCGGGGCAGTTGAGCAGCACGCCGACAAGCAGCATGCCCTCGCGCTCGGCGGAAAATACCAGACAGCGTCCCGCCGCCTTTGTAAAGCCAGTTTTTACGCCGCAGCCCCCCTCGTATTGCCAGAGCAGGCGGTTCTTGTTTTGCAGCACGCGGAGCTGATCGCCCGTTTTCGCTTCATAATAGCTGGTTCCCACAACGAGGCGAAAGGTTTCGTTTTGCATCGCGACGGCGGCGATTTGCGCCAGATCCCGCGCTGTCGTATAGTGCCCCTCGGCGGGTAGGCCGTTCGGATTCACAAAGTGCGTGTTTTGGCAGCCGATTTCCTTGGCGCGGGCGTTCATGCGCGCCGCGAAGTCCTCTGTCGAGCCGCCGATGTGGTTTGCGATGGTCAGCGCCGCGTCGTTGCCGGAGCGAAGCATAAGCCCGTAAAGCAAATCGCGCAGGGAAACGCGCTCGCCCCTGTGCAGATACATGCTCGAGCCCTCCGTGCCATAGGCGCTGTCCGGCACGGGCACAAGCGCGTCCAAATCGCCGTGCTCGGCGGCGAGAAGCGCGGTCATCACCTTGGTGGTGCTGGCCATGGGCAAGGGCGCGTCCGCGTTTTGCGCAAGCAGCACACGGCCCGTAGAAGCCTCGATGAGAATCGCGCCGCCCGCCGAAACGTCGGGCAGCTCCTCCCCGTCCGCGCGCGCCGCGCCGACCGGGAGCAATAACGCCAACGCAAGCAGCGCATAGAGTGCGCGCAAGGCCCGTTTCATTTGCAGCGTTCCTTATTATCCGAATGGTTCGGATTGTCCGGCAGCGCTTTGACAATTTGCTCCGCGTGCTGTAAAAGCTCCGGGAGCATGCCCACAAGCCTGTCCAGCGCACCGCTTGTCGATGCGGGCAGCACGCTTACGCGCCCGTCGCGCACGCACAAAAACGCCACGGGCGCAAGCCCTACGCCCGCCGCGGAGGTTCCCAAAAAAGGCAGGGGCGGCCGCTCGTCGAGCATATGCCCGCTCTGCGCCACCGTGTGCTTGGAGTCGTACTCGCCTCCGCCCGTGACAAAACCCAGCGTGACGCGGGATACGGGCATGACGAGCGAACCGTCCTCGAGCTTGACCGCCTCGCCCACCACCGTGTTCGCCTTTGCGATGTGGTCGAGATTCTCCATTGTGATGCGGACAATGTTTTCAATTGGATGCGTCATAGGTGTACTTCTCCTTTTTGTCGGCCAAAATGACTCTAATAATTTGCGCAGGAGCAGCAAGGGCTATGCCTTCCAGATTTATCCGAAGCTGGTCGCAGTCCCACAGCGGCACCGCGTCCGCCGCAGCGCGCGCAGATTCGAAGCGTGCAAGCAGAACGGGAAAGGCCGCCCTTGTCACCGAGCAGAGCGCGCCGGCGAGCAGCGCGGCGGCGGCCGGAGCGTCCTTTATGCCCACAAAATACGTAACGTCAAAGGCGTCGATTCGAATGGAGGACCAAAGCTTGGAGGGAAGGCCTCTCGAGGACGGCTTGGGTCTGCGCGCATCGTAAAGGCTGGACACGCGCCCCTGCCTGCGCAAAAGTTCCACGCGCAGGCAGGGCTGTGAAAGCAGTGCGAGCCGGATGCGGCAGGCGCAAGCAAAAAGCGGATGCCGCACGCGAAGCATGCCAAAGCCCGCGAATAAATCAGTCTGCAAGCGAAATTCCAGCCTTGCGGGCACGTGCAGCAGGGCATAACAAGCCCCCGTGAGCAGCAATAAGCCAAACAAAACCCAAAGCAATACAACAATCCCCTGCACGGCCTTAGCTTGCGCAGGGGATGGAAAAGTATGCCTAATTTGACGGGCGGCGACACCCGCGCCCCGTCCCGCTCAGGCGGCTCTGCGGAACAGGCCCAGCGTATGCAGCACGCACACGAGGGCCGCGCCCGCGTCGGCCGCGACGGCCACCCACATGCCCGCAAGACCCAGCGCGGCAAGCGCCATGGCCGCAGTCTTGATGGCAAGCGCGATGACGATATTGCGCCGCGCGGTCGCGCGCGTCTTTTTCGCGGCGCGGACAGCGAAGGGCAGGCGGGTTAAATCGTCCGTAAGCAGGAGGATATCCGCCGCCTCGGCCGCCATCTCCGCGCCCGTTTCGCCCATGGCCACGCCCACGTCCGCCCCCGCGAGCACCGGCGCGTCATTGATGCCATCGCCCACAAACATGGTCTTGCCGCGCGCGGCGCGGATTGCGCGAATGCGCGCAAGCTTCTCCTCGGGCAGCAAGCCCGCGTACAACTCGCTGGCTCCGACGCGATTGGCTACCTCCCGCGCGGGCGCTTCCGCGTCGCCCGTGAGGATGGCCGTGTAGCCCACCGCCTCATTGAGCGCGAGCACGGCGGCCTCCGCGCTTGTGCGAAGCTCGTCGCCCACGCGCACCGCGCCCGCAAAGCGCCCGTCCACCGCAACGAGCACACCCGACGCGTCGGAAGGCGGCTCAATACCCTCCGCGCGCAGCAGCGACGCGTTGCCCGCAAGCACGCGCTTGCCCTCCAGCGTGCCCGAAACGCCCATGCCCGCGCGCTCCTGCACGCCCTCGGCACGCAAGCTTGGCTCCGCCGCCGCAAGAATGGCCCGCGCGATGGGATGCAGGCTGTCCTTTTCCAGCGCCGCCGCATAGGAAAGCAGCTTGCTTTCCTCCATGCCTTCGGCCGTTACCGACTGCACGCGGTATTCGCCCTTGGTGAGCGTGCCCGTTTTGTCAAACACCACGGCGGAAATCCCAGCCGCCGCTTCCAGCGCGTCCGCGCCCTTGCAGAGCACGTTTTGCTTTGAGCAGATGGCCAAACCCGCAAAGAAGGCGAGCGGAATGCTGAGCACCAGCGCGCAGGGGCAGGAGATAACAAGAAAAATGAGCGCGCGGCGAAGCCAATCCGAAAATTCGCCAAAGCCAAGGAGCGGCGGCAGCACCGCGAGGAGCGCTGCGGCGGCCACCACGCAGGGCGTGTACACGCGGGAAAAGCGCGTGATAAAGCGCTCGATGGCGGGCTTGTTTTCCGCCGCGTCCTCTACGGCGCGCAAAAGCCTGCTGGTGGCGGATTCCGAGGCGGGCTTGGTCACGCGGACGGTCAGCGCGCCCAGCGTATTGATGGAACCCGCGCGCACCTCGCTCCCCGCCGACACGCGCACGGGCGCGGGTTCGCCCGTGAGCATGGCCACGTTAAGCAGGCTTTCGCCTGCCTCGACCACGCCGTCGAGCGGCAGCCGGTCCCCCACCCGGACGAGAATTCGCTCGCCCACCTGTACCTCCTCCGGCGCAACCTGCGCAGGCTTCGCGCCGCGCAGCACAAACGCCTGATCGGGGTGCAGCTCCACAGCCTCGGAAATGCGCTTGCGGCTCCGCCGCACGGCCAGCTCCTGCAAATATTCGCCTATGCGATAAAACAGCATGACGGCGGCGGCTTCGGCAAAATCGCCCAGCGCCAGCGCGCCGACCGTAGCGACGGTCATCAGCACCTGCTCATCAAAAAGCTTCCCGCGCGCCACGCCGCGCACCGCGTGCCAAATGACCTCCGCGCCCGCAAACAGATACGCCGCGCAAAAAAGGGCGATGCGCGCAGAGCCGCTCGCAAGAAAGCCCGCGCCAAACAGCACCGCCGCGCCTGCAAGCGGCAAAAGCGCCCGCAGCGCAGAGGTTTCGCCGTGCGCATGCTCATGCCCGCAGCCGCAGCCATCGTCGTGACACGCGCACGCGCCGCCCTCGTTGTGGGCATGCGGCAAAAGCAATTTACGCATGAGACGCCTCCTTTTCACCGCACACGGCGGAAAGCAGCTTGCGCGCCATATGGCCCGCCTCGTTATCGCTCAAATAATACAGGGCGCGTTTTCCCTGCTTGCGAAAGCGCACCACGCCGCACTGGCGCAAAATGCGCAGGTGATGCGACACCGCCGGCTGGCTTACGCCGAGCAGATCGGCCATTTCGCACACGCACATATCCGAGCAAGCCAGCATCGATACGAGCCGCACGCGCGTGGAATCGGAAAGCTGCGCAAACAGCGCCGCCGCGTCGGCTGCCTCGTCCTCCGTGGGAATCAGCGCGCGAATTTGCGCCTCATGCGCCGCGTCGATATGGGGCGCTTCGCAGATGCTCGCATCCTTCTTGATCGATCGATCCATTTCCCGCACCTCTTTCATATAAATATCTGCTTATATGTTAATACTTTTATTTAATATATGCAACAGGATGGGTGAATCATGCGGAAAACTGTGGAAAATTGTCCGAATAAAAAAGCAGAAGTCCTTTCGGATTCCGCTTTTTCTACTATATAATATGTTTGTGCGGCCCGGGCAAAGCGCGGATTCACAGCTTTATGCGCAACGCACGGTTTATTATGCCTTCGGCGCCTCCGCGCCCTCGGAATAAAACGGATCCTGCTCCTGAAAAAGGGGCTCCGCGCCGGCCTTGGTCCGCAGCGTGGCACGCATGCCGGCGAAGGTCTTGACCGCACCCTTGTTCGTATTCCGAAAGATGCCGCTGCACGCGAAAACGCCGATTCCCACAAACAGCAGCACCTGACCAAAGCCCGAGAAGAAATATGCCTGATACTCTGCATCGACGGGCAGATACGTGGCAAGGTACAGCACGGATTCCTGCAGCGTCGCGCCATAGTGGAGCATGGAATCCAATATGTCCAGCGCCGACTGGATGGCAAACGCGCCGACAACGGAAAACACGATGGTCACGGCAATGGAAAAAGCGTTCATTTTGCCCTTGAACAGCTTGTAGCCGTAGAAAACGCAGAGGGGAATGAGCGCGCAAATTATCGCATAGATGGTGTCCAGCAGCCAGATGGTGAGCACCGTGGGCAGCGCGCCGACAACTGCGCCGCAAAGCGCGCCAAGCAGGCCCAGCAGGTAGCTGCCCTCGTTGCGCAGCGCCTTTTCCTCGGCCTCGCCCTGCGCCGAGGCGACGCAACGCTGGTGCACCGCCCGATATCCGGCGGAGCGCCCGTTTTTCGGCGGGCAGAGCATGAACGCGTCCGCGTCGCGATTGCCGCAAAAGGCGCACTCCGTTGAAAAGGGTACGCCATTTTGGAGGCCCGCTGCGGTCGCCCCTTCAAGCGCTTCAATGATCGACGCGCCCGGCCGCGCGCTGTCGGCCTTGATCAAAAGAGACATGCCGTCCCCCGCCAGCGCCGCCTTATAGCCCGCCCGCTTCAGCTCGTCCTTGACGGCCGTTCGCTCCGCGCTGTCCATGCGGCGATCCAGCGCGAAGCGCGCCGCCGCCTGCCCGCGCGTAAGCGTGACGGAAAAGGGAACGCCGTTTTCCGTTCCGTATACCGTCTTACCGTTCACCACATACCCGCGTTCGATAAACGGCCGGGTGTCGTTTACTGCGTTCATGCAATCTGCCTCCGTCTGCAAAAAAATTCGCGGCGCGCATCACCGCGGTAGAAGTATACCACCCGCGCGGCAGCGCGTCTATCCCGACTGTACGCTTGGCAGGGATTGGCATTGTAGTCCTGCACGCACTCTCGCCGCTTGATCCATACATAGTTGACAGCGGATGCACAAATATGCAAAAATATTGAATGTTTTCTTGGGAAGGGGGATGAAAAGCGAATGGGCGTGGCCTTTGACGATTTTCTGCGGATGCTTCAGGGAAATCCGCCGCTGTTTATTACCGTGGTTCTGACGCTCGGCGTCATTCTGGTCAACGGCTGGACGGATGCGCCGAACGCGATTGCCACCTGCGTATCTACCCGCGCCATGAAGCCGTCTGCCGCCATTTTGATGGCCGCCGTATTCAATTTCCTGGGCGTGCTCGTGATGACGCTGGTCAATTCCAAGGTCGCCATGACCATTTACGGCATGGTCGATTTCGGCGGCCGCGCGGACGAAGCGCTCATTGCGCTCTGCGCAGCGCTCTTTGCGATTGTGGTGTGGGCCACGGCCGCCTGGCGCTTCGGCATCCCGACAAGCGAAAGCCACGCGCTTATCGCCGGGCTTTCCGGCGCGGCCATCGCCCTGCACGGCGGGCTTGAGGGCATCAACTTTGCCGAATGGGTCAAGGTGCTCTATGGTCTCGTGCTCTCCACCATACTCGGCTTTGCGTCGGGCTTTGGCTCCGCGCGCATGATCGAAACGGTCTGCCGCGGCATGGACCGCAAAAAGACGCTGCCCTTTTTCAAAAACGCGCAGATCGCGGGCGGCGCGGGCATGGCCTTTATGCACGGCGCGCAGGACGGGCAAAAATTCATCAGTGTGTTTTTGCTCGGCATGTTTCTTTCTGGCGGACAAGCCAACGTAACAAGCTTTGAAATCCCGCTGTGGCTGATGCTGCTTTGCTCGCTTGTCATGTCGCTGGGCACCTCCATAGGCGGCTATCGGATCATCAAATCCGTGGGCATGGATATGGTGCGGCTGCAAGGTTATCAAGGCTTTGCGGCCGATCTGGCCGCGGGCGCGTGCCTGCTTGCTTCGTCGATTACGGGCATCCCCGTGAGCACCACGCACACCAAAACGACAGCCATCATGGGCGTGGGCGCTTCCCGGCGTTTAGGCGCGGTCAACTGGGGCATCGTCAAGGAAATGGTGCTCGCATGGGTTTTAACCTTCCCGGGCTGCGGCCTGCTGGGCTTTTTCATGGCAAGGCTGTTTATGCTGATATTCTAGGGATTACGATAAGGAGAAACGGACATGAAGAAAAAGGAATTTGACTATTTCGCATATTTCTCCGCCTGCGGGCATTTCGCCGGCAGGGCGGCCGAGCTTTTGTTTGAAACGCTCCAGCATTACGACCCCTCGATGCTGAAAGAACGGGTCGCGCAGATGCACCGCATTGAAAACGAGGCGGATATGGCCAAGCATGAGATGATGCGCCACCTCAGCCACGCGTTTATTACCCCCATCGAGCGCGAGGATATTCTTGCGCTCGCGCAGGAGATGGACAATGTGGTGGACGCGGCGGATGAGATTTTGCAGCGCGCCTATATGTTCAACATCACCAAAATTCGGCCGGAATGCATCGAATTTGCGGGGCTGTTCGTCAAGTGCTGCGCGGCGCTCACGGAAACGCTCGACAGCCTCAGCAGCTTTAAAAAGGCCTCCAGCGATATCAACCGCCATATCGTGGAGGTCAATACCCTGGAAAGCACGGGCGACATGCTCCACAGCGGAAACATCCGCCGCCTCTTTACGGAGGAAAAGGACCCGCGCGAGCTGCTTGTTTGGAACATCATGTTCGAGTGCTTTGAAACCTGCATCGACACCTGCGAGCACGCGGCGGACGTGGTGGAAGCCGTGATGATGAAAAACGCCTAGCTCCCGTATCAGCCTATGAACGGTCGCGGCATGCCAACGTATCGGTCAACAAGAATATGCCTCAGGAGCTTTTGAAGATGGTCGCGGGGCATAGCAAGGGTATCGACACGCTCGGAAACTACGGTCACAAACTAGCGGGCAAAATGGAGGATGCGCGCAAAATATCCGCTGCGATTTTCGATGCGCTGCTTGCAGAAAACCAAAAGAAATACCAAAAATGATACCAAGAATATAAAAGAAGCACCGAAACCTTAGAGATTTCGGTGCTTTTTCATGGTGCGGTAGATGAGACTTGAACTCATACGCTCGCGCACACGCCCCTCAAACGTGCCTGTCTGCCGATTCCAGCACTACCGCGCACTTGAACATTATAGTCAGACGGCCATAGATTGTCAATTCTTTTTGCAAAAAATACCGCTCTTTTTTTATACGCATCGGGGCATGCTATGATTGCAATGAACAAGCGATTTATAACGATCCTGCTCCTGCTCCTCTGCCTCGGCTCCATGGGCTGCGGAAGGAGCGACGCGCAGGGGCTACAGGAGAATAAGCGGCTTGCGCGGGGCGTTACCATCGACGGGCTCGATGTATCCGGCATGCGCGTATATGAGGCGCGCGCGGCGCTTGCGGATGCGCACAAAAGGCAGGCGTGCAACGCGCGCTATACCTTGACCTACGGCAGCGGCTCGCTGACGCTCACAGGAAGCGACCTCGGCGCGGCCGCCAACGCGGAGGGCGCGCTTACCGCCGCGGCAAAACGCAAGGGACGGGGCGAACCGGCGGCGCTCTTTTCAAGCTGGCGCGCAGACGGCGAGGCTGTGCAGAGCGCGGCGGCGCGCGTATCTCAGCTTGCGCGGCAGGAGCCCGAATCTGCGAGCGTATCGCTGGATTTTTCGCGAAGCACCCCGTTTGTGTATAAAGCCGAGCGGCCCGGCGCGCGCGTAGATACGGAGAGGCTTTGCGCGCTGCTCCATGCGGCCGTAAAAAGCGGCAAAGGGGCGGAAATCGCCGTCCCGCTGCTGACCATCGAGCCCGCGCACACCGTTTCCGACGTATCGAAAGCGCGGCAGCTTATCGCTTCCTACACCACATCCTTTTCCAAGCGTCCCTATTCGGACGCGGATCGGGTGTTTAACATAAAAAAGGCGGCGGCAGCCATCCACGGCACCGTGCTTTTGCCCGACGCGGAGTTTGACACAAACGCCGTCCTTGGCGACCGCAACGAGCAAAATGGCTGGCGCGAGGCTGCGGGCATCCGAAACGGCACGTATGTGCAGGAATACGGCGGCGGCGTGTGTCAGGTGTCCAGCACGCTCTTCAACGCCGTAATGCTTGCAGACCTCACCGTAACGGAGCGGCATGCGCACAGCTGGCCCATGGGCTATGTGGACATTGGACGCGACGCGACCATCAGCACGGGCGGCAAGAACTTCCGCTTCGTCAATTCCACCGCAAGCGAGCTGTATCTTTGCGCCGTGGTGGACGCGGACGCCCAGACCGTGACCGTGTCCATCTACGGACGGCCGCTGCCGGATGGGCAGTATATCGAGGTGAGCTCGGAAAAAACCGGCTCCCTCGAGCTGCCCGCCGACGAATGGATGCTTGACGAAAGCCTGCCCGCGGGCACAAGCTTCACCGCCCGGGAGGCGCGTCAGGGCAAGACCTCGCGCACCTACAAGGCCTATTACGCCGCGGACGGCACGCTCATTTCCCGCGTTCTGGCATACGAGGACGTTTACCGCTCCATTCCGGGCCTTGTTTATATGTCCGCCGACTTGTTTTATTCATAAAGAGAACCCATTTACGACCTTCCCCAAAGCGTCGGATTGCTGTATAATGAATGTCATCCGTTTAAAATACGCTTGGGAGGCTTTGTTACGTATGAATCCTGTCTTTGCCGCCGCCTCTGTGCGCGCCATGGCGAACCCGGACAGCGTGGCCTTTACGCTGTTTGGCTATTCCGTGTACTGGTATGGGCTGCTTATGGCCGTGGGCATTCTCACTGCGTTTACGCTCGCCCAGCTCGAGGTAAAGCGTAAAAGGCTGCCGCCCGATACCGCCCTCGATCTGTGCATCATCGCCGTGCCCCTGGGCGTAATCGGCGCGCGGCTGTATTATGTGCTTTTTAACTGGTCGCAGTACAAAAATAACCCCATAAGCATTCTCTATGTGTGGGAGGGCGGCCTCGCCATTTACGGAGCGGTTCTCCTTGGGATTGCGGGCGTTCTCGTGTACGCGTGGCGCAAAAGGCTTCGCTTTCTCGCCCTCGCGGACATCGTCGCGCCGGGGCTGGTGCTCGCGCAGGCCATCGGCCGCTGGGGCAACTTTTTTAATCAGGAGGCTTACGGCCCGCTGGTGACAAACGCCGCGCACAAATGGTTCCCGCTTGCGGTGTACATCGACGCGCTTGAGGAAGCGCACTACGCGACCTTCTTTTACGAATCCTTCTGGTGCTTCCTCGTTTTCCTTTTCCTGTGGTTTTTCCTGCGCAAGCGCGCAAAGCACGATGGGGACGTGTTCCTTTGGTATGTGCTGCTCTACGGCGTGGAGCGCGCGCTTGTGGAGGGCTTGCGCACCGACAGCCTGTACCTCACCGAAAGCATTCGCGTTTCCCAACTGCTCTCCTTCCTGGCGGTGCTCGCCGTGGCGGCGTTCTTTCTTGCCCGCGCCGCGCGCGAAAAGAAGCTGGGCCGTTTGATCTGGCCCGCGCCCCGAGCGGAAGCGGCGCAGGAGGAAGCATGCGGTAACACCGAAGCGCAATGCGCGGAGCCTGCGCGCGAGGCGGAGGCGCCCGCCCCGGATGCGGCTGCGGAACCGTGTGAAAAAAGCGACGATGCGGAGGAAACTGAGGATGCGTAACCTGACCATGCTGACCGACCTGTACGAGCTTACCATGATGTACGGGTATTTTAAAAAGGGAATGGCCGCGAATCAGGGCGTATTCGACGTATTTTTTCGTCCCAAGGAGAATGTGACCTACGCCATCATGGCCGGGCTGCAAAGCGTAATCGAATATGTAAACGATCTGCACTTTGGGCCGGAGGATCTCGATTATCTTCGCTCGCTCAAGCTCTTTGACGAAGCGTTTATGGACTACCTCTCCAAATTCCGCTTTACGGGCGAGATCTACGCCATGCCCGAGGGCACGGTGGTGTTTCCGTATGAGCCGCTTGTGCGCGTGAAGGCTCCCATTTTGCAGGCGCAGCTTGTGGAGACGGCGATTTTGACCTTTGTAAACCACCAGACCCTGATTGCGACCAAGGCCAGCCGCGTGTGCTATGCGGCAAACGGGGATTCCGTACTGGAATTCGGCCTCCGCCGCGCGCAGGGCGCGGACGCGGGCATTTACGGCGCGCGAGCGGCCATGATTGGCGGGTGCAACGCCACAAGCAACGTGCTCACCGGGCAGATGTTTGATATTCCCGTGTCCGGCACGCACGCACACAGCTGGGTGATGAGCTTCCCGGACGAGATATCCGCCTTCCGCGCGTACGCAGAGGTATTCCCGGACGCGTGCCTGCTGCTTGTGGACACCTATGACACGCTCCGCAGCGGCGTGCCCAACGCCATTACCGTTTTCAACGAGCTGCGCGCAAAGGGGCACGAGCCCATCGGCATACGGCTCGACAGCGGCGACCTTGCCTACCTTTCCAAGCAGGCGCGCAAAATGCTGGACGCGGCGGGCTTTCCAAACGCCAAAATCAGCGCCTCGAGCGATCTGGACGAAATCGTCATACGCGATCTGAAAATGCAGGGTTGCCGCGTGACCGTATGGGGCGTGGGCACGAAGCTGATCACAGGCGCGGACGATCCGGCGCTCGGTGGCGTGTACAAGATGGCGGCGGAGATTGTAAACGGTGAGATTGTGCCCAAAATCAAGCTCTCCGACAACCCTGTGAAGGTGACCAATCCCGGCTATAAAAAGGTCGTTCGTCTTTATGACAAGGAAAGCGGCATGGCCATCGCGGATCTGATCGCGCTGGTCGGTGAAACGATCGATACGGAAAAGCCCCTGCGCATTTTTCACCCGCTGCAAACATACAAGAATATGGTGATAGAGAGCTTTACCGCGCGCGAGCTGCTCGTGCCCGTATTTATCGACGGCAAGCAGGTATACTTCTCCCCCACCGTGAAGGAGATTCAAGCGTACGAGAAAAAGGAGTTCGCCTCCATGTGGGACGAATACAAGCGGCTGCTAAACCCGCACGTATATAAAGTCGATCTCTCCGACAAGCTTTACGATCTCAAAAAGAAGCTCATCAACGAGCACGTTGGGGAAAATTACGGCTACATGGGAGAACTGAAAGCGTGAAGCGGCCATGCCTGCGCGTTTGCGTGCTTGCGGTTCTGGGCATGGCGCTCGTCCTCGCCGGCATGGGCTGCGATAATCGCGCGCCCGTGATTTCCGGCACGCCCACGCCCTCCCCCTCCCCCACGCCCGCGCCCCAGACCTTTACGGCGAGCATAACCGGCACGCCCGCGCCCGCCGACGCGCTCGGGAAAGCGATCGAGGAGCCGGATCATTACGATCATTATCTCTCCCTGGGCGATTTGCGCGTATATGAATACGGCGAGGCGACCTTCCTCGACGGCGTGATCGTAAACGGCTACCCCGAGCCGCTGGACGGGGAAATTGAGATGGTTTACTATACAGCCGAGGGGAAGCTTTGCGGCAGGGGCAAGCTGCGCAACGCCGCGGGCGGAACCGTGTTGAAATCCGGCAGCAACGCCATCTACGCGGAAATCTCCACCGATATCGACGTGCAGATGCTCGACGCGCAATATTTGATCGTCACGCATTTTGCGCCGGTGGCGGGCGAATAGGAACAGAGGCGCACGCAGAATGCGCCCAGGCGTGTCAACCCTTTTTCCGGTCAGGTCTAAAACGCGTTTTTAATCGTAAAGGTGGCGGCCTCCGTTTCCAGCACCTGATCCAGATGCGCGGAATAGGTGGTGACGGAGAGCGCGCCCGTGGCCGGATAGAAGGTGAGGATGCGGAAAAAGCCGCCGCCCTCATCGGCCTTTAGCTCCTGATAATTATACAAAAGCTGATGCACGGCGCGGTCGGATTGACCGTCGCCGTTGTCGTCTATATCGCTTTTTAGATACGCCTCGTTGTTGCGGTGGCCGCAGAGCACAAAGCGCACGGAGCGATTTTTTGCGATGACCTGCTCAAAAATGATGTCGCCGCCGTCGGTACGCGTCGCGTTTTCGTTGAGATAGCTGTGCAGGCAAAGCACGGCCGTATAGCCCGGAAAATTGGCAATGGTTTGATTAAGCCAGGCAACGGCGGAATCCTTATAAGCCCAGCCCACGCCGATAAACAGGAACTTCGCGCCCGCCGCCTCCACGGCCGTGTAATTGCCCCGGCCGCTTTGGTAGCCTCGCTCATCGGCGGGCATGAGCGCGCCGATATTGCGCTGAAACTCTTTATAATCAATCGCATCCGTGCCCACATCGTGATTGCCCGCGACAGCCACAAAGGGCAGTTGGCCGCTCAAAAGGGAAAACGCGTCCTTGGCGTTGTTCCACTGGCGGCGGGAGGCTGCGTCGTTGACGATATCGCCCGTGTGCACGACCAACTGGATATTGTACGCCTCGCGATTGTCCACCGCCCACCGCATCATGCCGGAGAGGGTCTCCGGGTACATCTCGCTGATATACTGTGAATCCGCGATCCAAACGACCGAAAAGCCCTCCGGCTGCGGCGTGGGCGACGGAGTTTGCGTGAGCATGGGCTCGGGCGTCGGCGTTTCCTCCACGGTAAAGGCCGCTACGGCGGGCGCAGGCGTGGGCGCTGCGGTCGCAACCGGCGCTTGCGTGGGCGCGGCGGTTTCCCGCGCGCCTCCGCAGGCCGTAAGCAGCGCGCAAAGCGGAAGAGAAAACGCGAGGAGGGCGGGCAACCAAAGCCTGTTCGCTTTCATTGACTCTCCCTCCCTTAAGCCGTATTTTGGGGTATTATATCACACTTCCGCGCGTACCGCCAGCTCCCCGTTTTCCGCGTCCACCACCAGCGTGGATTCGGGATGCAGCTCACCCGCCAGGATGACGCGCGCAAGACGCGTTTCCACCTGAGACTGGATATAGCGTTTGAGCGGCCGCGCGCCGAACTGCGGATCGAAGCCGTTACGCACGATCAGACGCTTGGCCGCGTCCGTAACGCGCAGCTTCAGCTCCTTTTCGTGGAGGCGTTTATTCAGGCTCGCCATGAGCAGCTCCACAATGCCCGCAAGGTTTTCCTCGGTTAAGGGCTTGTAGAACACAATCTCGTCGAGGCGGTTGAGAAACTCCGGGCGAAAGTGCGTAAAGAGCATCTGCCGTACCGTTTCGCGCGCCTTGGCAGAGATCTCCCCGTCCGCGCCGATGCCGTCGAGGATTACGTCGGAGCCGAGGTTCGAGGTCAGAATGAGGATGGTGTTTTTAAAGTCCACCGTGCGGCCCTGCCCATCGGTAATGCGACCGTCGTCCAGCACCTGCAAAAGCACGTTCAGCACGTCCGGGTGCGCCTTTTCCACCTCGTCGAAGAGCACCACTGCGTAGGGCTTGCGCCGTACGGCCTCGGTAAGCTGCCCGCCCTCGTCGTAGCCCACATAGCCCGGAGGCGCGCCGATGAGCCTTGAGACGCTGTACTTCTCCATGTACTCCGACATATCGATGCGCACCATGCTCTTTTCATCGTCAAACAGCGCG
>CAZWSI010000034.1:0-17107 GCA_964636405.1 uncultured Oscillospiraceae bacterium
TGCCCGAGGGCGTGGAGATGGTGATGCCGGGCGACAACATCGAGATGAAGATCAAGCTGATCACGCCAATCGCGATCGAGGAAGGCCTGCGCTTTGCTATCCGCGAAGGCGGCCGCACGGTCGGTTCGGGCGTCGTGACGGGGATCATCGAGTAAGGCACGGGGAACGGGAGGACGCAAGGGGCGAAGCCCCTTTGGAATCCCATGGAATCGCCCGAAAGCGAATAGACAAAGACTCGGCCCGGCAAAAATTTGCCGGGCCGAGTTGTTCTTCTAGAAAAAAGCTAAAGCAAACGCACAAAACGCGGTCAGAGACGGGATTCTTAAGGGGCTTCGCCCCTTAAGCGGGTCTTAGGGCAGCGCCCTAAACCGTTCCTCCGTCTCCCGTACCCGCCTCGAATCAGCCCTTGAGCAATTGAACGACGCCGTAGACGAGCGCGACGAGTCCGATTGCGCCGAAGATGACCAGCATGGCCATGGAATTGCCGCCGACGCCGCGTGCGGGGATCATGCGGGAGGGCTTGGCGGGATCGATGAGGATGTGCTCCTGTTGGCCGATCTTGTGGGTTTTCTGGGGTTCGGCGGGCAGTCTTTTATGGCATTTCACGCCGTTGACCTCATATTCGTAGGTGGGTTGGTCGTAGGGCTTTTTGCGAATGATGACGATTTTCAGCTCGGTAATGGTGGCCGTCACCTTTTCGGTGCACTTTTTCTCCTTGGTGGACGCGTCGATGAGGCCGACAAGCCCCTTCACAACGGCGAGGACGATGCAGACGACGCCAATGACCAGCGCCATCCAGGCGTTTGCGCTCATAACGAAAACCTCCTGCTCAAATCTTGTTTTGAATGGTTCAAATGAAGCCGGAAACGTTTGCGAATCCGTACGGTGACAGTATATCAAATCTGCCGGAAAATGCAAGGCGCGGCGCGCGAAAAGTTGCGGCGCACGCATAAAAGCGCAAGCAGCATCCATCGCGGCGGCGCAGCGCGCCGGCCCCGACGCTGCATAGCCGCATGCATATACAGGCCGTTGTACGCCTGTATACCGGCATGCCGGAATGGTCGTATTTCTTTTGTTTGAGGCATAATTCGCTTGATTCCGCCCTGTGTAAGGCAGTATAATTATACGAAATGCAAGAAAATACGGAGGCGGAAGCATGCGTTTGCTGCACGAGGGAGTGGCGGGTACGATGGAATCCGGCGATATCCTCATTGAGCTGACCGGCGTCACCGGCAGGCAAGCCGGAATTGAGATCACATTGGACAGCAGCGTGGGAAGCCAGTTTGGGCACAGGATACGCGAGGTCATTGCGGAAACGCTGGCCGAATGCGGCGTGGCGGACGTTTGCGTGCGCGCGGTGGACCACGGCGCGCTGGACTGCACCATCCGGGCGCGGGTAACGGCGGCGGCGCTGCGCGCGGCGGACGAAACGGAATACGCGTGGAGGTGAGGGATATGGCAAGACTGCGCAGAACCATGCTGTTTGTGCCGGGCAACAATCCCGGCATGATGCGCGACGCGCATATCTACGGCTCGGACGCGCTTATGTTCGATCTGGAGGATTCCGTGTCCATGCGCGAAAAGGACGCGGCAAGGCTGCTTGTTTACAACGCGCTGAAAACCATTCCGTACGGAAACTGCGAAAAGGTGGTGCGCGTCAATCCCCTCGACACACCCTACGGGAAGCAGGATATCGAGGCTATGGTGCGCGCGGGCGCGGAGGTTATCCGGCTGCCCAAAACCGAAACGGCGCAGGATATATGCGATGTGGAAGCGGAGATTGCCCGCGTGGAGCGGGCGGCGGGCATACCCGAGGGCCAAACGCGCATGCTGGCGGCCATCGAGGGCGCGCTGGGCGTGGTCAACGCCTTTCAAATCGCCAAGGCCTCCAGGCGACTGATTGGCATTGCGCTCGGTGCGGAGGATTACTGCGCCAACCTTAAAACAAACCGCTCTAAAGAGGGCTCCGAGCTGTTTCTCGCGCGGGCGAGCATTGTGGTGGCGGCGCGCGCGGCGGGCATCGACGCGCTGGACACGGTCTTTTCGGATGTAAACGACGAGGAGCAGCTCATCCGCGAAACGGAGCAGATCAAGCAGCTCGGCTTCGACGGCAAGTCCATCATCAATCCACGGCAGATCAAGCCCATTCACAAGGTCTTCACGCCCACGCAGAAGGAGATCGAAAAGGCGCTGCGCATCCGCGCGGCCCTCCGCGAGGCCGAGGCAAAGGGCTCGGGCGTCATCTCGCTGAACGGGAAAATGATCGACCGGCCCGTTGTGCTGCGGGCGGAGCGCTGCCTGGAGATGGCGCGCGCGGCCAAGGTGCACTTTGAGGAGGAGGCGTAAAACCATGCTGCCAGAAAACATAGACGCGCTCCGCGCGCTTGGCGAATATGAGCTGTACGTGCCCGGCAAAAACCCGGCGCTGTCAAGAAAGAATACCGCCACCTTGCGCACGCGGCAGGAATCCGCGGGCAAGCTGGCAGGGAGCCTCGAGGAGGCGATCGAAAAGAGCGGATTGCGCGACGGCATGACCATATCCTTCCACCACCACTTCCGCAACGGCGATTATGTGGTGAATATGGTGCTCGACACGCTGGCGCGCATGGGCTTTCGCGATCTGCGCGTGGCCGCGTCGAGCCTGACCGATTGCCACGCGCCCATGATCCGGCATATCCAGGCGGGCGTTGTGACGCGTGTGGAAACCTCCGGCTGCCGGGGCGAGCTGGCCGACGCGATTTCCCACGGACTCATGGACGCGCCCATGGTGTTCCGCACGCACGGCGGGCGCGCGGCGGCCGTGGCCAACGGTTTGCTGCACATCGACGTGGCGTTCCTTGGCGCGCCCTCCTGCGATCCGTACGGAAACGCGAACGGCTATTCGCGCGACGGCGGCGGCAAATCGGCCTGCGGTTCGCTTGGCTACGCCATACCCGACGCGGAGCACGCCGACAAGGTGATCATCCTCACCGATCACATCGTGCCCTATCCCAACGTGCCCTTCGCCATTCCGCAGCGGCTCGTGGACTCTATCGTGCTGGTGGATTCCATTGGCGACCCGACCAAGATCATGTCCGGCGCGACCCGATATACCAAGAATCCGCGCGATTTGCTCATTGCGGAGCATGCGGCTGAGGTGATCGTCCACTCGGGCTATTTTTACGACGGCTTTTCCATGCAAACCGGCTCGGGCGGCGCGGCGCTGGCCGTGACCCGTTTTCTGCGCGAATATATGCTCGAACGCAAAATCGCGGCCAGCTTCGCCCTCGGCGGCATTACGGGCGCGATGGTCGGCCTCCACGAGGAGGGGCTGGTGGGCCGCCTGCTCGACGTGCAGTCCTTCGATCTTGACGCGGCCAATTCGCTCATGAACAATCGCTTCCACCGTCAGATCGACGCGAATTATTACGCCAATCCCTTCCGGCGCGGCTCGGTCGTCAATGAGCTCGACGTGGTCATCCTTTCCGCGCTGGAAATTGACACGGCCTTTAACGTAAACGTGCTCACCGGCTCCGACGGCGTGATTCGCGGCGCGGTCGGCGGGCATCCCGATACGGCCGCGGGCGCGGCGCTCACGGTGGTCGTGTGCCCGCTGCTGCGCGGCCGCATGCCCTGCATCCTCGAGCACGTCAACACCATCGTAACCCCCGGCAACACCGTGGACGTGCTTGTAACCGATCAGGGCGTGGCCGTCAACCCCGCGCGGCCCGAGGTGCGCGAGCGCCTCGAACGCGCCGGCTTTGATGTGTTCGATATCGAAACGCTCCGCCGCCGCGCGGAAGCGCTCACCGGCCGCCCCGAGCCCATCCGCTTCGGGCCGCGTGTCGTGGGCCTTGTGACCTATCGCGACGGCAGCGTCATCGACGTGATTCGCGAGGTATAACGGCCGCACGCGTTTCCCCTCCGCCTTCGCAAGGAACCCCGCCCGCACAAGCGCGGACGGGGTTTTTGACGCGCTTTGGCCACGCAAAGCCTTGGGCCATTGCGTTTTTTTGACGGCCTGAAACGAAAGCCGCGGTCACCCGTCTATATGGGCGGCCTCGGCTTTGTCTTGGGCTTGCTCGCCCGCCGCTTGCGTGAATGGCGAGGGGCGGCGCTGTTTGCGGTTATTTACAATAGAACGTCGGGTTGCAGGGTACGCCGTCGATCAGCAGCTCATAGTGCAGGGAGGCCTTGCCGCCTTCCAGCGCTGTGGCGGCGAGCGTGGCCACGCTTTCGCCCGCGAACACGCGCTGGTTGAGCTCAACGGTCGCGTTGTCGCAGTGCGTGAGGCGCGAAACAAAGCCGCCGCCGTGGTCGATATCGATCACAAGGCCATATGCCCCCCGCTCGCGGCAAAATACGACCACGCCCTCGGCCGGGGTGAGGATGGACGTGCCCGCCTTGGCTGCGATGTCCACGCCCAGGTGCATGCGCCCCTCGCGAAAACCGAAATAGGAAACGATTTCATGATCGATGGGCCAGTGCAGCGCCACGGGCGCGTCCTTGCCCTTTTCGCCTTCGTTCTTTTTCGGCTCACCCGAGGTGTTATTCGGTTTGTAGGTGCCGTTGCGCACGATGGCCGCGCGGCTCCCGGCCAGGGTTTCCGTATACGCGTCGCCCGTTGCAAAAAGCGCGTCGCCCACATAGGTAAGCGGCGTAACAACGGCCGTGCGCGCGCCCGCGCCAAGCTGGGTAATGATGCGGCTGCCCGCAGCAAGCGTGCTTTCCTCGCTCACCTCGGGTGCGGGCGGCTTGCCCCGGGAAAAGGCGACCGACTCGGCGTAGACCGTTACGGGCACGAGCGAAGGCTCGGAAAAAAGCAGTTCAAAGGCGGTCTGCGCATCGAAAAGCGGCACGGTCCCGGAGGCCTTGCCGATGCGGATATCGCATTCGTACGCGGCGGAAAGGAAGCGCTCGCCCGCGCCCGCCGTAGCCGACGCCTCCAGATAGGAAAGCAGGAGCGATTCCGCGTCGTAGCGCGAGGGGAGCGAAAGCACGGCCCGCCCGTTCACGGTGATATCCACCGCCTCCCCGGGCAGCGCGGGCGCGGGCGTTTCAGCGGGCGCGAGGCTCACCACGTCCACCTCGGCGGGCAGCAGCAGCACGGATGCGGGCGCCCCGGAGGACGCGGCGGCTTCCTCCGCCGCAGGCTCGGTAAACGCGTCCGTCAGCAGCGCGTAGCCGCACAAAAGCACAAGCACGATGCCGGTGGCCAGCAGGCAAATGGCGGTAAGCTGTTTCTTCTTCAAGGTTAAGGCCATCCCTTCTCCGGAATTGTGGCTGGTTTTGCGAAGCAAAATTGCCGCCTGTGTGCGGCAAAAGCCGCAAAACGTGAGTTTGAAAGATTTGCCTTTCAAACTTCTCTCCCGTTTCGCGCGGCGCTATCTTGTTTTTACGCACGCGGCGATGCAATAGCCCGTCGTGCCGTCGCAGGTGACAAAGCACCAGCCGCCCGCCGTGCTGTGCACGGTTACCACCGTGCCCTTGGGCATGGTCGTGAGCACCCGCGAGCCCTCAACGGAGGGCGAGGTGCGCAAATTGAGCAGGGAGGTCGTTACGCCCTGCACGCCTGTGGACGGCGTATTGCCGGACATGCGCACATATTTGGCGAACACATAGCCCTCCACGCCCGTGTGCTCGACACGCACCTGATACCAGCTTCCGCGCGAGGCAAGCACCGTAACTGCCGTGCCGCGCGCAAGCTTATCGCGGCTGGAATAGGAGGTGGACGGCCCCCGGCGCAGATTGACCCGGCTCGCGTTGATCACGCCCGCGCCGCTCGCGCCGCCGCCCGCGCCGTCGAGATCCACATACTTGGCGTACACAAACCCCTCCCGGCCGTCGGAAAGGCGCTTCACACGATACCAGGCGCTCACCTTTTCATATATGCCGAGCGCCTCGCCCGCATTCAGCTTGGCGTAGCTTTGCGCGCCCGTCGTGGGGCCCGCGCGGAAATTGACCGCCGTGGCGTTGATTTTGCCCGTGGAGGTATACGGCCCCGGCGTTGGCGCGGCGGTGGGCGCGGGGGTTGGCGTGGGCACGGGCGTGGGCGTGGCGGAAACGCCGGGCGTATAGACGGGCGTGGCGGTGGGCGACGCCTGTGCGGGCGTTGTGCCGGGCAGCGCCGGGGTAGGGCTGGGCGCGCCCGGAATGGGGGTCGGCACGGCGCGCACGGTGAGGGTTACGTACCGGGCGGAAACGTAGCCGCCCTGGCCCGTGGCCTCGTTTAGGATGCGATACCAGCCGTTTTCCGTTCCGTACACGCCTACGAGCGTATTTTGGGAAAGCTTGCCGAGGCTGGAAAAGCTTGTGCCCGCGCCCGCGCGGAAATTGACCGCGCTGGCGTTGATAAAGCCCGCCGCAATCAGCCCGTCGCCGTTTGCGGATACATAGTCGGAAAAGACATAGCCGAACTGCCCGGTGGAGGGAACGATAACCTGATACCACTCCCCGTACAGGCCGTAGAGCGCCAGCGCCGTACCCACGGGCAGGCGGCCGAGGCTTGCCGTGGAGGACGACGCGCCCTGGCGCAGATGGGCCGATTCCCCCACGATACGGCCCGTGGCGGCGGAGGTGTTTACGCTCGGGGGCGGCATGGCGGCTCCGGGGCTTTCCGGCAGCAGCACGTCCACCGTGCCGAGCGCCGCGCCGCTGTAATAATAAGAAAGGATTTCCGCATAGGTTTTGCCCTCGCGCGCCATCTGCTCCGCGCCGCGCTGGCTCATGCCCACGCCGTGGCCGTAGCGCGCGTGCGTGAGAAAGGTTCCGCCCGGCGCGTCCTGGGCGTAGGTAACGCGCAGCGAGCCGTTTTTGAATATGCCCGTGGCGAGCACGTCTTCCATTTGCAGCGTGAAGGCGATGGGCAGCTCGAGCGTGAGCGCCGGGCCCGGAGCGGGCGTTTCCGCCGGCTGCGGGGTCGCCGCCGGTTCCGGGGTTTCAGTCGGCTCGGGGGTTCCCGCCGGCTCGGGGGTTCCCGCCGGATCGGGCGTTTCGGCCGGATCGGGCGTTTCGGCCGGATCGGGCGTAGCCGTCGGGGTCGGGGTGGGCGTCGGGGTCGGGGTGGGCGTCGGGGTCGGCGTGGGCGTAGGAGACGGCGTGGGCGTGGCGGGAATCTGGTCGATGGTCGCCACAACGGTGGCCGCGACCGCGAGCCGCGTATGATTGACCCCGGCGGTGGAGCCGGAATCCGTGGTGGAGGTGATTTGATCCACGCGCAGAAGCGAGCTGAAGCTGTAGCCCGCGGGAATGACCCCGGGCGCGGAAACGGCCCCCAGCACCGCCGCGTCGAAAAGCGCGTAGAGCGCGTCGGGCACCGTGCCCTTAAAAAGCCCGGCGGGGATAAAGAGCGTCTCCCGGGGCGAGGCGGGGTTCTTCATATCGTATTCGTCCGGGCCCTGGGTATAGGCCGCGTCGTAGGGCGAGGGGCCGCTCCACACGGAGGAGGGCTTTTGGATATATCCGCCGTTGCTCGCCGCATAGTAGCAGTCCACGAGATTGTTTTTGTAGAGCAGCACCGAGGAGGCGGTCGTGTCCACGGCTGTAAGCACATTGATATCGGTGCTTGTGTAGCCCTTATAGACCTGATTGGAGGAGGTATCGTTGATATCGTACGCGCCTGAGCTTTTGATGCGCGTGAGCGCATAGTTTTTTGCCACAATGGCTTGCGCCTTGAGCGCCTCGAGCGGGAACGCGTCGCTCATTTCGTGCCCGACGACCCCGTAAAGATAGTGGGTGAGCGGTACGCGGTTGACGATTGAAAGCACGGAATTGGCGCTTGTAACCGAAAAATGGCCCAGATAATAACGCGTGCCGTATTTGGCGGCAAAGCGCATCGCGCCCGCGCCGCGCGCGAGGTCGCTGCGCTCGATGGTGATCGTTTTGCCCGAATAGAGCGTGCCCTCGCGCGAGTGGGTGGCGGTCACGTTCCGGCCGTCGCCCTCGAGGGTGAGCGTGCCGTCCGTGAAAATGCGGCCGGCTTCGGCGAGCATATAGGTTCCGTCCACCTTCATGGCAATGCGCGTCGCGCCCTCGGTGGAGAGCAGCACGCGCACATAGCGCATGTCGGCGGCGGCGCGTCTTTCCGCGGGCAGCACCGCCAGCAGCAGTGCGAAAAGGAGCAGGGCTGCCACGGTCCGTTTGATGCGCATGCTTTCACCTCACAATTGGGTCTTCCTGTGATTGTAATAAAAATCGGCCCCCAACGGAAGAGCGGCGGCCGATTATTCGCGTTTTCTTTACATTCATGTCACGCTCCGACGGGAAAGGCGGGCCATGCTTTGCGCGGCGGGCGGCGCGTCACAGCAGGCTTGTCCGCGACACGGAGCGGCATACGCGGTAAAATACGTTTCCGGGCAGCACGGAGACGGCGGCGGTGGCGGCGGCGGGATCGGAGAAAAGGCCGAACACCGTGGAGCCCGAGCCGGTCATGCTCGCGCCGAGCGCGCCCGCATCCAGCAAAAGCTGTTTCAGCACCCCGATTTCGGGCACAAGCTCCACGGCCGGGGCCTCGAGCGCGTTAAATAGCAACGGCCCGAGCGCGGCCGCGTCGGAGCGGATAAGCGCGGCCATGGCGGCGGCCGTTTGGGGCAGGGGCCTTGGAAGGGGCAGCGCGCAGAAAAGCTGGCGCGTGGATACGCCCGCCTCGGGCTTGACCAGCAAAAAGGTAAGCGGCGCAGGGTCCGGCAGAGGGGTAAGCAGCTCGCCCACGCCCTCCGCGCGCGCAAGGCCGCCCTCCATCAAAAAGGGTACGTCCGCGCCGACCGACAGGGCGATGTCTAAAAGCGCCTCCCGATCCAGCGCCCCGTAAAGCCGCTGCATGGCGCGCAGCACGGCTGCCGCGTCGGCGCTCCCGCCGCCAAGACCCGCCTCAGAGGGGATGCGTTTGACGGCGCGGATGCGCGCCCCGCGCCCCGTATAGGCCTGATAGGCCAGCGCGGCGCGGCGCAGGGTGTTGTTGTACGGCAGCGTCGCGCCGGTCGCGGTCACGGTCACAGCCGCGTCCTTCTCCACCGTCACCGTATCGCTTAAATCCACCGTGTGCATCACCGAATCGAGCGCATGGTAGCCGTCCACGCGCTTATACAAAACGCCGAGGGTCAAATTGAGCTTGGCGTAGGCCCGTTCGCAGATGATATCCATAGTCACATTATAACAAATTATTGGAAAGCGCGCTATATCAAAGCGAAGTGAAACAAGCGCCGGTTTTTGCGCTTCCTGCGCGGCGCAGAACTTTTAAACGCCGGTTCCGTGCTTTTCGTTGTATCACAAAAGCGAATGATGGTATACTGTTCCTATTAACGCGCGGGGCCGCCGGGACGGCGCGCTCGCCGCGCGGGCTTGGAGGCAGGGCAATGAAACTTGGTTTCTACGGCGCGGCGCGGCGGGTAACGGGCGCGTGCTTCATGCTCCGCTGCGAGGGCGGCAACGTGCTGGTGGACTGCGGCATGCGTCAGGGCGCGGACGCGGACGGCGAATACGGCGAAAGCGGCTTTCCCTTTCAGGCGGAGGACGTGTCCGCCGTGCTGCTTACCCACGCGCACATCGACCATAGCGGGCTTATTCCCCTGCTCGTGAAAAGGGGCTATGGCGGCCCCATCCTCTGCACGGAGGCGACGGCGCAGCTTTCGACCATCATGCTGCCCGACAGCGCGCACATTCAGGAGCAGGAGGCCGCGTGGCAGAACCGAAAGAACGAGCGCGCGGGCAAGCCGACCGTCGAGCCCCTCTACACCGGGCAGGATGTGCAAAGGGCGCTCAAGCTCTATCGGGGCGTGGAATACGACAAAAAGATTCAGCTCCTGCCGAGCGTGGTCGCGCGCTTTACGAACGTGGGGCATCTGCTGGGCTCGGCGGCCATCGAGCTCTTTGTCACGGAAAACGGCAAAACCGCCAAGGTGGTGTTCTCCGGCGACGTGGGCCGCGACGACCGGCCCATATTGGAGGACCCGGACGAGGTGACCCAGGCGGATTATCTCATTTTGGAAAGCACCTACGGCGACCGCAACCACGACCTTACCACAAGCGCGGACAAGGAGCGCGAGCTTGCGGACGTGCTCCGCGCGGCGCTCACGCGCGGCGGCAATATCATCATCCCCTCCTTTGCCGTGGGCCGCACGCAGGAGATGCTGTATTATATCAAAAAGCTGATCAAAGAAAATACGGTGCCGGGCCTCGAGCGCGTGCCCGTGTACATCGACAGCCCGCTGGCCATCGAGGCCACCAAGGTATACGAGCGCTGCGCCGAGGGCTATTACGACGCGGAAACCAGGGCGCTGGCCGCAGACGGCTCGCCCTTCGATTTCCCCACGCTGCACGTGGCGGTTACGGCCGACGAAAGCAAGCTGATCAACGATCACAAGGGGCAGGCCATCATCATCTCCTCCTCCGGCATGTGCGACGCGGGCCGCGTGCGGCACCATCTCAAGCACAATCTCTACCGCGCCGACGCGACGGTGCTCTTTGCGGGCTATCAGGCCGTGGGCACGCTCGGACGCCTGCTTGTGGACGGGGTAAAAAAGGTGCGGCTCTTTGGCGAGGATGTGCGCGTAAACGCGCATATCGTGCAAAGCGACGGCTTTTCGGGCCACGCCGGCAAGGACGAGCTCATCGCGTGGGCCGGCGGCATTTCGCCCAAGCCCAGGCGGGTGTTTCTGGTGCACGGCGAGGAAAGCGCGCTCGAATCGCTCGAGGCCGCGCTCGACGCGCGGGGCTATTGCGTAACCGTGCCGCCGCTTGGCGGCGAATATGCGCTCACGCCGCAGCAGGACGCGGCGGACGCGCCGAAAGCTGACGGCAAGGCCCGCGACGGGAGGGAGCCTGCGCCGCGCGGCGGCAAGGCGGAAAAAGCGCGCGACAAGGCCGCGCAAGCCCCCGCGCCCGCTGAAACGGATACGGTGCACCCGCTTGAAACGACCGAGCCGGGCTATGACGCGGAGCGGGAGCTTGCGCGCATCGAGGCCGTGCTCGCCCGCAGCGGGGAGCGCCGCTCGCCGGACATGGCGCTTTTGCGCACCGTACTCGAAGCGGATCTGCGCAGCCTTGCCGACAAATGGGAAGCGCTCATCGGATGAACGCGGAACCGCTTTTGCCCAAACGGGATACGCAAACCGAGCGCGCCGTTTGCGCGCTGCTGCACAGCGGCGCGGAAGCGCTTGCGCTCGAAGCCTACGACGCGCTGCCCTCCACCAACGCCTTTTTGCGCGCGCGCGCAGAGGCGGGCGCGGCGGAGGGGCTCACCGTGCTCGCGGCCGCCCAAAGCGCGGGCCGGGGGCGGCGTGGGCGCGCCTTTTATTCGCCGCCGGGCACGGGGCTGTATATGAGCCTGCTGCTTAGGCCGCGCCAAAGCGCGTGGCACGGCGCGCGCATCACCACGCTGGCCGCAGTCGCCGTGTGCGAGGCCATCGAAGCCGTCGCAGGCGCGCGGCCGGCCATCAAGTGGGTCAACGATATTCTGCTGGATGCCAAAAAGGTCTGCGGCATTCTCGCGGAGGCGGCTGCTGCGGGCGGCCCGGAATCGGGCTTGCGCTATGCGGTGCTTGGCATCGGCGTAAACGTATGCCCTCCGGCGGAGGGCTTCCCGCCTGAATTGCGGGATATTGCGGGGAGCGTGCTGCAAGCGTTTGAGCCCGGCGCGCGCTGCCGCCTGGCGGCGGAGATACTCAGCCGCTTTATCGCCCGCTATCGGGCGGAGCAGCCCGATGGCGACATGGCTGCCTACCGGGCGCGCTGCGCGGCGCTGGGCAGAGAGGTATCCGTTTTGCTGCCGGAAGGCCCCCGCGCCGCGTATGCCTATGACGTGGACGGCGAGGGCCGCCTCCTCGTGCGCTATGGTGACGGCACGGAAGGCGCGCTTTCCTCGGGCGAGATCAGCATCCGGCTATAAATCGGCGTTCCATTGCGAATCAGCCTGCTGCCGCGGCTTCCCTTAAAAAAGGGACCGCTTTGTAAACATGCTGTGAAGTCCGCAACCCGCTTCCTTTTTTCTTGGTATTTCCTGTAGACGCCGCGGAAAAAAGGGTCTATTATGTACGGCTGGAACCGCAGATAAAGGAGAAATCGACAAATGAAAAAAGTTGCGCTTATCTTACTCGCGCTCCTGCTTATGGCGGGCTGCTCGCCTGCCGAGCCGGGCGCATCGTCCGGTGCGGGCGCGCCGGCGGGCGATCCCGTGGTGCTGACGGAGCCCGCGTCCACAGCCGCTTTGCCCACAGATGCCGCGCCTTCAAACGCTGCGTCCGAAACGCTTACCCTCGAAAAGAAAATGAACGCCATGCTGCCCGTGCTGGATTCCATCGTGCGGACGATGGGCGTTGAGGGCGAGGGGCGCTATGCGCCCGAGGATCCGGCGTTTATCTGGAACGTGCTCTATCTGGCTGGCGAGAACTGGGGCGGCTTGCATCCGCTCGTGCGGCAGGAGGGCGATACCGTGATCGTGCCTGCCGAGGCCATGCTGGAATACGCCTCCGGCGCCTTTGCGGGCCTTGCCGCGCTGCCGGAAATTCCCGCCGCGCTTGCCCAAAGCGTTCGCTATGACGCCGCGATGGACGCCTATCTGCTTGCGCCCTCAGACGCGGGCGCGGCCGAAACCGAGCTTGCCCATTACGCGCTGGAGGGCGACGGGAGCATATTCGCGCTCGTGCGGCTCTTTGTTGCCGAGGATACGCTGGGCAGCCTGCGCTTTACGCTCGTGCCCAACGCGGCCGCCGAAACCCGCTCCGCGCCCGTGTTCCTTTACAGCGTGAAAAGCGCCGCGCACGAATCGGGCCACAGCGCCTTCTGGCAGGAATACGCGCCCGGAGAAACCATGGAGGCCGATCTCAACGGCGACGGCGCGGCTGAGCGTATCACCGTCGCCGCAGCGGACGATGACCGGGCGCGCGTTACGATCGAGTACGGCGGCCAAAGCTACGAGGACGCATTCGAGTATCTTTACAATATAAGCTGGCACGTGGGCGACGCGCTTGCTGCCGACAACGCCAGGGAATTGTATGTGTGCGGGGACACGGGCTCGGACGATTATGAAACGTATATCTATCGCCTTACGGAGGGCGGCGTGCAAAGAGACTCTCTGTACGGAGCCGTGCTCTATGCCGACGGCAGCGGTCTGCTTCCGCTCGATACGACGCTCGATGTGCTCGGCACCTATGGCGGACTTTGCGCTTACCGGGCGGATAACGGCTTTACACGCGCCTCGGATTACGCCGTATACCAGTTCGACGCCTGGGCCTACCGCGCGCTTACCCTGAAAAAGGACGGTCTGACCGCGATAAGCGAGGCCGACCAAACCGAGCTGTCGCTCCCGGCCGGAGCAAAGCTCGTTTTGCTCCGTACCGACCGGGAAAGCTATGCGCTTTGCCAGCTTGAGGACGGGCGGCTTGTGCGCCTTGCCCTGACCAAGAACGCGGACGATTGGGAATGGAGGCTATCCGGCGCGCCGGAGTCGGAGTGGTTTACCGAGCTGCTTTACGCGGGCTAAGACTTTCTGGCCGTGCAAGCGCGGCCGGGGCTGGGTGCGGGGGACGTTAGGGACGCCGGGGCGCTGCCCCGGGCCCCGCTTAAGGGCGTTCCGCCCTTAAGAATCCCATCTCTGACCGCGTTTCGCGCGTGCGCTTTAGCTTTTTTCTATAAGAACAACTTGGCCCGGCAAAATATTGCCGGGCCGAGTCTTTGTCTATTCACTTTCAGGGCGATTCCAAGGGATTCTTAAGGGGCGTTGCCCCTTAAGCGGGTCTTAGGGCAGAGCCCTAAACCGTTCCTCCGTTCCCCGTTCTCCCGTACCCGTCCTATGCGTCTTCGACGACGGTTTCGGAATCGGCGTTCTTTCGGACGCTCTCCACGCCACCGAGGCAGGAGTTCTTGGCCTTGTAGCCCTCGGAGGTCGCGATGATCTCGCCGTTGCGGGCCTTGAGGCGGAAGCGGAACTCGCCGCGTTTATCGGCGTATACTTCAAATTTGGGATGCGTTTCTTCGGCGTAACCTTCCTTGGTCTGGTCCTCAAGCGCGGCGGCGGGCGCGCACCTTTTGACGCTCTCAATGCCACCGAGGCAGGCCTTTTCGGAGGAATAGCTCTCGGAGGTCGCGATAATTTCACCGTTGCCGGCCTTGAGATTAAAGCGGAAGCCGCTCTTGGAGGTGCTCACAACATACTTGCCCATTTCATCAATCGCTCCTTTGCATCAATTATTGTTCGTATTGTATCATGCGACGGCCTGTTTTGCAATCGTACCCAGCGGGGGCGGTCTTGCCGCACCGCGGCGCTCCCGCAGCGCAAGCGGCGCCCCTGCCGCGCACAGTACCAAAATCCTGCCCCTGCGCAGCCCTTCGCGTGCTAGGATTCTAATACAAACATTTGTTCGTACAGGAGGCGCATATGCGGGTTGAGGTGGAGAAAGCTCTCCTCCGGGAGACGGAACGAGAGCTGAATCATTACAGGCAAAACGGCGCGCTGCTGCGCGCAAAGCAGGCGGGAAAGGGCGCGGTGCGTCAGCTTCGCAGCGAGGAAATCGAGGGCCTGAGTTGCCGCGAGCTCGCGCGCATGCGCTGCTGGCAGCGGGTTGTCAATCGGGTGCTGGCGCTCGCGCGGCGCGACGATCCGTTGATGTACCGCTTTATGCGCCAGTATTTTGCCCTTGTCACGCCGCGCAGCGGCCGGCTTTCCGTTACGCAACGCAATTTGAACGTGATAGAGGAGCTGGGTTTGTCCGAAAGCCTCGTATATACCATGCGCCGCCGGGCGGTAGCCAACGTCATGCTCGCCGCTGTCGAGGCCGGGCTTTTCAAGCCCTACGGCCTCCGGCAGGAACGGTAGGCGGGCGGAGCATGCGCCGCCGGGCGGTGGCCAACGTCATGCTCGCCGCCGTCGAGGCCGGGCTTTTCAAGCCCTACGGCCTCCGGCAGGAACGGTAGGCAGGCGGGGTTGCCGTCAGGCGAGGCTATGCCCACGCAAGCGCGGCGCAGGCAAGGAGCGCCGTCGCATGAACAAGACGGGTTTTCAGCGGACGGAGGCAGAGGGGCGAAGCGATCAGGAGCGCGGCAAAATACAGCAGGCAGGCAAACGCGCTTGGGGCCGGAAGCGTCAGCGCTGCGTCCCCGCCGCGCTCGACCACGGCCAGTATGAGCGCGAGCGCAAACGCGGGCAGCCGCGCAAGGAACCTGGCCGCCGGGAGGAAGACAAAGGACAGCGCCGCGCAGAGGAAGGCGGGCACAAAAAAGAAGGGTACGAGCGGCAGCAGCAGGATGTTCGTTGCCACCGACAGCGGCTGGAACAAGCCAAAGGCAAGCGCCGACACGGGCAGGGTAGCGAGATTGACCGCGACGCTTGCGGAGAGAATGCCCGAAAGCGCGCTCCCCAGCCGCCGCGTGGCGCGCTGCAGCATGGGCGCGAGCAGCAATATGCCGTATACGGCAGAAAAGGAGAGCTGAAAGCCGATTTGCAGCAGCGCGGCGGGGCGGTAGAGCAAAACGAGGATAAAAGCGGCCGCAAGCGCGGAGGGGCCGTCACGGCGGCGGCGCAGAGGGAAGGCGAGCGCGCCGCAAAGCAGCATGACGGACGCACGCAGCACGGAGGGCGAAAGCGCGGTCAACAGCGCGTAAAACACGAGAAAGGCCGCCAGCAGGAAGAAGCGGAGCCATGGCCTGTCGATGCGGAGCGCAAAATAAAGCGCGCCCGCCAGCACCGATACGTGCAGGCCGCTTACGGCAAACAGGTGCGAAACGCCCACCGCCGAAAAGCGCTCGTATTCCTCGCTGTCCAGCCCCGATTTATCGCCCAGCAGCATGGCGGCCGCCACGCCGCCCGATTCGGGAAAGAGCAGCAAAATACGCTCAAACGCCGCCGCCCGCAGCGCGAGAAGCCCGCCGTACCAATCGCTTTGCGGCTCGGTGATCGTCAGCGTATCCGCGTCGCCCTTCGCAAGTGCCCCCACGCCCTGATAACGCCATGTTTTTGCCCTGTAGCCGCCGGGCGGACGCAGCGCCGCGGAGAGCGTGAGGCGCTGCCCATAGACGGGTTCCACGATAAACCCGGCCGTCACAGCGACGCGGGCCTTGTAGGGCTCGCCATCCAGCGACACGCCGTCGAGCACGGTCTGCCAGCCCGCGTCTGTACGCGCCGCTCGCTCGCATACCCGGCCGGAGAGCGTAAAAGTGCCCTCTGGCGCGGCAGGCAGCTCGGAAGCGCCGCTCCGCGCGAGGCCAAGGGCCGCGAAAAGGATAAACAGCGCGAAGGCGCGCTTTCCGCAAAAATACGCGCCCAGCGCGGCGGCAAGCACGACGCCCGCCGCAAGCGGATGGGCAGGCTGCGGGAAAAGCCCGGCAAGCAGCACGCCGCCGCCCATGCCCAGCGCCGCCACGCACACGGGCCGGAAATGAAAAAGCGGCTGCGCCTGCGCAATACGAGCGGGTGCGGCGGTTCCCTCCCGATCCTTTTCGCACGCGGCACGTTCCATCCCTGCGGCACCCCTCTTTTTGCATGCGCGTCCGGCCTTTGCGGCCCGTTGGTCATTCGTCTTTTTGATACACGATGATATCCGGCACGCCGCAATCAAGAATAAAGCAAAGCGTGTCGAGCGTTTTGAGCGTAATATTTTTGCCGTGCTTCATACGGTGCAGAATGTTAGCGGAAAAGCCATGCTTGAAAATGAGCTGGTATTCCGACATGTCTCGCCTGTTGAGCGTCTCATAGAAGGGGGCGTAGCTGATCATGCTGTTTTTCCACCTCCAGGCTACGTTAGCATGCTTAAAATATTGAATATGACCAACATATTGAGCATATCGAAAAATGTCGGTTCGCGCCACCCTCCGTCGCGTTGTCTGGCAGTTTTGCGCCGTTTTTTCCGGGGCGAAAACTCTAGCGCGCCGAATTCCGAAAAACACAGCCGCGCAAGCGTTGGACGCGGCCGCTTCCAGCGTTCTCGTGCGTCCATTTGGCAGTGGGCCTGAGCAATTGGGTGGAGGTGCTTGACAAATCATTTAAGCAGTGATATAGTAGCTCTCGTGTCGCGGGGTAGAGCAGTTGGTAGCTCGTCGGGCTCATAACCCGGAGGTCGTAGGTTCAAGTCCTTCCCCCGCAACCATAACTGGTACGGTAATAGATACAATTTGTGTCTGTTACCGTACCTCTTTTTAT
>CAZWSI010000035.1:0-16791 GCA_964636405.1 uncultured Oscillospiraceae bacterium
CGTGGTGCCGGAGATCATGATTCCGCTCGTGGGCGAAATTAAAGAGCTGGCGTACGTCAAGAACGTCGTGAGCAGAACCGCGCAGCAGGTCATGGACGAAAAGGGCGAAAGCTTCCGATATCTCGTCGGTACCATGATTGAGATTCCGCGCGCGGCCCTGACTGCGGACGAAATCGCGACCGAGGCGGAGTTTTTCTCCTTTGGCACGAACGACTTAAGCCAGATGACCTTCGGCTTCAGCCGAGACGATGCGGGCAAGTTCCTTGGCGCGTATTATGATAAGAAAATCTATGAGTCCGATCCCTTCGCGCGTCTCGACCAAAAGGGCGTGGGCCGCCTCATCGAAACGGCCGTCAAGCTGGGCCGCCAGACCCGGCCGGATCTCCACTTGGGCATTTGCGGCGAGCACGGCGGCGATCCCTCGTCGATCGAATTCTGCCAGCGTGCCGGGCTGGACTATGTATCCTGCTCGCCCTTCCGCGTGCCCATCGCGCGCCTCGCGGCAGCGCAGGCCAGGATGAAGGCCGATCGGGAAGCAAAGTAGGCTTCCCGCGCACTCGAAATGACCAGCGCCAAACGGCCGCCCGGCTCCCCGCCCGGCGGCCGTTTTTGCGGAAGGCCACTACGCCCGCGCCCGCCGCGCGCGCTTTGCGGCGCGGGTAGGGGTTTTGTCTGGCAGAGCGAGAATCCTGCCTTGCGCCGTCGTGCCGGATGCTGTATAGTATAGCTGTCCATATTCGTCAAATAATGACAGGAATTCAGGAGGCGCAGCAAATGACAATTAACAAAACGCAGAACGGGAATGAGATGAGCCTCACGCTGGAGGGCCGTTTGGATACGACCACCGCGCCGCAGCTTGAGGAAGTCCTTGCAGCTTCGCTTGCCGGGGTTGGAAAGCTTGCGCTCGATTTTGCCAACCTGGAGTACATTTCCTCCGCTGGGCTGCGCGTGCTGCTCGCGACGCAGAAAACCATGAACAAGCAGGGAGAAATGGTCATTCGCCATGTCAACGAGACGGTCGCGGAGGTTTTCGACATGACGGGGTTTTCCGACATTCTGACTCTCGAATAAACGAGCGGAACGATCGATGCGGTACGCGATATGATTTCCGGCTATTTATCCATGACGGTCGCGGCGCTGCTGGTCGTGCTGGCAGTCGTGCTGCTGTATCTTGCCGACCGAAAAACACCGTTCGGCAAGCTGAAATACTGGGTCAAGCAAGCGGTTTACGGCGTGCTTTTCGGCATGCTTGCGATCGTCGCGACAGAATCCGGCGTGAATATCGACGGCGCCACAATCAATGTGCGCGATGCCGCCCCGCTTTGTGCGGGGCTTATTTTTGGCGCGCCGGCCGGCATTATCGCGGGCGTGATCGGCGGCGTGGAGCGCTGGTTTGCCGTGTACTGGGGCGCGGGCGCGTATACGCGTCTTGCCTGCTCAATTTCGACCGTGCTCGCGGGCCTCTTTGCCGCCGTGATGCGCAAGCATATGTTCGACGATAAAAAGCCCTCCTGGTTCTATGGCCTTGCTACGGGCCTTGTGATGGAGGTGCTGCACATGCTCATGATCTTCATCACAAACATGAACGATGTGCGCGACGCCTTTACCTTCGTGCGCCAGTGCGCGGGGCCGATGATCCTGTTTAACGGCTTGACCGTACTCGTTTCGGTACTGGCCGTCGCGCTGATTGGAAAGGAGCCGGTTTCCCTGCGCAGGGAGCAAAAAAAGCTTTCGCAAGCCTTCCAGCGCGGCCTGCTTCTCTGCGTCGTGATCGCCTTTTGCATTACCTGCTTTTTCACCGTCGTGCTGCAAACCAAGCTCTCGGAAGACGATGCGGAAAACCTGCTTGCGCTCAACATACGCGATGTGCGCGCGGATATCCGCGACGCGTCGGATGAAAATTTACTGCGCATCACCCGGGAGGTCGCCGAAAAGCTGGACGCGGCCGTGACGCGGGATGGGATGAGCACGCTGCTTACACCGCTTGCAAAGCAATATCATATTGCGGAAATTGATCTCATTGGAGCGGACGGGCTTATTACGGCCAGTACGAATCCCGATTTTGTGGGCTTTGACATGGCAAGCGGCGAGCAGTCCGCTGCGTTTCTTGTGCTGCTTAACGGCACGGAGGCGCTGGTGCAGGACTATCAGTCCATTAGCTACGATACCGCGATCTCCCGCAAATATGCAGGCGTCGCTCTTGCGCAGGGCGGGTTTGTGCAGGTTGGTTACGACGCGGAGAATTTCCAGCGGGATATCGGGGAAACGGTTGTCGGGCTCACGCGCAATCGCCATGTGGGCGAAAACGGCTGCATCATCATTTGCGACGAAAGCTGGGCTATCGTCAGCGATCGAAACGGCTTCGAGGGGCAAAACCTTGAGAAAACCGGCATTTGGATCGATCGGGCGACCATGCCGCAGGAGACCTGCTTTACGGCTGAGGTGTATGGCGACGGTTCGCTGTGCATGTACGCCGTTACAGAGGGCTATACCATCATTGCGGCCATGCCGCGCGACGAAGCCATGTTTCTGCGCGACGTATCGGTCTATGTGATGGCGTTTATGGAAATCATCCTGTTCGCGGCGCTCTTTGTGCTCATTTACTTTCTAATTAAGCGTCTTGTGGTCGATAATATCCGTCAGATCAACCGTTCGCTTGGACTGATTACGAACGGAAATCTGAATGTGCAGGTAGACGTGCGCTCAAACGAAGAATTTGCCTCGCTTTCGGACGATATCAACTCCACCGTGCTCACGCTTAAGCAGTATATCGCCGAGGCGGCCGCGCGGATTGACAAGGAGCTGGAATTTGCGCGGGCGATTCAGCTTTCCGCGCTGCCGTCGGTCTTTCCGCCCTACCCGAGCCGCAGCGATTTTGAGCTTTACGCGCGCATGGACGCAGCCAAAGAGGTCGGCGGCGACTTCTACGATTTTTATCTGCTCCGGGCCGATCAGCTCGTGTTCCTCATCGCCGACGTTTCCGGCAAGGGCATTCCCGCCGCCATGTTTATGATGACGGCAAAAACGCTGATTAAGAGCCTCGTAGAATCCGGCGCGGACATGGCGCAGGTGCTTTCGCTGGCCAACGGGAAGCTCTGCGAGAACAACGACGCGGGCATGTTCGTAACCGCGTGGCTCGGCGTGCTGAATACGCACACGGGGCGCGTCTCTTATGCAAGCGCCGGACACAATCCGCCGCTTGTGCGGCACGCAGGCGCGGGCTTTGCCTATCACAGGTCCCGAGCGGGCTTTGTGTTGGGCGGAATGGAGGGGACCCGGTATCGCTGCGGCGAATTGCAACTGGAGCCGGGCGATATGATCTTTTTGTACACGGACGGCGTGACCGAGGCGACCGACAGCCAGAACCGTCTGTATGGCGATGAGCGGCTGGAAACCGTGCTCAACGCGCACCCGGACGCGAACGTAGAGCGGCTTACGGGGCTGATTAAACGCGATATCGATCTGTTTGCGGGCGATGCGCCGCAATTTGACGATATCACCATGCTGGCGCTGCAATACAAGGGAGGGCCGAAGGAATGAAGGAGCTTATGCTTGCTCCCAGGCTTGAAAGCGTGGGGGAGGCGACCGCGTTCGTTGAGGAAGCGCTTCTGGAATGCGGCTGCCCCATGAAGATCATCATGAAAATGAATATCGTGGCGGACGAGCTGTTTTCCAACATCGCGCGCTACAGTGGGGCAAGCGAAACAAGGGTGCTTTGCGGCGTAGAGAAGGGTTCGGCTGTGCTTCGGCTTTCCGACGACGGCAAGCCTTATGATCCAACCGCGCAAAGGGAGCCCGATACCGCGCTCTCCGCCGAGGCGCGCGGCGTCGGCGGCTTGGGCATCCATATGGTAAAAAAGCTGATGGACACGGTCGAATACTCCTACATAGAAGGGAAAAACACGCTCACCGTGCGCAAATCGATCTCCTGACGGGCGGCGATTATGCGCCGTGCGCGTGATACCACGCCTCAAAGCCGGCGGGCAGCGCGGTAAAACGCAGCAAATAACCGTTTTCCTCCACGGACAGAACCTTACAAAACAGCTTCCCGTCGGCCTCAAGCTGAAGGTTGTCGAAGGGCTGTAAGGCTGCGTCGGTCTTTAGCAGCGCGCCCGTCCGCGAGAGCGCGGTGAGCAAGCCGACGCTTGCTTCCGGGGTACAATGCTTATCGCGTATGGGCAGAAAAACGATCTCTGTCGCCGCTTTCAGGGGCCGGGGCGGCTCGTCGCGCTGGATGCAGCGCACGTCGTACGCGCCGCCGATGCCGGTTACGTCGGAAATAATCAGCGGCGCAGCCGTTCCCTTGGGATAGATTTCCAGCTCCCGTGTAATTTCAAGCGGCGTGCTTGCCATGGCCCTGGTTTGCGGCGCGATGAGCACCTGACCGCCGACGGTATAGCTTTCGATGCGGCCGCAGAGGTTGACGTGGCTGCCCACCACACCGTATTTTGTGCGCTTTTCGGAGCCGATGTTGCCCACGATGACCTCGCCTGTGTTTACACCAATACCCATTTCCAACGCGGGATAGCCCCGCGCAAGGTTCCATTCGTTCACCTGCTCCATGCGTGCTTGCATGTCAACGGCGGCGGCAATCGCGTCCGCGGCGTGCGTGTCGCTTTGTGCGGGCGCGCCAAACACGGCCATGATGCCGTCGCCGATAAACTCGATGATGGTGCCGCCCCGGCGCTGGATGCTCTCGGTCATTTCGCCGAGATAGTGATTCAGCATAGAGATAAGGCTTTGCGCCTCCATCCGCTCGCTCAGCGCCGTAAAGCCGCGCAGATCGCTCATGAGCACGGTCAGCGTGCGCTTCCTGCCGCCGAGCGCAAGGCCGTCCGGCGTGTCGAGCAATTGCTTGACAATTTCGTCGGAAAGAAAGCGGCCGAAGGTTTCGCTGATGAGCGCGTTGCGCATGGCAAGCTGCTCGTTGAGAAGCCGGATGCGCTCCATGGCCAGCACCGCGTCCCGCAGCTCGACCAACTCGGAAATATCACGCAACACCGCGATCACGCCGATTTTCGTTTCGCCGTCGTGCAGGAAGGAGGTGGTCACGTCGAGCTGCTTTGTTGCCGAGCCCGTGAAGAAGGGCACCACACGCTCGTGCGTAACGGCGGTATCGTACACCGCGTCGAGCACCGTTTGATTAAAGGCGTCGTTTTCGGAGTATTCAAAAAAACAGCGCGCGAAGGGCTGCCCGATCAACGCCTCCGGCTTTCGTTCCAGTATTCTGGCAGCGGCCGGATTGAGCGAATGAATCTTTCCGTCGAAGCGGATGGTCATAACGCCCTCGGACATATCGCGGATGATGCTTTGATGGATCAGCTCTTGGTCGCGCTCCACAGCCTAGCCCTCCGTTCCAAAGTATCCGCGTTCGCGCAGAAAAGCAAGGGAGCGCGCAACCGAAGCCATGCTGTCAACCTCAAGCGTGAACACGGCGGGCGCGCGGCAATCGCGCCAAAGCCTGTCGGCAAGCGCCCACTCCACGCAGCCTGCGCCCAGGGCGAGATGGTCGTCAAAGCGCGCGTTGTTGTCCGAAAGATGGAGGCAGGCAAGGTGCGAACCTAGCGCCTCAAACCAGCGCGCAAGCGGCGCGCGCGAATAATTGGCATGCCCAATGTCGAGGCAGACCCGGACACGCTCGCTATTCGCGCGGCGCATAAGGAGCAAAAGCGGGTCGGGATCCAGATCCGCGCTGTTCTCCACGCACACGGTAAGGCCGTATTCGTCCGCAAGCGCCGCATAAAAAGCCGCGCATTGCTCCGCCCAGCCAGAAAGATACGCCTCGCTCCTCAGAAAGGGGAAGGCGCTGGCATGAAAAACGATCTGCCTTGCGCCCAGGGCCGCCGCGAGCGCGCAGCTTTTGTGGCAACTCGATTGTGAAACGCGGCGAATATCCGCATCGCCGCTTGCGGGGTTGTTGTCGATAAAAGCGCCGTGCAGCGAGAAGACAAGGCCGCTTGCACGATACCAAGCCAGGCAGTCCGCGTAAAGCGCGCCGCCGTCCAGCACGGGAGGCGCGGAGAACTCCAGCGCCTCGTAAAGCAGGCCCTCCCGCCGCGCAAAAGCCGACCAGACTTCGCCAGAGCGGTATTCGGGCTGTATGAGAAAAAAGGATTGGATTCCCAAACGCTTACATGTGCCCAGCGTGGAGGCCCGGCCAGTACATGTCTTGATAGACGGCGGTGGCGTCGTATGCATCGGCAAAACGTTTGAGCTGCTCTTTCAGCCAGCCGCTCTTTTCCTTCCCGGTCTTTTCAGCATCCACGGTTTCCGCGGCAACCTTGCAGGCGTCCATATAGTCCCGCGTCAGCTCGCGGATGCGGCCGCTCATATGCTGCATGATGGCAAGCACCTTGTCGGGCTGCTCGCTGAAATACGCGCCGAAGGTTTTGTCCGTGATGATCCGCGCCTCGGTGAAATCCAGCGCGACGGCCGACGCCGAGCGCGACATGGCGTCCACAAGGCCCATTTCGCAAAGCACGCGCCCGGGCCAAGCTCTGTAAGCAGCTTTTCGGAGGGCTGTCCATAGTTAGCGTAAATGCCGACCTTGCCTTGCAGGATGTCGTACATGCACATTTCAAAGCTGCCCTGCTTAAAAATGACGTCGCCCGAAAGATAGCTTCTGGTCTCCAGCTCTTTGTTTTCCATTTGATACGTCCTTTCTTCTGCCGCTTGGCGCGTAGGCGTCCATGCGAAAAATGCCTGCATGCGTCTGACAGACAACAGTATTATAAAACGGGGAACGGGTCGAGCGCAACCGGCTTGCGCACAAAAAGGAGAATTACGTCGTATCGGAACAAAAAATAGAAGGGATGGTTCGTCCATCCCTTCTATGGCCGAGAACGAAGGAGCGGCCGGCATCGGCGCCGGCGCGCGCTAAAAAACGCCGCCGTTCTCCATGCACGTTTTGTTTACAAAATCCATGTGGTACAGCTTTTCCCAATGATTGATATTCAGCGTTCCCTTGGTGAGATGAACCGCCAGAATGCAGCAGTTTTTGTCCTGCTCGTCGTTGGCCATGTCATACCAATCCGCAAAAGCGGCGCGGAGCTTATTGCGAATTTCGGCATTTTTCGGATCAAGCACCCAGCCCAGATTTTCGGCTGTTCCGCTTGCGGTGAACATCTCCAGGCAGCTTGCGATTGAAACCGCCGGGTTTTGCGCGATTTGGAGCATTTTGTTCGATTGCCCATACGTAACGGCATAGAATACGCCATTCTCATAATACGCGTCCAAGCCGCGCACGACCGGGCGGGGGGCGCCATCGGGGGCAGCTTCTCTGGCGATCGTGCCGAGCGCGAGCACATTGTCCTTGCCCTTCCCAAACCGTTCCTCGAGCAGCGCGAAGCCTTCTTCAAACTCGTTCATCTTTTGCTCCGTCCTTTCTGATGCATGCATGACTTTTCCATGAAGGCGCGCGACGGCATTCAATCTGCCATCGTTTTCGGTTGCCCCGCAAGGGGCCGGAAAACGGGCATACAATCCGCCGGAGGCGAATCATGTTGCTCCGTTCTGGGTACGACCTTTACGCTTGCCAAGACCGAGGTTCGCCGGGCTGGCGGCGAGCTTGGCCAATTTACGCTGTATTATTGGAAATATCTGCTGTTTTCCAATATGTCGGAGGCGGTGTTCTTTAAGCCGCTGCTAAATTCCCTGCTCATTGCCGTAGGCATAAGCGTAATCTCCGTTCCGTTGGGCTCCATCATGGCCTGGCTCATGGTGCGCAGCGATATTCCCGGCAAAAAGCTCCTTTCCATGCTCATTATCGTGCCCTACATGATCCCCTCCTGGGTAAAGTCCATGTCCTGGCTTTCGATCTTCCGCAATTCGACGAGCGGGTCGCTGGGCCTGCTTGCGGGCATGGGCGTGAACGTCCCGGATTGGCTGGCCTACGGGCCGGTAGCCATCATATTGGTCATGTCGCTGCATTATTACGCCTTCAGCTATATCATGGTGTCCAGCTCGCTTAGCTCCATCAACAGCGAGCTTGAGGAGATGGGGGAGATTCAGGGCGCGTCCAAGACCCTGATCATTCGCAAGATCACCCTGCCGCTGGTGCTGCCCGCGCTGCTTTCGGCCATCATTATGACCCTTTCCAAATCGATCGGTTCCTATGGCGTGGCGGCCAACCTTGGCCAGCGCATCGGCTATTTTACCCTTGCTACCCGCCTGAAGGATTATATGGGAACCGGCGTAAAGGGCGTAGCCTACGCCATGGCGCTGATGATGGTGCTGCTGGCCTCGGGCTGCCTGTATGCCAATAAGCTGTTTACCGGCACGCGTAAATCCTATGCCACCATCGGCGGCAAGGGCGGCCGCTCTACGCTGGTATCCCTGGGTAAGGCCCGCTATCCGCTGATGGTCGCCCTGATCCTCTTTTTGGTGCTGGCGCTGGTGTTTCCCATGCTGGTGCTGGTGCTGGAAAGCTTCCAGATCAACACGGGCGGCGGGTATTCGCTCTCCAATCTGACCACCTTCTTCTGGGCGGGCAAGCTGGACGACGAGCTGGCTTGGCTGAGCTATCCAGGCATTTTCAACAATCCAGATTTTCTGAAGGCCCTGTGGAACACGGTGCGCTTAACGATCATCGCGGCCTTGATTACGGGCCTGTGCGGCCAGTTCTTCGGCTATATCAGCGCCCGGGGCCGTGGCAAGTGGTATGGAAGCCTCACGGAGCAATTGGTGTTTGTTCCCTATCTTGTGCCCAGCATCGCCTTTTCAGCTATTTTTCTGGCGATGTTTTCCAAGCGCATAGGGCCCATTCCGTCCCTGTACGGAACCTTTGCGCTGCTTGTGCTGGTTTCGGTCGTGAAGCACTTTCCCATGGCCTCCCGCGCCGGCACGGCTAACATGCTGCAAATCTCCGGCGAACTGGAGGAAGCGGCGGATATTGCGGGCGCGTCCTTCTGGCGGCGCATGACGAGGATCGTCATTCCCCTTGCCAAGAACGGGTTCTTCTCGGGCTTTGTGCTGGTATTCATTTCCATCGCCAAGGAGCTGGATTTGATTGCCCTGCTTATGACTCCCTCCACGCGAACCCTGTCGTATCTCTCGTTCTACTATTCGACCGAGTCGCTGCCGCAAATGGCCGACGCCATCGCGATATGCATCATCGCGTTTATTATGATATCCTATTGGGCATCGGCGAAGTTCTTCCACGCGGACGTGACCAAGAGCATGGGCTAACAAGAAGGGAGGACACTGCTGAACATGAAAATCGCATTGGAACATATCGACAAGTATTATGGGGATAATCATGTACTTAAGGACCTGAGCCTTACCATTGCGGACGGAGATTTCATGACTCTGCTGGGCCCCTCCGGCTGCGGCAAGACGACCACGCTGCGCGTGATTTCCGGCCTGGAAAAGCCTCAAAACGGCGTTATGTACATGGGGGAACGGAAGGTTATCGATTGTAACGAGGCCTATTATGAGGAGCCAAGCAAACGCGGCTTGAATCTGGTGTTCCAGTCCTATGCCTTGTGGCCGCATATGACGGTATACGATAACGTAGCCTTTGGCTTGAAGATTAAAAGGCTGTCCGGCAGTGAGATCGGGAAAAAGGTCAAAAACGCCCTTGAGCTGATGCGCATCGCGGAATACGAAAAGCGCTATCCAAACGAACTGTCCGGCGGCCAGCAGCAGCGCGTGGCAATTGCCCGCGCCATTGCGAGCGAGCCCAAGCTGTTGCTGCTCGACGAGCCTCTTTCCAATTTGGACGCAAAGCTCCGCACGGATATGAGAAGCGAGCTTAAGCGGCTCCACAGGGAGATCGGCGCGACCATCATCTATGTGACCCACGATCAGGTCGAAGCGCTTACGATGTCTACCAAAATTGCCCTGTTTGCCACCGGCGTGCTCACCCAGGTGGATACGCCCATGGCGCTGTATATGAACCCGGCCGATTTGGGCGGCGCGGACTTTATCGGGAATCCGCGCATCAATTTCCTGCCCGGCAAGGCTTCCTTTGACGGTGAGAAGCTGACGGCCTCCTGCTCGCTTGGAACCTTTGCCTACGGGAAGGAGGATATGACCCCAAACGCCATTCCAAAGGGCGAGTTTGACGTGGTGTTCGGCCTTCGCCCCGAGCAGGTGCATATTTTCGATCACCCCGCCGACGGAACGATCAAAGCGGTCATCTACGCCTCCCAGCCCGCGGGCAGCGAAACGCTGGTCACCCTCACGGTGGGGGGGACGGAGTTTCTCTCCAAGCAGATCGGCTTTGCGCAATATGAGATCAACGATAAGGTGTATCTCAAGATCGATCCCAATAAGCTCAATGTGTACGAAACCAAGTCCGAGCTGCTAATCAAGTACGCTCGCTAAGTTCGGTTTTTTGCGGCGCAGATCGCCCGCAAGGAATATACGCCATATCTGAAAGGAGAATCACCCAATGAAAAAGCTACTGGCACTGTCCCTTGCCCTGCTGATGCTTGCCGTGTTTGCCACAGGCTGCGGCAAACAGGAAACCAACACGCCCGCCGCGCCCGACGCGGCCGCACCCGCTCCGGCGGCAGGCCCGGAAGCCGCTGCGCAGCCCGAAACGGAAGCGCCCCCGGAGGCCCCCGCTTCCAAGGTGGTCTACGCGGACCCCTCCTATGATGATTGGGATGCCGATAAGCTCTACGAGGCCGCCAAGGCCGAGGGCGGCACCATCATCGTTTATGCGGACACCAGCAAGATCTCCAAGGTCTGCGATGCCTTTGCCGCCGATTATCCGGATGTGAAGGTGGAGTACTACAACATCAAGGCCAACGAGATCCTCGAGAAGGTTCCCACCGAAGCCAGCACGGGCAACGTGACGGCGGATGTGCTGATGCTCAGCGATGGCGCGGGCATTCTGTACAACGAGTTTTATGACGAGGGCTATGTGCAGGCCTACATGCCAACGGACATCGTTTCGCACATCGATCCCGCTCTGCTTACCAACGGGCTTTCCACCTACACCGGCTTGAACCTGTGGTTCTATAACACCGCCATGTATCCCAACGGCGCGCCCATCGACAATCTCTGGCAGATCGTCGAAAAGGACGCAAGCGGCAAGCAGGGCTTCGCGCTGCTGTGCAAGGATATCGCGGGCGAACCCTCCTACCTGAGCTTCTATTCCATGATGGTTGCCAGATCCGACGATGTGGCCGCCGCCTACAAGAACCTGACCGGCATGGATCTGGAATACACCTACGACGCGACCAAGGTGCCCGTGCCTGAGAACAACGCGGGCTACGAATACCTGTACCGCCTGGCTCAGTGCGATCTGACCTTCATTGACGATGGCGACGAGATCATGAAGGGCATCGCCGAAGCCACCGCGCCCACCCTGGGCATCGCCTCCGGCAACAAGCTTGAGGGCCGGGATGAAAACGGCTGGCCGCTGGCCTGGATTGTGAAAATGGACCCCTTCGCGGCTACCCAGAACGCCAACTTCACCTACCTCATCAGCCAGACCGATAATCCCGCCGGCGCGCGTCTGCTGATCTATTGCATGCTGGGCGGCAAGAACGCCGATACCGGCGCAATGAAGCCCTTCACCCGTCAGGGTCAGTGGTTTACCCGCGACGATGTGGAGGATACGAAGAACGAATACACCATCGCGGAGATCGATGCCATTGTGCAGGATAAGACCGCCATCTACAACACCTATCTGGATGTAAACGATTTCTGGATCTATTGGTACGATCAGTTCCATTAAGGGAAACGTACAACAGCAGCCTAACAAGCAAGATGGAGCCATCCGCGCGAGCGGGTGGCTCCATCAAAACGTTTGGGGGAAAGCAAGCCGTTAAACGGCGTTTGTATGCTTTGTTTCCAGTGCGGTGCAAAGCGCCGCGATATGCGCGGGCGTCGTGCCGCAGCAGCCGCCCAGCACAGCGGACGCGCCCGCAAAGGGGAGCATGAAGCGCGCAAAATCCTCGGGCGTGAGCTCGTACACGGCGCGCCCCTCCTCCATGCGCGGCAAGCCGGCATTGGGGTTCATCAGCAGCGGCGCGTGCGCGCAGCGCGTAAACGCCGGCAGAAGCCGGGCAAGCTCCACGGGCCCAAGCCCGCAATTGCAGCCCACGCCATCCGCCCCGCGTTCTTCAAGGGCGGCCACGGCCTCATCCACACTTGCGCCCGTAAACAGCCGTCCGTTTTCCGCAAAGCTCATGGTCACAAACACGGGCAGGCCGCATGCATCCTTCGCCGCTTCGAGCGCGGCGCAGGCTTCGCCGAGATCCGTCATGGTTTCGATGAGCACGCAGTCCGGCCCGGCTGCCGCGCCCGCCTTGACGGCCCGGGAAAAGATGGCGCGCGCCTCCTCCTGCGTAAGCTCGCCGTACGGCTCCAGCAGCAGCCCGAGCGGGCCGATATCCAGCGCGCAAAAGCAGGGGTGGCTCGCTTCGGACGCGGCCTTTTGCGCCAGCTCCACCGCGCGGGGGAGTATGTCCTCGGGGCGGAAGCGCCCGTTTTTCATGCGCGCGTCGTTTGCGCCGAAGCTGTCGGTCACAAGAAGGTTTGCGCCCGCGGCAGCGTAGGCGCGGTGCACGCTCAGCACGGCGGAGGGGTTCTCCACGCACCAGCAGTCGGGCGCTTGCCCGGGGACAAGCCCCGCCGCGAACAGCATCGTACCCATTGCGCCGTCCTTGAGAAGCGGCGTTTTGCCGAATACATCCATTAGTTTCATACGGGCAGTATATCATATCGAAGCTTAACGAACAACGCTTTTCGCGGCTTCCCGCACGCGCACGCCTTTTGGCGACGGCGCCGCTCTGGCACGGCGCAACAAACGTCGGTGCAGGCGGTGTACAATGTATATTGAACGCGCATACTATCCGCATGTGGAATTTGAGTGAAATTTTGAGCACGGCGTTAACCGCCCTTGTGTCGCTTGCGGTGTTGTTTTTGCTCACCAAGCTTTTAGGCAACAAGCAGATCTCGCAGCTCTCCATGTTCGATTATATCATCGGCATCAGCATCGGATCCATCGCGGCCGAGATGGCGACCGAGCTGGAAAACCCCGTTTTGCCGCTCGTTGCCATGGCCGTTTACGGGATCATGGCCTATCTCATCTCCTGGCTGACGCGCAAATCGGTCGGCATGCAGAAGCTGTTGACGGGAAAAACCATCCTGCTTATGGACAACGGCGTTCTTTTCCGCGATAATCTGCGGCGCGCGCGCTTTGATCTTTCGGATTTTCTCACGCTTTGCCGCGTGCAGGGCTACTTCGACCTTGGACAGATTCAAACGGCTATTCTGGAGCAGAACGGAACCGTGAGCATCCTTCCCAAGTCCGTTTCCCGGCCCGTCACGCCCGAAGATTTCTCCCTTTTTCCAAAGGCGGCGCGCATCATGCCGAACGTTGTGATGGACGGCCACGCGCTGCACGATAACCTTAAACGCGCGGGCTACGATGAGAATTGGCTTGTCTCGCGCTTGCAAAAGCTGGGCTACAGCTCCTACCGGCAGGTGTATTTGGCCACCTGCGACGCAGAGGGGAATTTGACCGCCTATCCCATGGAGCCGGATGGTCGTCCGTGGGACCCGTTCGAGTAAGCGTAAAAGAAGGCCGCGGCGTATTTGTCCGCGGCCCTCTGATCAATCGGCTTATTCGACGGTAATCAGCTCGTAGGCTCGCTGCCCAACGCCGATTTTTTCCGCGTGCGCAAGGCAGACGCGCCAATCGGTCTCGGGAAAGAGCGTAGAAAAGTGATCGTGTCCCTCGCATGAACAGCCCGTGTGCGCCAGCTCGGCCAGCGCGCTGCCAGGCATCGCCTGCTGGTTGTTGCACGCGTCTGCGCTCGCCGCGTCAACGGCTACCGGGTCAAAGGAGGCGAACATCCCCACGTCCGGGATGATCGGGATGTCGTTGGAGCCGTAGCAGTCGCAGTGGGGTGAAACCTGTGTAACGATGTTGATATGAAAGCTCGGCCTGCCCTGCACCACGGCCAGCGCATATTCGGCCATGCGCTTGTTGAAATCGGGCAGCGCATGATTGGAGGCAAAGTCCACCGCGTCGAAATTGCACGCGCCCAGACACCTGCCGCAGCCTACGCAGCGATCAAGGTTCACGGCGGCCTTGCGATCCTTGCCCACCGCAATGGCCCCGTGCGCGCAGGCGCGTGCGCATGCTCCGCAGCCCCGGCAAAGCGAAGCGTCCACGGTGGGTTTGCCGCCCGCATGCTGCTCCATCTTGCCCGCGCGGCTTCCGCAGCCCATACCCGTGTTTTTCAGCGCGCCGCCAAAGCCGGTCATCTCATGGCCCTTAAAGTGATTGAGCGAAATATAGACATCCGCGTCCATAATCGAGCGGCCGATCTTGGCTTCCTTCACAAATTCCGTCCCGGTAAGCGGCACCAGCGCCTCGTCGGTGCCCTTCAGGCCGTCCGCGATGATAATCTGGCAGCCGCAGGAGGCGGGGGAGAAGCCGTTTTCCTGCGCGGCCTCCAGGTGCTCCAGCGCGTCCTTGCGGCGGCCGACGTAGAGGGTGTTGCAGTCGGTCACAAAGGGCTTACCGCCGAGCGCACGCACGGTATCGGCCACGGTGCGGACGTAGTTGGGACGCAGGAAGGACAGGTTTCCGGGCTCGCCAAAGTGCACCTTGATGGCGGTAAACTTCTTTTCAAAATCGATCTGCCCAATGCCCGCCTCGCAAATGAGCTTTTCCAGCTTTTGCAGCAGGCTCTTGCCGCCCGTTGTGCGCATGCTGGTAAAATATACCTTGGATGCTTCCATAGCCACGTTCCTCGCTTCACTTCATTCTTATGATCTAGTATAAAACACTTTTTTCCCTTTGTCGACTTCCACTTGCATCCGCCGGGAAAAGCGACTAAAATAGGCCCTATGAAAAAACAGACCAAAGCCTCCCTGATGCTGCTGCTCGCATCGGTGATTTGGGGCGCAACCTTTGCCGTGCAGCGCGAGGGCATGCGGTTTACCGGCCCCTTTACCTTTACCGCCGTCCGTACGCTCGTCTGCGCTGCGTTTCTTGTGCCCTGCTTTTTGCTTTTTGACTGCGCGGGCGGCGCGGCGCGTCCCCCAAAGAATCCAAAGACTCTTTGGACGGGCGGCACGCTCTGCGGCGTGGCGCTGTTTCTTGCCTGCAATTTGCAGCAGATCGGCCTCGTGTATTCAACCGCCGGGAAGGGCGGCTTTATTACCTCCCTGTATATTGTGCTTGTGCCGCTCATGGGCTTTGCGCTTGGCAAGCGCCCAAGGCCGCTCATCTGGCTCTCCGTGCTGCTCGCGGTCGCGGGCATGTACCTGCTTTCCGTTACGGAAAGCCTGACCATCGGCAGGGGAGACCTCGCCACGCTTGCCTGCGCGTTTTTCTTTGCGTTTCAAATACTGCTTGTGGATCGCTTTGCGCCCCGCGTGGACTGCATCCGCATGACCTGCATCGAATTTCTCGTGTGCGGGCTGCTTTCGCTCATTCCCATGTTGCTTTTGGAGGAGCCGAAGCTCAACGGCATTTTGTCCGCGTGGTTCCACATCCTGTTTTCCGGCATACTCTCCGGCGGCGTGGCCTATTCGTTGCAGACGCTGGCGCAAAAGGAGCTCGAGCCCGCGCGCGCATCGCTGCTGATGTGCCTGGAGTCGGTTTTTGCGGCCTTAACGGGCTGGCTCTTTTTGCGGGAGACGCTTTCCCTGCGTGAATTCTCCGGCTGCGCGCTGGTGTTTGCCGCCGTGCTGCTTTCGGTGCTCACCGCGCGGGAGAAGCATAAGGCGTCGGCTTGCGGCACGATCCGGGACGGCGTTGCATGATTGATTGGCTCAATGTCAATAGTTGGGGCAATGACAGTTTTCACGTGCTATCTCCGGCGCGCAGCGCGGCTCCGTCTGACAAAATCTACACCGATGGTTTTTGAGCAGATCGGCAGGCGCGCAGGCGGTGAACGCGATCCCGATATCAAGCAGCAGAAGCAGAAAAGATAGGCGCGGTTTGTTCAAGATTTGCGCCTTTCCTTCAATCGACGTTCCTTCTTTCTGCCTGTGTTCAGCACGTTCCATTCACGTCCCGACTTTTCGCAAAGATATCGTTCAAAGCATTCCCGCTCGCCGTCTGCGAAGCATGCAAAGGGCACGATGAACGCGTGCTGTCGATCCAAAAATAGGAAGTATCGCGCCCGGTAGCGAAATATCGAGTGCAGGGAAGAATAGGGCGTTAGGGAAGTCTGCTTTTCGGTTACGACACGGATGGCGTCCTCGTCAAAGTGATATGTAATTTCACTGATGCCGTCCAGCTTCATGCGCCCTGTTCGGTATGCTTGCACCCGGTGGATGAAAACCGCCATCAGAAGCATCCATACACCCACGATCAGTACGAAAAGCCATGTGGCTGAGAAGCCCTCATCCGCCAGCATCAGGATGCCGATGAAGGTGAATGCCGTCCCCAGCAATCCGGTGAACAGCCGAAACAACACCGTTCGCCATTTGCGATAGGACTTTGATGACAGCCTGTTGAGCATCAGGAAATCCGAAAAAGTGTACCGGGTGGTAGTTTCAAACATAACATTCTCCATTTTCCTGCATGCAGAATATCAGTTAAATGTAAACAAGGTTTGTACGCAGAAACGAAGAATTGTGAAGAACGCGCTGCAAAGATCGGTTTACGCTCATTTACACTTGGCGCGGCAATCCCACGATGCCCATATCGGGGCAGACGGCAATGCCAAAGGCCATTCGGAAACATGAGAAAATAGGCGCTGCACTGGCAGTTTTACGAACAAAACCGACGCACTGGCAGGGTAAAAAACAGGGTTTAGCGGACATAAAAAACCGCCAAACCCTAGACGGTTAGGCGGTTTTTTGGTGGAG
>CAZWSI010000036.1:0-13747 GCA_964636405.1 uncultured Oscillospiraceae bacterium
CGCCAAGAACACCTCCATGTACGGCGTGTGGACCATCGGCATCTGCAACAACAGCAAGAATAAGGACCTCGCCCTTAAGCTGCTCCAGTACCTCATGGATAAGGACGTGCAGCTTGCCTCCATCGAAATCGGCGGCGTTCCCTGCCGCTATAGCTGCCTGCTCAACGCGGACGTGCTGGCCAAGTTCCCGCACCTCAAGACCGTCTGCGGCGCGCTTGAAACCGGCGTGTACCGCCCCGTCATCGAGCAGTGGGCGGAATTCACCAACATCCTCGGCACCGAGATGGACGCCGTTATCCAGGGCGTAAAGACCATGGATCAGGGCCTCTCCGACGCGCAGGCCGCGCTGGAAATGCTGATGGCTTAAGCCGCGATTCTTCCGCATGCAAAGCCCCGGCGCCGTCAAACGCGGCGGCGCCGGGGCGAACGGATTCGGCGCCGAACGCAAGCTGCCCGGCGCGCTTCCGCAAGAAATCCGGGCCAAAGGGCCCAGAACGTGAGGGCACCCCGCATGAAACAAGCCAAACCGCAACTCCGGCGCGTCAGGGCGCCCCATCTGGGCGAGCGCGTATTCCCGCGCGCCATGATCACCCCGACGCTGATCGTACTGCTTGTCATGACCGCGTATCCGCTCGTTTTTACGCTCATTTACAGCTTTACCGATTATAACTATCTCAAGGGGCCGCAAAGCGCCAGCTTCATCCTGTTTAAGAATTACGCCACGCTCTTCAAGAACGGCTATTTCCGGCAGGCGCTTGGCAACACGGTCAAGTTTACCATTCTCGCGGTGGTGTTCGAAATGCTTTTCGGGCTGCTGGTGGCGCTGTTTGTCCACAGCCTGCGCCGGGGCAAAAAGCTCATGCGAACTCTCCTTCTGCTGCCGTACCTTTTGCCGACGGTCACGGTGGCGCTGAGCTGGCGCATGATGCTTTCTGTCAATTACGGCATTGTCAATCAGTTTTTAACCTCGCTGGGGCTGCCCGTGTTCAATTGGTTCATGGACACAAAGACCGCCTTTGGCACGATTCTGGTCATCGACGTGTGGCAAAACATCCCCTTTGTCTTCCTGCTGCTGTACGCGGCGCTGCAATCCGTGCCCGAGGAGCTGTACGAGGCCGCTCGTATCGACGGGGCGGGGGCCCTCCATCAGTTCCGCTATGTGACTTTCCCCCATTTGAAAACAAGCCTTGCCCTCTGCGCGCTCATGCGCTCCATCGATACCTTCCGTCTCTTTGAAAAGGTGAACATCCTCACCGGCGGCGGGCCGGCGGGCACGACCTCCACCATTACGCAGTTTCTGTATACCTACGGCATCAGCAATCTCAAATTCGGCCTGGGCAGCGCGGGCGCGGTCATCATGACCATTCTTGTGCTCGTGCTCTCGAGCGTGTATATCAAGCGGGCGCTTAAATGACGGATCGGTGCTTAAAGCTGCGCTTTTTCAACGTGGGCTATGGCGAAGCCCTCCTCCTGACCGCCCAAAACGCGCAGGGCGGAGCCTTTACCATGCTCATTGACGGCGGCAGCGCGGAGGACGCGGAGTACGCGGGCTTTCCGCAGCGCGTACGCGCGGCGGAGGCGCTTTCCGAGCTGGGCGTTACGCGCCTCGACGTGCTGCTCAACACGCACATCCACGAGGATCACACCTGCGGGCTTACGGACATTGCGGCGCAAATGGAGATTGGCGAATACTGGTGCTGCACGCTGCCCGCCGGGAACGAGTCGTGGCCCTCGCTGCCCGGCGCGCTTGCCGACTACGGCTGCAGCGGCAAGTTTTTGCGCGCGCTCAACGCGCACCGCGCGCTTCTGTCCGCGCTCCGCGCGCGCGGCGTGCCCGTGCGCATGCTTATTCAGGACGCGTTTGCGCCGGCGCGCACGCTCGCGCCCGGCCTTGCCGTTTCGGTGCTCGGCCCAACGCGGGCGGAGGCGGCGGACATGTGCGCTCTCCTCGCCGCGCTCTATGCGGAGCCCGCCCCCGAAGCGCGGGCGGCCCTGGTTAAACGGGCGGATAAATCCATCAACAACCACAGCGTGATGCTCATGCTCGATTACCACGGCACGCGCATTCTGCTGCCGGGCGATACGAATCGCCTGGGCTACGGGCATCTTGACGCGGAGGCGCTGCGCGCGGATGTTTTCAAAATCGGCCACCACGGCCAGCGCGACGGCGTGGACGAAGGCTTGGCCGCGGCCGTTGCGCCGCGCGTTGTGGTGGTGTGCGCCTCCTCGGACCGGCGCTATAACAGCATGCATCCCGACGCGCTCTCGCTTCTGGCCGCCGTGGGCCGCGCGGAAGCGCCCGTGCGCTTTCTGCTCAGCGACGTGCCCGAATTGCCCCCCTGGACCGACAACGTGCCCCCGCACCGCGCCTCCGAGCTCACGCTCGGCATGGACGGGGACGTTGCGCTGCTGTACAGTTAGCGCGCCGGATTTTTTGCAACGCCGATTCTGACGGAAACGGAGCGAAGGAACGCTATGCTTTTTAGGAACGCGTACGTTTTTACGGCGGAGGGCCGGTTTGCGCCGGGCGGCTTTCGCGTGGAAAACGGCCGCTTTGCGGAGCTGACGGGGCCCGCGCCCGAAGCGGACGGCGTTGATTTGGAGGGGGCGCACGTGATCCCCGGCCTAGTGGACGTTCACACGCACGGATGCATGGGCGCGGATTTTTCCGACGGGGACGCAGAGGGGCTTGCGCGCATGGCGGCCTATCTGGGCCAAAACGGCGTCACCGCCTTTGCCCCGGCCTCCATGACGCTCCCCTACGAGGCGCTTGCGCGCGCCTTTGCCACGGCTGCGGCGCTGCATGCGCGGCCGCTTTCGGGCTGCGCGCGGCTCATGGGCGTGCATATGGAGGGCCCGTTTTTTTCGTGCGCAAAAAAGGGCGCGCAGAACGCGGCGTATCTCAAAGCCCCCGATTTCGACGCCTTTTCGCGCCTGTACGACGCATGCGGGGGGCTTGTACGCATAGTGGACGTTGCGCCGGAGCTTCCCGGCGCGGTGGATTTTGCCCGGCGCGCCAGCGCGCTGTGCACGGTGTCCGTCGCGCACACGGACGCGGATTACGAGGCCGCCTCGGCTGTGTTCGACGCGGGCGCGACGCACCTTACGCATCTGTTTAACGCCATGCCGCCCATCCGTCACCGCGAGCCGGGCGTAATCGGCGCGGCTTCGGAGCGCGCAAGCGTGGCGGCGGAGCTGATTTGCGACGGCCTGCACGTGCACCCCAGCGCCGTGCGCATGGCCTTTCAGCTTTTCCCGGGCCGCGTCTGCCTCGTCTCGGACGCGCTGCGCTGCTGCGGCATGCCGGAGGGCCGCTATACGCTCGGCGGGCAGGAGGCGCTTTTGTGCGGGACAATCGCAAGATTGGCGGACGGCGTCATCGCCGGTTCGGCCACGAATCTGTACGCCTGCATGCAAAACGCGACGGCGTTCGGCGTTTCAAGGGAGCGCGCGGTTCTGTCCGCCACGCTCCTTCCGGCGCGGCAAATCGGCTGCGAAGCGGAAATCGGCTCCATCGAGCCGGGCAAATACGCAGACTTTATCGTGTGCGACGCACAGCTCAACAGACGGAGCGTCTATATTGGCGGAAAACGCGTTTAGGGCCAAACCCTGCCGCGACCAGCCCGAACCGCCGCCGCGCCATACAAAAGGCCCCTTCCCATTCGGAAAGGAGGCCTTTTGCAATCAACAGACAATATCGGTTGGGGAAGCAAGCGGTTCAACAGGTCCTGCGCGGCCAGTTTTCCAGATACGCATTCTGTGCGGCAAGCGATTCGAGCAGACTGGGAATAGAGAGCGACCGGGCATCGTTCCCGTTTTCGCGCGCCGCGAGCGCCGCCGCCACGCCTGCAGCATGCCCCATCGCGCCCATTATGCCGGTGGTGCGAAGGGCGGACTGCGCCTCAAAGGTAGCGGAAAGGCAGCGCCCGGCAACAATCAGATTCGGCACCGCGCCGGATACCATCGCGCGGTAGGGAATCCCGCAGTAGTTCACATACGGATAACTCGGCATTACATTGCGCGTGCCCTGCCCGTCCGGGCTGTGGATATCGATAGGGAACGAGCTGTAACAGACTTCATCTTCAAAATGCCGTTGTGACAGCACGTCCTCCTCCGTAAGCGTATAAAGCCCGACGATCTGGCGCGAGCTGCGCGTGCCCACGGTGGGGCCGGTAAACATGAGCCGCGCGTTTGCAAAGCCCGGCACATATTTGCGCAAAAAGCGATCAATCTCTTCGCATTGCCTGCGGCCTTCGATTTCGGCGCGCGTCACATCCTCTGGGTTTGTCGCGTCAAAGCCCTGCAAGCGCGTGGTATTTACCAGCACCTCGCCCGGCTCGCTTGTTTCGCAAAGAATCACATTATCGCGCGGCACGTCGATTTCTCCGTTTCGCTTCGCTTCCGCCCATATGTCGTTGAAACCGATGGCTGTGGAAACGCAGGCCTCCTCCTTGAGCACGGAGATGTCCCGAAACATACGCGGGAATTGCTCTGGATGCGTATAGATAAACCGACGCAGCAGCCCCATGTCTACGCCGAAGTAGCGCGCCTTCATGCCCATGGGTTGACACAGTCCGTCCGATGCGCGGCCCTTGGCGCACGGTACGCCCGCGTGGAAGGCTATATCCGCATCGCCGGTCGCATCCACGAATACCTTTGCTTCAATCCGCCCAAAGCCGGCCTTGTTGCACGTATCGATATATGCGATTCGATCCTCTTTGCATACTGCGCCGCCTATCATCGTGTGATAAAGCAGCGAACCGCCCGCTTCCAGCAACATGGTTTCCAGTTCAATCTTGGCGCTCTCAATATCGATGTTGACGAGCGAGGAAACATAGTTCGAGGTGTCGCGTATGTAGCCCGTGGACTTGCCTTTTTGCACAAGCCTTTGAATAAAATCATCTGCAAGTCCGCGTATGATTTGCTTTTCGCCCGCATGGAACGTTGCCATCGGGCCAATACCGCTGCGCGTCAGCGTGCCGCCAAGATACCCGTCCTGTTCCACAACAAGCGTATCCGCGCCCGTACGCGCCGCGGCAATTCCGGCGAACGCCCCCGCCGCACCGCCGCCGCAAACTACCACGTCATACCGATTCTTCATATCGCCTCATCCGTCCTTTTCATGGTCTTTTCAGCCAAGCCAGAGCCAGCTCCAGCCACCCCGCGCAAGCCGCGTCTTCACGCGTTGGATCTCCCTCCGACGAGAGTTCATTTGCAAGGCACATGCCGTGCCGTCCGTTGGGATAGATGTGCAGCTCGAAGGGCACGCCGTGCGCAGCAAGCGCTTGTGCAAACATAAGGCTGTTTTGTACAGGCACATGCTCGTCCGCCGCCGTATGCCAAAGAAAGGTGGGCGGCGTGTGAACGGATACGTGGTTCTCCAACGACATTTTTTCGCGCGCAGCCGCATCTTCTCCGCAAAGGTTGTCCATGGACGGAGCGTGCGTATACGAGCCGGCCGTAATCACCGGATAGCCGAGTATCATGCGGTTAACCCGCATTCGCGCCGTTGGCACTCCGGCAAGAGCGGCCAATTCGGCTGTGTTCCAGTGTACGCCAAGCGCAGCGCACAGGTGCGCGCCCGCGGAAAAACCGCACAGTATGATTCGGTCGGGATCGATACCCCAAGCTTCCTCATTTTCGCGCAGCAGCGATACGCACGCGGCCAGATCTACAAGCGGCGCTGGATAACGGTGCGGCAGAAAGCGATATTTCAGCGTGACTGCGTGATATCCCGCACCGGCAAACGCCAATGCGACCGGCTCCGTTTCCCGAAACGTCGTCTTCCAATATGCGCCGCCCTGAACAACGATAACGACGCCGCGCTTTTGCTTCGGACGCGTCGGCGCGAGCAAATACGCGTCCATGTATGCGTCGTCCGGGGTGTCTGCATGCAGAAACACGCGCTTTACAAGCATGGCATATCCTCCCCGGAATTTTCTTCCTGCACGGGTTCAAGCAGGCTGCGCGCCTGCGCAAGGCGCGCGCACAGATCCGTCTCCGTCCATTTCCCCGTTGCGATAAAGTACAGATAGTCCGTCAGATTCGGTAAAAAATTCAGGTTAAGCAGGGCCTTGGCAAACGCGTGCGCAGCCACCTCGCTGCAGCGCATGATGCGCGCAAACCTGCGCTTGCCAAACAGCTTGGTAATTTCAACCTTTTCGGTTTTATCCGCCGTATCGCCGATTTCAGAAAACTCAAGATAGTGATAGTACTCGTGCGCCGCCAGCATATCGCGCGCGGTTTCGAAGGTAAAGCGGCTTTCCGGCGGAAGCAGAGGATTTACGTTCTCCACCAAATCGGCAATAGCCGTGCGAAACAGCGTAAGCTCCGCGCCGCCGTCCCGCGCATACGATATCTTTGCGCGAAAGGTCATACCGGCCATACCCTGTTTAGAATCGGACAAGGTGATATGAATGCGCTTTTTCTCGCACAACTGCGCAATGCTCGGCGAATCAATGCCTTCACCGCGCAGCTTTTCCGCCTGTTCGCGCCCGGAAAGGAGCGATGCGGACACATAGCTCCGCACGTGTCCCGCCGAAATGCGGTGAAACAAAAGGTCGCGCTGAAGCTCAAGCACCGCCAGCGTCTCGTCGTTTCCATACAGCGCATGCCCCATCACCGCTTCCATCCTCCTATCGGTTGTGATAAACCACGGCAAGCACGGGCTCGCCATTGTCCAGCAAACGGAGTTCCATCCGCAAAATGCCCATAAGCTGCCCAATTTCCTGAATGCCGCTCAGATCGAGCATCTTCTCCCGGTAGAATACGAAAACGGAAGGCAAGGTCGCATTTGCATCCGAATAATAGGTGTTGTCATCCAGAAATGCGCGAAAATCGCTTTCCAGACAGCCCTTTGAAAACTTGCGATACTTCGCCTTCTTGCGTTTAAAGCGGACGACGCCCTCCCGATCCACGAGGCACACCGCGTTCACGCGGCTTTTTATGAGCCCGAACAGCTTTTTTTCCTCGTCTGCGGTTTCCATGAGATTCCATCTGCCGGTGGACAGTTTTTTTGTCACCCGTTCCGGCTCCGCATTGAGCGCGGCGGCGGCGATGCGTATCAGCTCGTCGTCCGTCGCCTCCTTTGCGCCCATTTCCTTTGCACGCAGTTCCGTAGCGCCGGAGGCGATGGCGCGCACCAGGCCGCGCTGCGGGTCGATTTCGATCACCACCTCGACCGTCTCTTCGCAGGCGCCCGCCCGTACCGCCATTTCAATGCATTCCGCGCGAACGCGCGCAATGTCCTCGTCCGTCGGGTTGATGATCGTGCGTTCGATCTGCTCCTTCACCATGGCAAGCGCCACGCCGATGGTCGAAATATAAGGCGCTTCCTTGGCAATGCTCCATGCCATGTTTTCTCGTTTCCCAAGCGCCGGCACGATTACGCCCGCACCGCCGCCGCCGCCAACGAGCCGAATAAAGGAGCGTTCGATGCCGTATTCCGCAATGAGCGCATCGACCACGCCCATTACCTTGTCCAGCGCGATATTCAGCGCCGTACGCGCCGCCTCCTCGGCCGACGCGCAGCCGTTCAGGGAATCTGAAAGCGCCTGCCAGGCCGCGCGCGCTGCCGCGGCGTCGCCCTTTGCATAATCGCCGTCAGGCACAAGCCCCAGCAGATTGGCCGCGCCCGTGAGGGTAAGCGCGTATTCCTCGCCGCTCTCCGTTACGACCACGGCATATTCAGCGGGATCCCCCGGCAGCGGCGCCATGCGGCGAATTGTGCAGGCGCCGTCTTCCGGCCCCTTCTTCGGGAAGCATTCATAGGCTTTGCCCGCAATGTGCGCACTGCGGGGGCCCACATCGGTAATTTTCCCGTTGCTTACGCGGATCATGGTTCCGCCAGCAATCCCTATGGTACGCACGTCTACGGAACGAAGATAGGTCTTGTGTCCGCCCACCTGCGCATACTTGATCATGACCTGTCCATTTTTGATTACGGAGATATCAATGCTTGTGCCGCCGACCTCGAAGAAGACGCCGTCGGATACGCGCTCACCCATAAGCGCGCCGGCAACGCCGCCCGCAAGGCCTGAAAGCATGGTGAGGATGGGGCGCTTGCGCACCTCGTCGATGGACATAACGCCTCCGTCACAGCGCATGATCATGAGCTTGGAACGGATCTTTGCGTCCAGCACCGCCTGCTCGGTCATATCGGCCGTCTGCATCATGCGCGGCACAAGGCTGGCATTGACAAGAGCTGTGCGCGTCCGCATTTTCAGCCCATAAAGCTGAGAAATCTCATGCCCGACCGTCGCATAATAGCCCATGGAAGCGGCGATATCGCGCACCCTGTCTTCGTTTGTCGGATCGTCCACGCTGTAGGCTTCGGAAGCCAGCATCACCTCAGCGCCCTCTTGGGCCAGCTCGCGCACCGCGTTTTGTACGTTCTCCTCGCTCAGCGTGCCGGAATCCAGAAAGCGATGGGAAAAAGGGAGGTAGCGCCCGGCGCAAAGCTCGATGGGCGGGATGTTTGTTTCATTTCGCGCGCTGCGCGCGTCGAAGCCCGTGCCCATGCCGATCGTCCCCACGTGCGCAACATCGCCCTCAAGCAGGGCGTTTGTCGCCTGCGTTGTGCCGTGTGCGATAAACGTCACGTCCTCGGGCGCTATGCCCGCTTCCTCCAGCACCGCGCCGATGATGCGGATAATGCCCTCGGCAACGCCCTCTGTGTGCGTGGTGGGGATCTTCTTTTTTGCGACGACCTCGAACGTGTCGCCATCGATGACGGCGGCATCCGTAAAGGTGCCGCCGACATCGATTCCTACTCGATACTTCTTAGCCAAATCACTACCGCCTTACTATCCAGTCAGCTTATCAGAACAGTACGATTGCCGCAAGCACGAAGCAAAGCAGCACGGAAACCGCAACCCACGGAAGCGTACCCACAAAGTAACGGTTTACGTCGGTCTTTACATAGTCGGCCGTCCAGACATGGTGGGTGTTGGTGGGGTCGCACAGGCACTGCACGTTGCCCGCGATGCGGAAGGTCACCATCGTCATAATGGGGTTCATGCCGCAGGCGAAGAACAGCGCGATCAGGCCGCTGCCAAGGCCGCTGAAGTTCATGGGGCCGCGGTACACGGTGAGCAGGCAGGCAAGCGCCGTAAAGACCAGAATATACACAATGGGATTGGTTGGGATCAGGTTCCCGATGACCGGCTCGAGCACGGCCTTGACTTCGGTCGCCATAACGGCTTTCATCAGCATGCCGATGCCGATCATGAGCGCGAGGGGGCCCGCCGCGTCCTGAATGCCCTCTACAAGGCCGCTCGTCACGACCTGCGCAGGCTTTTTGCTCCAGGTCAGCAGCAGCGTAATAATCACGCCAACGATGATGGAGGGCACGATGTCGAGCTTGGCGATCATAACCAGCAGAATCGGCACGATCGGCGTGATCATGGCGACAAGCGGCACGTTCTTTTGCTCGCCCTTTTCCTCGGTTTGTTCGGCCGGCATGGCCCATGCCTTAACGGTGGTCTTATCCTTGCGCATCTGCCACACAATCATGGCCACGCAGATCAAGATGAAGGGGATAGCCGGAATCCAGGACCAGGAAACCAATTCCTGCGTGGTTACGCCCAGAATCGAGGTGTAAATCGCGAGCGGCCCAATGGTGAAAACGGAGCCGATGGCGTTTGCGCAAAGCAGCACGAGGCCCGCCGTCACGGGATTGATGCCTACGGAGATCATAATCGGCAGAATGATGGAGCCGACCAGAATGACCATGCCGAGGCCGTTTGCGCCGGCAAACACGAAGCTTGCGGCTGCGAGCAGCACAAGCGCGATGGGCAGGGGCTTATCGCCCGCAAGCTCCGCGGCCTTGCGGATGATGGTTGCGGTTACGCCGGTTTTTGTGAGCACCCGACCGAAGAAGGCGCCAAAGATAACGCCCGTCATGGCGGAAGAGAGCCGCATGACGCCACCGCTGATTACGTCCTTAACAATGTTGAATTCACCTGTAAGAAACGGAACGCCCGCCACAAGGCACATGGCGACCGCCATGAGCGGCAGAACAATAATTGTGGGCAGCTTCCGCGTGGCAATCAGTACGATTGCCGCGATGTAAACGAGCATAATACCTATAAACTGAATTGACATACCTTTCCTCCCAAAGTACTATTTGTGTGACTGTGTCGTATAGAATAACGAAGCTCCTGGGGAATCCCCTCCTTCACTTCCCCCGCCGAGGGCCCTTCGGCCAGAGAATACTCATGATTGTACGTGCTGTTGCCTAACGCGTTACGGCGCAATGAGCACCTTCATGCTCTCGTCCGTCATGCTTGTGCGCACCGCTTCCTCTGCCCGCTCGAGCGGGAAAACGTGGCTGATAAACCGATCCCACGGAAACCAGTTCAGCGAGCGCTCCATCATCTCCATGCTCGCGCGGTAGCCGTTGTGCGCATGGTTCGACATGCCGATGATGCGCAGGTTCTTGGAACAAATCTCGTGAATGTTGATGGGCGTTTCCCCACAATCTACAAAATTGCCGGGCTCCAGATACATGCCCGCCTTACGCAGCATGCGCAGCCCCTCCGGCACCACGTGCGGGCGGCCCACGCATTCCACCACGAGATCTGCGCCCCGGCCGTGCGTTTCCGAAAGCACGCGCTCGATGCGCTCATCCTCCGTGGTTGCGTTGACGTTGAGCGTAACGTCCGCGCCAAATTCTTTGGCAAGGGCCAGCTTGTAATCGGAAATATCTGTGGCGATGATTTTTCCCGCGCCCATCATGCGCGCCTTAATAATGTGCGCAAGTCCCAGCGGGCCGACGCCCTGCACCACAACGGCGTCGTTGAAATTGAAGCCCTCCAGCGAGAAGGAATTGAACTCCTTGGCCTTATCCAGCGTATAGGTAACGGCCATAACCTCCGCCAGCACCGCCACGCGGTCCGGCAGCCCGTCCGGGATCTTGTAAAGGCGCGTGCCGGGCTCGATGTAGACGTACTCCGCAAAGCCGCCGTACAGGTGTTTGCCTTCGTTGCAGGAGCGCATGTTCCCATAGCTGAACTGCATGCGCTCGCACCACGGATAGGTGGGCATGTTTTTGCAATACCAGCATTCGCCGCATACCACATCCGGGCACATCGTCACGCGGTCGCCCGGCCGCAGCACGGCGCCGTCAAACTCCAGCCGCTTTGCGCCAAGCGCGTCGATCTCCTCAATGACCATCACGTTCTCGTGACCCTGGATGATGGGATACGGCAGATTGATTTCGTTCTTCGTGCCCTTGTATTGGACGCTTTCCCCGCGGTAGCTGTGTTTGTCCGTGCCGCACACGCCCGATACGAGCATGCGCGCGATGGCCCCGCCGCTTCCGAGCTTGGGCATAGGAAATTCCCGCAGCTCGATTTTGCCCGGGCGCTCCAACACCGCCGCCCTTACCGTCGTTTTCATACCTAAATCTCCCTTCGCTGACAATCCTTCACGCTTAATCGTTTTGATAATATCGTTAACTTTATCGTTAAAGTAATGCTCTACTGCGAGCCGCCCGCATGCAAAACGCGGGATTGAGGGGACTGATTCCGAGGTCTGCGGAAAAAATCAGGTGGTTTCTCTAACGATGAGGTCAGGCAGCAGCAGAAGCCTTGGTTGGCCGACCTCGTGACCGGCCATCAGCTCAATGAGGATGGCCGCACTCTTTTCTCCGATCCGTTCCTTGGGCAGCGCAACCGTTGTGAGGGCCGGGGTGAGGTATGGCGCCATGTCAATATCGTCTACGCCGATTACGCCCACGTCCCCGGGCACGGAAAGCCCCTTGTCGTGCAGCGCGCGGATCAGGCCGACGGCAAGCTGATCCGTGGAGCAGAACACAGAGCAGCTTCCCTGCGTCCGCTGGGCGATTTCTACACCCGCATGGTATGCGTCCACGAGATCAAAGTTATTGTTGAGCACCCGTTCGGGCACAAGCGGCATGCCCGCTTCGCGCAGCGCGCGGCAATAGCCCTCGTAGCGCTTGATGGTTGGGGAAATCTGATCCGGGCCGTTTACGCAGAAGACGGGCCGACCCGGCTTGCGCGCCAGCAGGTGACGCGTGGCGATATAGCCCGCTTGCTCGTTATCCGCCGCAACGTAATAATCTGCGTCCGCGTCGAGAAAACGATTGGAAAACACATAGGGAATACCCGCCTGCTTGAGGGCTTTCTTTTCGGGATCGCTGTTTTGCGCCGGATCGATGATGATGCCCGCCATGTTCATCGAGGCGATTTGCCGGATAAACATAGCCTCGCGCTCCCTCTGCTCCATGGAGCTGAAGGTCATGGTCTGGTATCCGGCGGCGGCGAGCGTGCGCTCGTAGCCGAGAATGACGCGGGAAAAATAAGGCTTGGAGATATCGGACAGCACGAGCGCGACGACGTTCCCCTTGTTGCGGCGGAGATTGGCGGCCATGATATTGGGGACATAGCCCATTTCGCCGATTTTGGCAAGCACCTCGGCCTTGGTTTTCTCGGAGATATCCTTGTGACCGTTAACGACCTTGGAGACGGTCGTAACGCTCACATTCATGCTCCGGGCTATATCCTTCATGGTGGCGTTGGTCACATGTGCCATACAGAGTCCCTTCTTCATAATCATCCGGCATATGGAACGTTTACTTTATCGATTTAGTTGCGCTGACAACAAAATTATATGAGGGCTTCTGAGATTTGTCAAGACAGATTTTTTTGTGATGGGGCATATCCCACTGTGATAGAGGTACTATGAAGCTTTCAGTGCGATCTCAAATGAATAAATTAGCAAGGAGCATTCCTGTTTTTACGGTATACAGTGAGCGTTTTTTCTCGTTTGAAGCTCATTTTGAACGGCTTCTTCAGTATGAAAATGGCAGAAAAGACTGGAGTTGGAACGGTAGCATAAAGACGAAAACGGCACGGGCATTGGGTTTTTGACCTTTGCCCGTGCCGTTTATCGATAACCGGGTCACTCGGATGGGGAACTGAACAACAGGTAAAGCCAATCCCGTCGCGAATGCAGAATGCGACCGATCCAAACCTCGTTTTGCCGGATGCGGTAGAAGATAACGTACGGATCGACCACAAGCATCCGATACCCGCTTTCCACAAGCGACAGTTCGTTGGTGGGCAATACCGCACCCAAACGAGGCATATCGCCCAGTTTGAGGATTGTGGCCTCAATCCTGTCCAACATCTTGATTGCCGCAAGGCGGTCAGCCTCGGAGATATACGAAAAAATGCCGTCGAGGTCATCCACGGCGGCAGATGTATAGCGGATTTTATGCTTTCCCATGCGTCAGCCTCTCGCGCAAGCGCCCGAATACTTCGTCGTGATCGTATAGCTCACCCGCGTTCATCTGCTGGTCGGCAACGGCCAGCTTGCCTTGCAGACGATACCACGCTTCCCTGCGGCAAAACGCCTCATGGCTCATTACAACCAGGTCGTTTTCGCCGTTGTTCGTGATCAGGATCGGGTCTTGCGACGCATGGCACAGGTCGGAAAACTTCTTATAGTCGGTGCGAATCGCCGAGGACGGCTTCACCGTCAGCACCGTGGGCAACGCTTGTTCCAATGTCGACATGGCAGCCTCCTGTCAATATTATATGCAGAGCATACCATGTCATACATGTAAGAGCAAGTGTCAATTTCTCGCACCTTTTCCATATCCCGCCCTTCCCGATATAATCAAAAAAAGTTTTCACAAAATAATCAGGATTAGACCTCATGAATCGTGTTATGGATTTGTCAATAAAACGAGACACCCAAATTTCATTAATAGTAGCATCGG
>CAZWSI010000037.1:0-13727 GCA_964636405.1 uncultured Oscillospiraceae bacterium
GGTGCTCCCATTCTACACCACCATGGAGGTTTACACAAAATTGGGGATGGTCTCAGACCGGTAGATAGTCTTTCCAGTCACTTTTTTCCTCAACCTTCCGGAGCTTCTGACAGCCTTTTTTGCTGTCGCCAACTGTATATCGCTTTGGTTGATACCCCGAGCTTTGCGCTCGCGTTGGTTACGCTCGTCTCACGCGCTAATACTAACGCCTCTTCTTTAAATTCATCGCTGTACTTTGTTGTCATCTTTACACCCCTCGCTTCTTTTCATTATATCATCGTGGGTGTCCTGTTTTATGATAGTAGTCCAAAAAGTGAAGTTCATAAAAGCGATACACCTTGGGGAAATGGCCGCCGTGCCGCCGCTAGGCTTTTCCAGAGGCCCGGTTTCACCTTGAAGGTAAACCGGGCCTTTTATCTTCATATGTTCTTTTCCGTGTATAAATTTTCATCGGCCTCTTTAACCAACACGGCTTTCGGCAAAGCCGGGGTTCCTGGCGGATACGGGGCTTGCACAGACGGACGCATACGGCGACACGAACGTATGCAGACTCACAGCTCCTTTTGCAGCAGCTTAACGATCTCTTCTTTCTTGAGCGCCTTGCCGAACGCAATGACCTTGCCCTTGTATACGAGGGCGGGCGTCGTCATAACGCCGTAGGAAGCGATCTGTGTAAAGTCTGTGACGTGGTCGATTTCAGTGCGCATGCCAAGCTCCGCAAGCGCCGCCCTTGCGGCGGCCTCCAGCGCGTTGCATTTCGCACAGCCGCTGCCCAACACCTTAACAACCGAACCCCCGGACTGCGCTTCCTTTGCCTTTTGCATGGTTTCCGCGTTGCAGTCCCCGCCGCAGCAGGAGCCGGTTTTCTCTGTTTTCTTGCGAAAGATACGCATATTGCTTGCCTCCTATACGATAAATCATGCCTGTATTGCGTTGAATAAGTATCCAACCAGAACAATTCCTGCGAAACAGATGCCGATAAAGAGCGCCAGCAGCCTGGGCTTTACCGCCTTGCGAAGCATAATGATGGACGGCAAAGACAACGTTGTGACCGCCATCATAAAGGACAGCACCACGCCAAGCAAAGCGCCCTTTCCAAGCAAGGCTTCCGCAATCGGAATTGTGCCGAAGATGTCGGCGTACATGGGAACGCCCAGCAACGTGGCCAATACTACGCCGAAGGGATTCTTCCCGCCGAGCACCGTCTCAACCCAGCTTTGGGGAATCCAGTTGTGAATGACGGCGCCGATGCCCACGCCCACAAGGATATAGGGAAGCACCTTTTTAAAGGTTGCCCCTGTCTGCTCCCCGGCATAGACCAGCCTGTCCTTTTGCGATAAATCCGGCGACGCAATATCCACACTGCCAGCCGTAAGGATGAAGCGCTCCACATAGCGTTCCATGCGCAGCTTTTCAATCATTGTGCCGCCGGCAACCGCGATGACAAGACCTGCGGCGACATAGATGACCGCCACCCTTGCGCCGAAGATACTCATCAGTAAAAGCAGTGAACCGAGATCAACCATAGGCGAGGAAATCAGGAAGGAGAAGGTCACCCCCACAGGAAGCCCGGCGCTTGTAAAGCCTATGAAAAGCGGAATCGAAGAGCAGGAGCAAAACGGAGTTACCGTGCCCAGCAGCGCTGCGATACAGTTTGCGCCAATGCCGTGAAAGCGCCCCAGAATCCTTTTGCTTCGCTCCGGGGGGAAATAGCTTTGAATATAGCTGATGAGGAAGATGAGGACACACAGCAGCACGACGATCTTGATCACGTCATACAGGAAAAACTGTACGCTCCCGATCCATCTGTTGCCGGTATCAAGACCAAGTGCGGTCAGTCCGGCTCCTATCAACGCATTCAGCCACCGCATGCCGAGAAGCTCATTCTGGACGAAGTCCCATACTATTTGCATTCGCATTCCCCGCCTTTACAGCACTCGAGAGACGAGATAAAGCTTTTGAAAGCGGCCAGCGTTTCACACTTGAGAGAGTAATGCAACCACTTTCCGTCCCTTCTGGCGTTCACGAGCCCGCACTCCGTCAGCACCCTCATATGATGAGAGAGCGTAGGCTGCGTGATTTCAAAAGCCTCCAGCATCTTGCAGCCGCATTTTTCTCCATCGGACAGCATCTGCACGATCTTCAGCCGGTTCGCATCACTAAGCGACTTGCATATCAGCGCCACGTCGATTTCGTTCATACAAGCACCTCACATTGACCGATGTCTATATGATAGCGCGCGCATAAATGCATGTCAATGCGTTGCGAGAAATGTTTCTTTTTACACGCGTGAAACCGGGCGGCGCAACCCCAAGCGCCGCCTGATTGCTTACCGCCCAGAAAAACAAACAAAAAACCCGAACCCCTTACCAATCGGTATCGGGTTCGGATTATCTTGCTGTGGTGGGGATAACAGGGCTCGAACCTGTGACCTCTTCGATGTGAACGAAGCGCTCTAACCAGCTGGGCTACATCCCCGAACACATTTATTTTAACGCATGTCGGCGCGCTTGGCAAGCCCCATTTTTTGATTTTGAATAAGCGGCGCATTTTTTTGATTTTGCAAAAGCAACGATCATTTTACGTTTCCAAATATTTATTGGCCTTGTAAAAGACCTGTGATACAATATACAAAAGCGGCTTGTTGTGAGCGCTTTTGCGGCGCTTGCTCCGGGTCGTTTCTATATCTGCATGCAAAACCGGCAGGATTACCATCAACGGATATGGTTGTGCGCCTGCGGCAGAGCGTCACCCAAACGAATGCTCTGACCATGGTTTCCAAACAAATAGGAGAGAGGAGCCCAATGAACAAACGATCTGAATGTGTAGTAAGGTTTTTCGACGACTTGGAGGTCTTTGGGATATTCGGAGAGGGCATTGCTAAAGATCTTCATGCGGCAGGCAATTCTGGAGTTTCTGGAGAACGAAACAAAGGACACGGCCTTTGCTGTTTACAGAACCTTCTTTGACAGCTATCGCATCAAAATGGAGGGCCAGTCCAATCCTTTTGTTGATCTGTTGGATGTGCTGAAAAATTACGAGGAGAATGCCTCGATACTCATTGACAAGCAGCGCGACCATTATGTGCACTCGGTCAATGTGTTTATCCTCGGTTTGTGTATATATTCCGGCAACAGCAAATACCGGGCGGCATTTGACAAGACCAACATGGATAAAAACGAATATCCGTTTTCTTACGACACAAAAAACGAAGAGTTTTTTTATCGTTGGGGACTCGCTTCGCTGTTTCACGATGTGGGCTATCCCGTTGAAATTGTCGGGAGGCAGATCAATCAATTCATCGACTTCGCAACGGGCGCTGGGGGCGGCACAGAAAAGGTCAACGCACAGCTTTCCTTTGAAAACTTTTATGAGCTTAATAGTATCGCGGAAATTTTACCAAAGCGACAGTTTATTGAATGCTACGACAGACGGTATGACGACGCCGTATATATTGACATGCTCAAGCCTGTGGATTTGCTGGCACATAAGCTGCACGCATCGCTTGGCGTCGATCTGAAGCGGGTCATGTTCTCGTTGAATGATTTTGTGAATGTGATGGCAAAATTCGGCTTTATCGACCACGGTTATTACAGTTCCATCATCATTTTGAAATGGTATGCGTACCTGATTCAATCCGCGGGATATAAGCCGGAGTATTTCTTCTGGCCGGTTCTTGACAGCGCAAGCGCGATTTTGCTCCACAACTGTTATAAGAACATGATGATGAAAAAACCGTTCAATCTGGGAGCGATGCGCCCGGAAACACATCCGATCGCTTTCCTGCTGATTCTTTGCGATGAGTTGCAGGAATGGAACCGCGAGGCTTACGGCGTGAAAGACAGGCTGCGCGTGCTTGCCGCCGAAGCGGATGTTTTAATCAATGAGGAAACGCTTGCCGTAACCTTTATCACGCATGATGGTTCTTTGCCTGAGAATTTCGCTCAAGAAAAAACGGAGCTGCTTTATAAAATGCTTGATTTGAATGAACTGTTTGGAAATGTCGATATCCAATGCAAGGCGGTAAAGAAGCAGGTGCTGCCCGTTGTCCGTAACGACATTGAGCCGCGCCCGGAGCTGGAGGACTTAGAAAAACTGGCTCGGGCTATTCATGATCTTTATAACGAAAAGCAGCTTGAACGCTACCCGGAAAAACCGCTGAAATACCCCAGCTTTGACAACCTGACCGATTCGCTCAAATATTCCAATCTGCGACAGGCAATGGGCATTCCAAATAAGCTTCGTGCAATGGAATATGCGATGCGGCCTGTGAGCTGTGAAGGTATTGCAATTACAAAGATACCGGCGGAATATGTCGAGGCACTTGCAGAAAAGGAGCACGATGCCTGGATGAAGGAGCGTATTTCTACAGGCTGGACGCTTGGGGCTGTTGTGGATTCCAATAAAAAGGAATCGCCGTATTTCGTTCCTTATAATGAATTGAGTGAAGAAATAAAGCAGCTTGACCGCGACACGATTGAGAATATCCCTGTTTTGTTATCGCGTATCGGCATGAAAATCGTAGCAAAAGGAGAGTAACGGCAATGGGATTATTCGATAAGTTCAAGAAAAAGGAAGCGCAAGTGCAGCCGACGGAAGCGCTGCATGCAAACCGTATTCCGTTTCCGGCCTATCATGGAAATGAGCCGTACATATTTATCAGCTATGCGCATCTTGACGCTGTGAAGGTCTATTCCGAGATAACCACATTCCACAATGCCGGGTATCGCGTTTGGTATGACGAGGGAATTGCGCCGGGCAACGAATGGACGGATGAGATTGCCAATGCGCTTGAAAAATGCGCGTTGTTTATCGTGTTTATTACGCCGCACTCCGCAGTTTCTCCGAATGTGCAAAATGAAATCAATTTTGCCATTGACGAGAAAAAGCCTTTTCTCGCCGTGCATTTGGAGGAAACAACGCTCCGCGCGGGGATCAAGCTTCAGATCGGAACGAAGCAGGCTATTTTGAAATACTTGATGACCGAAGACGAGTATGCTTATAAATACTCGACTGCGTTTGAGAGAATGGGGTTAAGGGCGGGCAAAAGCACGCCTGTGCCCGCAACTGTGCAAGCTCCGAAACCTGAAATCAAGCCTACAGCTTCAGCCTTTGTTTTAACCGAACAGGATCGCATCAATATTGAGCGCATCCAGAATTCCGAGGCAACCATGAACGATTTTGAGTGGCTCGGCTCCACCGTGAAAGCGTATCACGGAATAAAGAAACGCTTCACCGTCCCGGGCAGCCCAACCAAGATTGTGTCCAATGTTTTTAGAAACAGAGACTATATAGAAATGGTGACCTTGCCGCAAAGTGTGGCCGAGCTGGAGGCCTATGTCTTTGTGAACTGCCCTAATCTTGAATTGGTGATCATCGAGAACCGCGATGTTCGCTTTGCCGAGGTGAGTCCGTTTGCAGATTGCCCGAAGCTGACGGTACGGTGTCATAAGGATTCCGTTACCCATCAGCGGTTAAAGCACGTGTTTGACGGCAACATAACCTTCTTTGATTAGGGTCTGTTTCTAAATTCCTGAAATTGCATTTTCGGCGTCTTTTCCGCCCATTTTGCGCTCCAAATCCTCGATTTACCTCCAGTAAACCATCGGATTTTCCGCTGAACTGGACGAAAAATCCGCTCGAAACTGCAATTTCTTCTTTTAGAAACAGACCCTAAGATAAACGTCGATACTTTCAAGGCGTAACCCGCTCTGGCGAGGAGAAAAAGGCCAGGATGCAATGAATGGCGCGCCCTTTATCCTTATTGCACGCCTGCGTTCGCGCCGAGCGCGGCAAAGAGCGCCTCGATATCCGATTGAGCCCACGGGAAGGCTGTGGGCGTATAGCCCGCCGATTCCAGATAATCCTCCGCGTTGTCGCCCGTAAGCGCGCGCGCGGCGTCGTACACGGCGCTTAGCTGCTCGGAAAACAGAGCGGCCGCGTCCGCGTCCAGACCGGCGCGGAAGGCCTCCGCCGCGCCCGAGATGGAAGCGGCGTCGGGCCTTTCCTGCGCATACCAATCGAGCAGCGCGCCCGCAAGGCGCGCGGCGGTCAGCGAGCTGCCGGCGGTGGCGGGCTGATAGCTTTCCGCAACGTCGGAAAGGAGCGCGGTCAGCGCGCCCAGAGCCGCATTGGGCGCATACCCCGCTTCAGGCGCGGGCGCATCCCCCGCTTCAGGCGCGGGCGTAGCGACCGGCTCCGGCGCGGGGGCGGCGGTCGCTTCGGGAACCAGGGTAAAAACTTGGGTCGCGGGCGCGTTTGTGACCTCCGGCTCGGCGGCGGGCGCGGCGGGCGCGCAGGCGCAAAGCGCCGTCGCCATGCACAGGGCCAGCGGCAGTCTCAACCACATGTTCATATGAAAATGGTTTCTGTTGCGCGTTTTCATAGCACGGCTCCTTTCGCCTCGGGCATCCGCATGGGAGGCGTAAAAAGCGCGGCTTGCCGTTTCAGCATGGTTACTTTATCATACAATTGCGTCGTGCGCCCGAATTGAGCATGATCAATATGGCGGCCCATTGAAAACGCTGTAAATTGTGCGGCGGGGGCGGGGCCGTCAAGATCGCAAAAATGGTCGAGCGTCGGACGGCTCCCGTGCGCTAAAATTGGGATCGGAGGCGAGAGAGGATGGATGAGCAGATCGGCGCTGTGCAGCGGATGCAGGATTATATCAACGCGCATTTGTGCGAGGAGATTACGCTCGCGGACCTTGCGCGCGCGTCCCTGTTTTCTCCCTGGTACGCGCACAGGCTCTTTACCCAGTGGACGGGCGTTGCACCCGCGGATTATATCCGGCGGATGCGGCTTTCCCGCTCCGCGCTGCGGCTGCGGGACGAGGGCGGCCGCATCGCGGACGCGGCCTTTGCGCTGGGCTTTGGGAGCGTGGATGGCTACCAGCGGGCGTTTTTCCGGGAATTCGGCTGCAATCCCGGGGAATATGCGGCAAATCCCGTGCCACTCTACCTGTTTACGCCTTTTGGAGTCAAATACAAAGCGAAGAGAAAGGAAAAGACCATGGAGCATGTAAAGAACGTTTTTATTCAGGTGATCGAGAAGCCCGCGCGCAAGGTGATTGTGAAGCGCGGCGTGAAGGCGGCGGACTATTGGGCATACTGCAACGAGGTCGGCTGCGACGTGTGGGGACTCTTAAAAAGCATGAAATCCCTCTGCGGCGAGCCGGTATGCCTCTGGCTCCCCAAGGCGATGCAAAAGCCCGGCACATCGGAATATGTGCAGGGCGTGGAGGCGCCCATCGATTACGACGGGCCTGTGCCGGAGGGTTTCGACGTGCTTGCGCTGCCCAAGACCAGCTACCTCATGTTTCAGGGCGAGCCCTTTCAGGAGGAGGATTTCGAACAGGCCATCGGCGAAATCTGGCACGTCATCGAAACCTACGATCCGGCCGTGATCGGCCGCGCGTGGGATAAGTCCAGCCCGCGCATTCAGCTCGAGCCGATCGGCGCGCGCGGGTATATCGAGCTCATGCCGATCGTGTAACGAAAAAGAGAAACAGGGAAGACAAAAAAAGGGCGTTTGCGCACAAACCGGCCTTTTCCATTGCTTTTACGCCCTTTGCGGCTTGTTCTTGATTTGGGGAAACGCTATAATCAAACCGTATACTTGCCTTGGCAAGAAGCGGGGGAGAGCTGCGCGTACCGCGCCCCCCAAACGAGTACGCCGATGAAAAGCTGAAGCGCACGGTTGCCCGCACCAGCCCTGACAGGAGGATGGGACGATGTCCAGTGAAGGAAGCCTATCCCCGTATGCACGCGCACCCTTTCCCTCGAAGGTTACAGACCGTCTGCGGCCGGACCGTCTGCGGCCGGACCGTCTGAAGCCGGGGCCGGATAAGCAACGCGGCCCCTTGACAAGCGCCCAACATGCTTTCCACAAACATGGGCCGGTTTGCGCAAACCGGCCCTTTTTGCGCCCGCCTGAAAATATCCGAGGCTATCCGCCCGTTTGTGCTTGACAGCCGGGCTTCTTTTTGTGTAATATGCCTTCATGAATTGTATACATGGATACACGAATCCACGCATCCAAAAAAGGATTGGGGACAGGAAAGGAGAAACACGGTGAACGGTCTTGTATTTGATGAAAGCAGCCACCTGCTTCGGGAGAACCTATATAGCTACGCGCTCCAGGACGTGGCGGAGCCGAAGCTGTATGAGGAGGTATTCGAGTATAGCGCCGTGCCGCGCATCGCGTTCAACGGCAGGCTCACGCCCATGTGCATGCCGGAGGAGATCTGCATCACCGACACGACCTTTCGGGACGGACAGCAGTCCATGACGGCCTTTACGCCCATGCAGGTGCGCGATATTTTCGATCTGCTGCACCGGCTCGGCGGGCCCATGGGCGTTATCCGGCAAAGCGAGTTTTTTGTGTACAGCGGGCGCGACCGAGAGGCGGTCGAGCTCTGCCGCGGCCGCGGCTACCGCTTCCCGGAAATTACGGCGTGGATACGGGCAACGGAGCAGGATTTTGCGCTGGTGAAGGACATGGGCCTCACGGAAACGGGGCTGCTCATGTCCTGCTCGGATTACCATATCTTCAAGAAAATGAACATGACGCGCCGGCAGGCCATGGAGCTGTACCTTGGGGTGGCCGAAAAGGCGCTTGAAAAGGGCATAAGGCCGCGCTGCCACCTCGAGGACGTGACCCGGGCGGATTTCTACGGCTTCGTGCTGCCCCTCGCGACCGCGCTTTCGCGCCTAAGCGAGCAGGCCGGGCTGCCCATCAAGCTCCGCTGCTGCGATACGCTGGGCCTCGGCGTTTCCTATCCGGGCGCGTCGCTGCCAAGGAGCGTGCCGGGCATCCTGTACGGATTGCGCCACTATGCCAATGTTCCAAGCGGCATGCTCGAATGGCATGGGCACAACGATTTTTACAAGGCCGTGACAAACGCCGCGACCGCGTGGCTCTATGGCGCGTCGGCGGTCAACTGCACGGTGCTGGGCATCGGCGAGCGCACGGGCAACTGCCCGCTCGAGGCCATGGTGATGGAATACTGCGCGCTGCGCGGCGGCACAAACGGCATGGAGCTGCCCGTGCTCACCGAGCTCGCGCGCTATTTTGAACATACGCTGGGCTATGCCATCCCGGCCAAAACGCCCTTTATGGGCCGTGAATTCTGCCAGACCCGCGCGGGCATTCACGCCGACGGGCTCAACAAATGCGAGCAGGTTTACAGCATATTCGATACGGCGGCGCTGCTCGACCGCCCCGCCGAGGTGCTTGTGGACGCGCACAGCGGCCTTGCGGGCATCGCGCATTGGGTGAATCGGAATATTCCCGCCTGCGCGGAAGCGGATAAGCGCGACCCGCGCATTGCGCGCGTGAAAGCGCTGGCAGACGCGCTCTACGAGGGCGGCCGCCGCGAGGCGCTCTCCGACGCGGAGCTGCGCGCGCTGTGGGACGAAGCCTGCGGCGGCGCTGTCCAGCCCCGTTTTTAAGCGCGCGCCGCAAGACGTCGGCTGCTTGGCGTTGCCGATTTCGTTTGGACGTGCTACAATCTGTGCAAAGCCCACCCCGCCCGCCGGGGCTCGAGAGGTCGTATGCTGCGTCTTCCGCCCGTTACAAATGAAAAGGAGCTGGCCGCGCTGGTGCGCGAGCTGGGCTTTTTGCCCTTTTTCCGCTCGGCCATACCCGGCTTTTCCCTCGAGGAGTGCACGCCTGCCGCGTATTGGTTTGCAGACGGCGTGGACGGGCCCTGGGAGTGGAAGGGCCGCGTGCTCGGCGGAGAAATCGCCTACGGGCGCGTATTTCAGCGCAAGATGGGCTTCGTTGCCCGCGAGTGGCTGCCGGATTTCTGCAATTACCGCCGCGACGGCTATGATTTCGAGGGCTTTTACGAAGACGGTCACGCCTCGTACAAATGCAAGGCCGTTATGGACGCGCTGGAAAGCGGCGGCCCCATGCGAACAAAATCGCTCAAGGAACGCTGCGGCTATCGCAAGGGCGGCGAAAAGGGCTTTGAATCGGTCATGTCCCTTTTGCAGATGCGGGCCTTCGTGACCGTGAGCGCCTTTGAATATGAGCTTGACCGCCATGGCCGCCCCTATTCCTGGGGGCTTGCACGCTTCGCCCGGATGGAGGATGTGTTTGGCGAGGCGCTTGTTTCCGCCGCCGACGCGACAGCGCCCCTTGACTCCGCCGCGCGCATCACGGCGCGCATAGCCGCCCTCTGCCCCGGCGCGGACGAAAGAGCCGTTTCGCGGCTCGTGCGGGTTTAGCGCGCCCGCACTTCCCTCGCGTTATGCATCATTCGTTCGAAAGGTCGTAAAAGCCCCCGGGCACGGCGCTGGCCGGAAGGGGGATATACGTCCTGCCATCCAGGCGGGCGATCCAGTCCTCCTTCGCGCGGACGACAAGCTCAGGCGAATCGAGCAGGTCGATTGCGGCCCCGGCCAGCACCCGGCCCGCATACAGCATGCCCTTGTGCGCAAGCGCGCTCTTGCCCTGCGCCGTGCGCTGCCAGGTGTGCCCCGGAGTAGCGGCGCACATGGTGGCAATCTGCGCTTGGCCGCAGGGGCACACCCAGCTCACGTCGCCCACATCGGTGGAGGACGTGGGCCTGAACATGCCCGGCAGCTCCGGCAAGACAAAGTTACAAATCACGTCGTCCTTATGCAGCTTTGCAAACGCCGCAACCTTCGGCCCCATTTTCGCCGCCCGCTCAGCAAGCCCGCCGCGCGAGGAAAGGGTCGCGCACATGCTTGCCGCGTAGGCCAGCTCCGCTTCGGTATAGTCCGGCAGCGGCATGGCGGCCAGATTCTCCCCCAGCGCGCGGCAAAGCGGCTGATTGGGAATCAAGTTGGCGCAGGATTTTCCAAACTCGATTTTGAGGCGCGTATCGGTCATCAGCGCCGCGCCGCGCGCAACGTTGCTCACACGCTCCGCCAGCTCGCGCAGCTCGGTTACCTCCGGCATGCGGATGAGGTAAACCGCCGCCGCGGAGGACTGCACCACATTGGGCGCGGTTCCGCCCACATCCAGCACCGCATAATGGATGCGCGCCTGCTCGGGCACGTGCTCTCGGAGGAACTGAACGCCGGTGTTCATCAAGGTGAGCGCGTCCAGCGCGCTGCGTCCCATGTGCGGCGAGGCGGACGCATGCGCGGAAACGCCGGTGAAGCGGTATACAATCGACATGTTGGCAAGGGAGGTGTGCATGGGGGCGGCGCTGATGCTGCCGGGATGCCATGTCAGCGCGCAGTCCAGCTCGTCAAACACATGCGCGCGGGCCATAAACGCCTTGCCGGAGCCGCCCTCCTCGCCGGGACAGCCGTAATAGATCACCGTGCCGGGCTTTTGATTCGCCTTGAGATATTCCTTGACCGCGATGGCGGCCGCAAGCGACCCAACCCCAAGCAGATTGTGGCCGCAGCCGTGGCCGGGCGCGCCCGGCACAAGCGCCTCCTGCGCAAATACGTCGGCCTTCTGGCTCATACTGCTCAGCGCGTCGTATTCGCCAAGGATGCCGATTGCGGGCTTGCCCTGCCCGTAGCGTCCGATAAAGGCGGTGGCCATGCCCGCCACGCCGCGCTCGACCGCAAAGCCCTCCGCTTCCAGCGCGCCCGTAAGCGTATCGGCCGCAAAACGCTCCTCAAAGGCCAGCTCGGGCTTTTCCCATATGGCGTCGGACAGCTCGTACAGCCATGGGGCCTTTTCTTCCAGAATCGGGACGATATCAAGCTTGTTCATCGGTTGCCCCCCGCGTTGCTCATTCTTGCGAAGATTATACAGCAAACGGGGTGCGCGGGCAATGGATAACGCTGCAAACAACCGGCGCGCGGCTTCAATCCGCCTGCGCGTCCGCGCTTTGCTCCAGCGCCCGCCGCATAAACGCTTCGGTGCTCTCTCCGGCGGGGCGGTTGAAGCGCCCGAGCAGCCAAAGGGTGTCCGACTCCCCGCGCGTTATGCGATTGCCCTGCTCATAGCAGCTCAGGCTTGCCCGAAAGCCCAGCTCCTCGAGATACGCGCGTGTGTTTGCGCCGATGACGCCGTAAGGATAGGTATACACCCGCGGGCAAAGGCCGCAGTTGTCCCACAAAAGCGCTTGCAGCTTTTCCGTATCCGCCTGAAACGCCTTTTTATAGTGCGCCGCGCTCTCGCCCTTTTTCTGCCCGCTGCCCTGCCGCCCGGCCAGGCCGTGCATATCGTAGCTGTGGTTGCCGATTTCCACAAAGCCCGAATCGGCCAGATAGCGAATCTCCTCAAAGCTGACGTACGCGTAATTGGGGTTTGGGTCCTTCACGGTGCTGAAGGCTTCCGAATAGCTGCCGACCACGGAGACGACCGCCTTCATATCGAGCGCTTCGAGAACGGGCAGGGCGTAGATGAGGTTGTTGTAATAGCCGTCATCCAGCGTAATGAGCACCGGCTTAAGCGGAAGGTTCCCCTTGCCGTCCACAAAATCGATCACCTCCGAAAGAAACACCGCCGTATAGCCATGCTCCTTTAAATAGCGGAGGTCCTCATAGAATACGGCGGGCGAAACGACATACTTGCCCTGCCGCGCTTCGTCGCGCAAAATGCTGTGATACATGAGCACCGGCAGCGCGCGCGTAAGGCCCGGCGCGTCGGCGGCCACGCTGGCGGGGCGCCCAAGCGTCCCCTGCGCAAGCAAGACGCGCAAAACAAGCAGGAGCGACACATACAGCGCCGCGCGCAGCATCAGGGATTTGACCGGCTTATGCGCTTTATCCGGGCTGCCCGATTTACCCAGCTTCATGCTTCAATCTATGCCGCAATACGCCGATTTTTACCCACAAGAGCCGCGATCGGTGGTATACTGTGTTTTCAGCCGAATGCGGACTTTCGAAACGGGCTGATGAAGGGGGGCATTTTTTAATGCATTGGCTTTGCTGGACGCCGCTCGCGCTGCTTGCGGCGTGGCTGGTGTGCATCACGGCGCGGGCCGTTCGCTTCCGGTCGCCCACGGCCGCGCCCGCCGCGCCGGACGAGGCGAACGTGGACACGGAGCGCGCCGTAAAAAACCTTGCGGATATGATTCGCTGCCGCACGGTGTCCTATGACGACGAGGCGCGCGTGGATCAAGGCGAGTTCGACAAATTCCGCGCGCTCCTTGCCGAGCGCTATCCGGCGGTGTTTCGCGCCTGCGCCTATGAGCGCGTCGGAAAAACCGGCCTGCTCTTTCGCCTGCCCGGCAGAAGCGCCGAGGCCCCCAGCGTATTGATGGCTCACTACGACGTGGTTCCCGCAAACGAGTCCGCCTGGGAAAAGCCGCCCTTCGACGGCCTTGTTGAGGACGGCGTTTTGTGGGGACGCGGTACGCTGGACACGAAAACGACGCTCCTCGGCGTGCTGGAGGCGGCCGAGCAGCTCATAACAGAGGGCTTTACGCCGCAAAACGACCTCTATTTCGCCTTCGCGGGCGACGAGGAGGTCGCGGGCTTCGGCGCGCCCGCCATTGTGGAAACCCTGTCCGCGCGGGGCGTAAAGCCCGGCCTTGTGCTCGACGAGGGCGGGGCCGTGGTGCGGGGCGTGTTCCCGGGCGTAAGCGCGCCCTGCGCGCTCGTCGGCATCGCGGAAAAGGGCATGATGGACGTATCCTTCACGATCGAAAATCAGGGCGGACACGCGTCCGCGCCGCCGGCACACACCTCCGTGGGGCTCCTCGCCCAGGCTGTCACGCGCGTGGAGAATCATCCTGGACTACTATCATAAAACAGGACACCCACGATGATATAATGAAAAGAAGCGAG
>CAZWSI010000038.1:0-11493 GCA_964636405.1 uncultured Oscillospiraceae bacterium
TCGCAAAGAACGATTCCATACGAGCGTTATCAAAGCAGCTGCCAATCGCTCCCATGGGTGCGCGACCTTGGCAACTTCAACTGGACGTTTATCGCACTGCTCGCCTTTGTGTTCTACGTCTACGGAAACGAGCTCAAAAAGAAACAGTACAAGGCAGTCGTGGCGGGGCTGTCGCTTTACGGCGTGCATTGGCTCTACGAGATTGTCAACGCCATCATTGGCTACGCATCGGGCTACGCGCTTTGGACCGTTTCAAATGCGAGCACGTCGTTCATCCTGCTTATCGGCGTTTCGTGGGAGCTTTCGATGATGTTTGCCATCGCAGGCATCATTGCGTGGAACATGCTGCCGGAGGATCGCACCTTGAAGGTGCTGGGCGTGCCCGTAAAGTGGGCGGTCGCCATTGGCATGTCGCTGCTGTTTGCGGCGGTGGAGATTTTCCTTGCGGCGACGCCCGCGTTCATTTGGGTCTACAAATGGTGGGGTGCGTTGCCCGTATTCATCACGACCTATGTGCCGTTCTTCATCGCGGCCATCTTTGTGCCGGACGCGAAGCCGAAGTTCCAGAAAACGTTCCTCATCTGTCTGTGGGGGCTTGATATCCTGCTGCTCGCCGTGCTTGTGCCGCTCGGGATCATCTAGGGTCAAACGTATCGCTCCGGCCTTTGGCGCTCCGCCTGCGCCCGCATGATGGGGAGAAAGGATAAGTGCCGGCGCAGGGCTTTGCTAGCTTATTTGGCAACAAGGAGTCGAGCAATACCTCGGCGTGATGCGAGCGCGTCGCCTTCCCAAGCCTTCGCGCATGCCAGCGAATGTGCAACCCGTGTTTGACGCCCGAACCATTGCGTCTTTCATTTTTGCCCGGTTCCCCTTGCCTTTTTGCGCATGAATATGTTATACTGCTCATGCAATCTATAGGGTTTATGCAAGGTGCTTCCGAGATGGTTTTCTCTTACGCTTCCCTGCGTAAGAATTCCCATCCAATGGGTCGGCTGGGTGACCAAGCGGCCTGCCGTGTTCGCAAAGGAGCCCACAGAGAGCTTAGCTTTCTGTGGGTTTTTGCATCCTTTCAAAACCCGCCAGCAAATCATATCGAAGGAGGTGGCGGTTCTGTGCCGCTTCCGCAGCGTGGTTGACGGCACAGAAGAAGAACATGGGAAAACAACTACTTATTAGGCCCGAAAAGTGCGTGTCCTGCCGGACATGCGAGCTGATGTGTTCCTTTGGGCACACCCAGCAATTCAACCCCAGACTGTCGGCTGTCACGGTCATGGACTATGAGGCCGCGGCGGTAAGCATCCCGGTGATGTGCCTGCAATGCGAGGACGCTTGCTGCGAAAAGGTATGCCCTGTGCATGCCATCACCAGAAGCGCGGACGGAGCGGTGGTCATGGATTCGGAAAAATGCATCACCTGCAAGATGTGCGTCTCCGCCTGCCCGCTGGGAAACATCAGCTTTTCGCCCATCACCAAACGCGTTTTCAAATGCGACCTCTGCGGCGGCGATCCCAAGTGTGCAAAATTCTGCCCTTCCGGCGCGATTACCTTTGTGGACCCGGTGGAGAGCGGCGATCGAAAGAAAGCCGTGGCGGAAAGCTTTAAAGCGGTTTTCGGAGAGGGGGGTCTGGCATGAGCGCCTGGACTGGAATGATTCTCAGAGTGGATTTAGCGGCCCGAACCATCAAGAAGGAGCCGCTGAACATGAAAGACGCCCACGCATATGTGGGGGCGCGCGGACTTGGAACCAAATATCTGTGCGATGAGGTTGACCCAAAGGTTGAGCCCCTTTCGCCGGAGAACAAGTTGATCTATATGACGGGGCCCCTTACCGGCACGGCTGCCGGCAGCGCCGGACGGTTTGAAATCGTAGCGAAAGCGCCGCTTACCGGCACCGTCGGGGCCGCCAATTCCGGCGGGCACTTCGGGCCGGAGCTGAAGTTTGCGGGCTATGACGGCATCATCTTTGAAAACGCCTCCGAAACCCCGGTTTATCTGTACATTAACGATGACGTCGTAGAGCTGCGCGATGCGGGCGAGCTCTGGGGCAAGACCGTCTATGAAACCACCGATCTGCTGCAAAAAACGCTGGGCAATTTCAAAGTATCCTGCATCGGCCCAACGGGAGAAAACCTTTGCCTGTACGCGACCGTGATGAACGAAAAGCACCGGGCTGCGGGCCGGGGCGGGCTGGGCGCGGTCATGGGCAGCAAGAAGCTTAAGGCGGTGGCCGTGCGGGGCACGGGGTCCGTCACCGTTGCGCGCCCGGAGGCGTTTATGGATGCTGTAACCGACGCGCGGGCCAAGCTCCAGGCGCACCCGGTTTCCGGCGCGGGATTGGGCCAGCTTGGCACGCAGATTCTGGTGAACATCATCAACGAATCCGGGGCGCTCCCCCTCCATAACTGGCGGGACGGTTCCGTTTTCGACAAGGCGGACGACACCGGCGGAGAGACGCTCGCAAAGACCTACCTCGTCAAAAACAAGGGCTGCTTCGGCTGCTCCATCGCCTGCGGCAGGGTGACCAATATCCCCGACGGTCCCTTCAAGAGCTTTGGAGAGGGGCCCGAGTATGAGGCCGGCTGGAGCTATGGCGCGGATTGCGGCGTCAACGATCTGGCGGCCATCGTGCGTGCAAACCATCTCTGCAACGAGTACGGCATGGACCCCATCACCCTGGGCTCCACCATCGCCTGCGCCATGGAGCTGGCGGATACGGGCGTTCTCCCGGAGGCGGACGTGGGCTTTACGCTCCGCTTTGGGGACGCGAACGCTGTGGTCGCGTTAACCGAGGCCGTGGGCAAGAACGAAGGCTTCAGCAAGACCCTGGCCATGGGCTCCTACCGTATGGCGGAAAAGTACGGCCATCCCGAACTGTCCATGAGCGTGAAGAAGCAGGAGATGCCCGCCTATGACGGCCGGGCGATTCAGGGCATGGCGCTGGAGTATGCGACCAGCAACCGGGGCGGCTGCCATGTGCGGGGCTACCTGACCTCGCCGGAAATTCTGGGCGTGCCGCTCAAGACCGATCCCCTTGTTACCGAGGGAAAGCCCGCGCTGCTGAAGCTCTTTCAGGACCTCACCGCCCTTGTGGACGCCAGCGGCACCTGCCTGTTTACTACGTTTGGCATCGGCTTGCCGGAGATTGCAGCGGAATACCGGGCGGCTGTGGGAACCGATGAAACGGACGAGGAGATCCTGCTTAAGGGTGAGCGCATCTGGAATCTGGAAAAGCGCTTTAACCTTGCCGCGGGCGTAGAAAAGGATACGCTCCCGCCGCGCCTGCTGCGGGAAAAGCTGCCCTCCGGCCCGGCCAAGGGCAAGGTGGCGGAGCTCTATGAAATGTTGGGCGAGTACTACGCGCTGCGGAGCTGGGACGCCGAGGGCGTACCGACCGCCGAAAAGTGCGCGGAGCTTGCCCTCTAGGCTATGCAGGTTCGGTTCTTTGCCACATACCGGGACATTACCCGGATCAACAGCATCGAGGCGCCCGCGCCGGAAACGGTTCGCGGGCTCCTCGAGTTGCTTTCAAAGCGCTATGGCCAGGCGATGCGCAACAAGCTTTTTCTGCCGGACGGCACGTTGAGCTGGGACGCCATTGTGCTGCGCAACGGCCGGAACATTGTCCATTTGGATGGGCTTGACACGGCGCTGACGGAAACGGACGTCGTATCAATCTTCCCGATGATCGCGGGCGGATAAGCGCGGATTCGTCAACATTTTTTGGAAGGAGGCAAATGCCTTGATACGACCGGATGAAATACAGGCCGTCATCGACCGCTATCCCAAGGATCAACGCTATGCTTTGCCCGCCATGCAGGATATGCAGCGGCAGTTTCACTATTTGCCGCGGGAGGGGCTGCACATGCTTTCCGAGCATTTGTCATGCCCCTTTTCCCAACTGTATTCCATGGCGACATTCTATAAGGCCTTCAGCCTGCTGCCAAAGGGCAAGCATGTCATCAAGCTTTGCGACGGTACCGCCTGTCATATCCGCGGCGGCAGCCTGTTGCTGGAGGGGGTTATGCAAGCCCTTGGCATACGGCCCGGAGAAACCACGGCGGACGGGCTGTTTACATTGGAGCTGGTAAACTGCCTGGGCTCCTGCGCCATCGCGCCGGTGATCCTCATCGACGATACCTTCTATGGGAAGATGACCCTGGAGCGGCTGCCGGGGGTTTTGAATGCATATCGGGAGGAGGCGGCGGGGCAATGAAGCAAACGATACTGGTCTGCTGCGATACCGGCTGTCTGGCCAACGGCGCAGCCGCGGTTGCCGACGCGTTGGAGCGGGCGGCGGCGCGGCTTGGGCTGGATGCGGCGGTGGAGCGCACAGTCAAGCGCACCGGCTGCCACGGCTTTTGCGAAGCGGGGCCTCTTGTCCGTATTGAGCCGGACGATATTGCCTATTACAAAGTAAAAGAATCCGACGCGGGGGACATCCTTGCCGGTCTTGCCGCCGGGCGGCCCGTGGCGCGGCTGCTCTATCAAGATCGGCAGGGGAAAGCCCATACGCCCCGCAATGCGCATCCCTTCTATGCCAAGCAGCGGAAAGTCGCGTTGCGAAACGTTGGCCAGATCGATCCCCATTCCCTCTCCGATTATTTGGAAAAAGGCGGCTATCAGGCCCTGCGCAAGGCGCTTGCCATGACGCCGGATGAGATCATGGCCGAGCTGGAGCAATCCGGGCTGCGGGGCCGGGGCGGCGCGGGCTTTCCCACCGGGCGCAAGTGGCGCACGGCGGCGGGCTACGATGTGTTTCCCAAGTATGTGGTTTGCAACGGCGACGAGGGTGATCCGGGGGCGTTCATGGATCGTTCCATCCTGGAGGGAGATCCCCATAGCGTTTTAGAGGGAATGGCAATCTGCGCTCTGGCCATCGGCGCAAAGGAAGGCTTCCTTTATATCCGGGATGAATATGACATGGCGGTGCATGCCGTCAACAGAGCCATTCAGCAGGCCGAGGAAGCGGGGTATTTGGGCGACGACCTGCTTCGTAGCGGCAAAGGGCTGCGCCTTACCGTCGTTCGCGGAGGCGGCGCGTTTGTCTGCGGGGAGTCCACGGCGCTGATGGCGTCCATCGAGGGCCGGGTGGGCGAGCCGCGCGCCAAGTATATCCGCTCCGTGCAGCGGGGGCTTTGGGATCATCCCACCGTGCTGAACAACGTGGAAACCTGGGCGAATGTGCCGGTGGTGATCAACGGCGGCGGGGCGGCCTTCGCGGCCGTTGGAACGGAGGGCAGCAAGGGCACGAAGGTGTTCACCCTGGTTGGCAAGGTGGTCAATACCGGCCTTGTGGAGGTGCCCATGGGCTGCACCCTACGGGAGCTGATCTACGACATCGGCGGGGGCGTTTCCGGGGGCCGGCCCTTTAAGGCCGTGCAAACGGGCGGCCCCTCCGGCGGCTGCATTCCTGAGAGCATGCTGGATTTGCCCGTGGATTTTGACACCCTGACCAAGTATGGCGCCATGATGGGCTCCGGCGGCATGATCGTCATGGACGACACAAGCTGCATGGTGGAGGTCGCCCGCTATTATGTCAACTTTCTCTGTGAGGAAAGCTGCGGCAAGTGTACGCCCTGCCGGGAGGGGCTCCGGCAGATGCTGGCTATCCTGACGGATATTTGCGAGGGACGCGGACAGGAGGGGGATGTGGAGCTGCTCGCGCGCATCGGCCATACCTTGCAGGATACGGCCCTGTGCGCCCTGGGCAAGTCCGCGCCGAACCCCGTCCTCTCAACCATTCGCTATTTCCGCGACGAGTATGACGCGCATATCCGGGAGCAGCGTTGCCCGGCGGGCGTGTGTCGGCGGCTGACCCGCTTTTCCATCGACCCGGCTAAATGCCGAGGCTGCGCCGCCTGCAAGCGTGCCTGTCCCACGGGCGCAATCTCCGGCGAAAGCAAGCAAGCGCACAGCATCGACCAAAGCAAATGCATTGCCTGCGGAAGCTGCCGAAACGCCTGCCGGTTCGATGCGGTTACGGCGGGAGGAGGAAAACGGACATGATCATTACCATCAACGGAAAGCCCTGCCCGTGCCAAAAGGGCGAATATATCCTCGCCGTTGCCAAGCGCAACGGAATCGAAATACCCACGCTTTGCCAGCATAAGGCGCTGGGGGAGCAAGGCGCTTGCAGGGTGTGCGTTGTCGAGGTGGAGGAGGGCGGAAAAAAGAAGATCGTTACCGCCTGCGTCTATCCCCTTACCCGGGAATGCGCCGTGGAGACCGACAGCGAGCGGGTCGCCAGAGAGCGGGGCATGATCCTGGCTCTTCTTCGCTGCCGTGCGCCCGAGAGCGCGGACATTGCCCGTCTTTGCGAAACATACGGCGCACCGAGCCTTCCCCGGCTGAGGCCGCTGCCCTCTGGCAAATGCGTGCTTTGCGCGCTATGCGTCAAGGCGTGCAACAGCCTGGGCTCCGGCGCGATCAACACCATGCAGCGAGGTACGAAAAAGTGCGTGAGCACCCCCTATGACGAGGCTTCGCCGGATTGCATCGGCTGCGGAAGCTGCGCTGCGGTGTGCCCCACCGGGGAAATTCAACTGACGCAAACGCATGACAGCCGCACCATCTGGGGCAAGGAATTCGCCCTTGTGCATTGCGCTCGTTGCGGCGCGCCCATAGGGACGATCGAAGCGCTTCGCCATGCCGCAAAGCGCGCGGGCCAGCCGGAGGCGACCTTGTGCGAAAGCTGCCGCAGGCTCCATATAACCGATGAGCTGGCGCATACGTTTGGGATGGGGAAGGCTTAACAGCTTTCGGGCAGTCGGCCGCGAGCCCCGTGTCGCATCACGCCGCCACCCCGGGCGCAGCGCCGAGCATGGGCGAGCGCGTCCGTATCGTTTGCCGCAGGTCGGCTGCATCCGGGCGCTTTCCTCCTCACCGCGGCTGTTGGGCAAGCCACGCAAGCAACGAATATCCGCTCTTTTCTCGCCTGGACGCGGCAAGCGCCCTTCCAGGCGTCGGGCCGCGCTTACCGGCGCCGGCCGTAAAAGCGCGCGTCGAGGCGAAACCCGGCCGCAATGAGCATAAGCGCGAGCCCGGAGCCGGCCATGATCCACTGCAAGGGAACCGCATCCGCAAGCGGGCCGAACGCCGCCATGCCCAGCGGCAAAAAGCCCGCGTACATGGAGCCGAGCAGCCCGAACACACGTCCCTGCATGGCGGGCTCGGCGCGCTCCTGAATCAGCGTGGTCGAAGCGGTCTGCACCATGGTGAGCGCAATGCCGTAGAGCAGCATGAGCGCAAGATAGAGGTAAAATTGGCGGCTTACCCCCATGCCCACGGCCAGCAGGCCAAAGGCGGCAAGACCGAGCAGCAGCGTTTTTTCGCGTTTTGCGAAGCCGCCCCACGCGCCCATGAGCACGCCGCCCGCCGCCATGCCCGCAAAGCCGACCAGCTCCACGGCCGTCAGGTAGAAATAGCTGTCGCCGTACACGCGGCTTACAAGGAGCGTGGCAAGAAAGCCCGCCGGTACGGAAAGAAAGATGAACAGGCCGTATATGAGCAGCAGCCTGCCGAGGAAGGGGCTTGAAAAGGCATAGCGCACGCCGAGCTTCATATCGGCCAGCAGCGAGCCGCCCTGCGGCGCGGCCTCCTGCCGGGGAATGGCAAGGCAGGCTAAAAGCCCCACGCCCACCGCCGCCGTGAGGATATCGATAAGGAGCGACGAGCGGAGCGTGCTGAAGGTGAGCACCGCGCCCGCGGCGGCCGGCGCGGCAAACTGTACCGCCGACTGCATGGTGGCGTTGATCCCGTTATAGCGCATGAGCTGAGAACCCGGCACGAGCTGCGGAAGAACCGCGTTGACGGCGGGCGTCTGCACCCCGGCGGCCAGGGAGCGCAGCACGGATACCAGAAGAATGGCCCAAAGCAGGGGCGCGCTGCCCGTAATATGGGGCATGAGCAGCATCAGCGCGAGCGTAACGGCGGCTATGACGCTGTCGGCCAGAATGATGAGCGCTTTCCGGCTATAGCGATCCGCCCATACTCCGCCGATAAAGGACATGAGAAACTGCGGCGCGTACGCGCACACCGTGAGCGCCGATACCCACGCGCCCGAGCCGGTTTCCAGCGTTACATACCAAACAATCGCCATCTGCACGAGGGTGGAGCCGAAAAGCGTGACGCTCTGACTGATCAAAAAAAGCAGCGTCCGCCTTTTCCAGCCGCTTGGCTCAAGCGGGCCTGCGCCATCTTCCCGCACCGGCTGCGCGGCTTCGGCCCCTTCGTTTTGCGCCGGATCGTTTTTTCCTTCCCGCATTGGCCTTCCCCCTTTTTGTTAATACACAAGTTTTGTCATTGTACCAGCAATCCGGGCGCAGGACTAGACTTTTTTGTGGTGTTGCTCCGCTTTTTTGCCCCCGCGTGCTTATGGGTTGACAAGCATAACGGACGGTGTTATAATTCGATCAATGAGAACGTTTTCAGAATACGTTCTCATTCGAGCTTTTCTTTCCATTTTGTTATCTTCCCAGGGGAGAACGGGCCATGAGCGTTACCATACTCGATATCGCGCGGGCCACAGGCTTTTCCAAAGCAACGGTATCGCGCGCGTTTATCAATCCCGGGCTGCTGCAGCCGGACACGCGGGACAGGATTCTCAGTGCCGCCGCCGCGCTCGGCTACCGTCCCAACGCGATTGCCCGCGCCATGATCACAAAGCGCACGGGCAACCTTGCTTTTATCATCTGCAGCCGGCAGGCGCCGGTCATCACGAATCCGTTTTACGGTCCCGTGCTGGAAAGCGCAGTCAACGCCGCGCAAAAGCTGGGTTATTCCGTTTTTATCGTGTCCGACGAGGAGATGCGGCTTGATTCAGGCGAGCTGATGCTGCAAAAGCAGGTGGACGGCGTGATTTTCGCCTCCCAGCCCGACGCGGAGATTATCGGCATGTATCGCCGGAGCGGCACGCCCATGGTGCTCGTAAACCACCGGGGCGACGAGCAGGTTACCAGCGTGGTGTCCGACGATTATCAGGGCATTTGCCTTGTTATGGAGCATCTGTATGCGCTCGGCCGCCGCCGCATCGCGCTGCTGGAGGGCGATTTTACGGCGTTCATCCGCCTCCGCCGCGCGGACGCCTATCGCGAATCGCTCGCGCGCTTCGGCCTTCCCTATGACGAGGCGCTTGTGGAATGCGTGCAGCCGACCGTGGCCGACGCTTCCTCGGGCATGGCGCGCATGCTTGCCCGTCTGCCCTCGCCCCCCCCGGACGCGGTGGTCTGCATGAACGATACCATTGCGGCCGGCGCGATCAAGCAGCTTCGCCGCGCCGGGCTGGCTGTGCCGGAGGACGTGGCCGTTACGGGCTACGATGAAAGCGCCGTGTGCATGCTCACCGAGCCGGAGCTCACCAGCGTGGACGGCGGCAAGGAGCGGATGGGCGAGGAGGCTGTGCGCCTGCTCTGCGCCCTCATTGGCAAGGAGTCCGCGGCCCAGCTCTGCACGCTGCCCGCGCGCCTCGTAATCCGCGCTTCCACGCGGGCGTCCCGCCCGTGATACATTTTCACCGCGTTTCGCGGTAACGCTACACGATGTAGCAAACGCTACACAATGCAGCAAACGCTACACATTGTAGCGTTGGAATCGGAGGGAACGGAATGGAAAGCATGCCGCTGCAAAGCAAAAGCAAAAAACGGAGGAAGCTTCGCTTCCCGTGGCGGGCCATCGTGGCCGTCGCGATTCTGTTTGTCACGCTTTTCCCCATCTATTGGCTCGCCGCCATGTCGATTCGGGACAACGCGGAGATGACGGGCAGCATTCCCATCATCCCCCGCTCCTTTACGCTGGAGCATTTTACGCGCCTGTTTGCGGAAAAGGGCTTTGACACGGCGCTGCTCAACAGCCTGCAGGTAACGGCCGTGGCGCTCGCGCTCTCCCTCCTCTTTGGCCTGACCGCGGCATATGTCATCGCGCGGCACCGCTTCCGCTTCGGGCTAAAAAAGCCCGTTACCTATTGGGTGCTGCTCGTGCGCGTGCTGCCGCCCGTGGCCTTCACCATTCCGCTCTACATCATGTTCAGCCGTCTCGGCATCCTGAACACCAAAATCCCGGCCATGCTCGCCTGCGTGCTGATCAATATCCCGCTTATTATCTGGTTTATGATCAGCTTTTTCCAGGACCTGCCCGAGGAGGTTGAGGAAAGCGCCAAAATCGACGGCGCGACCGAATGGCAGCTTTTTGTCCGCGTGGTGCTGCCGCTCGTTGCGCCGGGCATCGCGGCCATCGCCATGCTGTCGTTTATGTATGCCTGGAACGAGTATACCTACAGCATCATCTTCGTCCAAACGCCCGCCAACTACACCGTGCCGCTGGCGCTGGCCGTGCTCAACACCGAGGACAACCTGACCCAGTTCGGTCTTGTCGCAGCCGGCGGCGTGCTCTCGGTCGTTCCCATCACCCTGTTTGTTATCTTCGCGCAGAACTACTTGATCAAAGGCTTGTCAAGCGGCGCTGTGAAGGGATGACAATATAAACCAAATTAATGAGAGAAATGCAATGAAGAAACTGATCGCACTGCTGCTCACCCTGACGATGGTCTGCGCCGCTCTTGCCGGCTGCGCAAAGCCCGCCGCCACGCCTGCCACGGAGCCCGCCGGGCAGCAACCGGCCGCCCAGCCCCAAGCGCCCGCGACGGAACCCGCAAAGGAGCCCGCCGCCCCCGCAGCGCCCACCAAGCTGACGTTGATTCTGCGCGGCGGCACCTACGGCGAGGTTGTAAAGGCCGCTCTGCCCGCATTTGAGGCCGCGAACAACTGCGTTTGCGAGGTGCTCGATCTTTCCTTCGACGAGCTGCATCAGAAAATCGCGCTCGACGCCGTAAACAAGGACGGCGCGTACGACCTGTGCATGGTGGACGGAAGCTGGATGGCCGAATTCACCGCAAACAACGTGCTGGCCAATCTTTCCGAGATGGGCTACAGCTTCGACGACGACATTATCCCCGCCACCACCGCCATCTGCAAAGTGGACGAAAGCATCTATCTGGCGCCCTTCTTCGGCAACGTGACCATCATGCTCTACAATAAGCAATTGATCGCGGACGCCGGCTATGCCCCGGAGGATATCGACACCTTTGCCGACCTCATGGACATTGCCCAGAAGACCAAGGCCGCCGGCAAGAACGGCTTCCTCATCCGCGGCGGCTCGGGCGACAACATCGTGTCCGACTTCATTCCGCATCTGCTGGCCTACAACGGCTGGGTCGTGGACGCAAACAACCAGCCCACCGTGAACACCGAGGAATTCTAGGCCGCGTTCTCCAACTACATCGAGCTTTACAAGCTGGGCGCGACCATGGACAAGGACGACATCGTGGCGGCCATCGACAGCGGCGCCGCGGCGCTGGGCCAGGGCTGGCCGGGCTGGTACGTCCCCACTGCGGACGGCGCGGCCAACTATACCGTCATCCCCACCAAGCTCGACGACGCCGACACCGCCAAGAACACCTCCATGTACGGCGTGTGGACCATCGGCATCTGCAACAACAGC
>CAZWSI010000039.1:0-10753 GCA_964636405.1 uncultured Oscillospiraceae bacterium
ACCCCCGACCTCAACATTGCGAACGTTGCGCGCTACCAACTGTGCTAATGCCCCACAGCAGAAATCATAATACAGCAGGCGGCGGAAAAATGCAAGTGGTTTTTGGGCGGAAAAACGGGTTTTCCGAAAAAGCGTTTGGGGAACGGCCGTCAGGCTTCGCCGCCCTCTTGCTCCGCGCCGCGCTCTTGCTCCGCGCCGCGCTCTTGCTCCACGCTACCGTCTTGCTCCGCGCCGTCGTCCGCTGGCGGCTCCTGACGCTCTACGACGCGGGCCGCTACCTGCGGCCACGCCACGCACACGGCCATGAGCGCGGGAAGCGTCAGCCCGAAAAGCACCGCGACGGGCGCGCTGTAGGGCAAAAGCCCAAATTCCAGCGCGTAAAGCAGCGCCAGCAGGAGCGCGAAGGGAACCGATTCCTTCGCGTTGAGGACGCTGAGCAAAAAGGCGTTTTTTGCCAGCGCGGGGAGGGGAATGACCACGCCGCCCGCCATGGGGAAATAGAAAACGGCCGCGACGCACAAAAACGCCAGCAATATACAGGCCGCGCCGAAAAAGATGGCCGACCAGGCCGACAACCGTGCCTGTGGATACAGATAAACAGCCATCCACACGCACAGGCCGATGGGCAAGGCCGCCGTCCAGCCCTTTTTGCAATAGTCCCCAAAGCTCCCCTTAAACGCGCGCAGCAGATCCGCGAAGGGCTTGCAGTCCCCGTCGCGCAGAAAATGCACCAGCACCTCGTTGAGCGCGCAAAGCGCGGCCGGCGCGGTCAGCACCGGCAGGCAGAACAGGATGAAAACCAGATTCAGCAGAATCAGCTTAAACGGTTTGGCCTTTATAAGCGGCCAGAATGCTTGCATAGCGGCGTCCTCTCCGCCGCGCCGCCCGGGCAGGCGGAACGCGGCCTTTCGCATTGGGTATGACATACAAAACGGGCGGCGTTGCGCTTCTTTGCGCATTGCCGCGCGTTGCCTCCACGGCGGCGCGCCCGGCGGTCTCAGCGCCCCCCGGCAACGGACAGCACCTGCCCCGTGATAAAGCGCGCGTCGTCGAGCGCGAGAAAGGCGACCGCCGCCGCCACATCCTCCGGCGCGCCGAGCGTTTGCAGCGGCGTATCCAGCCGGAAGGCCTCCGTCTCCTCGGGCGTATAGCCCGCGTTCATTTCGGTTTCGATATAACCCGGGGCCACGCAGTTGACCCGCACGCCACTGGGGCCCAGCTCCAGCGCCAGCGCGCGCGTAAAGCCCACCACCGCCGCCTTGGAGGCAGAATAGGGCGCTTCGCACGACGCGCCCGAAAGGCCCCACATCGATGAAATATTTACAATGCTGCCCCGCTTTTGGGAGACCATGGCCGGAATCAGCGCGCGCGTGAGCAAGAACAGGCCGCGCACGTTCACCGAAAAGAGCGCGTCCCAATCGGATGCCTGGCAGTCGGTCAAAAGCTGCTCCGGCAGCGCCATGCCCGCGTTGTTGACAAGAATATCCACCGTGCCGAAGCGCGTCTGCGCCTCCGCCGCAAGGGCGGCAATCTCGCTCTCGTTTTTTAGGTCCGCCCGGAGCGCCGCCGCCGTGCAGCCTTCGCCCTTTAGCGCCCGGCAAAGCGCCTCGGCCCGCTCAAAGCGGCTGTTGCCGTGCAGGAGCACCCGATGGCCCGCGCGTGCGAAGCGCCGGGCAACGGCCGCGCCGATGCCGCCCGACGCGCCTGTAACAAGCACCGTATGCGTCATGGGGTTTCCTTTCGCAAAGCGTCGGCGGCAGCCGAAAATGCGTCGACAAGGGGCACGCCCCCGCGCCGCGCCGCGTCCGCCGCGTCCGCGTATTCCACCTTGGTTTTCGCCGCGCCGTAGCCCGCGCCGCGCTTTACCCGCATGCTCCCAAGCTCCGTTTCCACGGCGCGCGCGCCGCGCTCCAGGCTGTAGCGCCTTTCCTCGCGCCGACGTACGCCGAAGCTCGTGGTATGCAGCAGCATGAGCGCGGCAAAGCGATCTCCATCCGCGGGCAGGCACAGGCAGCGCAGCTCGTAGGCCGGCCGGCCCTTTTTCATGAGAATGGGCAGCGCGGAAACGTCGAGCGCGCCCGCCGCCATCAGCTCCTCCATGGCAAAGGCCATGGCCTCGCCCGTCATATCGTCCACATTGCAGCTTAGGAGGGTCAGCGCGTCGTTGGGCGCGCAGGCGGCGTCCATCGCTTCGCCCCAGAAGGCGCGCAGGCAATTGGCGGCCGGGAAGTCCTTATGGCCCAGCCCCACGGAGATGCGCTCCACCGCCATGGGCGGCAGCTCGGAATACGCCTGCGCAAAGCCGGTTACAAGCGCCGCGCCCGTGGGCGTACAAAGCTCGCCCTCGATCTCGCCCGCCAATATGGGCGCGCCGCGCAGCAGCAATGCCGTTGCGGGCGCGGGCACGGGCAGCACACCGTGCGCGCAGCGCACCTGCCCGAAGCCCGTGCGGATGGGCGAGCACACGATCCGCGCGGGCGCGAGGCGCTCGAGCGCAAGGCAGCAGCCCGCGATATCCGCGAGCGCGTCCAGCATGCCCAGCTCGTGGAAATGCAGCTCCGATACGGGCTTGCCGTGCACCTCCGCTTCCGCCGCCGCCACTCTTTCATACACAGCCGCAGCCCGCGCCTTGACCGCGTCCGGCAGGACAAGGCCGTTTAGCAGCGCAAGCACCTCGCTTAGCGTCCGATGGCCATGCGCGTGCGTATGGGCCGGATGCGGCGCGTCCCCGGCGGCCTCGGCTTCGCCCCGGGCGAGCACCTCGGTGCGGAAGCCCGAAACGCCGCGCCTTTCGTCCGGCACGCGGCAAAACGTGACGGAGAGCGGCGCGAAGGCGGCGTTGCATTCCGCCATCAGGCCGTCCGGGTCGGGCAAAAGCCCCGCGAGCGCCGAAAACAGCATATCGCCCGCCGCGCCCATGGCGCATTCCAAAAATAAAAGCTTCATTCTTTTGCGCTCTCCATTTGATTGATGCGGCTGGCGAGGAAGCCCGCGCCAAAGCCATTGTCGATATTGACCACCGATACGCCCGACGCGCAGGAATTGAGCATGGAAAGCAGCGCCGCGACGCCGCCAAAGCTCGCCCCGTAGCCCACGCTCGTGGGAACGGCCACGACGGGGCAATCCACAAGCCCGCCGATTACGCTTGCAAGCGCGCCCTCCATCCCCGCCACCGCGACGACGACCCGCGCGCTTTGCAGCGCGGGCAGGCAATCCAGCAGCCTGTGCAGGCCGGATACGCCCACGTCGTAGAGTCGGGTAACACGGTTGCCCAGCGTTTCGGCGGTTACCGCCGCCTCCTCGCACACGGGCATATCGCTCGTGCCGCCCGAGGCGATCACAATCGAGCCCACGGGCCGCGCGCTTTCCTCCGGGAACGCCACGCCGATGCGCGCGGCCGCGTGATACGCCAGCGGCACGGACGCTGCAAGCGCTTCCGCCGTTTCCTTGCCGATGCGGGTAATCAGCACGTTTCTTGCGCCCTGCCGCCCCATCTCGGCCGCGATGGCCGCGGTCTGCTCCGGCGTTTTGCTCTGCCCGAAGATGACCTCCTGCGCGCCCTGCCGAAGCGCGCGGTGATGATCGAGCTTGGCAAAGCCCAAATCGGTATAGGGCGCGGAGCGGAGCCGCAAGGCCGCCTCCTCCGGGGAGAGCGCGCCCTCGCGCACATCGTTAAGGAGCGCGGCAAGCTCGCGTTTATCCATTATGACGACCCTGGCTTTTGCAACGCAAAAGCGCCCTTTCATCGAAATTGCGGCTGGTCTTGCGAAGCAAAATGGCCGCCTGTATGCGGCAAAAGCCGCGAATCGGGAGTTTGAAAGCTTGATCGATCAAGCTTGGCCCTTCCTTGGCTGAAAATCGATTTCGACGCGCCCGACATACGGCGCGAGGCGGCGGGCAAGCTCGTTTTGCTCGGCCAGCGCGCGGGCAAGCTCCGCCTCCGTAAACTGCAAAAGCGCCCCGCCTTCCCGAAGCCGGGCGCGAAAATCCGTATAGCCCATGGCAAAAAGCGTATCCTCCGCGCCCTCGACGCGCGCGAGCGCCTCCGCCGTAATCGCCGCGCCCGTGGGCACGCGGGTGGCAAGGCAGGCGTAGGCGGGCTTATCCGCCGTTGGCAGCCCCGCCTCGCGGGAAAGCCGCCGGATCTCGGGCTTTGTCAGGCCGCAGAGCCGCAGGGGCGAAAGCACGCCCAGCTCCGCTATAGCCCGCATGCCCGGTCTGTCCCCCGCGTCGTCCGTGGCGTTCGTGCCGTCGCAGAGCACGGGGAAGCCATCCGCGCGCGCGCGCGCGAAAAGCGCGGTGAAAAGCAGCTTCTTGCATGCATAGCAGCGTTCCGGGCCGTTTTGACGCACCTCGGAGCATGCCAGCACGTCTAGGGGCACGCGCGTAAGCGGCAGCTTGAGAAGCGCGCACACGCGCGCCGCATCCCGTCTTTCAAAGGCCGGCGTAAAGGCCGTTTCCAGCATATACGCACCCGCCTCCGCGCCCGCCGCGCGCGCGGCGCAGAGCAGATAGGCGGAGTCCGTTCCGCCCGAAAAGGCCACGGCCACGCGCGGATGCGCCGTGAAAAACGTTTGCAGCGTCATGCCCGCGCCCCCCCCGTTATCAAGCCCCAGCACCTCCACGTGCCGCGCCGCCATGCGCTCGACGGTATAGCCGCGCGCCGTTTCCAGCGCCCTTTGCGCCATGTCCGCGCGCAGCGCCGGATCGGCCAGAAGCGCATCGATCCGCGCGGCAAGCGCGTCCGGCGCCTCCGGGGGCACAAGAAAGCCGGTCTTCCCCTCGGCAACGAGCACCGTGCCCGAAACGCACGCGGTGGTCGTAACGACGGGCAAGCCCTGCGCCATGGCCTCGTTGACCACAAGCCCCCACACATCCTCGCGGGTGGGGAAGGCAAACAGGTCCGCCGCCCGAAAATAGCGGTTGAGCGCCTCCTTTGTCATAAAGGGCAGAAAGCGCACGTTATGCAGCCCCAGCCGCGCGCGCTGGGAAAGGTAATCCGCGCCCGGCTCGCCGCCGATCATCACGATCTCCGCCTTTTCCTTCAGCCTGGAGGCCGCGTCCATGAGCACGTCGAAGCCCTTGCGGCGGATGAACTGCCCCACCGACAGCACGACAGGCCCGTCGGGCAGCCCGAGAAGCGCCCGCAGGGCGCGCTTTTCCTCCGCCGTGGGCGGCGCGGCGCAAAGCTCGCTTTCGCGCAGCGAACTGAAGGGATAGCGGATGAGCCTTTCCGGCGGCGCGCCGTAGCGCAGCATGGCCGCGTCCACGGCGGGGCCGGAGGAAAATACGCCCCGCGCGGCGGATACGAGGCTCCGTTTCACGCGCGCAACCAGCGGGTTTTCATCCGTTCGCTCCGATACGCCGTCCAGCTCGAGGTAATAGGGCATGCGCCGCCATTTCAGGGAAAAGAGCGCCGCCGTTTCGGTAAAATAGCCGTAGTTGGTGGCGACGATTACATCGTAACGCCCCCTGGGCAAATGGGAAAAAATCCGCAAATCCACGCCGCGCTCCCGAATCTCGCCGTCCCTTAAAAAAATCGCCTTAAATGTGCGAATTTCGTCTTCCTTCCAGTTGAATCGGATGCCGGCGGCGCGGCGCGCTTCAAACAGCGCCGTCAGCTCGCAGCTTTGCCCCAGCTCGTTGAAAAAATCAATGCAGTAGGGCGCCGGAATATTGGCTATGAATAATACGCGTTTCCTTTCGCTCATGGCAAACAGTCCTCATAAAGGGCGGCGAGCTTGCCCGCCTCCCGCTTGATATCATACCCGGCCAGCGCGAAGCGCGCGCGGGACGCTTCGCTTCGCGGCAGCGCGCGGCACGCGTCCATTTCCTCCGCCCAGCGCGGCGCGGAAAGCGGCAGAAAGCGGCAATCCGCAACGGCGGCGTCTCGCGGCACCGCATTCGAGGCGAGGCACGCGAGGCCGGCGGCTTGCGCCTCAACCAGCACAATGCCCAGCCCCTCAAAGCGAGACGGCAGCACAAAAAGATCGGCCGCGCTCATGAGGCTTGGCACATCGCCGCGAAAGCCCAGCAGCCGCACGCGCGCGTCAAGGCCCTTTTCCCGCACGGCGCGCTCAATCTCGGGCCGCAGCCGCCCGTCGCCCGCAAGCAGCAGCACGGCGTTTGGGCAGCGAGCCGCGAAAAGCGCGAAGGCGTCGAGCAAAAAAAGATGGTTCTTTTGGTCTTCAAAGCGCCCCGCGTGCAGCACGGCAAACGCGTCCGAAAGGCCCAGCTCCGCGCGAAGGCGCGCGCGCGCGTTCAAATCGAAGGCAAAGCGCTCCAGCTCGATCGCGTTTTGAATCACCGTAAGCCGCCCGCCGTCCACGGGCCGGTTCCCGTAAAAATAGCGCCCCGCCGCCTCGGAGCAGGCGAAAAGCCGCGTCGCGACCGACGGAATGCGCCGCCCGCACAGGCGGTGATACGCGATTTTGACCGGGTTATTGGAGAGCACGCCCGTGTTGTGCACGTGCGAAACGCGCGCTTTTATGCCTACGCGGCGCGCCAGGGAAAGCACCTCGAAGTTCATCGCGTCGTTATTGGCGTGCACGATATCGTATTCGCCCGAGGCAAAGCGCGCCAGCATGCCCGCGCGGTTTGCCGCGAGATCCTCGCGCTTGTAGGGCAGGTGGAACACCCGGCAGCCGCGCGCAAGCGCCTCCTTCTCGCGCGGGCCCGGCTCCATGCCGTTGACGAGAAAATCCGCCGCAAGCCGCTCCGCCGGAATGTGCGCAAGGTAACCAAGCAGGCAACTCGAGATGCCGCCGTAATCCAGCGCGCCGCCGGTGACGAACAATACCCTGGGCGCGCTCACGGCGCATCCCCCGCAAGGAGCCGCGCATAGAGCGCGAGATACGCCGCGCCGCTCGCCTCCACGGAAAACGCCTCCGCGTCCGCAAGGCAGTCCCGCCGCGAAAGCGAAGCCGCGCGGAAAACGCCCGCGCAAAGCGCGTCCATGTCCCCAACCGGCACGGCCACGCCCGAGCGCGGCGTAAAGGTTTCCGCGCAGCCGCCCGTATCGCTGCACACCACGGGCGTGCCGCAGCAAAGCGCCTCGAGGTTCGTCGTGGGCAAGGTATCGCCCTTGGTGGGGTTGACATATACGTCCGCCGCGCTGTACCACGCCGCAAGCTCCGCCGCGTTTTTGGTGTGCGGGATTCCCAGCACATTTCCCGGCAGGCTCTTGAGCTGCTCGGTGCTAAGGCCCACAAGCGCAACCCGCCACGCAGGGCCCAGCAGCGCGGGGAGTTGGAGCATTTCGGCAAAGCCCTTGCGCGGAACCCAGAAGTCCGCCACGCCGAGCGCGAGCTTCCTGTTTTCCAACCCAAAGCGCCTGCGCAGATCGCTCTCCGCGGGAGAAAACACCGCCCGGTTCACCCCGTTCGGGATGACGGAGCAGGGATAGCCGCCCAAAAAGGAGCGCGCGGCGCGCCCCGCAAGAAAGCGGGAGGGCGTTACGAGCGCAAGCTTGGGCACGCCGGTGAAGGCGCGCTGCTTGCGGGCAAAATTGCGCGCGGACGCGTCGAAAAGCCACCGCGCCGGGTAGTCGCGCCTGTCGGCCGGGCACGCGCCGCAGCCCGACGGCCAGCGCGGGCAGCCTGCGGGATCGACGGTCGCGCAATGGCCCGTAAAGGCCCAGCAATCGTGCAGCGTCCATACGACGGGAAGCCCCGCGCTTTTTAGAAACGCGAAAAGACGCTCGACCTCGAGATAATAGCCGTGGAGGTTATGCAGGTGGATCACATCGGGCCGTTCGGCGCGAATCAGCGCAATGAGCCGCTCCGCCGCCGCGGAGGAGGCAAAGCCGCTGCTGTCGAAAAGCCGCGCCGAAAGCGCGTGCAGATAAAACTCGTTCGTTTTTGTCACGCGCACGGCGCGCGCGCCCGGAGAAGCCGCGCCGCGCCCGTAGGCGATTACGCCCGCGTCGCCCGCGTCCGTCACGGCGCGGCAAAGCTGCAGCACAATCCGCGACGTGCTGCCCCGCTCCGCGACCGAATTGACAAAAAGCACCTTCATGGTATGCGTATCATACCATGAAAACGGCGCGCGTTGCAATCTCCCGGCGCGGGATTCCTTCTTCTTATGCGGGGGGAACCGTTTTTGTCGAGCGTTTGCTTTCTTTGCGCATTCTGCATGGCAATCGCGCGCGGGAATATGTTATACTTCATTATATACGACTTGTACGACTTGCTGAAAGGAGGCGCATGGGTGCTCAAAAAAAGCAAAACCATATTGCTTGAGAAGCTGAGGGAATCCCTTGCATCGGTTCTGCCCATAACAGGCATCGTTTTTCTGCTTTGCTTTACGGTTGTGCCCGTTCCGACCGATATCTTAATGGCGTTTGTGATCGGCGCGGCGCTTCTGATTTTGGGCATGGGCCTCTTTACTTTGGGCACCGACCTTGCCATGACCCCGATTGGCGAGGAGGTCGGCGCGGCCATCACCAAATCGCGCAAGATCTGGTTTATCGTGCTCGTGTGCCTTGTGGTCGGCATCATCATCACCGTGGCCGAGCCGGATTTGCAGGTGCTCGCCTCGCAGGTGCCAAACATCCCCAATCTGGCCATCATTCTTTCCGTGGCGGTCGGCGTGGGCATGTTTCTCGTGCTCGCCATGCTCCGCATCATATTCCGCATCCGGCTTACCTATCTGCTCATCGGCTTTTACGTCGTGGTTTTCATTCTCACGCAGTTTGTGCCCGGCGAGTTTATCGCGGTCGCGTTCGATTCCGGCGGGGTTACGACCGGGCCTATGACCGTGCCGTTTATCATGGCGCTCGGCGTGGGCGCGGCCTCCATGCGCACGGACAAAAACGCGGAGAGCGACAGCTTCGGCCTTGTCGCCCTCTGCTCCATCGGGCCTATTCTGGCCGTGCTCATTTTGGGCATGCTCTATAAGCCGCAGGCCGCGCAGAGCGCCTATACGCCCGTGGATATCCCGCAGTTTGCCGATTCGCGCGCGCTGTGGCGGTATTTCGGCGACGCGTTCCCGGATTATCTGGGCGAGGTCGCGCTCGCGCTTCTGCCCGTGCTTTTGTTCTTTATCCTTTTTCAGCTAACGGTCGTCAAGCTCAAGCGCGCGCCGCTTATCCGTATCCTCATCGGTCTTGTCTATACCTTCGTCGGGCTTGTACTGTTTCTCACCGGCGTAAACGTGGGCTTTATGCCCGTGGGCAATTATATCGGCGAGCGGCTGGGCGGCCTTTCCTATAATTGGATCGTCGTGCCCATCGGCATGCTCATCGGCTATTTTATCGTGGCGGCGGAGCCCGCCGTACATGTGCTCAACAAGCAGGTGTTCGAGCTTACCAGCGGCACCATCCCGAAACAGGCCATGAGCACGAGCCTTTCCATCGGCGTTTGCATCTCGGTGGGTCTGGCTATGCTGCGCATTCTTTTGCAGATTCCCATCCTGTGGCTGCTGCTGCCCGGGTACGCCATCGCCATTGTGCTCTCGTTCTTTGTTCCATCCATGTTTACGGCCATCGCCTTTGACTCCGGCGGCGTTGCGTCCGGGCCCATGACGGCCACGTTCCTGCTGCCGCTCGCCATGGGCGCCTGCCTTGCCGTGGGGGGGAGCATCGTGGAGGACGCGTTTGGCATTGTCGCAATGGTGGCCATGACGCCGCTGATTACGATTCAGATTCTCGGCGTTCTCTTCCAGCTCCGCAAGCGGCGCGCCGAGCGGCGGCTTGCCAGAGAGGCCGCGCAAAAGGAACAGGAGGAGCTGCTGGAGCTGCTGGAGGAGGACGTGATCGCAATGAACGACGAGGACAACGCGCCGCCGCGCGGAGACGTGCTTGCGGCGGCCGCTGAAACGGAGGGGGACGCATGAGCGATTATCGGCTGCTGATGTGCATCGTGAAACGGGATCAGGGCGAGGCATACATTGAGTTTCTGCGCGAGCACGGCGTGCTCACCGTTCTGTCGGGGCTCTGCCGCGGAACGGCCAGCCGGAGCATGCTCGATTATCTGGGGCTGGAAAAGACCGAAAAGGTCGTTTTGCAGACTATGGTTTCACACGCGCTCGCCGAAAAGCTCCTGCGCAGAATGGTTTCCCGGATGGGCATCGATGTGCCGGGCAGCGGCATCGCGCTGACCGTGCCCATTCAGAGCGTCGGCGGCGCGTCAAGTTTGCGATATCTCACGCGAGGACAGGAAGCGATTGACAGCGAGGTGAAAAAAGTGAGCGAATATCCCAACGAGCTGATTATGGTCATTGCCGACAAGGGCAATACGGATCTGGTTATGGACGCGGCGCGCAGCGCGGGCGCGCGCGGCGGAACGGTGGCAAACGCCAAGGGCACGGGCGCTGAGTTTACCTCGAAGTTTTTTGGCGTTTCCATCGCGTCCGAAAAGGAGATCGTATACATCGTGGCCAAGCGCGCCGATCGCGACGGCATTATGCGCGCCATCATGGAGCAGGCGGGCGTACGCTCCGACGCGCACGCGTTCCTCTTTTCACTCCCGGTCGATCGGGTCGTCGGCCTCCAGAGCGTGGCGAGCGGCGACGCGGAGGAGAAAGGCGGGCGCTAGGGGCACGGCATCCTCGGCAATGCGGCGGCCCAAGCGTTCGGGCAAGCGGCATGCAGCGCTCAAGCAAAACCCGGTATCATTTGGATCGACACAGACGGTATGACGTCAAAAAAGCCCGCGATTGCGGGCTTTTTGCGACAATATCCATATTGTCAACGATAAATGCGTAACAACATAGGCGTTGATACAAATTAACGATGCCCTTGCTGTGTTCTCGG
>CAZWSI010000040.1:0-9128 GCA_964636405.1 uncultured Oscillospiraceae bacterium
CCAGCGGCCTTTTGGTCCCGAACCAAACGCGCTACCAAACTGCGCTACACCTCGACGTGGAGCCAATGTGGGGACTCGGACCCCAGACCTGCTGATTACGAATCAGCTGCTCTACCAACTGAGCTACATTGGCATTTCGCACTTTTCCATTATAGGCAGGCAAACCGGGCATGTCAAGCATATTTTGCCGCTGTGGGCGCGGCGGGAGGCGGCGTGGGCGAAGCGGCCTTTTTGCCAAAGCCCAGATAGATGCGCTGGACAAAATATCCCAGCGTATAGACCGTGCAGCCAAGGGAAACGAGCCCGCGCACGATGGGGAGTATCCTCGCGGCCGCGACCAATGCTACGCCGATGATAAAGGCCACGAGCGTGCGCTGCTTTGGAAAGAGAAGCTTGCCCAGCATGCAGCGCGCAAAGCAGCAGCCGTTTCCAATGTTTTTCATATTATATATCCCTTTCTCCATCCGATTCGGAAGGCCGCGCGCCCGTGCGCGGCTGTTCCGCTCTTTTATTTTAGCACGACCCGACCCGATGCGCAACGCGCGCCGCGCGCTGTGAACGGCACACATCCAAAACTTGTCACCAAAAAAGCCCGCGTGAAAAAGCGGATCTGTACATACTAAGCGCATGGAAACTTCGACGATTATCGGCATATTGATACAAATCGCGCTTCTTGTGGCGGTGGTGCTCTTTTCCCGCAGGCAGGGGCGCGGCGCGGGGAGCGAACCGGCGGCCGTAAAGCCCGCCAAGAGCGGCGCGGAATTAAGCAAGCTTATCGCGTTGCGGGAAAAGCACCTCAACACCCCGCTTTCCGAAACGGCGCGGCCCAAGGCCTTCGCGGAGATTGTGGGGCAAGCGGAGGGCGTGCGCGCGCTCAAGGCGGCGCTTTGCGGCCCCAATCCGCAGCATGTGCTCATCTATGGACCGCCGGGCGTGGGCAAAACCTGCGCGGCGCGCCTCGTGCTCGAGGAGGCCAAGGCGCGGCCCGATTCTCCCTTTACGGAGGAATCCGCCTTTATCGAGATGGACGCGACCTGCATCCGCTTCGACGAGCGCGCCATTGCCGATCCGCTGATCGGCTCCGTGCACGATCCCATCTATCAGGGGGCGGGCGCCATGGGCAGCCGGGGCGTGCCCCAGCCCAAGCCGGGCGCGGTTACGCGCGCGCACTGCGGCGTACTCTTTCTCGACGAAATCGGCGAGCTGCATCCCATGCAGATGAATAAGCTCCTCAAAGTTCTGGAGGACCGGCGCGTGCAGTTTGAAAGCGCCTACTATTCGCCCGAAAACAGCGGCATCCCCCAGCACATTCACGATATCTTTCAAAATGGGCTTCCGGCGGATTTCCGGCTCGTGGGCGCGACGACGCGCGCCCCGGAGGATCTGCCGCCCGCGCTGCGTTCCCGCTGCGTGGAGCTGCACTTTCGTCCCCTTTCGCAAGGCGACCTGCTTCAAATATCCGAGGGCGCGGCGAAGCGCGCGGGCTTTGCCATCTCGCCGGCGGCGGCGGCGGGCTGCGCGAGCCATGCGCACAGCGGCCGCGACGCGGTCAACATGGTGCAGCTCGCGGCGGGCATCAGCTATGACGAGGGCAGGCGCGAGATTACGGAAAGCGACGTATTGTGGGTCGCGCGCAACTGCCACTATGCGCCCTGCCTGCAAACGCGGCTCCCGGCGGAATCGCGCGTGGGCGCGGTGGCCATGCTGGCGGTGGCGGGCACGGGGGAGGGGCTCGCGCTCCTGCTGGAGTGCGGCGCGAAGAAGAGCCGCACGCCCAAGCTCGTGCTGGGCGGCATGGTCGAAAGCGAGGAGCTCGAGGGGCGCGGCCGCAGGCTGCGGCGCAAGAGCCAGGCCGTGTCCTCGGTGGAGAACGTGCTCTGCGCCGTATCCATGCAGCTTGGTATCGAGCTGGACGAATACGAGCTGCGCTTCAATATCCCCGGCGGGCTGCCCGCGGACGGTCCCTCGGCGGGGTTGGCGCTGGCCATCGCCCTGCGCAGCGCGCTCACGGGCGAAAAGCCGCTGCCGCTGCTCGCCGCCACGGGCGAAATTGCCATGAGCGGAGCCGTTTGCCCGGTGGGCGGCGTGCTGGAAAAGGTGCGCGCGGCGGCGGAGGCGGGGGCCGCGCGCGTGCTCGTGCCGCGGGAAAACGACGAGGCCGCCCTGCATGAGCTGGGCGCGGAGGTCATACCCGTCGGCAGCCTTGGCGAGGCGTTTTCCGCGTCCTTCCGCGCAAAGCTTGAAGAATCGTCTACATTTACGCCATCTTTCACCGATTGCACATTTTAAGCTTTCCCGTTATACTGTGTAGAAGTATGACTTACCTGGCAGGCAGCAATGCCCGCTGAGTAAGTCATAAGGGGAGATTTTGCATGGAATATAAAGATATCACAAGCTTATCCGTTATCCCGCTGCGCGGGCTGGCGGTTTTGCCGGGCGAAATTATGCATTGCGACATCGGGCGGCCCAAAAGCCTGTCCGCCATGGAGCAGGCCGTCGCAAACGGCGGGCTGGCGTTTTTTACCGCGCAGCCCAATCCCAAGCTGGTGGAGATCGGCGAAAACGATATTCTGCACACGGGCACGGTCTGCCGCATCCGGCAGGTGTTCCGCATTCAGGGGGATAACGTGCATTTGCTCGTTACGGGCGTTGCGCGCGCGGAGATTACGGAGTTTATCACGGACGCGCCGCATTTTTCGGCGCGCATTCGCTTCTTGAACGAGCAGGAGCCCGACGCGGTCACGGCGGAGGCCCTGCGGCGCAATCTTTCCGAGGGCTTCACGGAGTATGCCAAAACCCGCGACCGCCTCACCGACGATCAGCGTGCGTTCGTGCTGGGCACGCAGGGCTTTTCCGCCTTTGTGGACGCCGTGGCGCAAAATATGTCGCTCAAGCTGGCCGATAAGCAGTCGATTCTGGAGGAAACGGACGCGGAAAAGCGCGCCATCGCCGTGATCGGCTTGCTGCACAACGAGCTCGAAATCGCCAAGGCGGAGCAGCGCATTGCCGACCGCATCCGGGGCGCCGTGGAGAAGAATCAAAAGGAATTCGTTTTGCGCGAGCAGCTCAAGGCCGTGCAAGAGGAGCTGGGCGGAGGCGAACCGGACGAGAGCGACGATTACCGCGCCCGCATGGAGAAAAAGGAGCTGCCTGCCGCGGTTAGGGAGAAGCTTGAAAAGGAGCTTGCCCGCTTTGACGCGCTGCCCGCCGGCTCGCACGAAGCGCCCATGGCGCAGGCCTATATCGAATGTCTGCTGGAGCTGCCGTGGGCGGAGCGCACCGACGACAACCTGGATCTGGGCAACGCCCGCGCCGTGCTCGACCGGGATCATTACGGCATGGCGCGCGTAAAGGACCGCATTGTGGAAAGCTTGGCCGTCCAGCGGCTGACAAACAATCCGCAGGGGCAGATTCTCTGCCTTGTGGGCCCGCCGGGCGTGGGGAAAACCTCCATTGCCCGCGCCATAGCGGAGGCGATGGGACGCAAATTCGTGCGCATGAGCCTGGGCGGCGTGCACGACGAGGCCGAGATTCGAGGCCACCGCCGCACCTATATCGGCGCGCAGCCGGGCCGTATCATCGAATCCATGCGGCAGGCGGGCACGGTCAATCCCGTGCTGCTCTTTGACGAAATTGACAAGCTGTCGAGCGATTTCCGGGGCGATCCCGCCTCCGCCATGCTCGAGGCGCTCGACAGCGCGCAAAACTTCGCCTTTGTCGATCATTTTGTGGAGCTGCCGTACGATCTTTCGCACTGTCTCATGCTCACCACCGCAAACGACGCGGAGCGCATCCCGCGCCCGCTGCTCGATCGCATGGAGCTCATCGACGTGCCGAGCTATCTCATCGACGAGAAGATCCAAATCGCCGTGCGCCACCTTCTGCCCAAGCAACTGAAAAAGCACGGCCTGACGAAAACGAACCTCCGCTTGCCCGACGCGCTGCTTGCGCAGCTCATCGACGGCTATACCCGCGAGGCGGGCGTGCGCGAGCTGGAGCGCGTGCTGGCCACGCTCTGCCGCAAGACCGCTTGCGTGCTTGCCGAGGGCAAAAAGCGCGTAACCGTGTCGCCCGCGCGCCTTGTGGAGTGGCTGGGGCCCCGCAAATACCACAAGGACGCGCTGGTGCACAAGGAGCAGGTCGGCGTGGTCACGGGCCTTGCGTGGACGGCGGCGGGCGGCGAGCCGCTCGAAATCGAGGCCTCCGCCGTGCCGGGGAAGGGCGCGCTGCTGCTCACCGGGCAGCTTGGCGACGTGATGCAGGAATCGGCCCGCGCGGCCATGACCTATGTGCGCGCGCACGCGGCGGATCTCGCTATCCCCGACGACGCGTTTGAAAAGCTCGACGTACACATTCACGTGCCCGAGGGCGCGGTGCCCAAGGACGGCCCCTCGGCAGGCATCTCCATGATGACGGCGCTGGTTTCGGCCTTTACGGGCATCCCCGTCAAGCGCGACGTGGCCATGACGGGCGAGATTACGTTGCGCGGAAGGGTGCTGCCCATCGGCGGCGTGCGCGAAAAGCTGCTTGCCGCCCTGCGCACGGGCATGAAAACCGTGGTCTTGCCGGCGGAGAACCGAGAAAGCCTCTTTGACGTGCCCAAGACCGTGTCCTCCGCGCTGCGGCTGGTGTTTGTGAGCGAGGCGCGGGAGGTGCTCCCCGTGGCGCTTGCGCGCGTTCCGGCGCGACCGCAGGCGATTATGACCATTCAGGAGCTGGATACGGAGGACCTGCATGGAGGAATTATTTGCCATTAAGCAGGCGACGTTTATAACGAGCGTTGCCGCTGCCCAGAGCGGCCCCGCGCCCCTTGGCTGCGAAATCGCCATTGTGGGCAGGAGCAACGCGGGCAAAAGCACGCTGATTAACAGCGTCTGCGGCAGCGGCAAGCTGGCCAAAACCTCCTCCACGCCCGGCAAGACGCGCCTGATCAACTATTTTCTCTGCAACAAAGGCTTTTATCTGGTCGATCTGCCCGGCTACGGCTTTGCCAAAACCGCCAAGACCGAGCGCAGCGCCTGGGGCGCGCTCATTGGCGATTATCTTGCCTCGGGGCGCGTGACGCACATTCTCATGCTGCTGGATATCCGGCACGAGCCGAGCGCCGAGGACCGGCAGATGTACGAATATCTGCTCTATTACGGCATCCCCTTTACGCTCGTGGCCACCAAGGCCGACAAGCTCCCGCGCTCAAAACGGAAGCTGGCTGCGTGCCGGGCCGCAAAGCTCTTGGGCGCGCCGCCCTACGCCATCCCCTTTTCGGGCGTGGAAACCGAGGGAAAAGCCGAGCTAATCAAGCGAATCGGGCAAATTCTTGCGGATACGCAATAAAATCGTTGCCCGGCCTTGACACGGAGGCCATTCTTCTGCATAATATGTACCGGCTTGCGCAAAGCGGGGCGTGTTCCTCCGCCTGCGGTCGCCAGATCCCAACGGCAAGGAGAAAAAAGCGATGGCCTTGAAAAAGTGCCCGAAGTGCGAGATCAACTATATCAGGGGCGAGGCGGAATACTGCGACGTATGCGCCCGCGCCATGAAGCGCGTGGCGGCCAAGCGCATCCACGAGGATGAGGAGGAGGAGCTCGAGGAGGGCCTGCTTTGCTCGGAATGCGGCGAAGCGCCCGCCGTCAAGGGCCACGAGCTCTGTCATGAATGCCTCAGGGAGCAAAAACGCCAGCAGGAGCTGGAAAACGCGGAGGCGCTGGATTCCCTTCCCGACGAGGACGACGAGCCCGAAGAACCCGAAGAGGATGCGTAGGCTGTTTGCCATAGCCGATCTGCATCTTTCCGGCGGGGCGGATAAGCCCATGGATATTTTCGGCGGCGCGTGGACGCACCATGCCGAAACCCTTTCGCGCGCGTGGTGCGAAGAAGTGACAAGCGAGGATACCGTGCTCATACCGGGCGACGTAAGCTGGGCCATGCGGCTGAGCGAGGCGTTGCCCGATCTTGCTTTTTTGGAGGCGCTGCCGGGGAAAAAGATCCTTTTGCGCGGCAACCACGATTATTGGTGGAGCTCGCTTGCCAAGGTAAAAAGCGTGCTCCCCCCCTCGATAAGCGCCATCCAGAACGATAGCGTGCTGGTGGGCGATATCGCCGTGGGCGGCACGCGCGGCTGGAGCTGCCCGGGCGCGCAGGGCTTTACCGCCGAGGACGAGAAGATTTATACGCGCGAGCTGGGCCGGCTCGAGCTTTCCTTGCGCAGCATGCCGCAAAGCGCGGAAAAGCTCGTGATGCTCCATTTCCCGCCCTTTATGGGCGGCATGCAGGACTCCGGCTTTTCCGCGCTTTGCGAAGCGTACGGCGTTTCCACCGTGATATACGGCCACCTGCACGGACAGGCGCATAAATACGCCTTTGAAGGCGAGCGAAACGGCGTTATGTATCGGCTGGTTGCGGGCGATTATCTGGGCTTCCGGCCGGTATGTCTTTCACAGGCTTGATCCAGCGCATGCGGAAATAGTGGATCAGCGTCACCGTCGTTTTTGAGATATCCTCTGTCAGCAGCATAATCAAATAGGTCAGCACGAACGGAAGCTTGAGCACAAGTCCGCAGGTATAGACCACGGGCAGCAGCAGCGCGTATTGGACGACGCAATCCAGCACAAGGCCGATGCGCGCGTCGCCCGCCGCGCGGAAAATGCCCACCACGCCGATATACGGCACGTTGCGGAGCGTTACGTCCAGCGCGTAAATGAGCAGCAGCGTCATGGCCGTTTGCCGCGCCGTGTCGGACACGTCGAAAAGCCCAATGACCGTCGGGCGCGTGAGCAGAATGAGCGCGCCGAGAATCAGGCCCAGCAGGGGCTCGAGCAGCAGAAAGCGCTTGGCGCAGAGTTTGCCCTCCTCGATGCGGCCCGCGCCGATGCTCTTGCCCACGAGGATGTTGCACGCGTTGCAAATGCCCACAAAGAACACGAATACAATGTTTTCCACCGTGCGGAAGACCGTGAGCGCGGCGTAGTTATCCGCACCCATGCGCCCAAAGACCATGTTGATGCCGACCACCGACAGCGACCAGAGCGTTTCGTTCATCAGCACGGGCAGTACCTTGCTCCAATAGATGCGCAAAAAGCCCCGGAAGCGGAACAGGGTGGACAGCGGCGCGATGAGGATATTGCGCTTGAAGACCGAGATGATGAGCATCAAGGCGGGGTTGAGCATGGCGGAGATGGCCGTGGCCAGCCCGGCGCCCGCCACGCCCATTTCGGGCAGGCCCAGCTTGCCGAAGATAAAGCCGTAGTTGAGCGCGGCGTTGGTTACGGCCGCGATGATGCTTGTGATCATGGGCACGCGCACATTCTCCGTGGAGCGGAGCGTTACCGCCATGGACTGGTAGAGCGTGAGGCCCAGATAGGAAACGCACGCATATTGCAGATAGCGCGCGCCCTCCTCGACGAGCGCGGGATCGTTTGTGAGGATGCGCATGACGACGCGCGGATCGAGCAGCGCGACGAGCGTGGCAATAAGCCCGCAGGGCACGGCAAAAAGCAGCATGGCCCCAAAGGCGCGGCGGATGCCGTCGCGGTTGTCCGCCCCGTGGAATTGCGCGATAAACACAGCCGAGCCCGACGCCATGCCGAACACGATGAGCTCGACGAGGAACGAGAGCTGGCCCGCGAGGCCCACCGCAGCGATGGAGGTATCCCCAAGCTGGCCGATCATGAGCGTATCGACCAGGCGGAAGGAGGTCATGAGGAGGTTTTGCAGCGCGATGGGGATCGCGAGCGGTAGCATGGTTTCCCAAAATTCGGCCGGGAACAGCCGTTCTTTTTTCTTCTTCAGAATTTCCATTTCTTCTTTACTTTCCGCCCGTTTTTGTGGATTGCAACAAATCCGCATCCCCGCGGCCCGGGGACAAGAAAGCGGCGCCGCCTGTAGGCGACGCCGTCAGCCCGTCGAAAAGCCCTAGGGATTGTCAAGGAACGGCAGTCCCTTGACTTCTATCCGGCTCCGGCGGCGTGTGCGCCGGAACGGATCGCCCGCAAGCGGGCGGCTTCTCTGTGCATGTTGCCGACCGCTGCCCAAAGGGCAGCAGACGGAATGCGGTTATCCCGGCAAGAACTAGCGGTTTATGCCGGAAGCGCAGCGCGCTTTACGCCTTGGGACCCGCGTCCACAATGTGCTTGGGCATGTGGTCGTACTTGGTAAAGTTCTTGACAAAGCGCGCGGCCAAATCCTTCGCGGTCTTCTCATACTCGGCCTCGCCCGCTTCCTTCTTCCACATCTCGCGGGGCGAGAGCACCTCGTCCGGCACGCCCGGGCAGGAGGTGGGAACCTGCACGTTGAAGATGGGATCGAGCGCGAATTCGCCCTTTTCCAGCTCGCCGTTGAGGGCCGCGGTCAGCATGGCGCGGGTGTACTTGAGGCTCATGCGCTTGCCCTGGCCGGCCTTGTGGCCGCACCAGCCGGTGTTGACCAGATACACGTTCGCGTCGTACTCGTCGATGCGCTTGCCCAGCATCTCCGCGTAAATCGAGGGCTTGAGGGGCATAAAGGGCGCGCCGAAGAGCGTCGAGAAGGTGGTGACGGGCTCGGTGATGCCGCGCTCGGTGCCCGCGAGCTTGCTCGTGTAGCCGGACACGAAGTGGTACATGGCGGCGTTCTTGCCGAGCTTGCTGATGGGCGGGAGCACGCCGAATGCGTCCGCCGTGAGGAATACCACGGTCTTGGGCTGGCCGCCCACGCCGGGGATGACGCAGTTGGGGATATAGTCCACCGGGTAGCCCACGCGGGTGTTCTCGGTGATGGAGCCGTCGTCATAGTCAAGCTTGCGGGTTTCGGGGTCCATCACGACGTTCTCCACGAGGGAGCCGAACTTGATGGCGTTCCAGATCTGCGGCTCGTTCTCCTGCGAGAGGTTGATGCACTTGGCGTAGCAGCCGCCCTCAAAGTTGAAAATGCCGTTATCCGACCAGCCGTGCTCGTCGTCGCCGATCAGCTTGCGCTGCGGATCGGCGGAAAGCGTCGTCTTGCCCGTGCCGGACAGGCCGAAGAAAAGCGCGGAATCGCCCTTTTCACCCATGTTGGCCGAGCAGTGCATGGGCAGCACGTTATGGTGCGGGAGGATGTAGTTCATCACGGAGAATACGCTCTTCTTGATTTCGCCCGCGTACTGGCTGCCCGCG
>CAZWSI010000041.1:0-6871 GCA_964636405.1 uncultured Oscillospiraceae bacterium
ACCGATGCTACTATTAATGAAATTTGGGTGTCTCGTTTTATTGACAAATCCAGAAAGCCCCAAGGGCCCTGCCGGAAAGCGCGGGCCTTTTTTTTATCCGGAAAATGAATTTGGATAACGGGACGGGCGCACCCGGCTCGACAGACTGTCCAAAGCGCGATTGGCATTTTGTGCGCCTGACGGCCATACATTAAACCGCGGGAAATTTTGTTATCAGAGGTGAGGCCGTTGGTTATTGAAAATGTTTTTCCAACCCATACGGAGCAGAGCGAATGGGATGATTTGGCCGAGTATATATACTTTTTTCTGCGCGAGCTGCTTTCCGCACAGCCGCCTTGCGATGATCATGCATAGGCGATCCTTTTCAAGGAGCGAAAATGTACGCGATTTACGGCAGGCAGTCGCTTGACAAGAAGGACAGCATTTCGATCGAAACACAAATTGCGCATTGCGCAGGCATGACGGGCGGGGGAGAGTACCGCGTCTACATTGACAAGGGGTTTAGCGGCAAGAACATGGCACGGCCGCAGTTCCAAAAGATGATGGACGATATTGCGCGCGGCTCGGTAGACTGCGTAGTGGTTTACAAGCTTGACAGATTAAGCCGGTCCTTGCTGGATTTTGCCACGATGATGGATACGTTTGCATCCTATCAGGTGAGTTTTTTGTCTTCCAAAGAGAACTTCGACACGTCGACGCCGATCGGCAAAGCGATGCTGAACATCCTGATGGTGTTTGCGCAATTGGAACGCGAAACGATCCAAATGCGCGTGACCGACGCATTTTACGCCCGGCACGAACGCGGCGCATATGACGGAAAAGCGCCGTATGGGTACAAAAAGTGCAAGGTGCTGTGCGGCGGGAAACACGCCTGCTCCATTGAGCCGCATGACACGGCCGCGTCGATTGTGCGGGAGCTGTTTGAAACGTATGCGCGCGGAGCCGTATCGCTCGGGGGCTACGCAAAGGAGTTAAATGCGCGCGGCGTTCCCTCGCCTGCGGGCGGTGCGTGGGATTCTTGCAAGCTGTCGCGCATCATGTCCAATCCGATCTATGTAAAAGCGGACATTAACGTGTACGAATACTACAAAACACTGGGTGTAGAGCTGACAAACCAGGCGGACGATTTCACGGGCGGCAACGGAATCGTTACCTATGGTCGCTGGGATCACAACAAGCGGAAGTTTGAACAGCTTGAAAAGATTCGCTTCTCTCTCGGACTGCACGAGGGGCTGATTGCGCCGGACGTCTTTTTGCGCTGTCAGAAGAAGCTGCGTGCCAATAAGCAAATTGCCCATGGCGCGAAGGGAAGGTATACCTGGCTTACCGGCGTGGTCAAGTGCGCGTACTGCGGGCGTGCGCTGTGCGTCAAAAAGCCGCGCGTGGACGAACTACATTTTTCCTGCTCTGGGAAAACGAATTATGGCGTTTGCGACAGCTTCGAATGCAAATGGTTTGTTGGAGAGGTGGAAAGCGCGGTTCAGGCGGAATTATTCAAAGCCATTGAAAAAAAACGGGATTTGTCTCGCAAAACGGAGCAGGTAGAGGACGCTGAGGAACGGCGTCTGAAGCTGGAAAGCATCAAGCTTGACGAACAAAGCAAGCGGCTCATCGACGCGATTGCCGGCGGGGCGGAGGAGGACCTGAAACCCATTCTGAACCGCATATCGGAATTGGAGGCCAGAAAGCGCGCGCTGTCTGCGGAGCTTACGGATATGAGAGCGCGGCGCGGTACCGCCGAATCACCCTATCGCTTGGGGATGGTGATCGATCATTGGGGCAAGCTGGATATGGAGCGCAAGCGCCAATTTGTTCGCACGCTGATCGACAGGGTGCTGATAAACAATTAAGGCGTTCAAATTTTCTGGAAATATGATTTTTCTTAGGCAAACCAACCCTTTCCATCCGGCGACCATGGTCGATACCATAGACTGGCGTGAGGAGCGCAGCGCAAAGACCATCCTGGATACGGTTTTGCCCAAGCTGTCGGCTGGATGCATCATATTGTGCCACAACAACGGTTATAAGATTAAGGAATACCTGCCGACGCTCATCGAAACGGCGCAAGCGCAGGGATACGAATTCGTAACGGTTTCCGCGCTTCTGCACGAGGGAGAAACGACCATCGACGGTAACGGCGTGCAGCACACGGTCTCGTAGCGCGAACCGAAAAACAGGCTCTGCGCAAGGCGGGCGCGCCGGAATGGAGCGTGCTCGCCCATTCTCTTTCCAGAGCCGCGGCAAATCCCCCTCTTTCCGCACCAAGCGGCTTGCAAAGCGTGCGAAAACACTCTATAATACACAGGTACTTTTGAAAAGGAACGGAAACGCCTGCTTTGCTGACAAGCGACTTTTTTTATGAGCTTCCGCCGGAACTGATCGCGCAGACCCCGTCTGCTTCGCGGTCGGCTTCGCGCATGCTCGTTTACGATCGGCAAAGCGGCGCGCTGGCGGATCGTGTTTTCTCCGATATAGTGGACTATTTGCGCCCGGGCGACGTGCTTGTGCGCAATACCACGCGTGTGATCCCCGCCAGACTGCTTGCCGTGCGTGCCGATACCGGCGGCGCGATGGAGTTTCTGCTGCTGCGCCGTCTGGAGGGAGACGATTGGGAGGCGCTTGCGCGCCCCGCCAAGCGCGCGCGGCCCGGCATTCGCTTTGAGGTGAACGGCGAGCTGTGGGCCGAGGTCGTGGGCGAAACGGACGCGGCGGGCGGCAGGCGACTTCGCCTTCACTACGACGGCGTGTTTGAAGAAGTGCTCGACCGTGCGGGGGAAACGCCCCTTCCGCCATATATCACCAAGCGCCTTGCGGACGGGGCGCGCTATCAAACTGTCTACGCGCGCGAGCGCGGCTCCGCCGCCGCGCCGACGGCCGGCTTGCACTTTACAAACGAGCTGCTCGATACCATCCGTGGTAACGGCGTGGAGGTTGTCGATCTGCTGTTGCACGTAGGGCTTGGGACCTTTCGCCCCGTGTCGGAGGAGACGATCGAACAGCACAAAATGCACGCTGAGTATTATTGCATGACGGAGACGGCCGCAAGCCGCATCAACGCCGCACGCGCAAGGGGCGGACGCATCGTGGCCGTGGGCACGACCTCCACGCGCGTGCTGGAGAGCGTGGCCGACGAGGCGGGTCTGGTTCACGCTGGAGAGGGCTGGACGGAGATCTTCCTTACGCCCGGCTATCGCTTCCGCGCCGTGGACGCGCTCATAACGAATTTTCACCTGCCCGAGTCCACACTGCTTATGCTGGTTTCAGCCTTTATGGGCCGTGAGGAAGCGCTGGAACTGTACAAACACGCCGTCGCAGAGCGCTATCAGTTTTTTAGCTTTGGTGACGCCTGCCTGATTTTGTGAGGAAACATGGAACAACCCGTACGCATTGAAATCATAAAAACCTGCAAGCATTCCGGCGCGCGGCTGGGGCGGTTGATCACCCCGCACGGCACGGTGGACACACCGTGCTATATGCCGGTGGGCACGCAGGCCACGGTCAAGGCCATGACCCCGCGCGATCTGTATGACGCTGGCGCTGGCATAATTTTGGCCAACACCTATCATCTCTATCTCCGGCCCGGCCACAAGCTGGTGGAGGAGGCGGGAGGGCTGCACCGCTTTATGTCCTATGAGCGACCCATGCTCACGGACAGCGGCGGTTTTCAGGTGTTCAGCCTCGCCAAGATCAACGATATCCGCGAGGACGGCGTGCTGTTTCATTCGCACATCGACGGAAGCAAGCATTTTTTCACACCCGAATCGGTCATGGAGATCGAACAGTCGCTGGGCGCGGATATCGCCATGTGCTTTGACGAATGCGCGCCGTACCCTTCGGATCACGCCTATACGATTCGCGCCATGAACCGCACACATCGCTGGGCCGAGCGCTGCCAAAGCGCGCATACGCGGCCCGATCAGGCGCTGTTTGGGATCGTGCAGGGCGGAACCTATCGCGATTTGCGCATCGAAAGCGCCAAAACCATGGCCGCCATGGATTTTCCCGGCTACGGAATCGGTGGGTTGAGCGTGGGCGAGCCCAAGCCTGTGATGTACGAAATGCTCGAGGAGATCATGCCCTATATGCCGGAAGACAAGCCCCGGTATCTCATGGGCGTGGGAAGCCCGGATTGCCTGCTGGAGGGCGTGCTGCGCGGCGTGGATATGTTTGATTGCGTATTGCAGACGCGCTGTGCAAGGAACGGTCTCGCGCTTACCCGAAAGGGAAAAATGATGCTTCGCAACAAGAAATTTGAGCGCGATTTTTCGCCTATCGAGGAGGGATGCGATTGCTACGCCTGCCGTAACTTTACGCGCGCGTACATTCGGCATCTCATCAAGGCGGAGGAAATATTGGCGGCGCAATTGATTACCATGCACAATATCCGCTTTTCGCTCCGCCTTATGGAGGATGTGCGCGAGGCCATCCGTACGGACTGCTACCCGGATTTTGCGCGCGCGCTGATCGACGGAGGCGTCTACGAATGATTGCCGCGCGGGTGTTTATTTGCCATAGCGAGGCGGATACCTTCGCGCTTGGAAGGCGTCTTGGCGCGTTGCTCTTTCCCCGCTCGTTCGTCGCTTTGTACGGGGATCTGGGCGCGGGCAAAACGGCGCTTGCGCGGGGTGTCGGCGCGGCGCTGGGCGCGGACGATATTGCAAGCCCCACCTTTACCATCGTACAGGAGCACGAAACCGACCCGGAGCTGCTGCATTTCGACGCGTATCGGCTCTCGGGCGCGGACGAGCTGGAGGCGGTCGGCTTTTCGGATTATCTTGCCCGTGCGGGGATCGTGCTGCTGGAATGGGCAGAGCTTGTTTTGGATGCGCTTCCGGCCGAACGGCTCGATGTTACCATCCGTGTGATGCAAGGTGGCGCGCGGGAAATTGCGTTTACCGCGCACGGTAACGCTTACGAAAGGCTGGTGGCGGCACTGTGAACCTTCTTGCGCTTTCGAGCAGCGCCAAGCGCGCCTCCGCCGCGCTATACCGCAACGGCTGTTTTCTTGCCGAGACCTTTGCCGACGAAAGCCGTAAGCACGCCGAAACGCTTTTGCCGCTTGTCGACGCGCTGCTTGGGGAAAACGGCCTCGCGCCCGCCGATATTGAGCTTTTGGCCGTGGATATGGGGCCTGGCTCCTTTACGGGCGTGCGCATCGGCGTTTCGTCCGCAAACGCCATGGCGCTCGCGCTGGGTAAGCCTGTGGCGGGCGTGGACGCGTTAACGGCGCTCATGCTCGCGGCGGAGGGCCGGGCGACCCGGATCTGCGCGCTGATCGACGCCGCGCACGGCAACGCCTATGCGGCCCGCTTTGAAAACGGCCGCCTGACGCAGGGGCCGGACGCTGTTGCGATGGATGCGTACGCCGGGCAGATTCCTGCCGGCTCCTATATCGTGGGGGACGGGGCGGCGGTCTTCGCGCAGATTTTGCAAGAGCGCGTGCCGGACGTTCGGCTTTGCTCCGAAGCCGCGCTGCTGCCCTCGGCGCGCTTTGTCGCGGAGGCGGCAATGCGTTCGCCTGCGCTTGCCCAAAAGCAGGCGCTGCCGCTGTATCTGCGGCCCTCGCAGGCCGAGCGTCTCTTTGCGGAAAGGCGGGGCAACGCATGAGCGCCATGGTTCGGCACATGACCAGGCACGATGTGGAGCGGGTGTATGAAATCGAGTGCGTGTGCTTCCGTTCGCCGTGGTCAAAGAATGCGCTGGCGGGCGAATTGCGCAACGATGTGGCGCACTATCATGTGCTTGAGGAAGACGGCGTGCTCGTGGGCTACGCGGGCATGTGGGTGCTTTTTGAGGAGGCGCACGTAACCAACGTGGCCGTGCTGCCGGATTTCCGGCGAAAGGGCTTTGCGCGCAAGCTCATGCTGTCGATGATGGAGAGCGCGCGCTCACTTGGCGCGAGCAAGATGACCCTTGAGGTGCGTGAAAACAACCTTGCCGCGCAGAGCCTGTATCGTGGGCTGGACTTCCATCAAAACGGGTATCGCCCGCGCTATTACAGCGATTCCGGCGAAGGCGCGCTTTTGCTCTGGAATGAGAACATAGAAGAAACATGGAAGCATAATGGAGGAAGCTATGGGACTGTATGAAGATTGGACAAGGCTGGCCGAGGAGGCGCAGGCAAGCGACGGCGGCGCGAAATTCTGGGAGGATTACTTCGCGGCGGAAACGGCGGTGTATCAAAAGCTGCTGGAAAGCCGCACAACGCGCGTCAGCGGCACGCTGAGCGCGCTGGCCGCCGGTTACGGCATGGACGAAACGCGCTTTTGCGGCTTTCTGGACGGGATCAACACGAGCCTAAAGGAGGCGCTGGAGCTGGAAAAGCTTTCCGCCGATTCCGAGCTTGCATTTGACATTGACCTAGAAAAGCTTTACTATAATATGCATGCGGCCAAGGCGCCGTGGCTGTACGGCTTGGCCGAATGGGAAGGCGTATTAAGCGAGGAAAAGCGCCGGGAGATTGCGAAGGAATACAGAAGGGCGTGCATGTTTGTCCGCGAAAGCGAGCCGGGGCGGAATGATCCCTGCCCGTGTGGGAGTGGGAAAAAATACAAAAAGTGCTGCGGGAAAAATGCGTAATTCTTTCGGCAATATCCATTGACAGAATGCGCGCCGACCGTTATAATACTGTTTCGGAACTCGCTGCCTGCGCCTGTAGCTCAGCAGGATAGAGCAACGGCCTTCTAAGCCGTAGGTCCCGGGTTCGAATCCCTGCAGGCGCGCCAGTTTTCCCCGGTAGCCGGTTGGGATGTACCGCTGGCGCGGCAGGCCGGGGAAGCATATAGGCTTGTTTCAGTGTGGTGGGTATAGTTCAGTTTTGGTTAGAATGCCAGATTGTGGCTCTGGAGGTCGTGGGTTCGAGTCCCACTAC
>CAZWSI010000042.1:0-5821 GCA_964636405.1 uncultured Oscillospiraceae bacterium
GGACGCCGTGCGTCCCACATGGGCGCCCTGGCGGCGCTTCTTGCCGTCGCTGTTGATGGTATGAACGGTATCCACCTGGACCCCGAACGCCTCCTCCACAGCCTGCTTGATCTCGATCTTGTTGGCGTCCTTGGCCACCTCGAAGGTGTAGACCTTAGCGGGGAGGTAATCATAGCACTTTTCCGTCAATACCGGGCTCTTGATGATATCGTACGGGTTCTTCATCAGACGTACACCTCCTCGATCTTCTTGACCGCATCCTGCGTAAGGATGAGGTTCTTATACTTGAGAATTTCGTACACGCTGAGCGTGCCGACCAGCGTGGTCTTTACGCCGGGGATGTTGTGCGCGGCGCGCTCCACGGTTTCGTCGGTCTCCGGCAGCACGATGAGAGCGTTTTTAACCTCGATCGCGCCCAGCACCTTGACCATTTCGCGGGTCTTGGCTTCGGAAAGGTTCAGCGCGTCGAATACGATCAGCTCGTTGCCCTCAACCTTGGCCGAAAGGGCCGATTTCATGGCGACGCGCTTGACCTTTTTGTTGACGCGGATGGTATAGTCGCGCGGCTTGGGCGCGAAAACCACGCCGCCGTGCCGCCACTGGGGCGAGCGGGTGGAGCCCTGACGGGCGCGGCCGGTTCCCTTTTGCTTCCAGGGCTTGATGCCGCCGCCGGAAACCTCCGCACGGGTCAGCGCGCTCTGGGTGCCCTGCCGGCGGTTTGCCAGTTGGGCCTTGACTACCTCGTGCAGCACGCTCTTGTTGACCGGCTGCCCGAAGGTGTTTTCGGAAAGCTCCAGCTCGCCGACCTTTTTTCCGGTTATATCCAATACAGCAACTGTAGGCATGTGTCGCTTCCTCCTTCCTTACTTCACGCTGCTCTTCACGGTCACCATGCCGCCCTTGGGGCCGGGTACGGCGCCCTTGACGAGCAGGAGGTTACGGGAAGCGTCCACGCGGACGATCTCCAGGTTCTGGGTGGTGACCATCTCGGCGCCCATGTGACCCGGCAGATACTTGTTCTTGAACACGCGCGACGGGCTGGAGCAAGCGCTCATGGAGCCCGGGCGGCGATGGTAGTGGGAACCGTGGGTCATGCGGCCGCGGTTCTGGTTGTGGCGCTTGATTACGCCCTGGAAGCCCTTGCCCTTCGATTTGCCGGAGATGTCGACCTTGTCGCCCTCGGCAAAGATGTCGGCCTTGATGACCTGCCCGACCTCGTAGGAGGCGGCGTCTTCAAGCTTGAGCTCCTTCAGATAGCGGAGGGGCTTGATGCCGGCTTTGGCAAAATGACCCTTCATGGGCTTGTTCGCGAGGGTCTCGCGCATGTCGCGGAAACCGACCTGCACGGCGCAATAGCCGTCCGTTCCCTCGGTTTTCTTCTGAACTACGGGGCAGGGGCCGGCTTCGATGACCGTCACGGGGATCATGGTACCGTCAGCCAGGAACATCTGCGTCATACCGACCTTTTTGCCCAAAATGGATGGCCTTCTTCATTCGTGAATTACCTCCGTTACAGTTTGATCTCGATGTCGACACCGGCGGGGAGATCAAGCTTCATCAGCGCGTCCACGGTTTTCGACGACGGCTGGAGAATATCAATCAGGCGCTTGTGTGTGCGCATCTCAAATTGCTCACGCGAGTCCTTATACTTGTGCGTTGCGCGGAGAATCGTAACGATCTCCTTCTCGGTGGGCAGGGGGATGGGCCCGCTGACCTGCGCGCCCGTTCTCTTGGCGGTTTCGACAATCTTCTCGGCGCTCTGGTCGATGAGACTGTTTTCGTAGGCCTTGAGCTTAATGCGGATTCTGTTTGCCATATTATTGTCTGTCCTCCTCATTTGTTGCTGGGGCAGTACACGGAGCCGTGTGTTTCCTTTTTCACAATTGATGCGCAGCCGCATTGGCTGTGCATGTTGCATTTAGGACGGCACGCATCCGCGCCTTCGCCCGCGTCCCTGCGGACGTTGGGCATGACCGTGAATTACCCGGATGGCACACCGGCAACCTCCCGGTCATCCTCACGCGCGAAAACTCGCGTTTAACGCGCGAACGTTGTTATTCTACAGGAGCGCAGAAAGAAATGCAAGAACTTTTTTCATGAAAACGAGCAAAAACCGCGATTCTTTCAAGCTTTTTTGCGGCCGGGCCGGAGTTCGAGGGTCAGACGCGGGTTTTCCGCCGCCGAATCGGCCAGCACGGAGAAAAGCCGCTCCGCGTATGCCGCACCCAGCCGCGCCCGCAGCGCGTCCGTATGCTTCACAATCAATCGCATGTCCGTTCCCCGCTGGGTCAGGCAATCGTGAAGCGCATCCAGATTGCCGCCGTAGTAATCGGGGAAGGACAGCTTTCTTTTTATATATGCGTGCGCACGCGCGGGGGTCTTCATGCGCCGCCCGTTTAGAATCACCACCGCCGTCTTCATCCCACATCCTCCCCGTACAGAAGCGTAAACGATTCGTAATGGTCGCCCGTATAAAAAATCAAGCCGTCGTTTGAATACACAATGCGCTTTGCGCCCCGGCTCTTTTTGCCCCTTGTATCGATATCGCACTCGGTGTAGCCGCGCCCCTTCTTCTCGGGCAAAAGGCCCTCGTAATTGCCGAAGCGGTCGCCGCCGATGCTCATGCCGGGCGCGTAGGGCTCGAGCGAGCCGCCCGTCCAGCCCAGCGCGCGCGCCTCGGCCTTGGTGATGAAATTATCGGGCAGGCGCCCGTACGTATATAGATAGCGCGCCACCTCGTCGCGGCCCGTATAGCTGCCGTCCTCATTGGGCATAACGTCCGCCGGCGCGGCCGTAACGTCCGCCGGCGCGGGCGTATCGTCCCCCGGTGCGGACGCGCCCGGGTCTGGCGTGTTTTGCTCCGGCGCGGTCTGCGCGGCGGGCGGCACATATTCGGGGAGCGCGACGAGCGCCGGGGCTTCGGTTTGCGCGGCCTCGGGCGCGGGCAAGGCCGCGTCGAGCGCGCTGATGAGCACGTCGCAGCCCGCAAGGAGCAAGACGGCGGCAAGGATGCATGCAAGGAGGAACGGCGCGCGTTTTCTCATGGCGTATTCCTCGCTATTCGACCATGGTCGCGTGGTAGAGCGTGGCGTACAGGCCGCCGCGGGCAAGGAGCTCGGCGTGGCTGCCTCGCTCGTGTATGCCTGTTTCGTCAATGACGACGATCTCGTCCGCGTTCTTCACAGTGGAAAGCCGGTGCGCGATCACCAGCGTGGTGCGCCCCGCGGAAAGCTCGTCGAAGGAGTGCTGGATATCGTGCTCGGTCACGGTGTCCAGGGCGCTGGTCGCCTCGTCGAGAATCAGGATGGGCGGGTTCTTCAAAAACAGCCGCGCAATGCTGATGCGCTGCTTCTGGCCGCCGGAGAGCATGATGCCGCGCTCGCCCACCTGCGTGCCGTACCCCTGCGAGAAACGCAAAATTTCCTCGTGGATGCGCGCGCGGCGCGCCGCGTCAAGCACCTCCGCGTCGGTCGCGTCGAGCCGGCCGTAACGGATATTGTCCATGACCGTGCCCGCAAAAAGGAACACGTCCTGCTGCACAATACCCACGTTGCGGCGCAGCGAATCAAGCGTCACGTCCCGCACATCGTGTCCGTCGATGGTGATGCGGCCCTCGCGCACATCGTAAAAGCGGGGAATGAGATGGCACAGCGTGGTTTTGCCGCCGCCGGAGGGGCCGACCAGCGCCAGCGTTTTGCCCGCGGGAATATCCAGCTCGATGCCGGAGAGCACGGTCTTGCCGCCGTCGTACGCAAAGCGGACGTTCTCGAACCGGATGTGGCCGGATACGTCCGCAAGGGTGCGCGCGCCGGGCTTATCCTCCACGTCGGGCGCGATATCCATGATCTCGCAAAAGCGCGTGAAGCCCGCCATGCCGAGAATATAGTTTTCCGCAAAGGAGGCGAGGCGCTTGATGGGCGTGACAAAGGCCGCCACATACAGCGTGAAGGTGACCAGCAGCACCGGGTCGAGCGCGCTCTTGTAAATCAAAAAGCCGCCCACGCCCAGCACGGCGATGTTCAGCAGCGCAATAAAAAACTCCATGCCCGTGTTGAAGAACGCCAGATACATATAGTAGTTATCCTTGGCGTGGACAAAGCGCTTGTTGCCCACCTCAAATTTCTCGATCTCGTGCCGCTCGTTGCCAAAGGCCTTGGCCACCCGCGCGCCGGAGATAGAGGATTCGATGCCCGCGTTGATCTCGGCCATGCTTTCCTTGACCTTCAGGGAGGACTGCCGCATTTGCAGACGGATTCGCATGACGTAATAGACGGCGCAGGGCAGGATGAGCAGCAGCGCCAGCGCGACGCGCCACTCGATAAAGAACATGCAGATGAACGCGCCGATTAAGGTCGTGCTCGAAACGAGCACATCCTCCGGGCCATGGTGCGCAAGCTCCGTAATGTCGAACAGCTCGCTGGTCATGCGGGACATGAGCTTGCCCGTGCGGGTCTTGTCGTAAAAGCTGAACTGGAGCTTTTGCACGTGGGCAAAAATATCGTGCCGGATGTCCGCCTCCATGCGCACGCCCAGCAGGTGGCCCCAATAATTAATAATGAACATCAGCCCCGCGCGGAGAATGTACGCCAAAAGCGCCAGCACAAGGAGCCACACAAAGCGCGAAACGAGCGCGGCGTTAACAGCCATGGCCGGCAGCAGCTCGCGCAAAATATACTGCGAAAGCAGAGGATAGCTCAGATCGATCAGCGCAACGAGAAACGCGCAGCACAAATCCAGCGCAAGCAGCGCCATGTGCGGCATATAATAGGATATAAAACGCTTGAATTTGCTCATGAGAACATATTAACATGCGGAATTTGCATAATCAACCGCCGGACGTGAGAAAGTATATCCATGAAGCGGCCGGACTTTATTGAAACGAATCCATTCAGCGATCAGGCGCTCACGGACCTGATGAATCTCGCGCTCACCCTGAAAGCGGCGGCGCGGGCGGATAGCTTTCCCCCGCTGTGCGAAAAGCAGGTGCTCGCGCTTGCGGGAAGCGGCTTTGAGCCCCGTATACGCATGCTTTTTTTTACCGCCATGTATCAGCTTGGCGGCATGGCGCAGACCGTGGCGTGCGGTACGGCCCCCGAGCAGGCCAAGGAGACGGCGTCCCTGCTTGCGGGCGGCGCCGACGCGGTTGTCGTCAGCGATATAAGCCACGAATTCTTGCTCCTGCTTGCCAAGCATGCGGATATGCCTGTGCTCAACGCAGGCTCGGACTTTTGTCTGCCGCTTGCGGAGCTAAGTTGCTTAATCAGCATGTACGAGCATTTGCCCAAGGAAAAGCGGCTCGAATCCTGCAAGCTGGTTTACCACGGGCCGCATTCTCCGCTCTGCGCTTCGGCGCTGCTGCTTTGCACAAAAATGGGCATTCCCTTTTGCCAGCTTTCCGGCAAGCAGGGCGAGCTGCCCCCGCCCATTCTCAAAATGGGCGAGCGAAACGTAAAAAAGTCCGGCGGCACCTACGCCGTGACGGACGATACGGCCGAGGCGCTGAAGGGGGCCGATTTTCTGCTGGGCCGCCGGGAAGGGCTGACAGTCCCGGCAGGCTCGGAAGCACGGTGGCTCGATCCGAGCGAAAACCTGCTCGCGGCCATCCGCGCGGCGCTGGTATGGACGCTCTATCAGGACCCAGCCTCGCGCGACGCGCTGCTCATTGAAAAGCTGCGCCGCACGCTCGCCGTCAAATTGCAGGCCGTATTTGAAGACGGCACAACAAAAAGAAGCTAAAAAATAAAGCTTGCGCAGCGCGCAACGCGCCGCGAGGAGGCGGGCAGACGGGGAACGCAGAGCAAAACACAGACCCCCGCACGTT
>CAZWSI010000043.1:0-5789 GCA_964636405.1 uncultured Oscillospiraceae bacterium
TCGCTGGATATCCCGGTGCGCACGCTGGAGTGCTGCACGGGCGATTTGGCCGATCTCAAGGTGCGCAGCGTGGATGTGGAGGCGTGGTCGCCCCGGCAGCAGAAATACTTCGAGGTGGGGAGCTGCTCCAACCTTGGCGACGCACAGGCCCGCAGGCTGGGCATCCGCGTAAAAAACAAGGAGACGGGCAATTACTTTGCGCACACGCTCAACAATACCGTGGTCGCGCCGCCGCGCATGCTCATCGCCTTCCTGGAAAACAATCTGCGCGCGGACGGCTCAATTGCCGTGCCCGAGCCGCTCCGGCCCTACCTGCGCAAGGACGAGCTCAAATAGGACGCAGGATACGCGCGGGGCAAACACCGTTCGCCCCGACAGCTTTGACTTCGCTTTCTTTTCATTCTTTTCCGTCCCGTGAAAGAAAAGATTGGTATAAAGTGTCACCCCGGAGGGCCATACTAGCTCCGAGGTGATATTTTTATGGAAGAAACGAGAACCTTCTGGGATAAGTCCAAAGATTTCATTCGGAAGCAGGGCTTCTATATTGTGCTCTTCGTGTGCCTTCTGATCGTCGGCACGGCCATTGCCCTCACCGCGCTGCCGCGCGAAGCGCAGCCCAACCCGTCGGAGGCGCAAAACCCTGTCGTCGAAAGCGGCGTATCGGGCGACGAGAGCCTGACGGCCAGGCGCACGCCGCTGCCCACCGCTACCCCCGCGCCCTCGGCCACCCCCGCTGCAAGCGCCGCGCCCACCGCTACGCCCAAGCCCGCCGCGCGTCCGGCTTCCGTTAAAAAAGGCGCGGCGCCCGTCACCGGCGAGATCATCCGGAGCTATTCCATGGACGCGCTGCTCTATTCCCGCACGCTGGATCAGTGGACGACCCACGCGGGCGTTGATATAGCCGCCGAGCCTGGCGCCGAGGTAAAGGCCGTGCTGGCCGGCACTGTGCGCGAGGTGCGCGTGGACGACGCGCTGGGGCAGCTTGTCACCGTGGAGCATACCAATAAGCGCGTGAGCCTCTATGCCAACCTTGCCGAAAACGTACCCGTCAAGGAGGGGCAGAAGGTCAACGCGGGCGATGTGCTCGGAACCGTGGGCAAAACAGCCGTATCCGAATGCGGCGACGCGTCCCATCTGCACTTTGGCTTCCTTGTGGACGGGCAGGCCGCCGACCCCGCAGAGTACGTCGCGCTGGGCGCGTAGGCGGGGGACGGGAGGACGGGGAACGCAAGGGGCGCTGCCCCTTGACCCCGCCCAAGGGGCTTCGCCCCTTGGGAATCCCGAATAATCGCCCCAAAAGCAAATAGACAAAGACTCGGCCCGGCGAAATATCGCCGGGCCAAGATATTTTTGCAGGGGAAAAGCTAAAGAGCACGCGCAAAACGCGGTCAGAAACGGGATTCCCAAGGGTCGAAGACCCTTGGGCAGGTTTTAGGGCGGAGCCCTAACGTACCCCCGCCGTACCCAACCGTACCCAGCCCCCCGTAAGTTTACAATCCCCTCATTTTTCGCCCTTTGCACTTTTTGGGCGTTGTGCTATGATAATTCCATGGCCGAGACGAGTAAGGGAATCAGAAAGAAAAAGGAATCGCAGAGCGTCAGGCGCATTCGGATTGCGCGGCGCTCCATGACGTATATCGTGCGTTTGCTCATGCTTGTAACGGTGGGAGCGATCATCTGCATCGCCGCTTTTATGACGGCGGAGCGCGTGAGCAACCTGTACATTCTCACCACAGAGGGCATGTCCATGCGCGCGGGCTGCATGATCAAGGGCAACGAGCAAAACGATTTGCAGGAATACTTCTCCCTCACCTTTCTGGATCGGGATACCGCGCTTTCCGAAAAGCGGTACGCGGATTATACGATTACGGGCTACGACTATGATCTTTCCGTAGAGCGGCTTTCGGTGCTGCCCTGGTCCATGACCGCGACGGTGACGGTCGTGGAACGGGTCGCGCTGCGGGGCTATATCAACAGCGACCTGCTTTCCGAGGGTGAATCGGCGGCGGATTTCCCGCTGCCGCGCTGGACGCCCGTGCGCTATAAAATTCATTTTGTGAACGATGGCACGCGCTGGTATATTACCGAGCTGGAGCTTGTCGAGGAAAACCCGGACGTTGGCGCGCTCAACACGCCCGATCCGGCCATGTCGCCCCGGCCTATGGCCACGCCCACGCCTACGCCCACGCCCACGGGGCGCCCGGCATGACGCGGGAGGGGGCGTCGTACAGCGCGCACGAAAGCCCGCAAAGCCACCAAATGCAGGAGACGGCAGAGGCTCCGACGGTTCCGCTCGCGCTTGCGCCGATGGCGGGCTTTTCGGACGCGTGCTTTCGGCTGATTTGCCGCGAGCTGGGTGCGGACGTGACGGTCACGGAAATGATCAGCGCCAAGGGGCTGGTGTATGAAAACGCCCGCACCGAGGCGCTGCTTGCCTGCCTGCCTGGCGAAGAACACGTTACTGTGCAGCTTTTCGGCCGTGAGCCGGATACCGTTGCGGAGGCGGCGCGGCGTGTACAGACGGCGCTTGGCGGCCGGCTTGCGGGCATTGACTTAAATATGGGCTGTCCCGCGCGAAAGATTACGGGCAACGGCGAGGGCAGCGCGCTCATGCGCGAGCCGGCGCTTGCGGGCAGGGTGATCGAAAGTACGGTGCGCGCGGTCAAGGCGCCCGTCACGGTCAAGCTGCGCAAGGGATGGGACGCGGCGCACGCAAACGCCCCGGAAATGGCGCGCATCGCGGAGGAAAGCGGTGCGGCGGGCGTGACGGTGCATCCGCGCACGCGCGAGGAGCAATATGCGGGCAAAGCGGACTGGGACGTGATTGGGGAGGTTGTGCGGGGCGTATCCATCCCCGTAATGGGCAACGGCGATATTGAAAGCGGCGCGGACGCGCTTGCCATGCTGCGCGCGACCGGCTGCGCGGGGCTTATGATCGGCAGGGGCGCGCTGGGAAACCCATGGATCTTTGCCGAGGCGCGCGCGGCGCTTTCGGGCGGGGCGTTTACGCCGCCCACGCTTGCGGAAAAGCGCGCGCTGCTGCTGCGGCATGCGCGCATGGCGGAGGCGGCGTACGGCGCGCACGCCATCATCGCCTTTCGCAAGCACGCGGCGTGCTACATGACGGGCGAGCCGAACGCGAGCAGGCTCCGCGCGGCCGTTCAAGCCTGCAATTGCGCCGGGGATCTGGCAAAAATTCTTGACAGCACCGAGCGGCGCACATATAATATGGGGACTATGTAGGGACGGTGTTCCTAAAAAAGGAGATCGTACAGATGGCGGATATCTGGCTTACGCCGGAAGAGATTAAAAAGCGCGAGGAGCGGCTCGAATACCTGAAGTCCACAAGAAGGCTCGAGATCGCGGAGCAACTCAAGATTGCCCGCGCCTTCGGCGACTTGTCGGAGAACGCCGAGTATGATGCGGCGAAAAACGAGCAGGCGAAAAATGAATACGACATCGTTCAGCTCGAAACCGAGCTGCGCAGCGCCAAGGTGATCGATGAATCGGCGCTCGACAGCCGGACTGTAAACGTCGGCGCGAGGGTGACGATGACGGAGCTTGGGTCCAAACAAAAGCTTTGCTATCAAATCGTCGGCAGCGCGGAAACCGATCCGGCGCAAGGGCGCATCTCCAACGAATCCCCCGTGGGGCGCGCCGTACTCGGGCACAGCGTGGGCGACGAGGTGGACGTAGCCACCCCGGGCGGCACGCTCAGGCTCAGGATTGAATCCATCGGCAAGTAAATTGCCGACGCAAGGATACTGCCGACGCAAGGAATTGCCGCGGCAAACATTTGCCGTGGCAAGCAATTGCTGTGAATAGCATTCGGGGGCAAGCGCCCCCGTTTCTTTTTGGGAGAAAGGGAGAAGAAAACGGTTATGGAACAGGATAACAGGCAGGAAATGAGCACGGAAGCGCTTTCCGAGCTCTTGCAGATCCGGCGCGACAAGCTCACAAGCCTGCAGGAGAGCGGAAAAGACCCCTTCAGGCACACCACCTACGACGTTACGCACCACAGCGCGGACATTCTGGAGAACGCGGAAGCGCTCATGGACAAGACCGTGCGTATCGCGGGCCGCATGGTAAGCAAGCGCATCATGGGCAAGGCGAGCTTCGCGCACGTGCTCGACGGCAAGGGCGATATCCAGCTCTACATCCGCCGCGACGATGTGGGCGAGGACGCGTACGCGCTGTTTAAGAGCTACGATATCGGCGATATCGTGGGCGTGGAGGGCAGGGTGTTCACCACGAAAACGGGCGAGGTTTCCGTGCATGCGGAAGCGCTTACGCTCCTGAGCAAGTCGCTTTTACCCCTTCCCGAGAAATTTCACGGCCTGCGCGACCCTGAGCTGCGCTACCGGCAGCGCTTTGTGGATTTGATCGTCAATCCCGAGGTGCGCGAAACCTTCCTCAAGCGCAGCCGCATCATTACGGAGATCCGTCGTCTTATGGACGAGCGGGGCTTTATCGAGGTGGAAACGCCCGTGCTGAACACCACGGCAAGCGGCGCGTCGGCGCACCCGTTCGTTACGCACCACAACACGCTCGATTTGGACATGTATTTGCGCATCGCCACCGAGCTGCATTTAAAGGAATGCGTAGTGGGCGGCCTTGAGCGCGTGTACGAGATTGGCCGCCTTTTCCGCAACGAGGGCATGGATCCCATGCACAACCCTGAGTTTACGACCATCGAGGCGTATCAGGCGTATACGGATTATCACGGCATGATGGAGCTTGCGGAGGACCTGATCTCGCGCTGCTGCCGGGTGGTAAACGGCAAAACGCGCATTACCTACCAGGGCATGGAGATCGACCTTACGCCGCCTTTTGCGCGCATGAGCATGAACGAGGCCGTTTTGCAGAGAACGGGGAAGGATTTCCTCGGCTGCGAAACGGACGGGGAAGCGCGCGCGCTGGCAAAGGAGCTAAACCTCGAAGCGGCGGACAAAACTGCCTCCAAGGGCAAGCTGCTCGCGCTGGCGTTCGACGCGTTTGTCGAGGATACGCTCATTCAGCCGACCTTTATCATCGACTACCCGGTCGAGATTTCGCCGCTCTCCAAGCGCAGGCCGGACGCGCCGCAGCTTACCGAGCGCTTTGAGCTGTTTATCGGCGGGCACGAGTATGCCAACGCGTTCTCGGAGCTCAACGACCCAATCGACCAGCGCGGGCGCTTTATGCAGCAGGCCATGGAGCGTCAGAAGGGCGACGATGAGGCCATGATGATCGACGAGGATTTCATGACTGCGCTGGAATACGGCCTGCCGCCCACAGGCGGCATCGGCATCGGCGTCGACCGGCTGGTCATGCTGCTCACCGACGCGGCCTCCATCCGCGACGTGCTGCTTTTCCCCACCATGAAGCCAATCGCAAAGTGAGCACGGGAGATTCTGCACACATCGCGAAAAACGGCGAAAAAGAGAAAAAACGAAGAAAACAGGGATAGCGTTTTGAAATAATCCGGCGAGAATGGATAATACGACTGAATAACGGAAATAATCGGGAATAAGCAGCGTTGCGTTCCCGCCGGAGAAGCGCTATACTGATCAAGCTGTCGCGAGGGGACGAGGGAGCGAGGGGGGCAGCGAGGAGCACCTTGAGAACTATATAGTGCAAAATAAACGCAAGAAAACAAGCCAGTAATATCGGAAACGATATGAAACGCAAGGGAGAGAAACCAAGCGAAAAAGAAGTGAGCAACAGCGAATCACCGAGAGGTGATTGGCTGTAGAGATTAAACTCAAGAGTTTGATCCTGGCTCAGGACGAACGCTGGCGGCGTGCCTA
>CAZWSI010000044.1:0-4967 GCA_964636405.1 uncultured Oscillospiraceae bacterium
CGGCTATCCGCCGCTGGTCACGCCCACAAGCCAGATCGTCGGCACGCAGGCCGTGCTGAACGTGCTTTCCGGCGAACGCTACAAGACCTTTACCAAGGAATCCAAGGCAGTGCTGCGCGGCGAATACGGCAAGCTGCCCGGCAAGGTCAACGAGGAGGTTCGCAAAAAGGCCATCGGCGACGCGGAGGTCATTACCTGCCGTCCCGCCGATCTGCTCAAGCCCGAGCTGGAGAGCTATCGCGAGGAGATCAAGGACCACATCCGTCAGGAGGAGGACGTGCTCAGCTACGCGCTCTTCCCGCAGGTGGCCATGAAATTCTTCGAGGCCCGTGAGAAGGTTGAGGCGGCCAACCGGCCGGTGGAGCTTGGCGAAAACACCATTCGCGAGCTCGTTGTGGAGGATCTCAGCGCCTGATGCGTCACATTCCGAATATACTGACCTTCGTTCGGTTCATATTGGTCGGTGTGTTCTGCGTTCTCTTTTCGGCAGGGCGGTATACAGCCGCCCTGTCGGTGTATATTTTTGCCTTTGCCACCGATGTGCTCGACGGTGGAATCGCGCGCCGCTACAACTGGATCTCCAATCTGGGCAAGCTTCTCGATCCTCTCGCGGACAAGCTCATGACCGTGGCTGCGCTGCTTTGCATTCTGCTGGGCAAAAGGCAGCCCGTCTATGCGGTTCTGTTCGCGCTCGCGGCCTTTAAGGAGCTGCTCATGCTGCTTGGCGGGTTCATCATGATGCGTCGCCGCGTGGTGGCCTTTGCGGACTGGTTCGGCAAGCTGGCTACGGGTTTGTACGTGCTGGGCATCATGCTGACGCTGCTGTCCTTTTCCGACAAGGGCGTGGAGCCGTGGAATATCGCGGTGCTCATTGCGGCGACCGTCTTTTCCTATGTCGCGCTCGTGCATTATGCGACGAGTCAGTTTCCCCGCGCGTTCCGCGCAAACCGCGAGGACGCGGCGCGGGCGGACGCGGACGGCGGCACAGTCGAGCCGCCCCGGCAATAAAACCCTTGCATTCGCTGCGCCGTCATGCTATAATCATCATTGTTGGATTGTTGTGAACTTGACGCGGAGAGTGGGGAAACCCACTCTTTCATTTTGAAACGGGAGGAAAACGCTTGAAAACAACGGATCGCGTGGCGGAAATCACCGCTGCGCGCGTGGCCGAAATGGGCTTTACGCTCTGCGACGTAGAGTTTCAAAAGGAATACGGCAATTGGGTTTTGACGCTCTTTATCGATAAAGAAGGCGGCGTTACCATTGACGATTGCGAGCAGGTGAGCCGCGCGGTCGAGCCGCTTCTCGACGAAACCGATCCCATAGAACAGGCGTATTATCTCTCCGTCTCCTCGCTGGGCCTCGACAGGCCGCTGAAAAAGGACGCGGACTATGCGCGCAATGCTGGAAAGCGGCTCGAGGTCAAGCTTTACGCGCCGCTCGCGGGCAAGAAGGAGCTCGCCGGCGTTTTGACGCGCTGGGACGCGGATACCTTTACCATTGCGGACGGCAAGCAGGAAGAAACAACCATTCGCCGCAGGGATGCGGCGCTTGTCCGGCCGGAGATACTATTTTGAGGGATATGACAAAGGAGAGTATGAGGACATGAACGCAGCGTTTATCGAAGCCCTGAACGCGTTGGAGAAGGAACGGGGTATCGGCAAGGAAGTCTTGATTTCGGCAATTGAGGCCGCTTTAATTTCCGCCTACAAGCGCAATTACGGCAGCAACGCAAATGTGCGCGCCGAGGTGGACCCCGATACGGGCGACATTCAGATTTTTGCCTCCAAGGCCGTGGTTGAGCAGGTGGAGAATCCGCAGGCGGAGATCTCGCTTGAGGACGCGCGCCGCCTCAACGGGCTTTACGAGGTCGGCGACGTGCTGGAGGAGGAGATAAAGACCCGCGATTTTGGGCGCATTGCGGCGCAGACGGCCAAGCAGGTCGTCGTGCAGCGCATTCGCGAGGCGGAGCGCGGCGTGATTTACGAGGAGTATGTGGAAAAGGAAAACGAGGTGCTCACGGCCATCGTGCAGCGCGTCGAAAAGGGGAACGCCTATGTGGAGCTTGGCCGCACCGACGGCCTGCTTACCCCCAACGAGATGATCCCCAACGAAACCTACGAAAACTCCGATCGCATCAAGGTATACGTGCTCGAGGTCCGCAAGGACAACAAGGGGCCGCAGGTGCTCGTTTCGCGCACGCATCCGGGCCTTGTCAAACGTCTTTTCGAGCTGGAGGTGCCCGAGATTCAGTCCGGCGTGGTGCAGATCAAGGCCATCGCGCGCGAGGCGGGCTTCCGCACCAAGGTTGCCGTCCATTCCAGCGATATGCAGGTTGATCCGGTCGGCGCGTGCGTGGGCCAGCGCGGCTCGCGCGTGGAGCGCATCGTATCCGAGCTGCACAATGAAAAGATCGATATCATCGAGTGGGATTCCGATATCGCGGTTTTCATCGCAAAGGCGCTCAGCCCCGCCAAGGTGCTGATGGTTTATATCAACGAAGACGAAAAGGCGGCCAAGGTCATCGTGTCGGACAACCAGCTTTCGCTGGCAATCGGCCGCGAGGGACAGAACGCGCGCCTTGCCGCCAAGCTTACCGGCTGGAAGATCGATATCAAGAACCAGTCCCAGGCCGAGGAGGCGATGGACTCGATCTTTGACGGCGAGCCGGAGTTGGAGCCGGAGCTGGAGCCGGAGCTGGAGCCGGAAGAAGGAACGGAGGCGTAACGCTTGCCCAAACAGATTCCCATGCGCATGTGCGTGGCCTGCCGCGAGATGCGACCCAAAAAGGAGCTTTTGCGCATTGTGCGCACGCCGGAGGGCGCGGTGCTTGCAGACACGACAGGCCGGGCAAACGGCCGCGGGGCATACCTGTGCCACAACCCCGCGTGCTTGAACAAGGCGCTGAAGATTAAGGCGCTGGAGCGCGCGCTCGAGATAAAAATGACTCAGGAGCTGGCCGCCAGCCTCGCGGAGGCGTTTGAACCATGAACGACGGAGCGCGCGTGAAAAACGCGGTCGGCCTTTGCATGAAGGCGGGGAAATGCGTGTCCGGCGATTTCGCGGTGGAGCAGTGCGTAAAAGGCGGCCGCGCGCGGCTGGTTCTGCTGGATGGATCTTGCTCGCAGAACACGCAAAAGCGTTACGAAGCCATGTGCGAAGCGCGCGGCGTTCCGCTGCTGCGGATCGGGGAACTTGGCGAGGCGATCGGCAAACCGTCGCGCATGACGGCGGCCGTAACCGACGAGAACTTTCATATTATGATTCAGGGCGCGTATGCAAGCGCGGAAAACGCTGCAAACGCGCAAACGGGGGTAGATGCGTAAATGGCAAAACAGAGTTTTACGGATGCGGCCGGTACGCTGCAAAAGGATCTTAACGGCTTACTCGAACGCTTGAGCGGAGCGCAAAGCGGCGTTTCCGATCTGCTTTCCGCCGTCAAGACCGCCGAGAGAACCCTTATGGAGAAGGAAGAGGAGGCGGCCCGCGCGCGCTTGGAGCGCGAACGGGAGGAGCGTCTTCGCGAAATGTACGCCTCCGATAAGGAACACGCGGCGCACATCGGCGGCGTGGATCTGGTGTCCGACGAGGAAACGAGCGCCTTGATTGCGGCGAAGGCGGCCGAGAAAGCGCCGTCAACGCTTCCGCAGGAGACGCCCCCACAGCAGGTGATGCCAGAACCCGCGCCTCAGCCGCTTGCGGACCCGGAGCCTGTGCGCGAGACGGTGACAGCCGCGCACGAAACGCCCGCGGTGCAGGAGAAGCAGCCCGCCGCGCCCGTGGCGGACGAAGCCGTGCCGGTCGCGACACCGCAGGCGGAAAAGCCGGAGCCTGCGCCCGCGCAACAGCAGCCCGCTGCGAAAGCGCCGCAGGCGCGGCCCGCACAGCAGCAAACGCTCCGTCCCGCGCAGCAGCCCGCTCAAACCGGGCAGCCCGCCCAGGGCGGGCAGGGCAGCTATACGGCCCGCCCCATTCAACAGCAGGGCGGCAACACAGCGCGCCCGCCGCAGCAGGGCGGCTACACCGCGCGCCCGCCCCAACAGGGCGGCTATGCGCCGCGTCCGCAGCAGGGCGGCTACACCGCACGCCCGCCCCAACAGGGCGGCTATGCGCCGCGTCCGCAGCAGGGCGGCTACACCGCGCGCCCGCCCCAGCAGGGCGGCTATAACGCGCGCCCCCAGCAGGGCGGCTATGCACCGCGCCCCCAGCAGGGCGGCTATGCACCGCGTCCCCAGCAGGGCGGCTACGCGCCGCGCCCCCAGCAGGGCGGCTACGCGCCGCGCCCGTCCACGCCGGCCGCGCCTGTCGCGGCAAGCGGCAAGGAGCGAGTGAGCAACTACGATCCCAACAGGAGCGCCTATACGCGCACCTACGATTCAGATAAAAAGACCAAGAACAAGAAGGCGATTCAGCGGGAGACCGCGCCGGACGCGCGCGGCTGGGATGAGGATTCTCCGGCAGGCAGCCGCCGCCCCAGGCGCGGTGGCAAGCAGCAGGTGATGCATCGCCCCGAGCCGGTCGTGATTGAAAAGGCGGTGATCACTACGGATACCATTACAGTCAAGGATCTTTCCGAAAAGATCGGCAAGCCTGCCGCGCAGATTATCAAAAAGCTGTTCATGCTCGGCATCATGGCGACGATCAATCAGGAGGTCGATTTCGATACCTGCGAGCTGATTGCAAACGACTACGGCATCGAGCTCGAGAAAAGGCTTTCCAAATCCTTCGAGGAGGTGCTGGCGGATTCGTCCGACGATACGGACGCGCCCGAAAAGCTTGTTGCCAGGCCGCCGGTGGTTACCATCATGGGCCACGTCGATCACGGCAAAACCTCGCTGCTCGACGCGATTCGCGACAGCTCCATCACAGAAGGCGAGGCCGGCGGCATCACCCAGCACATCGGCGCGTACACCGTGCAGTGCAAGGGTCGCACGATCACCTTTATCGACACGCCGGGCCATGAGGCG
>CAZWSI010000045.1:0-2314 GCA_964636405.1 uncultured Oscillospiraceae bacterium
TTCTTCACCGAGGCCCATCCCAAACTGCGGCCTGTGGAATCCCCCACGGCGGGCATCTACCTGAGCGGCACGGCGAGCGAAAACCTGAGCGAGACAGGCGTGCGCATACGCGATATATACAGCCGGGAGATCGTGGGGGAGCGGCTCCGCGCGATATCCTGGGCTTTCTACCTCTGGCTTGCGTCCTTCGCGGCGGCGCTCATCGTCCGCCTCCTTCCGGGCGCGGCGCGGGCCGCAAAGCCCCGCCCGCGCCCCAGCCTGGCGGCCCCCCGGGCCGTCGGGGCCATCCCCCTGTCGGTATTGCGCGCGGCGCTGTGCGTCGCCGCCGTTATACTGATCGTCGCGGGGATCTTCAACGGCGGCATGCATGACGTATTGGTCAAGGCCGTCAATATTTGCACGGAGTGTATCGGCCTTGGTTAGGCGCGTGGGCGCGTGGTGGGCCGCGCACAGGCCCAGCACGCGGCGGCTGGTTCAGGTTTACGCCGCGCTTTTGTACAACGCCAACCTCAAGGGCTTCGTGGAGGGAGAGATCTATACCGGGCCGGTGAAGAATTTCTGCGTGCCGGGCCTTAACTGCTATTCCTGCCCGGGCGCCGTCGGCGCCTGCCCCCTGGGCGCTCTGCAAAACGCGCTGGCCGCCTCGGGCAACCGCGCGCCGTACTACCTGCTGGGCATACTTTTGCTGTTCGGCCTTACGCTTGGGCGGACGATCTGCGGATGGCTCTGCCCCCTCGGCCTCGTGCAGGAGCTGCTTCACAAAATACCGACGCCCAAGATTCGAAAGAACCGCTTCACGCGGGCGCTCTCCTATCTGAAGTACCTGATCCTCGTCATCTTCGCGCTGGGGATTCCCCTTTATTACAGCCTGCAGCACCTTCCCGTGCCGGGCTTCTGCAAGTACATCTGCCCGGCGGGCACCCTTGAGGGCGCGATGGCGCTGCTGGCCAACCCCGTCAACGCGGCAAGGTTTTCGATGCTGAACATACTCTTCACGCGCAAGTTCATCATCATGGTGCTGATTCTCACGGCCTGCGTGTTCCTGTACCGCGCGTTCTGCCGCTTCCTCTGCCCGCTCGGCGCGATTTACAGCCTCTTTTCCCGCGTGTCCCTCCTGGGCGTGAAGATGAACGCGGACAAATGCACGCGCTGCGGGCGCTGCGTGGCCGAATGCAAAATGGACGTGCGCTCCGTGGGCGACCGCGAGTGCATACACTGCGGGGAATGCCCCGCGCCGCGCGCGCGGCGCTCGGCTGGATTTTGCCCCTCATCGTGCTGCTTTTCGCGCTGTGGTATTTTGCCAGGCCCTCCGCCGTCCCGCAGCCCGCGCCCGCCTCTCTGACGGCGCCCATTGAAAAAACGGAGGACGCGACGCCCGTCGGCTTCGAAGTCGGCCAGCGCTGCCCGGATTTCAGCGTCCCGCTCTACGGGGGCGCGGGCGGAAGCTTTTCGCTCCCCGCGGGAAAGCCCGCGGTGATCAACTTCTGGGCCACCTGGTGCACGCCCTGCGTGGGCGAGCTGCCGCATTTCGAGCGGCTGTATGAAACCTACGGCGACAGGATCGCGCTGGTCGCGATCCATTCCAACCTAATCACCGATGTGGTCGAGGACTTCATCGCCCGCGAGGGCTACGCGATGCCCTTCGCGCTCGACGAGGACGGAAGCGTGATCAAATCCCTGGGCGGATCGACGATGCTTCCCATGACCGTGGTCGTGGACGGGGCGGGAAAGATAAGCTACAACAAGGTCGGCTCCGTGGATTACGCGCTGCTCGACAGCCTGATCGCGCCGCTTCTGTAAGGCGCAATACGCCTGCTTTATCGCGCCGAGCCGCTTTTTGCGGCCCGGCGCGAAAATTTTGTCGTTGCGCATTCCGAAGATTCGCGCTATACTACATGAATCATGTTTAAAGGCGGCGATGCGGTTATGGTGCGGGGCAGGCAGAAGCGTTTGACGCTCAAGGACATTGCGGACAAGACGGGGTATTCCGTCATCACGGTGTCCAAGGCGCTGCGCGATACGGCCGATCTGGCCGTCGGCACCAAGGAACTGATCCGCCGGGTGGCCAGCGAGATGGGCTATGTGGCCAACGGCGCGGCGAACGCGCTGCGCTCGGGCAAGACCAACACCATTGCGATGACGCTCGTGGACGTTTCCAACCCCTACTGGGGCTGCTTCGCCAAGCGCGTCAACGAAATCGCCCTCCTGCGCGGCTACACCGTCATGATGATGAACACGGATATGGACGGCAAGAGCGAGGAGGCCGCGATACGCACCGCCGTCGAGCGCGGCGTGGACGGTTTTTTGATCGACC